>NZ_FOKD01000023.1:0-18089 GCF_900112095.1 Pseudomonas sp. NFPP24
CCTGCGTACGTGCGCTCTCGCCACGAACGTAAGAAGGTCGAAATGTTGTTTGCCCACCTCAAGCGCATCCTGAAACTGGATCGCTTGCGACTACGTGGCATGAGTGGCGCGACCGATGAGTTCACGCTGGCGGCCGCGGTGCAGAACCTACGACGTCTGGCCAAATTTACCTCTCAAGGGCCACCGGTTACGGGATAGGTGCGTCTGCACAAAGCAAAAACCCTCAAACCAACCCAATAACCGAGCTGCAAAGCTCAACAAAGGGCCAGAAAACCACTCGATGTGGTGAGTAGGTTCTCCGGTGGAGATCGTGCGTGAGTTCAGCCGATCTGCAAATCCGACTTTTTCAACAGAATCGGCCAGAAGCAGTCAATGTCCAAGTACTTTCAATAGATCGTTCCTGTCGCTGGGCCTGATCCAGGCCTCGTGAACGTACTACTTGAGTCATTCGATGGTGCTCAGGTTGAATTTGCCGCTGGAGCCCGCTATTTGACCCAAACATTGGTGGAACAAGATCCAGCGCGCGAGGACCTTGGAACGGGTTGTCCGTCGCCAAGAAAATTGGCCTCTCCCCTCCTGGGGTAGCCAGGCCTCGGGCGTAAGGAATGGCTAGACGTTATTGAGCAAGTTGGTCATAGTATTTTCCGATTAGGCCAAAGCCTCATCTTCCATCCGAGGCTCTACGAGACAACATGTCTAGCATCGCAATCTCCGATCTAACGGTGCCTTGGGACGTCGACAGCGTCTCGCGCCCCGTTGTGGCGTTAGGTGCCACATCGGTGACAAAGGACTGGGAAAACGCGAGGCATCAGCACCGCAAAGCGCAGCTGATCTACTCCCTACGCGGTATTCTCAACTGCGAAATTGAAGACGGTGTCTGGATCGTGCCGCCGCAGTGCGCCGTATGGATACCGGGAGATTTGCCACACGCGGCGCGGGGGGCGGGTGAAACGGAATGCTATTGCCTGTTCGTTGAGCCAGACGCAGCACCGGACCTTCCGAAAAACTGTTGCACGATTTCGGTGTCGCCATTACTACGCGAGTTGCTACTGACGGTGGCTGGGTTTCCTGAGTTATACGCGCAGGGTGGACGAGAAGACCGTTTGATTGCCGCGTTGCTCGATGAGTTGGTGGCGGCACCGGTGGAAGACTTGCATCTGCCCATGCCGCGTGATCCCCGATTGCGCCGCCTCGTGGAAATGATGCTGGCCGACCCCACGGACAAGACCTCGAAGGCCGATTGGGCTACTCGAATTGGCATGAGCGAGCGAAGCATGAGCCGTCTTTTGCTGCATGAAATTGGAATGAGCTTTGGGGGCTGGCGTCGGCAGCTGCATGTGATCCTTGCACTTCAACGTTTGACGAAGGGCGAAAGCGTGCAAACGGTAGCATTAGAGCTGGGGTACGAAAACGCCAGCGGTTTCATAACTATGTTCCGCAAGGCCATGGGCAAACCTCCGGCACGATACCTATCGGATCGCATCAGCGGCGCAGAGCTCGCTTCCGTGCCCGGTATCATCCTCCCCAATGAAATATCCCCCTGATGCATCCGATTATCTTGGTTCGGGACCAGCGGCCGCCCACCGTCGCCTGTAGTCCTTCCTTGCGAAGTTGCTGACATTTCGCAACGTTGTGATGTTGGTGAAGGCTGGTTCCTCGTCGAGAGCAAAGCCTTTCTCGAATACCAGCAGCTGCAAATGTTCGTGCAACGCCAGGTCTTCGACGAAAACCATCCGGGCACCTGCATGACATCACAATTGGCCTAACTGAATAACAATCTGGCCTAGTTTCGCCATCACTCCCAGCGGTCTCTATTGTTAAATGCAACATCCAAATACAAATGAGTATTGTTGATGTTCATCATCGTAACTGTTGGGAAGTTCCGTTGGCCAATTGATAAGCGCGCACAGCCCACTGGCTATCCTCATTTGGATCGGCCGTACAAGAGCGAAATCAGGAGCGCGCCCCGCACCGTGCTGGGCTCGGCAGTTGCGGCGGCAGTTCTCATTAGTGCGCAGGGCGCATTCGCGGCCGAGCCAGGGCAGATTCAGACCAAGACCGGTGGAAAGCCTCAAGAGGAGATAGCCTTGCCGGCCATCACCGTAACGGGCCCTGTGGATACGGCGACCACCGAAGGTACTGGTTCCTACACTACGGGCCAGACGTCGGTGGCGACGCACCTGCCGCTGTCGCTGCGGGAAACACCGCAGTCGGTGACGGTGATCACCCGCCAACGCATGGACGACCAGCAATTGAACTCGGTGCAGGGCGTGCTGGATAACACCACGGGCGTCTCGTCGTACCAATCAGACAGCGAACGGACGAGTTTCTATTCGCGTGGTTTCTTGATCAACAACGTTCAGTACGACGGCATACCCACTGTCGTCGGCGACATTGTCAACGGGAGCGGCATCGGCTCCCTCGATACCGCGTTCTACGATCGTGTCGAGGTCGTGCGCGGCGCCTCCGGCTTGCTGACCGGCACCGGCAATCCCTCGGCCGCCATCAACCTGGTGCGCAAACGGCCGACCCGCGAATTCTCGGCGTCCGCCTCGCTCGGTGCGGGGAGCTGGGACACCCACCGGGAAATGGCCGACGTATCGACTCCGTTGACCGAGGATGGCCGTATCCGCGCCCGCATGGTCGGGACGTCCCAGGAAGGAAACTCGTACATTGATGGGTACAAGCCCCAGAGAAAGGCGTTCTACGGCATCATTGAGGCAGATCTGACATCAGACACGACGGTGAGCCTGGGCTATGACTACCAGGACAGCACGCCGAAGGGCTCCACCTGGGGAGGCATGCCGCTATGGTTCAGCGACGGCACGCAGGCGGAGTATTCACGCTCCAAGAACTATGCGCAGAAATGGAGCCATTGGGACAACACGCTCAAGACGGCGTTTGCCGAGATCGAGCACCGCTTTGACAACGGCTGGAATCTCCGGGCTGTCGCTAATCAATACCGCACGGAATTCGATGCCGAACTGCTCGGCCTGGTCGGCCGCCCCGATCGCGCCACGGGACTGGGCTCCTTTCCCAACGGGGCTCTTCCGGTGGCACTGGCTTCCGAAGGTCGCAGCCGTCAAAACACCTTCGATGTGATGGCGAGCGGCCCCTTCGAACTGCTTGGCCGCCAGCATGATTTGGTGGTGGGGGCGACGAGTTCGCGCCGCACCGCCAGTCAGGACGCTATCGCTCCGTTCTATGCAGCCTTCACGCCGGTCAATGTCTATCAACTGAGCCCGGCCTTTCCCCGCCCCAACTTCGATGCCATGGCTTCGATACCGACTCGCACCCTGATCAAACAGAGCGGTGTCTATAGCGCAGCCCGGTTCTCGCTGGCCGAGCCTCTGAAACTCATTGTCGGCGGCCGCTTCAGCAACTACGAAATCGACGACGCCGTCGGCGGCTCGTCGTTGCACTACAAGAAGAGCAGTGAATTCACCCCGTACGCTGGTTTGATCTACGACATCGATAAGACCTATTCGGCCTACGTGAGCTACACGGGCATATTCAATCCGCAAACCGACTATCGCGACAGCAAGGGCAACGTGCTCACGCCGACAAAGGGAAAAACCAAGGAAGTCGGGCTTAAAGGCGCTTACCTGGATGGGCGTCTGAATGCGTCGGTGGCCTTGTTCCATACCGAGCTGGACAACGCTGCACAGATGGTCGCAGGAACCTATACGCCAAGTGGTGCCCAAGCCTATATGGGTTCGGATGGGACGAAGTCGCGCGGGATCGAGCTGGACTTGCAGGGCGAGCTGGCGCGTGGCTGGAACATCTATTCAGGCATCGCCCATTTCACGGCACAAGATGGCGATGGCGTCCGCTTGAATTCGCAAATACCGCGCACCACTGCCCAGCTTTTCAGCACCTACCAGTTGCCGGGAGAGTGGAACAAATTGACGCTGGGCGGAGGCGTCAAATGGCAAAGCCGCTTCTACCAGGCACCCAACACAGGCACCAGTTCGTTGGGTGGTGAACAAGGTTCTTATGCGCTGGTATCCCTGTTGGGGCGCTACTCCATCACGAAGCAGATCACCGCGGCAGTCAACGTCAACAACGTGCTCGACAAGAAGTACGCGTTGGAGAAAGGAGATTTTGACACTGTAGGTTATGGCGCACCACGCAACTTAATGGTGACGCTGGACTACAGGTATTGATTTCCCCTAATCGAACATTTCAACCGTTGTACATCGCAGACATACAACATCCATTGATTATCGAGAAAGCTCTTATGCCCAGTAAGCCTACCCTAGACCCCGCCCAAGACACGGCCAGGAACAACGCAAACAAAGTGGCCGTGTTTTGGCTGACGACAGCTGTGGGGCCGTACTTTTTGTCACCTTTCAGTTATTTTTCTACGTAAACGATTTTGTGAGAGCGCACGGAGCGACACCTGCGATTACGTTTGAGCCCAATGTACTGTGGATGTTTTCAGCATTCTATGGTTCTTGGATCGTAACGGTGCTTCTCGCACTGATAGGAACCCGTAAGGCTCAGTGGGCAGCTTTGGTTCTCGGCAGCCTACTTCTCGCCCTGAATACCCTCGGAGGAATTTCCGACGGATTGCGCGACGGTTGGCACGTTGCTTTTTCGGCCGTGTTTTTCATTACGTTGCCAGGCGTGTTCGCCATTGCGGCCACCTGGCGCTGCATTAAAAACATAGGAAACGTCCATGTCGGTGAATAGTTCTGACTTCCCTTTTGTCTGGATGAGCCTTACGCAAGAGCCCGGACACGATCACCAAAAGGATTTCGCCGAATTCGAGGCCAATCTGCAGCGCGGGGAGTCCTTCGTAATCTTGACCGATACCGTACCTGCCGAAGACCATGAGCACTCACCGGAAGAAAAGAAACGCACCGCGCTCTGGATGAAAAAGCACAAGCTTGAATTGCGTAGGTTAGTTCTGGCTATGATCATGATCGAACCCAACTCGGCAAAACGTCTTGGTTTCAGGGCATTCGCAATCGTTTTTGCCAAGTTCTGGGGCTACCCTTTGCTTCTAGCTTCTTCACGCGAGCAAGCAATGGAGATGGCAAAGGAACTGCTCGCAAAGGATGGAAAGCCATCTCACTGATGGCCCATGCCGGCATCTGGTCTCCAATTAAACTCTGCCGCGGCGCATTGTCGCGGCGAGCTGCTGCTCTAACCCTTACTTGATCTCAGGCTTCCACAACACCAGCGAGAATCCCACGCCTACTGGCAGAGCATGAAGCGACGCCAGTAGAAGCCGGCCACGCCCCCCCCCATCCGACTTCGGGCGGTGCTCCAAGCCGGTTTCGGTGGCAATATCCCTGCCAGCTCCCCATTGCGCAGAGTTCCCGGACAACTCCAAGTGAGGATCACCCGCTGCCCGCCCCCTCTCAGCTCTCGAATTTCTCTATTTCTAAGAGCCGTGTTCGGTGCAGTGAACATCCTCAAACCACCGACCTACACACCCGCTACATCACCCTCCCCCCTCACTTATGCAAGATCGCCCGATAAATATCCTCCAGCGCCATGATGCGCTGAGCGGCGTTGAGTTTGATGGCTTCCTTGGGCATGCCGAACACCACGCAACTGGCTTCATCCTGGGCGACGGTCGCGGCCCCGGCCTCGAGCATTTCCTTGAGCCCGCGTGCGCCGTCGTCGCCCATGCCGGTCATGATGATGCCGGTGGCATTCCTGCCGGCGTAGCGGGCCACCGAGCGAAATAGCACATCCACGGAGGGTCGATGGCGGTTGACCAGCGGTCCATCGATCACCTGAGCGTGGTAATAGGCGCCGCTGCGGTTGACCATCAGGTGCTTGCCGCCGGGTGCGATCAGGGCCAGGCCAGGCAGGATACGGTCGTTGTTGCGCGCTTCGCGCACTTCGATTTCGCACACGCTGTTGAGGCGCTCGGCGAACGAAGCGGTGAACTTCTCGGGCATGTGCTGCACGATCACCATACCCGGGCACACGCGCGGCAGTGCCGTCAGCACGGCCTCCAGCGCTTGGGTGCCGCCGGTGGAGGTGCCGATGGCGACGATGCGCTCGGTGGTCTGGGCCATGGCATGGCCATTGGCGGCGGGCAGGATCGCATCGGCACTGAGCTTGCTGGCTGGAACCAAGGGCGGGCTGACGCTGCGTTTTCCCAGGTTCCTGACGTTGGAGTTTGCGGCGGCTCGGATCGCGGCCACTAACTCGGCCGCCGATTCAATCAGGAAACTCTTCAGGCCGGTTGAGGGCTTGGTGATGATTTCCACAGCGCCCGCCGACAGCGCCTGCAGGGAGGTTTCCGCGCCTTTCTGGGTCAGCGAGGAGCAGATCACCACCGGCGTTGGCCGCTCGCTCATGATTTTCTTGAGAAACGTGATGCCGTCCATGCGCGGCATTTCGACGTCCAGCACGATCACGTCCGGCCATTCCCGCGCCAGTTTGTCCATGGCGAAAATCGGGTCGGAAGCCGCCCCCATGACGTGGATATCCGGCGTATCGCTGAGAATCGCCAGCAGTACCTGGCGCACCACGGCCGAATCATCGACCAGCAGCACACTGATTTTTTTGGTAGGCATCTTCTTGAAGTATTCCCATTGGTTGGTGCCGAACCCAGACGTTGCCGTTCCACAGGTCGAACATGATCGTGCGGTAACCGGTACTGCCCATGTCCTGGGCGGTCAGGTGCAGGTGATGACGCTCGGCCAGGGCCAGCGCCGCGCGAATATTCAGGCTGGCGACGTCCTGCGTCGGCAGACGACGTTGCAGATCAGGAAACATCTCGCCGCCGCCGAACAGCTTGACCTGGTAATCCCGTACATGCGTGCCATTGATTTGCGCGTGACGCAGCAGCAGTTCCAGGGCTTCGTCGGCATACCGGCCATCGAGGGGCTGATGGTTGCGCAGGCGCCCCGGCAGCATGAAGTGACACATGCCGCCGATCAGCCGCTGCGGATGCCAAAAGGTGATCGCCACACAGGAGCCGAGCAAGGTCCGCAGGCGCGTCGGCCGCGTTGCAAAACTGACTTGGCCAGGCGCCAATACCACTTCGGTCGTACCCACAGGCTTTTTCATGGCTTGCGGTAAATCGACGGCGCCACCAGCTTCAAGGTGTCATTGACGCCGTGGAGGCTTTCGGAGTGACTGATGATCAAATAACCACCGCGTTTAAGCAGCGGCAACAGACGCGCGACCACCTGGCTCTTGGTCTGCTGATCGAAATAAATCATCACGTTGCGCAGGAAAATCACCTCGAACTCCCCCAGTGCCGGCAGCGCTTCGTTAAGGTTGACCTGGATAAAATTGACGCGATTGCGCAAGGTCTTGTCGATCAGGACGGTGCCCTCCTGACGCCCCATGCCCTTGAGGCAGTACTTGACCAGCAGCGGCTGGGGCAATGTCTCGATGCGTTCCATTGAGTAATGCCCCGTGCGCGCCTTGGCCAGTACCTGGGAGCTGATGTCCGAGCCGATCACTTCCCAGGGCGTGGTGCCGAGGCTTTCGGCCAGGGTCATCGCCAGGCTGTAGGGCTCTTCGCCGGTGGAACTGGCCGCGCTCCACACGCGAAACATCCGGCCCGGCGCGGCCTGGGGCAGCACGTGCTGACGCAGGAAGTCGAAGTGCTTGGGCTCGCGAAAAAAATAGGTTTCGTTGGTGGTCAGCAAATCCAGCGCAACCTGCAGTTCGCCCTTGCGCTGGTCATTCATGATCAGCTTGAAATACTCACCATAGCTCTGCAGCTCATAGTGCTTGAGGCGCTTGAACAGGCGCCCGGCCACCAGGGCTTTCTTGGCGGGCGACAGGTTGATGCCGGCCGCCCGGTACAGCCAGGTCTGGAACTGACCGAATTCATGATCGTCGATGGAGACGGTGTCTGACATGATCGAGCCTCAACGCAGGTCGAGGTCAGGGGCCGGCGCCTGGCCGGCCTCGGCCAGGCTGGACATCTCGTCGATGGACAGCACCTTGTCCACTTCCAGCACGATCACGAATTTGCCCTCGACCTTGGCCATGCCACTGATGAAATCGGCGCGAATGCGCGCACCGAAACTCGGTGGCGGTTCGATCTGCGCAGCCGGGATCTCCTGCACGGCAGATACCGTATCGACCAGCAGCCCGATGTCCTGTGGCTGACCGTCCTCGGTACTCGCCTCGATGATGATCACGCAGGAACGCCGGGTGATCGCCGAGTTGGCCCGCCCAAAGCGCGCCGACAAGTCCACCACCGGCACCACTGCGCCGCGCAGGTTGATCACCCCGCGCACGAAAGCGGGCATCATCGGCACCACGGTCAGGCTGCCGTATTCGATAATTTCCTTGATCCCCAGGATGCCGATGGCGAACATTTCGCCGCCCAGCATGAAGGTCAGGTACTGCGCATCCTCATCGACCGCCACCGCGGTCTGCCGAGTCGTCATTACTGCGCCCATGTCACTACTCTCCCTTGTAGGCCCGCATCGATCGTGCGATCAGAAGCGGGTGAAATCCGATTCGTCCGGGGCACTGGCCATGGTGTAGGCGAACGCCTTGCGCGGCGGAGTTGGTTTAGTGCGCGGCGGTTGACGGTTGGGCGTGCTGCCGGAGCTGTCCACGCCGGTGCTTTGCACCGCAGCCTTGGACGCTGAATCCAGCACGAAGAAACTCATGGCCTGTTGCAGTTGCTCGGCCTGGCTGCTCATTTCTTCGGCCGTGGCCGCCAGTTCCTCACTGCTTGAGGCGTTTTGCTGGGTCACTTGGTTGAGCTGGGTCATCGCCGTGTTGATCTGCGCGACACCGGCGGCCTGTTCTTCGGACGCCGCGCTGATTTCCTGCACCAGGTCGGACGTCTTGTTGATGGAAGGCACCATTTCGTCGAGCAACTTGCCGGCTTTCTCGGCCATCTCCACGCTGCTGGAAGACAGTTCGCCGATTTCCTGGGCGGCGACCTGGCTGCGTTCGGCCAGCTTGCGCACTTCGGCGGCCACCACGGCGAAACCCTTGCCGTGCTCGCCGGCACGAGCGGCCTCGATGGCGGCATTGAGCGCGAGCAGATTGGTCTGGTAAGCGATATCATCGATGATGCTGATGCGCTGGGCGATTTTCTTCATCGCCACCACCGTCTGCTGTACCGATTCGCCGCCCTCGGTGGCTTCCTTGGCCGCTTTGCTGGCCATGCCATCCGTGACCTTGGCGTTTTCGGTGTTCTGGTTGATGCTGGCGCTCATCTGTTCGACCGACGCACTGGTTTCCTCGACACTGGCGGCCTGTTCACTGGTGGCCTGGCTCATCGATTGCGCGGTGGCGCTGACTTGTTCGGAGGCGCTGGCGAGGTTATCGGAGGCGTTACGCACTTCGCCGATGATATGGGCCAGCTTGCCGACCATGTTGCGCATGGCGTTGAGCACCATGCCGGTTTCATCTTTGCCACCTGGCTCGATGTGCGCATTAAGGTTGCCTTCGGCCAATTGCTCGGCGGCGCTCGCCGCCTGGCGCAACGGCCGGGAAATGATCCGCGCGATGAATATCGCCAGGCCCAGACCGATCAGCAGGGATGCGGCCAGTACCGCGATGATCGACACGCGTGAGCTTTCATACAGCGCCGAGCCCTTGTCACCCGCGGCAGTGGCGCCGGCGTCATTGAGCTCGACCATTTTCTGCAGGCGGTTGGTCACCTCATCGAAATGCCCTTTGGATTCACCCCGGAGCAAACTGCGCGCCTGGGCTTCCTGGTTCTGACGGGAAAACTCCAGGACCTGCTTGCTGCTCGCAATGTAGGCGTCCCATGCGCTTTTCACGCTAAGCAGGAGTTGACGATCTTCATCGTTCGACAGCAATTGCTCGTAGGTCTGCATGCGGGTTTCGAACTGCTGGCGCGCCTCGGTGGCTTCGCGTTCGGCCTGGGCCTTTTCTTCGGGAATCTCGGTACCGATGTGGCGGTTTTCTTTCAAGCGATAGTTGGCGGCAAAAAAACGCATGCCTGCGGCGGCACGCATGGAGGGCATCCAGTTGCCCTTGATGTCCTGGGCGGCCTGGTTGACGGCACCGAGCTGAAGGATAGCGAAGGCGCCCATGGCCCCGGTGAGGGCCAGGACCACCAGGAACGAGCTGATCAGCTTGGTGGAAATTTTAAGATCGTAGAACCATTTCATCGGGGAACCTCCATGGAATTGCAAAGACGTCAGCGAGCGACGAGCGGTGGCGACTGAGGCGCCTGGGCCGTGCGGGCTTCCAGTTGTACGATTTGATTGAGTAGCGCCGGTACATCCAGGATCAAGGCCACCGCGCCGCTGCCCAGAATGGTCGAGCCACTGATACCGCGCAGTGCGCCGAACAGCTTGCCCAGGGGCTTGATCACGGTCTGGAACTCGCCGTGCAGGTCATCGACCACCAGCCCGGCCTTGTGCTCGGCATAGCGCACCACCACCACGTTCTGACGGCGCGCGGCCGGGCCTTCGTGGCTGAAGTGGTCGCGCAGGTCCACCAGGGGCAGCACCTCGCCACGCAGGTCCAGATAGCCCTGATCGCGGCTGGACTGGCGCTGGCGGTCATCCAGCTCGACGCATTCCTGGACCATGTCCAGCGGAATCACGTAGGTGGATTGGTCGATGCCGACCAGGAAGCCATTGATGATCGCCAGGGTCAGCGGCAAGCGAATGCGTACCACCGTGCCCTGGCCTGGGCGGCTGTCGAGGTCCACGGTGCCGCGCAACAGCGTGATATTGCGCTTGACCACGTCCATGCCGACGCCCCGCCCGGAGAGGTTGGTGACGGCCTCGGCGGTAGAGAAGCCCGCTTCGAAGATCAGGTTGTAGACCTCCTGGTCGGTGAGCACCGCGCCGCTGGCCACCAGCCCGCGCTCCTGGGCTTTTTCCAGAATGCGGTCGCGGTTGAGCCCGGCGCCGTCGTCGGCGATTTCGATGACGATGCTTCCAGAGTCGTGGTAGGCATTCAGGCTCAGATGGCCCTTGCTCGACTTGCCCGCCGCACGTCGCGCATCGGCACTTTCGATACCGTGGTCCATGGCGTTGCGCAGGAGGTGCATCAGCGGGTCGCCGATCTTCTCGACCACGGTCTTGTCCAGCTCGGTCTCCGCGCCGCTGATGATCAGCTCGATGTCCTTGCCCAGTTCCTGGCTGACATCGCGCACCACGCGGCGGAAGCGGTTGAACGTGTCGCCGATGGGGATCATGCGCAGGTGCAGGGCACCATCGAGGATCTCTTCCACCAGCCCCGACACCGTCGAGGTGGCCTCCTGCAGCGGGTCGTTGTTACAGGAACGCGCCAACAGGCTTGCGCCGGCGCTGGCGATCACCAATTCGCCGACCAGGTTGATCAACTCGTCGAGCTTGTCGGCGTTGACCCGAACATAACTGCCGTCGCGGGTTTTCGCCTCGCTGTTCGCTGGCTGGCGCTGGGGCGACGCGGGGGCCAGGCCTGGCTCGGCGTGCGCGATCAGGTCACTGCCGATGGCGACGCTGCTTTCGGGCGTTTCGTCAACGGCGCGGATCTGCACGTCACAGTCGTCGCGCACGAAGTCGAACACTTCGTTGAGCGTGGCATGGCTGGCCGTCGAACGCAGGTCGATCTCGAAGCCCAGGTAGCAGCTTTCCGGGTCCCAGTGCTCCAGGGCAGGGATGCTGTCGGTCAGGGTGGTGACCTGTACCATTTGCCCCAGCGTATCGAGGTAGCGCAGGAACGACAGCGGGTCCATGCCATTACGGAACACGTCCACGCCGAAACGCAGAGAAATATGCCAAAGCACATCGGCCCCCGTGTCGTCGTGCACCGCAGCGGGTACGACGTCGGCGGTGGCGGTGCGCAGCGGCTGGTAGTCGCTCAGCGCCTCGCGCAAGGTCTCACCGCGCTCCAGCGCGGCCGGGGTCGGCGTCTCACCGCGACTGGCGACCACGTCGATCAGTTCAAGCATGTGGTCGCCGCACTTGAGCAGCAGCGCGATCAACGCCGCGTCCACCGCCACACTGCCATCGCGCAGGCGGTCGAGAACGTCTTCGACGATATGCGTGAACCCCACGATCGACGCGAGGCCGAACAGCCCGGCGGACCCCTTGATAGTGTGCGCGGCGCGGAAAATTGCGCCGATGGCATCCTGGTCGCCGGGGTCGCTTTCCAACTGCAGCAGGGATTGCTCCATGGCCTGCAGCAGCTCGCGCGCCTCGACGATGAAGGTCTGCAGTGCCTGATCGAGATTGATGCTCACCTGGACTTTCCTTGTCGATCAATGAACGGGACAGTGCCGCTTAAAGCGCGGCGCTGCGACACAGTTGGAGCGCCTGCATGACTGCCTGGCTCTGGCCGGTCACACTCAAGTCGGTACCGGCAATGCCGGCTTCACGCTGGATGACGGCCAGCAACTGCAGGCCGGCACCGTCCATTTCCGTCACCTGGGACAGGTCCAGTTCCAGGCGCGGGGCCGCGCCCATCTGCGACAACAACGCGCCCGCCAGTTCAGCGACGGTGTAGATCGTGAGTTCGCCGTCGATGCCCACATGGGCGGTGTCGTCGATTGTTTCGTGAGTGATCGGCATGGTGGCCTCCCTGGCGCCGGGTGTCAGGGCAGGATCAATTTGGAGACCGCCGCCAGCATTTGCGCCGGCTGGAACGGCTTGACCACCCACGCCTTGGCGCCCGCGGCCTGGCCTTCGGCCTTCTTCGATTCCTGAGACTCGGTGGTCAGCATGATGATCGGTGTGAACTTGTAGTTGGCCAGCTTCTTTACCTCCTTGACGAAGGTGATGCCATCCATGTTGGGCATGTTCACGTCGCTGATGATCAGGTGCACTTTTTGTCCGGTCAGCTTGTTCAGGGCGTCCTTGCCGTCGCTGGCCTCGATCACGTCGTAACCGGCGCTTTTCAAGGCGATGCCGACCACTTGGCGCACGCTGCTGGAATCGTCGACCACTAATACATTCTTCGCCATGATGTGCTCCTAAAAGAAAGTGATGTCTTGGGAATTCGACTGCACAGCCGCCTCGCCGCGATGGAGGCGTCGTTGCTCGTCAGTGGCATAGGTGGTTTCCATGCGCGCCAGCCATTGGCGGGCGTCGATGGCCAGCGGCTGGTCCGGGGTCTGGTTGGCCTGTTGCAGATGGTCATGCAGGGCGTGCATGTTGTCGCGCACGTGACTGAGGATCTGGCTGACCCGGTCCTGGAATTGCAGGTTGACCAACACCTCGGTCATCTCATCGCGGATGCCGTAGCTTTCCTGCTTGAGCAGATCGGCGGATTCGGCCAGGCGCCCAGTGATGTTCTGGAAGCGTGTGAGCACCATTTGAATACTGTTTTCGGACTCGGCCACCGAATGGCTATCCTGGTCGGCACTGCTGGACGCGGCCTGCACCAATTGAGTAATGGCGTTGTTGATGATGTCGACCTTGGCCGACATCTGCTGGCCCGTTTCACTGGATTTGCTCGACAGGCTGCGCACCGCATCGGCCACCACCGCGAAGCCGCGACCGGCCTCACCGGCGCGCGCCGCTTCGATGGCCGCGTTGAGGGCCAGCAGGTTGGTTTGTGCGGCAATCGCTGCCACATCAGCGGCCATGGTACGCAGTTCGCCCGTGTAGGCGGTCAGGCTGCGCACCTGCGCCAGGGTCTGGTCACGGCTGGTTTGAGTGGCCTTGAGCGAATTGATCACCTGGCTCAACTCGCTGTCACTGCGCGCCAGCACCTCAAGCGCGCCGTCAGCGGCCTGCCCGTCCAGCTCGCCGGCCGCGTGCTGCGACGCTTGTACCGTTTCCTCCAAGCGAGTGGCGATCCCGGTGAAACGGTTCACCAGGCTCACAATCGCTTCCTCGGTCTGATGGCGCGAGCTCTCCACCTGCTTGGCCCAGATGGGCATGGCACCCAGCAATACCTCATCGAGCTGTGCACGCGAGGCCAAGCCGTCATGTGCGTGCGCACTCGACTGGTCCGCCTGCGCCTGCGCAATCGCTCGCTGCAGTGCGTTGCGCTGTGAAGCCGCGCTCCAGGCACAGGCACCGAGGCCGACCACCACCAGTACCGCGCAGGCCACCAGATTGGCCGGCGAGGTTGATTGCACGAGTATCCACACAACGGCCGGCACGACCGGGATCAAGGCGAACCAACGGAAACGAGGATAAACGGGAAGGGGCATGCGGCTGGATAGGCGCTGGGGCATGAGTTCGGTCCTTGAACAGTGTTGCGGATATAAACGACATAGTGTTTATCCGCCCCTAGCGCCTCAACTTTAGGTCTGTTGAGTGCCTTCCGTCTGGTTTATGACCGATATGTTAATGACCCGTGGACCTGAGGCAGGCATTCCTTGAGGCCGCCCTTGCCGGGCGGCCGGTAGGGTTATTTCAACAAGGCAATCAGCGCGCAGACCATCGTGATCGCCAACGCCGGCCATTGCATCGGCATGAAAAAGAAGTGGTGGCGCACGCCATCGGCGTGCGGTTGTCGGTTCAGTACAAAGCCCAGCAGGGTGTTGATCGCTGACCCCACCCCGAAGCCGAGCAACACCTGCATCAGCGATGTGTTGCCGGGTTTGACGCTGGGGTCGGGCCACAGCCCCGTCAATAGCAGCACCATCGCCACCGGTGTAAACAACGTCAGCCAGCCTGCGCCGCGATAGATCATCATTTAATCCTCAGCTGTGACGCTGCTGGCTCAAGCCCGCTCGCGTGTTTGTTGTTGCGCCGCAAACACGGCATCGAGGGTATTGAGGAACAGGTCGTGACTCAGAATGCCGGTAGAGATGGTCGACAACACGGGTTTGCCGCTCTCGTCCTTGATCACCACTTTTTCGGTCCAGGCGTTGAGGTCGACGCTGCGCAGCGACGACATCGGCACTTTGTGGCCCTGGTACTCGAGGGATGCGCGGCTGACGACGATTGGCGAGGTGGTGATTTTCAGGAAGTTGCCACTCACGCGTTTGCCCCAGACCTGCCCCGAGCTGATGCAGTTGAACGTCACAGCCCCGCCCATCTCCAGCGTCGCGATCACTGCCGGCATGCGTGCGCGAACGTGCAATTCACGCACCAGTTGCTGGAATTCGTAAAAGCCTTTGAGGCTTTCAATCACCCGATGAAACGGCTCGGACGCGTTTCGTCGATAGGCCAGGTTGGTGATCATGCCGGTCATCACGGTTTGCCCGGAGCCGAACAAGTACAGGTCTTCGATATCGGCAAACGCCGTGTACTCGCGTTGCTCGTTGATGATGCGTTCGATGCCGAACTCAAACACGTTGTAGCGTGGCGCGCGCAGTTTTTTGTGCCAGGCGTAGGCTGCAAACACGCCCACGGCAAGAACGACCAGCAAGGCGCTGGTGGCGTAGATCAGGGTATGTGGGTTGGCAAAGTTCAAGGCCATGCCACGTGATGTCTGGAGGTTGACCGGGCCATCGTTGCCCGGTGGCAGTATCGTGCCCAGGTACAGCACAAAACCGGCGAGGGCCAGTAACACAACCCCGAATATCAAACTGAAAATCAGGAAGCCTTTGCCGTGGCGGAAACTCGCGATCAGCTCGCCGGTGGCCAAAGGTGCTTGGGTAGGGGATGACTGCATAAGTGTTTGCGTCCTTGTAATGGGTTAAGCCTTGCACACTGTCAGTCTGGTGGCCGGGTGCATTTGGCACGGCGAGTTGGAACATGGCTAATTAATATCGTTCCTTGGGAAGATGACTTCACAGGAGGGTGAGCCTGGCAGTTCGCGGTATTGGGGTCTTTTTTTTCCTGCCTGGAACAGTGATCATCGCCCTCCCCCAAGCCCTAGGAACCAAGACCATGGAGTTGACGCTGGAAGCTGTTGCGCTTTTTGCACTGAAGCTGGTGCACGAGACGGATGGCGGCAGCCCGGTCTTGCGGGACGATCCGGTGATGGATGGGTATGAGCGGGAGGTATTCGGGCTGCTGGTGCGGCAGGGAGACTTGGCGGCCATTCAATCCAAAGTCGCGGAATGTGTTGATCAAGCGCTTGAAGCACTGGGCGGGGCCGATACAGTGATGGGGCGCGAGTTGCAGCGCTTGGCGCTGGGCGTGCGCCAGGCGTCGACACTGGATGAACTCAATGCCCCGCTCAACGCACTCAAGGATTACCTGAAAGCCATCCTGTAACGCACCGTTCAGCGCCGCCCCTCCACCGCCATCCGCACCGCCAGCCCCATCAATACCGAGCCCATCAACCAGCGCTGCACCACCTGCCAACCCGGCCGGGTAACGAAAAACACCGCGATGGACCCCGCCATGGTGGCAATCACCGCATTGACGCTCACGCTGATGAAAATCTGCGTAAAGCCCAGCACCAGGGATTGCGTCAACACGCTGCCATGACCGTTCGGGTCGATGAACTGCGGCAGCAACGACAAATACATCACTGCCACCTTGGGGTTGAGCAGGTTGGTCACCAGGCCCATGGTGAACAGCTTGCGCGGGCTGTCCTTGGGCAGATCCCGCACCTGGAACGGCGAACGCCCACCCGGTCGGATCGCCTGCCAGGCCATGTACGCCAGGTACAGCGCGCCGCCGAAACGCAGCGCGTCATAGGCAAACGGCACCGCCATGACCAGGGCCGTGATCCCCAAAGCCGCGCACACCATATAAACCAGAAACCCCAGCGCCACACCGCCGAGGGAAATCAACCCGGCCGTGCGGCCCTGGCAGATCGAACGGGAGATGAGGTAAATCATATTCGGACCGGGCGTGAGCACCATGCCGAGAGAAATCAGCGCATAGGCCAGCCAACTGGACGGTTCGGGCATTGTTGGGCTCCTGGGGTGTAAGGTTGTCGGCGAAACATTTGGCCAAGGTTGTCAGCTTGGCCGCCATGGTAGGGCGTTCAAAATGCGCGCGTTAGATACAGATCCGCGAGTAAAACGGCATACACCCAAGAGGCAGGACATGATCGACTTCAACAACAAAGGCTTCTTCAAGCTCAAGCAAAACAACGAATACGCCGAACGCGTCGCCGCCCTGCTGCTGGACGGCGAAGAAGTGGTCGACGCCTACAAAGCCATGCGCGACGGCGTGGTGTTCACCACCAAGCGCATCATCGCGGTGAACGTGCAGGGCATTACCGGCAGCAAGAAGGATTTCACGTCGCTGCCGTATAAAAATATCGTGGCGTATTCGGTGGAGACATCCGGGACGTTTGACCTGGACTCGGAGCTGGAGATTTACTTTTCGTCGCTGGGCAAAGTGAAATTCGAATTTACCGGCAAGACTTCCATCGTCGAAATCTCGCGGTTGATCTCCAAGCACCTGCTGACCTGATCGGCAGGCCATTCATTTAGACGGCTGTACCTCGATCAAAATGTGAGAGGGGGCTTGCCCCCGATAGGGCCCCCTCCCACACCATCAAGCCACTGCCTTACATACCACCCCCCTCCACAACTCCATTCGGCAACATCCCATTCGCCAAATCATCCACCACCGCCTTCGCCATCTCCCCCAAATAATGCGCCGCCCAGGCATAGCGATCTGCACTGGAATCCATGGCCGCATCCAACGCCAGCAACTTGGAACAGTGCAACAACTCGGAGGCATGCTCCAGGGCATCACGGATGGGCACGCCGGAATTGACGCGGAATAGACGGTGGAGGTTCGGCTGCTTGCCACAGGTGGAGAAGGTGATGATGCCGAGGGTTTTGTTGAGGGGTGGGTTGATCATTGGGCACCTCCGGGGTGGTTGGAGGTACTTACGCGGGTATTGCGAGGGTGCGACCTGTCAGAAATGCTCATTGGCTTGACTCCTAATGTAGATAAGAGCCGCCACGTTCGTTTCCAGGCGAATGGGTGGCAGCTATGCGCAGGCTGGAAAACGAGACTGTCAGAAATTTTGTGTTCGGGCATAACATGTAGCTAGAGGTGCATGTATGCCGACCAAAAAGAAGTCCGCCAATGCAACAGCGAGGGAGTTGCCCTCGATTCCCCAAGAGCTGATCGAGCAGTTTGTTAAAGGCCCGATGAGCGCCGAAGCCATTCAAGACGCGTCCATGGCGTTCAAGAAGGCTCTGATCGAGCGTGCGCTAGGCGCCGAGCTGGGTCACCACCTTGGTTACCCTCAGGGCGCGGAGCGCCCTGAGGAGTCGACCAATCAGCGCAATGGCAAAAGCAGCAAGACGGTTCTGACCGACGACGGGCCGCTTCGCCTGGATATCCCCAGAGACC
>NZ_FOKD01000016.1:0-123192 GCF_900112095.1 Pseudomonas sp. NFPP24
TTGCTGTCAAGTGATTATTTTCAGAAGTTTTCGAAGATTTCTTCAACAACTTCAACCACTTGCGCTTCCGATCTCTCGTTAGCGGGAGGCGAATTCTACAGCGTTACACGCCGCTGTCAACACCTCTTTTTCTCCGCTTTCGACCGAGAAGATCGAAACGTTAATAGAGCCAGACAACACTGCCCTATCAACTGCTTCTGGGCTTCGATGAACTGAAGCAAGTCGCTGTCGAATTCTGCGTAACTCTTTGTTTACCAAGGAGTTTTCCGTTTCGACTGCGCCGGAAGTGGGGCGAATTATAGACTTCCAGAATCTGCCGTCAACACCTTTTTTCATATTTCTGTCACACAGGTCAAAAAACTCCCAGAAACGCAAAAGCCGGCCCCGAGGGGCCGGCTTTCTGCACTACTTACAAACTAGGGAAAGCAAATTGCGAGGCTTCATGACTGGCCCGCTGCGGCCAACGCTGGGTAATCGCCTTGCGACGAGTATAGAAACGCACCCCATCCGGCCCGTAGGCATGCAGATCGCCAAACAGCGAACGCTTCCAGCCACCAAAACTGTGATACGCCACCGGCACAGGCAATGGAACATTCACCCCCACCATACCCACTTCAATCTCGTCACAGAACAGACGCGCCGCTTCACCGTCACGGGTGAAGATACACGTACCGTTACCGTATTCATGGTCGTTGATCAGTTGCATGGCCGCTTCCAGGCTATCCACCCGCACAACACACAACACCGGCCCAAAGATCTCTTCTTTGTAGATACGCATTTCAGGCGTCACATGATCAAACAGACTACCGCCCAGGAAGAAACCTTCTTCATGGCCCGCAACACTCAGTCCGCGCCCATCAACCACCAACCTGGCACCCGAAGAAACACCGTCTTCTATATAGCCACTGACCTTATCCCGCGCCTGGCCAGTCACCAGCGGCCCCATATCCAGGCCACAAGACGTCCCCGCCCCGATCTTCAGTGCCTTGACCTGCGGCACCAGCTTGGCGATCAACGCATCCGCCACTTGGTCGCCCACGCACACCGCCACCGAGATCGCCATGCAACGCTCACCGCAGGAACCGTATGCTGCACCCATCAGAGCGCTGACGGCGTTATCCAGATCCGCATCCGGCATCAGCACCGCGTGGTTCTTCGCCCCACCCAATGCCTGTACGCGCTTGCCACGCTTGGTTGCCTCGGAGTAGATGTATTCGGCAATCGGCGTCGAGCCCACGAAGCTAAGCGCCTTCACTTCCGGCGCCTCGATCAGCGCGTCCACCGCGCCCTTGTCACCGTGCACCACGCTGAGCACGCCTTTGGGCAGCCCGGCTTCCTGCAACAGTTGTGCAATCAGCAATGTCGAGCTCGGATCACGCTCCGATGGTTTCAGGATGAAACAGTTACCGCAGACGATCGCCAGCGGATACATCCACAGCGGCACCATTGCCGGGAAGTTGAACGGGGTAATACCGGCCACTACGCCCAGCGGCTGGAAATCCGACCATGCATCAATATTTGGTCCTACATTACGGCTGTACTCGCCCTTCAGAATCTCTGGTGCCGAACACGCGTACTCAACGTTCTCGATGCCACGCTTCAACTCACCGGCGGCATCTTCCAGCGTCTTGCCATGCTCTTCGCTGATCAGTTGCGAAATGCGCGCTTCGTTCTGTTCCAGCAATTGCTTGAAACGAAACATCACCTGGGCACGCTTGGCCGGCGGAGTATTACGCCAGGCCGGGAACGCCGCCTTGGCTGCGTCGATCGCCTGCTGGATGGTTTCACGGCTGGCCAACGGCACTTGATGAATCACTTGGCCGGTCGACGGGTTGTACACGTCGGCACTACGGCCGGAATCACTGACCAACTCACCGTTGATCAAATGCTGGATAAGGCTCATGCGGGGCTCCTGAAAAGTTGTTCTATATAGAAGGAGAAATCAGTCGATCTTGTTCAGCACTTCGCCGACCGCATCGAACAGGCGATCCAGGTCCTGCGGCTTGCTGTTGAAGGTTGGCCCGAACTGCAGGGTGTCACCGCCAAAGCGCACGTAGAAACCCGCTTTCCACAAAGCCATGCCGGCCTCGAATGGACGCACGATGGCATCACCATCACGCGGGGCAATCTGGATCGCGCCGGCCAGGCCGTAGTTGCGAATATCGATCACGTTCTTGCTGCCCTTCAAGCCATGCAGCGCATTCTCAAAGTGCGGGGCGACTTCAGCGACGCTCTGCACCAGGTTTTCCTTCTGCAACAGGTCCAATGCCGCCAGGCCCGCCGCGCAGGCCACCGGGTGCGCCGAGTAGGTGTAGCCGTGGGGGAATTCCACCGCGTACTCCGGCGTCGCCTGGTTCATGAAGGTCTGGTAGATCTCGCTGCTGGCAATCACTGCGCCCATCGGGATCGCGCCGTTGGTGACTTGCTTGGCGATGCACATCAGGTCCGGGGTCACGCCGAAGCTGTCGGCACCGAACATCGAGCCGGTACGGCCGAAACCGGTGATCACTTCATCGAACACCAGCAGGATATTGTGCTGGTCACAGATCTCACGCAGACGCTTGAGATAACCCTGTGGCGGCACCAGCACGCCAGCGGAGCCGGCCATAGGTTCGACAAACACTGCAGCGATGTTCGACGCGTCGTGCAATTCGATCAGCTTGAGCAGTTCGTCTGCCAGCGCGATACCGCCCTGCTCCGGCATGCCACGGGAGAAGGCATTGCTTGCCAGCAAGGTATGCGGCAAATGGTCAACGTCCATCAAGCCCTGGCCAAACAGCTTACGGTTGCCGTTGACGCCCCCCAGGCTGGTACCGGCAATGTTCACACCGTGATAACCACGGGCGCGACCGATCATCTTGGTCTTGGTGGCCTGGCCCTTCAGGCGCCAGTACGCACGCACCATCTTAACCGCCGTATCGGCACACTCGGAGCCAGAGTCAGTGAAGAACACATGGTTCAGGTTGCCTGGGGTCAGGTCGGTAATCTTTTCCGCCAACTGGAAGGACAATGGATGACCGTACTGGAAGCCCGGCGAGTAGTCCAACGTGCCCAGCTGCTTGGCGACCGCTTCCTGGATTTCCTTGCGCGTATGCCCGGCACCACAGGTCCACAGGCCCGACAACGAGTCATACACCTTGCGGCCCTTGTCATCGGTCAACCAGCTCCCTTCGGCGGCCACGATCAGGCGCGGGTCACGCTGGAAGTTTCGGTTGGCGGTGTATGGCATCCAGTGCGCGTCCAGCTTCAATTGGCTGGCCAGGGACGATGGGGCATTTTCGGGCATGTTCATCAGCAAAACCTCGCAGGGCAAAAGGCAGCGTCGGGATTGAAAAAGCGTTGTTGCAGCTAAATTGCCACGACGATAAAGTCGGTGAAATCCAACTCTTCTAACCTTCAGTCAGGCCTTCACTAAACTATGAGCAGCCGTCGACCCGACCCCCTGGCCCAAGTCAGCGACTTCGATATCCGCCTGCTGCGCATCTTTCGCAGCGTGGTGGAGTGCGGCGGCTTCTCCGCGGCGGAAACCGTGCTGGGCATCGGGCGTTCGGCGATCAGCCAGCAAATGAGCGACCTGGAGCAACGCCTCGGATTGAGACTGTGCCAACGCGGCCGCGCCGGCTTCTCCCTGACCGAAGAGGGCCGCGAGGTCTACCAGTCGGCCCTGCAACTGCTGAGTGCCCTGGAAAGCTTTCGCACCGAGGTCAACGGCCTGCACCAGCACTTGCGTGGCGAGTTGATCATCGGCCTCACCGACAACCTCGTCACCCTGCCCCACATGCGCATCACCCACGCGCTCGCACAACTGAAGGAGCGCGGGCCGGACGTGCAGATCCAGATCCGTATGATCGCCCCCAACGAAGTCGAACAAGGCGTGCTCGATGGCCGCTTGCATGTGGGCGTGGTGCCGCAGGCCAGCGCCTTGTCGGGGTTGGAATACCAGCCGCTGTACAGTGAACGTTCATTGCTCTACTGCGCGGTCGGCCACCCGTTGTTCTATGCCGACAACAGGCAACTGGAAGATGCACGCATTGACGCCCAGGACGCCATCGCCCCGACCTTCCGCCTGCCCGCCGAAATCCAGGCCCATTACCAGGCGCTCAACTGCACGGCCAGCGCCTCCGACCGCGAAGGCATGGCGTTCCTGATCCTCACCGGCCGTTATATCGGTTACCTGCCCGACCACTACGCGAGCCTTTGGGTACAGCAAGGCCGACTGCGTGCGCTGAAACCGGCCACGCGTTTTTACGATTTAAGCCTCGCATCGGTCACGCGCAAAGGCCGGCGCCCCCATTTGGTGCTGGAAAGCTTCCTGGAAAGTCTCGCGGCAACCCGCTAACTCGGCCTCGCAGCTAAAAGCTGAGCAGTTGGACAGCTTTTTGCAACAGCCCAAGGACATAGACCTTGAGTTTGCCCGCCATGTCACCAGAAACGTCCAACAGCAGCGATCTTATCTACGGGCTCAACGACCGCCCGAAACCCGGACCTGCCTTACTCGCCGCCCTGCAACATGTACTTGCTGCATTTGTCGGCATCATCACCCCGCCGCTGATCATCGGCTCCGCCCTGGGGCTCACCGCCCATCTGCCCTACCTGATCAGCATGGCGCTGATGGTCTCCGGTGTCGGCACCTTCATCCAGGCGCGCAGGCCCTTCGGTATAGGCGCCGGGATGATCTGCCTGCAAGGCACCAGCTTCGCGTTTCTCGGCGCGGTGCTGTCGGCAGGTTTCCTGGTAAAACAACGCGGCGGCAGCCCGGAAGACATCATGGCGATGATCTTCGGCGTGTGCTTTTTCGGCGCCGTGGTGCAGATCGTATTAAGCCGCTTCATCGGGCAGCTGCGCCGAGTCATCACGCCTCTGGTCACCGGAATCGTCATCACCCTGATCGGCATCAGCTTGATCAAAGTCGGTATCACCGACCTCGGCGGCGGCTTCAATGCCGCCGACTTCGGCGCGCCGACCAACCTGGCGCTGGGCCTGTTCGTGGTGTTGACGATCATTCTGCTCAACCGCTCGAATACACCTTGGGTGCGCCTCTCGGCCATCATCATCGGCCTCGCCCTCGGCAGCCTGGCCGCCTGGTTCAGTGGCAAACTGGTGCCTCAAGCCCTGCCAGATCTGCCGCTGGTCAGCCTGCCGATCCCGTTCCGCTTTGGTTTCAACTTCGACTGGAGCGCTTTCCTACCGATCGCGCTTATTTATCTGATCAGCAGCATCGAAACCGTTGGTGACCTCACCGCCAACTGCATGATTGCCCGCCAACCCATCAGCGGCCCTTCTTATATAGGCAGACTCAAGGGCGGCGTACTCGGTGATGGCGTGAGCTGCATGATCGCCGCCACCTTCAGCGCCTTCCCCAACACCACCTTCGCGCAGAACAATGGTGTAATCCAACTCACCGGCGTGGCCAGCCGCTACGTTGGCCTCTACATCGGCGCGGTGCTGTTTTGTCTCGGTCTGTTTCCAATGATTGGCGCCGTGCTGCAACAAATCCCCAAGCCGGTGTTGGGCGGCGCCACCCTGGTGATGTTCGGCAGTGTGGCCGCTGCTGGCGTGCGCATCCTCGCCCAGGCACCGCTGGACCGGCGCAGCATGCTGATCATCGCCACTTCGTTTGGCGTCGGCCTGGGCATCGCCGCCCAACCGAACCTGCTGCATCTGATGCCGACGCTGGTGCAGAACCTGTTTGACTCCGCCATCACCAGCGGCGGGCTGACGGCCATCGTGTTGTGCCTGTTGCTGCCCGAAAGCAAGGCCCCCAGCGCTGCCGCAAACAAAGCACCGGAAAGCGACAGCCTGGAACCGCTTTGACGGTTTTATTGCATCAGGACTTGTCTGAGGCTTGAGGGTGGGTTATCTGTGCACACGTCGTCTCAATCGATCAGCACGGAAACCTCCATGAGCCTCGAAGTTCCTGCCCACAGCACCCACGCCGGTAAGCCCGCCAGCCGCATTCGGCAAAAGAACGAACAAGCGATTCTGCAGGCGGCTGAAGACGAGTTCGCGCGCCATGGCTACAAAGGCACCAGCATGAACACCATCGCGGCCAGTGCCGGGCTGCCCAAGGCCAACTTGCATTACTACTTCACCAACAAGCTGGGCCTGTATATCGCGGTGCTCAGCAATATCCTCGAGCTGTGGGACAGCACCTTCAACACGCTGACCGCCGAAGATGACCCGGCCGTGGCGCTCACCCGCTACATCCGCACCAAGATGGAGTTCTCGCGTCGCCAGCCCCAGGCTTCGCGAATCTTCGCGATGGAGATCATCAGCGGCGGCGAATGCCTCACCGAATATTTCAGCCAGGACTACCGCGCCTGGTTCAGCGGCCGGGCAGCCGTGTTCCAGGCCTGGATCGACGCTGGCAAGATGGACCCGATAGACCCCGTGCACCTGATCTTCCTGCTGTGGGGCAGCACCCAGCACTACGCCGACTTCGCCACCCAGATCTGCCGCGTCACCGGTCGCACCAAGCTGACCAAGCAGGACATGGAAGACGCCGGCACTAACCTGATCCATATCATCCTCAAGGGCTGCGGCATCAAGCCCGCCTATTAAACGAAGCGACTTATGCCTTTCACGCTCACCGGCCTTTGCGAGTTTCGCGAAGAAATACGCAAAAGCCGCTTTATCACCCTCGCCGCACCGATCACCAGCCCGCAGGACGCCCAGGCGTTTTTCGAGCAACACAGCGACTTGAACGCCACGCACAACTGCTGGGCCTGGAAACTGGCCGATCAATACCGCAGCAACGACGATGGCGAACCCGGCGGCACCGCCGGGCGGCCGATCCTGGCGGCCATCGAGGCACAGGGCTTCGATCAGGTGGCGGTGCTGGTGATTCGCTGGTACGGCGGCATCCAGCTGGGCACCGGCGGTCTGGCCCGGGCCTATGGCGGTGGAGCGAACAAATGCCTGCAAGCCGCCGATCGCATCGAACTGATCAGCCGTGTCCCCTTGAGTTGCGCTTGTGGCTTCGCCGAGTTGAACCTGGTGAAACTGCGCGTCGCCGAACTGGGTGGGCTGGTGGTCGAAGAAACCTTCACCGCCAATGGCGTCGAGCTGCAACTGGCCTTGGGCCAAGCGCATATCGACACCCTGCAAATTCAACTCGCCGACCTCAGCCGTGGGCGTATCCTGCTACAACGCTGAACTCCGTGAACCGCGACGCTAAAGGAAGCTTTTCATGTCTACGCCAAAAACCGCACTGATCATCGGCGCCTCCCGCGGCCTGGGCCTCGGCCTGGTCAAGCAACTGCTTCAGGACGGCTGGGACGTGACTGCCACCGTGCGTGACCCGAGCAAGGCCGATGCGCTGAAAGCCGTTGGGCCGGTACAGATCGAGAAGCTCGACATGGACGATCAGCAAGCCGTGATCGCCCTGAGCCAACGCCTCAAGGCCAGCACCTTCGACCTGCTGTTCGTCAACGCCGGCGTCAAGGGCCCTGCCAACCAGGAGCCGGGCCACGCCACCCTGGCCGAAGTCGGCCAACTGTTTTTCACCAATGCCGTAGCGCCGATCAACCTGGCCCAGCGTTTCGTCGGGCAGATCCGCAAGGACACTGGCGTGCTGGCGTTCATGAGTTCGGTGCTGGGCAGCGTGACCATCCCCGACGGCTCGGACCTGGCGCTATACAAAGCCAGCAAGGCGGCACTCAACTCCATGACCAACAGCTTTATCACTCAGCTGGGTGATCACAAGCTGACCGTATTGTCGCTGCATCCGGGCTGGGTGAAGACTGACATGGGCGGCGAAAACGCCCATATCGATGTCGACACCAGCGTGCGCGGCCTGGTTGACCAGGTGAACGCCTACACCGGCAAAGGCGGCCATCACTTCATCGACTACAAAGGCGACGCCATCGCCTGGTAAGCGGTGCGGGATTGTTATCGACCGATTGCCGTCGATAACAATCCGCGCGTAGACTGCCCCCTCGCCTTCACCGGCGACCCTGGATCAGCAGACAGGGCAACACTGAGCTGGCAAACCTGAACCCATCATTCAGAGGAGCCGGCCAATGCCTGCGACCCGTATCTGGTTAAAAAAACCCCTCGCGATTTTCACGGCCAATGGCCTCGATGCCCGTGGCGGCCTGGTGCTGCAAGACGGTGTGATCACCGAAGTACTGGCCCAGGGCCAAGAACCCGCGCAGCCCTGCGCGCAGGTGTTCGACGCCCGTGAACATGTGGTCCTGCCCGGGCTGATCAACACCCACCATCATTTCTATCAAACCCTCACCCGCGCCTGGGCGCCGGTGGTCAATCAGCCCTTGTTTCCCTGGTTGAAGACCCTGTACCCGGTCTGGGCACGGCTCACCCCGGAAAAACTCGCACTGGCCAGTAAAGTTGCATTGGCCGAACTGCTGCTCTCGGGCTGCACCACAGCGGCAGACCACCACTACCTGTTCCCCGAGGGCCTGGAAAACGCTATCGACGTGCAAGTGCAAAGCGTGCGCGAATTGGGCATGCGCGCCATGCTCACCCGCGGTTCCATGAGCCTGGGCGAGGCCGACGGTGGCCTGCCGCCGCAACAGACGGTGCAACAGGGCCAGGTCATCCTCGAAGACAGCCAGCGCCTGATCCGTGAATACCACCAGCGTGGCGACGGCGCGCAGATCCAGATTGCACTGGCGCCCTGCTCGCCGTTTTCCGTCACCCCGGAAATCATGGAAGCCAGCGCTGAACTGGCCAATCGCCTGGATGTGCGCCTGCACACCCACCTGGCGGAAACCCTCGACGAGGAGGATTTCTGCCTGCAACGTTTCGGCCTGCGTACCGTGGATTACCTGGACAGCGTCGGCTGGCTCGGTCCGCGCACCTGGCTGGCCCATGGCATCCACTTCAACCCGGATGAAATCGCGCGCCTGGGCGCTGCCGGCACCGGCATCTGCCATTGCCCAAGCTCGAACATGCGCCTGGCGTCCGGCATCTGCCCGACCCTGGACCTGCTCGCGGCCGGCGCGCCTATCGGCCTGGGTGTGGACGGTTCCGCGTCCAACGACGCGTCGAATATGATCCTTGAAGCGCGCCAGGCTTTGTACATCCAGCGCCTGCGTTACGGCGCGGAAAAGATCACCCCGGAAGGTGTGCTGGGTTGGACGACCAAGGGTTCGGCGCAGTTGCTGGGGCGTACGGATATCGGTGAGTTGGCCGTAGGCAAGCAGGCCGACCTGGCGCTTTTCAAGCTCGACGAGCTGCGCTTCTCCGGTAGCCATGATCCGATTTCGGCGTTGCTGTTGTGCGGCGCCGACCGTGCGGACCGGGTAATGATCGGCGGCAAATGGCGCGTGATCGACGGCCAGGTCGAAGGCCTGGACCTCAAGGGCCTGATCGCCGATCACACCCAGGCTGCGCGTCAGTTGATCGCTGGCTGATTACAACCCCAACAGCGACAGCATGATAAAGGTCGCAAACAGCACGAAATGGGTCATCCCTTCGATGGCGTTGGTTTCGCCATCGTTGAGGTTGATCGCGCTGACGATCAGCGTGATAAACACCATCACGGTCTGCACCGGCGTCATCGCCATCTGGAACGGCTGCCCGGTGTAGAGCGCCATCGCCTCCATCACCGGCACCGTCAGGATCACCGTCGACAGCGAAGCACCCAGCGCGATATTCACCACCGACTGCATGCGGTTCGCCAACGCCGCCCGCAACGCGGTCAGAATCTCCGGTGCCGCCGAAATGGCCGCGACCACGATCGCCGTGATCACCGGCGGCGCGCCTGTGCCTTCCAGGCCCAGGTCCAAGGTCTTGGACATCACCTCGGCCAGTGCACCGATCACTATCACCCCAAACACCAGCGTGCCAATGGAAAACGCCAGGTTGACCGCCGGCGCTTCCTGTTCTTCCGGCAGTTTCTTGCGGCGCTTTTCCGGGTAGCTGTAGCTGAAGAAGTAACTGTGCGGCCCAACCTGCATACGCAGGAACAGGGTGTACAACACCACCATCGCGCCAATGGTGAAGGCCGAATAGATTTTCCAGTCGGCTTCGGGGATAAATTCCGGCACCACCATCGACACACCCATGGCGGTGAGGATCATCACGCTGTAGGTGCGTGCCGAGTCATCGTTGTAGGACTGTTCACCATGCTTGATGCCGCCCATCAGCGCGGCCAGGCCGAGGATCCCGTTGATGTCGAGCATCACCGCCGAATAGATGGTGTCGCGCACCAGGGTGGGCGATGGCTCATTGCTCATCATGATCGCCAGGATCACCACTTCCACCAGCACGGCGGCGAGGGTGAGGATCATGGTGCCGTAGGGATCGCCGACTTTTTCCGCGAGCTGCTCGGCGTGATGGGCCACGCGCATCGACGCCACCACGATAAAGCCGATCAGCACCACACCGGCCAGCAGCGCCGTGATTTGGCCACTATGGAGCATCCAGTGCTCCAGCGGATAGGCAGCGATGGCGGCAATCAGCGCCAGCAGCATGAATTTTTCTTGCTTGAGGGATGTGAGCATTCCGGGCCTTTTAGTACGGCAAATCAGTCATTGATGGGGTACAGACTGCGCCAAGCCGCTAACGTTTCGTTACACCTTAGTTCACAACGCCCTTGCGTGAATGCAACGAAAGCAATCCTGCTGGTCAGGTTTTGCCGATTATTTCAGCCATGGCCTGTAGAATGCCTTCATTGCACCTGATGAGAATTTAGAAAAATGTACGATTGGCTCAACGCCCTGCCCAAGGCTGAACTGCACCTGCATCTGGAAGGCTCGCTGGAGCCGGAGTTGCTGTTCGCCCTGGCCGAGCGCAACAAGATTGCGCTGCCGTGGAACGACGTCGAAACCCTGCGCAAGGCCTACGCCTTCAACAACCTGCAGGAATTCCTCGACCTGTATTACAAGGGCGCCGACGTGCTGCGCACTTCCCAGGATTTCTACGACCTGACCTGGGCCTATCTGCTGCGCTGCAAAGCGCAGAACGTGATCCACACTGAACCCTTCTTCGACCCGCAAACCCACACCGACCGTGGCATACCGTTCGAAGTGGTACTCAACGGCATCGCTGCGGCGCTGAAAGATGGCGAGCAGCAACTGGGGATCACCAGCGGCTTGATCCTCAGCTTCCTGCGCCACCTGAGCGAAGCCGAAGCCGAAAAAACCCTCGACCAGGCCCTGCCGTTCCGCGACGCGTTCGTGGCCGTGGGCCTGGACAGCTCTGAAATGGGTCACCCGCCAAGCAAATTCCAGCGTGTGTTCGACCGTGCCCGCCACGAAGGCTTCCTCACCGTCGCCCACGCCGGTGAAGAAGGCCCGCCGGAGTACATCTGGGAAGCCATCGACCTGCTGAAAATCCAGCGTATCGACCATGGCGTACGCGCCATCGAAGACGAGCGCCTGATGCAGCGCATCATCGACGAGCAGATCCCGCTGACCGTGTGCCCGCTGTCCAACACCAAGCTGTGCGTGTTCGACGACATGGCCCAGCACAACATCCTCGACATGCTCGAGCGTGGCGTGAAGGTGACCGTGAACTCGGATGACCCGGCGTACTTCGGCGGTTATGTCACCGAGAACTTCCACGCGTTGTACAGCTCACTGGGCATGACCCAGGACCAGGCCAGACGCCTGGCGCAAAACAGCCTGGATGCGCGACTGGTCAAACCGTAATACCCGTGGGAGCCGGCTTGCCGGCTCCTGCACAGTCAATGCCTGGACCATCACTCAGGCACGGCCAACCGGCTGATCGCCCTGCGCCCGATGGCACTGACCTGCAAGGCCTGGGACTCATTGCTCACGCAGATCCAGTTCGACTGCAAAAACAATTGCAACAACCCCGCCCCCAACGCACCGCCCAGGTGCGGCTGCTGCTGGCTCCAGTCAAAGCAGTTACACACCAGCGGCGACGCCAATGCCTGGGTAAAAATCCCCAGTTTTGCCAAGTGCTGGGCGCCCTTCACCGTGACATCGGGACGCTGTTCGTAGCGCTCGATCCAGCCTGCGTCCAGCAGATGTTGATACAACTGCGCCCCCAACTCGCCACCAAGGTGCCCATGGCACAAACGGGCATGACGTAACGACGGCGGAGCAATCAGGGTCGGCGGCAAAGCATCCGGCGCGCTGCGCGCAGCGCAGGCCATGGTGGTCCTGGCCAGGGCATCGATGGCTGCACTGACATCCGGCGCCGCCACGCGAAACAGGCGCTTGCCACGCCTGGCTTCCACACGCAGCAAACCGCCTGCGGTCAGTCGCGCCAGGTGCGCATGGGCGGAGGTCGTGGACAAACCGGCGAACGTCGCCAACTCTATCGGTGACTTGGCTGAACCGTCCATCAAGGCCCACAGCATGGCGGTGCGCTTGGGCTCGGCGAGCAAGCTGGCGATCTGACTGATGCAAGGTGCTGCTTCCATCTTTTCACTCCCTGTTGGCTTATTTTTCTACTGATGTGGGAGCCAGAGTATAGGGGCGCAAACCACCGGTTCCACGGCGTCTGACAGCGCGGATAGGGACAGGACCTGAGTGAAATTTCCTGCTCTGATGGAAGGCGCTACGTCGCGCTCAATCGCTCCGGCCATTGAGCGGTCAACGTCGCACAGCGAGATACGAGCATTTCCCGCAACAGGTTGATGGGCTTGCTCAGTTGCGCACGATGGGCACACAGCAGATTGAGCGGCGTGCGCTCACCACGCAGCTCCGGCAGGATCAGGCGCAAGCGGCCCGCGAGCACATCGGTGCTGACATCCAGCCAGGATTTGTAGGCAATCCCCACACCCGCCACCGCCCAACGACGGACCACGTCGGCATCGTCACTGAAGCGGTCACCCGTGACGGTCAAGCTCACTTCACGTTTGCCGTCGTGGAACGTCCAGTGGTCATGAACCCGGCTTCCGAGCATATAGAGCAGGCAATTGTGCTGGGCCAATTGCTCCAGGTGCCGAGGCTGACCATAACGGGCGAGGTAGCTGGGGGAGGCACACAGCACGCGAACATTCTCCGGCGCAACCGGCAGCGCGATAAGGCTCGAATCCTCGGGCTCACCATAGCGCAGGGCAATATCCACCGGCTGGCGAAACAGGTCGGCAATCCGATCACCCAACAGCAGACGGACGGTAAGTTGCGGATACTCACGCTGAAATTCATCCAACCACGGCAGCAACTGGTTACGCCCGAAATCCGACGGGGCGGACAGCTGCAGCACGCCGCTGACATGGTCCTGGCCGCTGGCCAATAAACGGCGCCCCTCGTCCAGTGAACTCAACGCAGCACGGGCATACTCCAGGAAGCCCTCGCCTTCGGCCGTCAGGCGCAAGCTGCGGGTGGAACGCGCCAGCAAGCGCGCGTCCAGTTGCTGTTCGATACGCTTGAGCGCGGCGCTGGCTACGGCGGGCGACAGGTCCATCACCCGTGCCGCTGCGGACAGGCTCCCGAGATCCGCCGCCCGTACAAACAACTGCAAATCATCAAAGCGCAGCATGTGTTCCCGCCCATTATCAAAATTTCATTGAAACAGACTGCTGTTTTAGCCGCTTTTATCTGCGCGGGAAATAGCCAATCATCTGTGCATCCCGTTCATCACGTGTCTGGAGTTGACTATGTCCACCGCCTTTAACGTCATTGCCACGCTGATCGCCAAACCCGGCCAACAAGCCACCCTGGAACCCTTGCTGCGCGGCCTGCTGGAACCCACGCGCCTGGAGGCCGGTTGCGAACAATACGACCTGCACCAAGACCTGCAACACCCCGAGACCTTCTACATGCTCGAACGCTGGAGCGACGAAGCGGCGCTCGCCGACCACGACCAGAGCGCGCATATCCAGAGCTTTCGCACCCAGGCCGCTGATGTAATCGAACACTTCGAACTCAAGCGCCTGAAATTTCTCGCCTGATCATCGCCGTTTTTCTGGAGCCATCATGAAAGCCATTGCCTACTACGCCTCACTGCCGATCAACGATCCAAACGCCTTGCAAGACATCGAGCTGCCAGCGCCCGTCGCCGGCCCGCGTGACCTGCTGGTGGAAGTCAAAGCCATCTCGGTCAACCCGGTGGACACCAAGGTGCGCCAGAACGTCGCCCCGGAAAACGGCGCCGCCAAGGTGCTGGGCTGGGACGTCGCCGGTGTGGTCAAGGCCGTCGGCAGCGACGTGACGCTGTTCAAGACCGGTGACAAGGTGTTCTACGCTGGTTCCCTGGTGCGCCCAGGCGGCAACAGCGAACTGCACACCGTGGACGAGCGCATCGTCGGCCATATGCCGAAAAGCCTGGGCTTTGCCGAAGCCGCCGCGCTGCCACTGACGGCGATCACCGCCTGGGAGCTGCTGTTCGAACGCCTGCAAGTGCGTGAGGGTAAACAGGATGAAGGCCAGAGCCTGCTGATCGTCGGTGCCGCCGGTGGTGTGGGCTCGATCCTGACCCAATTGGCCAGCCAGCTCACCGCCTTGAAAGTGATCGGCACCGCTTCGCGCCCGGAAACCCAGGCATGGGCCAGGGACCTCGGCGCCGAGCTGGTGATCGACCACAGCCAACCCTTGAGCGAAGCGCTGAAAAGTGCCGGCCACCCGCACGTGACCCACGTCGCCAGCCTGACCCAGACCGATCATCATCTGGACCAGCTGGTCGAGGCTCTGCAACCCCAGGGCAAGCTGGCGCTGATCGACGATCCCAAGGCGCTGGACGTCAGCAAGCTCAAGCGCAAAAGCCTGTCGTTGCATTGGGAGTTCATGTACACCCGCTCGATGTTCGAAACGCCGGACATGATCGAGCAGCACAACCTGCTCAACCGCGTGGCCGAACTGATCGACGCCGGCACCCTGAAAACCACGGTGGGCGAACACTTCGGCGTGATCAATGCGGCCAACCTGCGCCGTGCCCATGCGCTGCTGGAAAGCGGCAAGGCCAAGGGCAAGATCGTGCTGGAAGGGTTCTGAAAAAACGGCTTTCAGCGTCGTCCATTATTCATGTGAGTAATGGACGACACCGCTAGTCAGAGAGTTGATCCTTGTCATATTTGTGAGCGTATTCGGGTTTATATTGGCCGCCTTTGCCACGATTCTTTTACGTGAGGAAGTCAGCAATGAAGATCCTGATAAAAGCGTTAGCAAAATCCGCAGGCAATAAATGGCAGGTGCGTCTCGACCAGGACGCCTTCACCTTCCGCACCGAGGCCGAGGCCCGCGCCTTTGCCGACACCCTGCAAGCCCGTATCCAGGCCCCCCACCGTTTCCCCATCAGCCAGCAACGTTCTGCCGCTGGCTGACCCGCTCTTCAGACCTGCGCCTGCAAGGCCCGTTTGCGTTGCAGGCGCTGGGTCGACATCGCAATCGTCACCGCCAGTACACCGCACAAGCTGATGACCATGGCCATCGGCATCGCCGTGCCGTCGTGCAACACGCCGACCAACGAAGCAGCGCCGGCGGCCACGCCAAACTGAATGCAGCCGAGCAACGCCGAAGCGCTACCGGCCCGTGCACCCTGCCCGCTCATGGCGCAGGCCGAAGTGTTAGGCAGAATGCAGCCCAGGCTGGCAATGCAGATAAACAGCGGCACCAGCAATGGCCACAATGCATCGGTGCGCAATGCCGCGATACCCAGCAACGTCAACGCCGCCAACAGGTAGACCCACACACTGCGCGACAGCAGGAACGCCGGGCCGCGCCTGGACAGCAGCCGCGCATTGACCTGCGCCACGAGGATAAAACCCGCCGCGTTGGAGCCGAACAGCCAGCCGTAATGCTCGGCCGGCACGCCATAGAGTTGGATAAACACGAAAGGTGAACCGGCGATGTAGGCAAACATCCCGGCAATCGAAATGCCACCGGTGAGGGCATACCCGAGGTAGACGCGGTCCGACAACAAGGCCGCATAGCGACGCAACGAGCCGGACAACGGCTGGCGCGGCTGATGGGCCGGAAAGGTTTCCGGCAACCCGACGGCGACCGCGATGGCCGCCATTACGCTGAATATCGACAGCGCCAGGAAAATCGACTGCCAGCCCCACAGCCCCACCATCAACCCACCGGCCAGCGGCGCGAGGATCGGCGCCAGGCCAGTGACCAGCATCAGTTGGGAAAAGACTTTGGCCGACCCCACCGCGTCGCATTTGTCGCTGACCACGGCACGGGAAATCACCATGCCCGCGCAGCCGCCCAGGGCCTGCACGAAACGCGCGCCAATCAACCATTCCAGTGAAGGCGCAAAGGCGCAGGCGAAGGAGGCCAAGGTGAACAAGGTGACGCCGCTGAGCAGCGGACCGCGCCGACCAAAGCGGTCAGCCAATGGACCGTAGATCAACTGGCCGATGGCCAGGCCGCCGAAATACACCGCCAGGGTCAGCTGGATGTGTTTTTCATCGGTGGCAAAGGCCTTGGCCATGGCCGGGAAGCCCGGCAGGTAAAAATCGATCGCCAGCGGCGCGAAGGCGCTCAAGGCACCCAGGATCAGGATTATGCGGAGGTTCATCGGGCACCCAAGTGAGTCGGCAGCCCGATAGTCTAGCCGCGCTTGGGTGCGTTGAACACGATAGCTCGCTAACTATTTGTCCGCGTCAGGCGAGCTTGGCGCTATAGCCCTCGTCTTTGATTGCCTCGATCACTTGCTCGGCAGACAAGCGGCTCTCGACGCCCACCTCTTTTGCAGCCAGGTCGACCTTCACGCTGGCCGCCGGGTCCTGGTTCTGCACCGCCTGGGTCACCGCTCGAACGCAATGGCCGCAGGTCATTCCTTCAACGCTGAATACTTGCATGACATGACTCCTTTGATGAGGTTGGACCCAGTCTCGACCTTGCCACGATGGCAAGGTCAAGTTCCGGAAGTTTCTGCCGGGCTGGTATTTGGCCGCTTCAAAGGCCAAGCTTCACTCATCTTCGATTCACACCACGGAGCATACGCCATGCGCTGGTCGTTTTTTGCCCTTGCCGGCCTGATGAGCCTGTCGGCCGCCGCGCCCCAAGCATTCGCCGCAGAAGACTATGCGGTGCTGATCATTTCCCGGGAACGCCTGGAGGTGCCGACCAACTGCGAAATCGGTCTGTACCTGAATGACCAGTTGGCGGGCCGGCTGTTCCAGGAGCAGGCCACCTCGTTCAACCTGCCGGCGGGCAACCTGTCACTGCGCCTGAAGTTACTGCCGGGCCAATCCCCGGGTTGCCTGCCGGGCCTGCTGGCACCGCCTGCGCAGAACATCACGCTCAAGGTCGGTGATGTGCGCAAGTTGCGCATTGCCCAGGGCCCGGACGGCATGTACCTCAAGCCCGCCGCATTGGAATACTGAAGGCGCTTGACCTTCCCCACAGGTCAAGGTTGATGCTAGGGGCAACTTCTCCTGGAGGACTGCCCCATGAATGGATCCACCACCTTTGACCTGCCCATCGGCGGCATGACCTGCGCCAGCTGTGCCGGCCGGGTCGAGCGCGCGCTGAGCAAGGTGCCGGGGGTGCAAAGCGTCAGCGTCAACCTGGCCAATGAACGCGCCCATGTCGAAGTGCTCGGTGTGATGGACCCCGGCGTGCTGATTGCCGCCGTCGACAAAGCCGGCTACACCGCCAGCCTGCCCCAAAGCGAAACCACCACCGATGCCGATCAGGCCCGGCGCCTGCACCGCGAGCGTTGGTCGTTGCTGCTGGCGATCCTGCTGGCACTGCCGTTGGTATTGCCGATGCTGGTGGAGCCCTTCGGCCTGCACTGGATGCTGCCGGCCTGGGCGCAGTTCGCCCTGGCCACGCCGGTCCAATTCATCTTCGGCGCACGCTTTTATATTGCTGCCTGGAAAGCCGTGCGGGCCGGTGCCGGCAATATGGACCTGCTGGTCGCCATCGGCACCAGCGCCGGTTACGGCCTGAGTATCTACGAGTGGCTCACCGCTCACCCAGGCATGACGCCGCACCTGTACTTCGAAGCGTCGGCCGTGGTGATCGCCCTGGTGCTACTGGGTAAATACCTGGAGAGCCGCGCCAAACGCCAGACCGCCAGCGCCATCCGCGCCCTGGAAGCCCTGCGCCCGGAGCGAGCGATTCGGGTACTGGATGGCCGCGAAGAAGACGTCGCCATCAGCGTCCTCAAGCTCAATGACCTGGTGCTGGTGAAACCCGGCGAACGCTTCCCGGTGGACGGTGAAGTGGTCGAGGGTCAGAGCCACGCCGACGAAGCGTTGATCAGCGGCGAAAGCCTGCCGGTGCCAAAGCAACCTAGCGACAAAGTCACCGGTGGCGCCATCAACGGCGAAGGCCGCCTGCTGGTACGCACCCTGGCCCTCGGCGCCGAAAGCGTGCTGGCGCGGATCATCCGTCTGGTGGAAGACGCCCAGGCCGCCAAGGCACCGATCCAGAAGCTGGTGGATAAAGTCAGCCAAGTGTTTGTCCCGGCCGTGCTGGTGCTGGCGTTGATCACCCTGTTGGGCTGGTGGCTGTACGGAGCGTCGCTGGAGACCGCGATCATCAATGCCGTGGCTGTGCTGGTGATCGCCTGCCCTTGTGCCTTGGGCCTGGCCACACCCACCGCAATCATGGCCGGCACCGGCATTGCCGCCCGCCACGGCATCCTGATCAAGGACGCCGAGGCCCTGGAACGCGCCCATGAAGTGAGCGCCGTGGTCTTCGACAAGACCGGCACCCTCACCTCAGGCGCCCCGAAAATCGCCCACCTGGTCGCCGTGGATGGCAACGAAGCGCGGCTGCTGCAACACGCCGGCGCACTGCAACGCGGCAGTGAACACCCTTTGGCCAAAGCCGTATTGGATGCGTGCAAGGAACAAGGGTTGGCAGTTGCCGATGTGACGGCCAGCCAATCCCTGACCGGACGCGGCATCGCCGCAACCCTGGACGGCCAGTCGCTGGCCCTGGGCAATCGCCGCCTGCTCGAAGAAAACGGCTTGAACGCGGGGGGCCTGGCGGACTCGGCCAAGGCCTGGGAAGCCGAAGGCCGCACGTTGTCCTGGCTGATCGAGCAAGGCGCCCAACCGCGGGTGCTGGGGCTGTTCGCTTTTGGCGATACGCTCAAGCCCGGCGCGCTGGAAGCAGTACGGCAACTCAAGGCCCGGCACATCAGCAGCCATTTGCTCACCGGTGATAATCACGGCAGCGCGCGCGTGGTCGCCGAGGCTTTGGGTATCGACGATGTACACGCCGAAGTGCTGCCCGCCGATAAAGCCGCAACTGTCACTGAGCTGAAGACAACCGGCGTGGTGGCCATGGTGGGCGACGGCATCAACGACGCCCCGGCCCTGGCCGCCGCCGATATCGGCATTGCCATGGGCGGTGGCACCGACGTGGCCATGCACGCGGCCGGTATCACCCTGATGCGCGGCGACCCGCGCCTGGTGCCGGCAGCCCTGGAGATCAGCCGCAAGACCTACGCCAAGATCCGTCAGAACCTGTTCTGGGCCTTTGTGTATAACCTGATCGGCATTCCATTGGCCGCATTCGGCCTGCTCAACCCGGTATTGGCCGGCGCGGCAATGGCCTTGTCGAGTGTCAGCGTGGTCAGCAATGCCTTACTGTTGAAGACCTGGAAACCCAAGGACCTGGAGGAACGACGCCCATGAACATCGGCCAAGCCGCACGCCAGACCGGGCTCAGCGCCAAGATGATTCGCTACTACGAATCCATCGGCCTGCTGAAGCCAGCCCACCGCACCGACAGTGGCTATCGCGTATACGGCGCAGATGACCTGCACACCCTGGCGTTTATCAAACGCTCGCGCGACCTGGGATTTTCTCTGGAGGAAGTCGGCAGGCTACTGACCCTGTGGCAGGACCGGCAACGGGCCAGCGCCGATGTAAAAGCCTTGGCGCGCCAGCATATCGAGGCATTGAACCAGAAGATTCTTGAGCTGGGGCAACTGCGCGATACCTTGCAGGACCTGGTGGAGCACTGTCAGGGCGATCATCGGCCGGATTGTCCGATTCTCAAGGAGTTGGCGTCCGGAAGCTGCTGCGCCTGACCGAATGTGCACAAATCCAATGTGGGAGGGGGCTTGCCCCCGATTGCAGTGGGTCAGCTACAGATAAGCCGGCTGATCCACCGCTATCGGGGGCAAGCCCCCTCCCACATTGTGATTTCCAGTTATCTGGCAATCACTGCATCCAAGGCGGCGGCGGCGGTTCGTCCGGCACCTTGCTCGGCGGCGCATCGTCCGCCGCGCGAATCGCCTGGCGGCGCTCTTCATCCAACCGCGCCGCTTCGATCTCGCGGATCACACCGCCGACGTCTGCCAGTTCTTCCGGCTCGTCGAACTCACCGGTCAACACGCTGGCAGGGTGCAACGTGCCGGCTTCGTACAGCGCCCACATTTCCTTGGCGTACTTGGTCTTCTTCAACTCCGGGGCAAAGCGCCCGAAATAGGAAGCCATGTTGCCCACGTCCCGCTCCAGCATGCTGAACGCGTGGTTGTTGCCCGCCGCATCCACCGCCTGGGGCAGGTCGATGATTACAGGGCCAGTGGGCGTGAGCAGTACGTTGAACTCGGACAGGTCACCGTGCACCAGGCCGGTACACAGCATCAGCACGATCTGGGAAATCAGGAAGGCGTGGTATTCGCGCGCCTGGTCCGGTTCCAGCACCACGTCGTTCAGACGCGGCGCCGCATCGCCGTACTCGTCGGCCACCAGTTCCATCAGCAGCACGCCTTCAAGGAAGTCGAACGGCTGGGGCACGCGGACGCCCGCACCGGCCAGGCGGAACAATGCAGCCACTTCGGCGTTCTGCCAGGCATCCTCGGTTTCTTTCTTGCCGAACTTGGAGCCCTTGGCCATGGCCCGGGCCTGCCGGCTGTTACGGACCTTACGGCCTTCCTGGTATTCGGACGCTTGACGAAAACTTCGTTTGTTCGCCTCCTTGTAAACCTTGGCGCAACGCAATTCGTTGCCGCAGCGCACCACATAAACAGCTGCTTCTTTACCACTCATGAGTGGGCGCAGCACTTCGTCGACCAGACCGTCTTCGATCAGGGGTTCAATGCGTTTAGGAGTCTTCATCAGCTTTTATTGTGGGTCCTGTATTACCAAACACGCGTATGGCACTCGTTATACGGCAATCAGCTCGCCGGTGGGAGAGGCTAGCGACCGTTGATCACTTAAGAATGCATCCAATATGCCAGTTTCAGCGCTCGATGATCGCCGTAACACCCTGACCGCCCGCAGCGCAGATCGAAATCAGCCCACGCCCCTTGCCCGCCGCGCCCAGCAACTTGGCCAGATTGGCAACGATACGCCCACCGGTGGCGGCAAACGGATGGCCGGCGGCCAGGGAACTGCCTTTAACGTTCAAGCGGCTACGGTCGATGGAACCCAAGGGGGCGTCAAGTCCAAGGCGCGTCTTGCAGTAGTCCGCATCCTCCCAAGCCTTGAGCGTGCACAACACTTGGGCAGCGAAGGCTTCGTGGATCTCGTAGTAATCGAAGTCCTGCAGCGTCAGACCGTTCCTCGCCAGCAAGCGCGGTACCGCATACACCGGCGCCATCAGCAGGCCTTCGGCACCGTTGACGAAGTCCACCGCCGCCGCTTCGCCATCGCGCAGGTACGCGAGGATCGGCAGGCCGCGCTCCCTGGCCCACGCTTCACTGCCCAAGAGCACCAACGATGCGCCGTCGGTGAGCGGCGTGGAGTTGCCGGCAGTGAGCGTGCCCTTTGCGCTGCGTTCGAAGGCGGGTTTAAGGGCGGCGAGTTTTTCCAGGGTCAGGTCGGGACGCAGGTTGTTGTCGCGGGTCAGGCCCAGGAACGGCGTGAGCAGATCGTTGTGCCAGCCCTCGGCATAGGCGGCGGCCATTTTCTGGTGGCTTTCCAGGGCCAACTGGTCCTGCTCGGCGCGGGGGATCTGCCAGGTCTGCGCCATCAATTCGCAGTGCTGGCCCATGGACAAACCGGTACGCGGTTCGCCGTTGCGCGGCAGTTCCGGCTTGAGGTGATGGGGACGAAGTTGTAAAAGGACTTTTAATTTATCCGCCATGGACTTACTGCGGTTGGCTTGCAGCAAAAGCCTGCGCAGCCCTTCGTTCACCCCGATCGGTGCGTCGGAGGTGGTGTCGACCCCACCGGCAATCCCGCATTCGATCTGGCCCAGGGCGATCTTGTTGGCCACCAGCAACGCCGCTTCCAGGCCGGTGCCGCAGGCCTGTTGAATGTCATAGGCCGGGGTTTGCGGGGACAGGCGCGAGCCAAGCACACATTCGCGGGTCAAGTTGAAATCCCTCGAGTGCTTGAGCACCGCGCCGGCAGCCACTTCACCCAGGCGCAGGCCGTGCAGGTTGTAGCGTTCGATCAGGCCTTCGAGGGCCGCGGTCAGCATTGCCTGGTTGCTCGCCGTGGCATAGGGGCCATTGGAACGGGCGAAGGGAATGCGGTTACCGCCAATGATCGCTACACGGCGCAATTGAGTCATGGAAAGCTCCCTCTGTCTGTTATGGGCTGGATTACTGAGCCTAGTCGAACGACTGCTACCCTGGGATGGTCAACCCTTTGAACCCCAGCCTTCGGAGAGCGTTCCATGTCTGACCGTTATATCGACTTCGCCAACTCAAGCCTCGGCCATCGTCTGGTCGCCGCCATTGGCCTGCCGTCGCCGGTACGCCTGGAACGCTGGCAGGCCGGGCGCCTGCGCCCGGTGGAAGGCGCATTGCTGCTGGGCGGCGGTGCACTGGTCAGCAAGGTGCAGGCGTTTGCCAACAGACTCACCGATGCCATTTACACCTACGGGACTGAAACGTCGACGTGGATTCCCGGGCACGGTCCCAAACTCAAGGCCGTGGTGTTCGACGCCAGCGACTTGCAACACACCGACCAGCTCAAGCAACTGCGCGAGTTCTTCCAGCCGCTGCTGAAAAACCTGGATAACAGTGCGCACCTGGTGATCCTCGGCCGTGCGCCGGAAAACCTCAGCGATCCGTTCGCCGCCAGTGCCCAACGCGCCCTGGAAGGCTTCAGTCGCTCGCTGGCCAAGGAGTTGCGCAACGGTGGCGTGTTGCAATTGCTGTATGTCGGCGACGGTGCCGAAGACCAGTTGGAAGGCGCCCTGCGCTTCTTCCTCTCGCCGAAAAGCGCCTATATCTCCGGCCAGGTGATCCGCCTGGAGGCTTGCACTACACCGGTGGAAGATTGGACACGGCCGCTGGCCGGGCGCAAGGCGCTGGTCACCGGCGCCGCCCGGGGCATCGGGGCATCCATCGCCGAGACCCTGGCCCGCGATGGTGCCGAGGTGATCCTGCTCGACGTGCCCCAGGCCAAGGCCGACCTCGACGCCCTGGCCGCACGCCTGGGTGCACGCACCGTAGCGCTGGATATCTGCGCCGAAGACGCCGGCAACCAATTGATCGAACACTTGCCCGAAGGCCTCGACATCCTGGTGCATAACGCGGGTATCACCCGTGACAAAACCCTGGCAAACATGACCCCGGAATACTGGGACGCGGTGCTGGCGGTCAACCTCAATGCACCGCAGGTACTGACCCAGGCGCTGCTCGACAGCGGCACCCTGCACGACAACGCCCGTGTAGTGCTGCTGGCTTCGATCAGCGGCATCGCCGGCAACCGTGGGCAAACCAACTATGCGGCGAGCAAGGCCGGCTTGATCGGCCTCGCACAGGCCTGGGCGCCGCTGCTCAAGGAGCGCGGCATCAGTATCAACGCCGTGGCGCCGGGGTTTATCGAAACCCAGATGACCGCGCATATCCCGTTCGCCTTGCGTGAGGCCGGGCGACGCATGAGTTCGCTGGGCCAGGGCGGCCTGCCGCAGGACGTCGCCGAAGCGGTGGCCTGGCTGGGCCAACCGGGTTCCGGTGCGGTCAGCGGGCAAGCGCTGCGGGTGTGTGGGCAAAGTCTGCTGGGGGCGTAACCATGCAATGGAAGACGTTAGACAGTGCACCGTCTCTGCCGCCGCTGTATTGGCGTGCGGCCCTCAAGCGCAAGATCACCGGCCGCACGCTGCCAGAGCACGGGTTGCGCTGCCGGGTCAGCATCGACCCCAAGCGGGTAGCGGCCTATCGCAAGGTCTGCGGCTTTGCCGACGGTCCGATCCTGCCGGCGACGTATCCGCATATCCTTGCGTTCGGTTTGCAGATGCAGTTGCTCACCGATAAGAGTTTTCCGTTCCCGCTGCTGGGGCTGATTCACCTGAGTAACCGCATCCGCATTCATCGCCCCCTGGGGGGTGTGAGCGACCTGTCTGTGGCTGTACACGCGCAGAACCTCAAGCCCCACGCCAAGGGCGCAACCTTCGACCTGATCACCACGGTTGAAGACTCCCTCGGCCTGCTGTGGGAAGCTGAAAGCCGCATGTTGTGCCGGGGCGTGAAGCTGGAAGGCGCGGCAGAAGATATCGCCCAATCGCCCCCCGACCAGGTCAGCGAGCTGACCCGCTGGAAAACCCCCGCCGATATCGGCCGTCGTTATGCGCGAGTCTCCGGTGATTACAACCCGATCCACCTCAGCGCCCTGACCGCCAAGCTGTTCGGCTTCCCCCAGGCCATCGCCCATGGGTTATGGAACAAAGCGCACACCGTTGCCGCGCTCGGCGAACACTTGCCCACCGCCAATATCGAGATCGACGTCGAGTTCAGGAAACCCGTGCGCCTGCCCGGTGAAGTGACGTTATTGTCCAGCGCCGCCGGTTCCAGCGGAGAGTTGCGGTTGAAAGGCGCGGGCGATATTGAACATATGGTAGGTAAGTGGCGACCGGTCGCCTGAAACAAACAGATTAATTGTATATATACACCCTAAGTAATAGCGGACTTTATGAAGTCCGCTTTTTTATTTAACCAATTGATTTATAACCTATATATATCTTGATACATCCACCCTTTACACCCTTGGTATTAGTTGCTTAACCGGTACATCGCTGCTGTATATAAATCGTTAATACCAAGTAGAGCATTGAGAGAACGCACCGCCGGGGCTGTTATAGCCGCACGGACAAACGCATCGCTATCCCCAGAAGTAGCGAGCGCTTGAAGACAACCAAGGTTGTACAGGTGCAAGGAACTCAATCATGAAAACTCAAGTCGTGTTTTGGAAAGCAAGTACCGCGCTGGCCCTGGCAGTAGCACTGGCACTCGGCGGCTGCAGCAGCGGTGGTGGTGGGCACAAATCCAGCGTTGCAGCATCCTCCCCGGATGCAGGTGCAGGAACCGGGGGTGGCACGGGTGGCGGTGATGGCAGTGGCACAGGCGGCACAGGTGGTGGCACAGGCGGTGGCACAGGCGGTGGCACGGGTGGCGGCACAGGCGGTGGTACGGGTGGCGGCACAGGCTCGACCAGCACACCTCTGGTCACCGGCCAGATTGCCGGTACCCTGGGTGGCACCGTGGGTAACGTAGGCGCTGCCGTCGGCGATCTGGGCGACACTTTGACCAGCGTCCCCATCGTCGGCACCACCGCAGGAGGCCTGGTCACCGCAACCGGCAATGCGGTCACCAGTATTGGAACCGGCGTCACTGCAGGTCTGGGCTCCCTGGGCACAAACAGCAATTCCTTAGGCATCACCGTGGCGGGTGTAGGTAATGGCGTCGCCGACTTGGGCGACGGCCTTTCGACCACCGGCAAATCCTTGTCCACTACGCTGGGCGGCGTTCCAGTCGTCGGCGGACTGACCGGCGGTGTAGGGGGCGCAGCAGGAGGCCTGGTCGACCAGGTTGGCCAGGCCGTCACCATGCTCGGCGATACCTTGAGTACCGCCAGCACCACCGGCCCGCTGGGCTCGATCACCGGCACTGTCGGCGCAAGAGTGCTGGTACCCGTGGTGTCGTTGGTGGAAAACACCACCGGCAACCTCGGCAACGCAACCGGTCTGGGAAACCCGGTAAACGGCCTGGTGGATAAGGTCGGTGCCGCAGTCACCGGCCTGGGTGGCCAGGTGGCCAGCGCAGGCGGTACCGGTAACCCCGTCACTGACATCGTGGGTGGCGCATTGACCGGCGTCGGTGGCGTGCTCGACAAATCAGGGGGTTATGTCGCTCCAGCGGGTGGCGCTTCCGCACCTGGCTTGCCGGAGTTGGTGGGTGGCCTGGTGACAAACGTCGGTAACGGGCTGAATGCTGGCAACACCAACGGCGCGGTCAGCGCAGCAGGTGTCACCGGTGGCGCGCTGGGCGGCACCGTCGCCTCCCTCGGCACCGTCATCGGTGGTACCGGCGTGGCCAACACGGGGGCAACGGCACCCGTCGCAGGCCTGGCAACCAATGTCGGCACAGCCCTCAATCCGGTGACCTCAGGCGTGGCCAGCCTCACGCAAAACATCGGCACAACCACAGGCGTCGGTGCTCCGGTCAACGGCCTGGTGACCAACGTGGGCGCCGCAGTCACCAACGTCGGGACCACGTTGACCGGTGCAAATGCCAACCCGATCACTCACGCGCTGGGCAATACCGTCAGTGCCGTAGGCGGCACGGTAGGCTCGGTCGGGGGCCTGGTCACTGGCGGTACCGGCAGCAGTGGCGGCCTGCTCGGTGGCTTGAGCGTCGGCGCCTCCGCCAATGGCAGTGCAGGCGCGACCACCAACACCGGTGTAGGCGGTTTGCTCACAGGCCTCACCGGTCAATAGAAATGCACCTGGCCGATTAGACGGCCTCACCTACAGCGCCTACGCTTGGTTGAGACGAGAGCCCCCCAATAAGTCTCTCGTCTTTTTTATGGGGCTTGGCACCATGTTCCTCCCGAACCGAGTCCCAGAACCCGGTGGGCCCGAAACGCTGCTGCAGTTGACCATGGAGTGTCCTATGCGCGTGTTGACGCCGTTGTTATTGCTTTCTCTCAGCGCCTACGCCCAGGCCGAGACCCTTCCCAGCTTCCTCAACAGCAACGACACCATCCGCAACTTGCCAGTGCCCAACCTCCCTGCCGATGCTTATCGACCGGTCACGCCGCAAACCCAGGTGCCTGAAGCACCGCCTACCCAGGGCCAGCCGCTGATGATGGACACCAAGGTGACGATTCGCAAACTGCAGATCGAGGGCGGCACGGTCTACCCTCTCGCCGAGAGCGCCAAAGCCTACGAACCGTTGATCGGCCATGAGACCAACCTGGCGCAGTTGATCGAAGCTACCCGCGGTATCACACGTCGCTACCAACAGGACGGCTATCTGCTGTCCTATGCGTTCCTGCCCCAGCAGAACTTTGAAAACGGCCTGGTGCGCGTGGTGCTGGTGGAGGGCTATATCAAGGATTACCAGCAAAGTGGCGACATCGGCTCGGTCTCGACCTACGTCGACAAGTTGGCCAACAAGCTTCTGGTCGAACGCCCCCTGACCCGCGAGACCTTCGAGCGCTACACCACGCTCATGGGCCGCATCCCGGGCGTCACGTTGCAAGCCCAAGTGCCACCACCCGGTACCACTGACGGTGGCACGAGCATGCACATCACCGCAAGCCGCAAACCCTTCACCAGCAGCATGAGCATGACCGACGACAGCCGTGGTGGCCTGCAGGCCCTGCTTACCGGGACCAGCAACGCCCAGACCAGCATGGGCGAGCAGCTCAACATCAGCGGTCTGCTCCCACCTGGCAAGGATAAAGAGCATTACTACCGCGTGGGCTACAGCCAGTTCGTGAATGCCGAGGGGACGCAACTGGCGCTCGGCGCTGAGCGCTATCGCGCCGATCCCAACACCAGCCTGCAACTGGGCGGCGGCTTCGCGCTCAAGCCGCACCAGGCCATCGATCGCTATTCCGTCGGCCTCAGCCATCCGTTGATTGCCTCACCCAACGAGTCGCTGACCCTGGGCACGCGCCTGTACGCAGTCGACCAGGCCACGCGCTACCAACTGGTGGGCTACCCCCAGCGCTTCGACATCGAAACCAACCTGCGTGCCCTGGCCTTTGAAGGTGACTGGCGCAAGGCCGACACGCGCCAGTTACGCATTCTCAGTGCCGGCCTGTACCAGGGGATAGACGGCATGGGTGCCAAGACCCGTAGTGATTTCGAAGGACTCAAACCAGACCTGGATTTCTTCCGCCTGCGCCTGTCCGGCGTCCAGAGCGACAAGTTCTTCGATAACTGGCAGGGCGTGCTGTCGGGAGCGTTTTACTGGAGTGATGACACCCTGCCCGACAGCGAGCGTGCCACCTTCGGCGGGCAGAACTTCGGGCGTGGCTACCCCGATGACCAAGGTTCCGGCGACAAGGGCTGGGGGTTGGCGTATGAGGTCAACTACAGCTACAACCGCGCCGGTGAGTGGGTGCGGATCCTGCAGCCCTATATCGTGTTCGACCGCGCCAAGTCCTGGTTCAACAACCTGCCGGTCAGGGCCAGCGATATGTCATCTGCGGCGATGGGCCTGCGCTTTGGTGACAACAAGTACTACAACATTGCATTGGAAGCCGCCAAACCCATGTCAGATATTGCGCTGGACAGCTTCAACCGCAGGCCGCGCTACTCACTGAGCTTCAGCTACCAACTGTAATCCCCTATAGAGGCCAGGCTCTAAGGTTTCGCTTTGGGCAGGGGGAAGAGGTTGTTCAACGTATCGATCAACCGCACCAGGTAGATCGGCTTGCGAAACAGGTCCAGCACCTGCAGGCGCAGCATGTCGCTCACATCATCCATTTCGGCATGACCCGACATCACAATCACCGGCAAGTGCGAGCGTGAGGTGTGTTCGCGCAGGCGCTTGATCAAGGAAATGCCACTTTCCTCAGGCATGCGCAGGTCGGTGATGACCAGGGCGATGTCGGGGTGAAGTGTCAATTCTTGCAGGGCGAAGGTGACGGAATTGGCGGTGAAACACACAAACCCTTCGTTTTCGAGGGATTCGGCGAGTTCGATCAGGGCGTCCTCTTCGTCATCCACCAAAAGAATTTGTTGGCGGGAAGTCGAAGAGGCGCTCATGGCTGTACCTGGACAGGAAGAACGTTGATAAGGCGTTTCCACATGGAAAAAGACGCTATCAAGTGGTCATCTTAGTGGCGACGCTGTCGAAGATCGATTTGATCTTAGTTCCCAGCCCAGAACCGGCACCGACGATCACCAATGCAACCATGGCCACAATGATCGCGTACTCAATCCCGGACGCACCGTCTTTGCGTTGAAAAAAAAGTTGGGTTTGGACATACAGCTTCAACATCATGTCAAGGAACATTGGACTTCTCCCTAAAACGCCACTGAAAGCCGGAAAGGCTCTACCACCAGATGATCGCGGCGTGCCATTAGAGCATTGTCAACAAACCCTGGCCTCACAACTGTAAGAACGGATTAATCACAAAGTATTAGTCGCAACGTTGACGCCACAACACCGCAGTTTAAAAGGCCAACTTTCTGCTTCAGATAATTTTTCCCCGCGGTAATGGCATTTCGTCCTAGCTGAGCTACCTTCAAATAGCCAAATCGTTAGATGTTCATCACAGCCAGGTTGCGGATTAACCCGTTTGGATTAACAGGGTGTGCAGTGCAACGGGAAAGGGAGAGCCGTCATGAACAGTCGCATCAGCATGGTCCTGGCCGGCTTGTTGCTGATCGGGGCATTGATTGCCGGGTACTGGGGGCTGGTGTTGAGTCGCGCACCTGAGCCCGTCGCAGCGCCTGCCGCACCTGTCGTTTCCGTTGAAAAAACCCTCGCCGCCGCTGAAGACCAAACCCGCCAGCCGGTGGTCGTCCTGCGGCATGAAGTGCCTGCTTTTACGCCACTGACCGCCGCGGACCTGTCCGTCGAGAAACTGCGCACCGCGCCCGCCGGCAGCCTGACCCAACTCGACCAGGCCATCGGGCGCATACCTCTGAGAACCCTCGGCGCCGGTACCTGGCTCAACGAGGACAGTTTCAACGCCGGCGGCCCCCTCTCGCGCATGATCCGCCCCAACGAGCGCGCGCTGGCCGTGGCCGTGGACGAGGTGGTCGGCGCCGCAGGCCAATTGAGCCCCGGCGATTACGTGGATGTGTTGCTGTTCCTGCGCCAGGATGCCGGCAACGCCGAACAGTCGGCCCAGATCGTCCTTCCGGCGATGCGCCTGCTCAGCGTCGGCGACCAATTGGGCCTGGCCAACGATGGCCAACCGGCAGTGCCACCCCCGGCTACCGCCGAAGAACGCGCCCAGGCCCTACAACGTCGACTCACCGCACGCACCGTGGTGCTGGCCGTGCCGGAGCCTTTATTAAGCCGCATGATGCTCGCGGCACAAGCCGGGACCTTGCGCCTGGCCGTGCGCAGTGCCGAGGAACAACTGCTCAGCCGCTATTGGGCCGGTGAAGACGACACCGCGCAGAAGCTGGAAAGCGCTAACCGCGACCTTTACCAGTTCACTCAACTGGCGTTGACCGGCCCGCCCAAACCCGTCGTGCCGGCTGGCGGTGGGCCTGGTGTACGGCGTGGCATTGAAGTGATTCGCGGTGCCCAGGCGGCACCACAAACCCCGTGATCGAGCAAGGATGCCTTGAATGAGCCATCGCTACGCACCCATGTTCACGCAACTGGCCTGCGCCCTGATGCTGGCGAGCCTGCCGATCGGCATGGCCCTGGCAGCGCCGGGCAACTGCAGTGCCCTGGGCCAGCTGCCCGCCGTGGTCGAGGTGGGAGAAGGCCTGCAACAGGAACTGCAATCGCCCGTGGCAATTACGCGCCTGGCCATCGGCGATCCGAAAATCGCCGACGTGCGGGTCAACGGTGACCGTAACTTCCTGCTCACCGGTGTCAGCAGCGGCGCCACCAGCCTGCTGGTGTGGACCGCCTGCGCCAGCGCGCCGCGCCAGAGCATGGTGTTCGTCAAGGGCAAGGCCACCTCGGCGCTGACCAGCGTGTCGCTGTCGCCCTCGCAAGACCCGTTGCTGCCCAGCCAGGTGCAGACCGACATCCGCTTTGTGGAAGTCAGCCGTACCAAGCTCAAGGAAGCCAGTACGAAGTTTCTCGGCGTGGGTACCAACTTTTTCCTCGGTAGCCCCAGCCTTCTTTCGCCCTCTGAGGGGGTATTCAAGCTGCCGGTGAGCACGGACAGTTTCAACGTCGGATTTGGCGGCGGCCGGGTCAAGGCCATGATCAACGCCCTGGAGCGCAGCGGCTTTGCCTACACCCTGGCCCGCCCAAGCCTGGTGGCCATGAGCGGGCAGAGCGCATCCTTCCTCGCCGGCGGTGAAGTGCCCGTCCCGGTACCCAGCTCCGGTAGCGATACCATCTCCATCGAATACAAAGAGTTCGGTATTCGCCTGACCCTGACCCCCACCGTGATCGACCGCAACCGCATCACTCTCAAGGTGGCACCGGAAGTCAGCGAACTGGACTACAGCAACGCCGTGCAGATTCAAGGCATCCAGGTGCCGGCCCTGACTGTACGCCGTACCGATACCAGCGTGTCCCTGGCCGATGGCGAAAGCTTCGTGATCAGCGGCCTGATCAGCACCAACAACCGCTCGACCATCGATAAATTTCCAGGGCTGGGCGATATCCCCATCCTCGGCGCATTTTTCCGCGATTCCACGATCAGCCGCGAAGAAAAAGAGCTGCTGATGATCGTCACGCCGCACCTGGTGCAACCGTTGGCCGCCAACGCCCAACTGCCCTCCTTGCCCGGCGAAAAGCTGCGCAACTACGACCCGAACTGGTACCGGCTGTTCTTCCTGGAAAACGGCAACTTCGACCGTCGCAGTGGACTTTCCCAATGAGCGATAGCCTGAGCCAGACCTTCCTCGCCATCACCCGCAACACCACTGACCTTGAGTGGCTGCAGGGGGCCCTCGCACCGCTTGGCCAAGTGGTGAGTGCCGGCACCGGCAGCCTCGACGAACTGTTGGCGCTGGTCGATGTGACCTTCGCCAACCTGGTGTTCATCGGCCTTGACCGCGAAAACCTGGTGGCCCAGAGCGCACTGATCGAAGGGGCGCTGGAGGCCAAGCCCATGCTCGCCGTGGTTGCCCTCGGCGATGGCATGGACAACCAGCTTGTGCTGAATGCCATGCGTGCCGGCGCCCGCGATTTCGTGGCCTACGGCTCACGCTCCAGCGAAGTGGCCGGCCTGGTGCGGCGCCTGAGCAAGCGCCTGCCGACCGTGACCCCCAACGCACAACTGGGCGGCCTGACCGTGCTGTTCGGCACCCAGAGCAACGCCGACGGCGCGATGCTGGCCACCCACCTGGCGCTGGTGGTGCAGAAGAGCGGGCAGCAGACCCTGCTGCTCGACCTCGGCCTGCCACGCAGCGACAGCCTGGCGTTGCTGGGCCTGGAGAGCACGTTCAATTTTGGCGATGCGCTGCGGCATTTGCGCCGCCTCGACACCACATTGATCAACAGCGCCTTCACCACCGCCCTGGATGGCCTGCGCATCCTGGCGTACGCCACCGGTGACGAACCGCTCAAACTCACCAGCGCCGCCGAGCTGTACATGTTGCTCAGCGCCTTGCGCCAACACTTCCAGCACATCGTCGTGAACATTACCGGACAGCCGGACAGCGAAGCCCTGCGCACCTTTGTCAGCCACTGCGACAAACTGCTGTGGTGCACCGACCAGAACGTGCTGGACTGCCGTCGCAACCTGGCGGTGATCAATCGCTGGCGTGAAAAAGGCATGAAGCTTGAGCATGCCAAACTGGTAGTGGACCGCTACATCAAGGCCTGCGCCCCAGACACCGAAGCCCTGGAAAAGAGCTTCGGCCTCGAATGCGTCGCCGTGCTGCCCCTGAGTGCCGAACTGCGCCTGAATGTGAAAAACCAGGGCCAGACGCTGTTCGCCCTGGCGCCACGCGAACCCTTGACCCAGGCCGTGCGCGCCTTGGGCGAGCGCCTGGCAAAACGCTCCGAGGGTTTGGCAAAACCTTCGATGCGCTGGTTTGAACGCATCCTGGGGTCAGGACGATGAACGGAGAAAAGCTGTTTGGCGGCCCGGCCCGCGCTGCCGGTGGCAACACCGATCACGATGGCCTGAAACTGGTGCTGCATCGCTACATCATCGACGCCATCGAGGAGTCGGGCAAGAACCTGCTCGAAGGCACGCGCCAGTCCCTGGCGCAATTCGTCACCGACAAAGTCTCCGAGTACATCACGCGCATGCGCCTGGCGATTTCGCGCTACGAGACGGAGCGCCTGGCCGAAGAGATCGTTGACGAACTCACTGGTTTCGGCCCGCTGGAGGTGTTGCTGCGCGATCCATCGGTGACCGAAATCCTGGTCAACGGGCCACATCGAGTATTTATCGAACGTGATGGTTTGCTGCACCAGAGCGACCTGCGCTTCATCGACGACCACCACGTGGAGCGCGTGATGCAACGCATCCTCGCACCGCTGGGCCGGCGCCTGGATGAGTCTTCGCCCATGGTGGATGCGCGCCTGCCCGATGGCAGCCGGGTCAATGCGATCATCCCGCCGATCGCCCTGGACGGACCGTGCCTGTCGATTCGAAAATTCCGCAAGGACATGCTCAAGAGCAGCGACCTGGTCGCCATGCAGACCATCGACCAGAGCATTTTCGAGTTCTTCCAGGAGGCCGTGGGCAAGCGCTGCAATATCCTGATCAGCGGCGGCACCGGCACCGGCAAGACCACGCTGCTGAATATCCTCAGCCAGTTGATCAACCCCCACGAACGCCTGGTGACCATCGAGGACGTCGCCGAATTGCAATTGGGCCACCCCCACGTGGTACGCCTGGAAACCCGTCCACCCAACGCCGAGGGCCACGGCGAAGTCAAGTCCAGCGACCTGATCCGCAACGCCCTGCGGATGCGCCCGGACCGCATCATCCTTGGCGAGATCCGTGGTGTCGAAGTGCTCGACGTGATGACGGCGATGAACACCGGTCACGACGGCTCCATGAGCACCGTGCACGCCAACAACGCCCAGGATGCATTGCTGCGCCTAGAAACCCTGGTGGGCCTGACCGGGCGGGTAATCGCCGAAAAAACCCTGCGCCAGATGATCTGCGCCGCACTGGACGTGATCATCCAACTGACGCGCATGCCCGATGGGCGTCGCTGCGTGAGCGAAGTGGTGGAAGTGGTCGGTGTGCGTGATGACGTGTACGTCACCAATACCCTGTTCCGCCTGGACCGGCGTACCGGCTTTGGCTTCCTGCGCGAAGCCCTCAACCCGGCCGGCGACAAACTGCGCCGCGAATCGGCGTTGCAGTCCTAGGAGCGCGTGATGACAGGACCGGTGTTGTTGCTTGTCTGCCTGCTGTTGATCGGCCTGTCGTTCTGGCAGTTTCAGCATGGCCTGCGCAAAGCCCAGACGGACCGCGTGCTGGAGCGCCTGGGTGACGGCCAGCCGCAGACACAGGAACCGAACACCAAGTGGACCGCTCTTGAGCGCATGTTCCAGCGCGCCGGGCTGGGCAAACCCACTGACCGCCTGGGCCTTTGGCTGAGCGCCTGGGTGATCGGCGCGCTGTTCGGCTGGCTGCTGGCCGGCGGTCTGGGGCTGATCGCGATGGTCGTGGCGCCGCCCCTGGTACTGCGCTTGTACATCAGCTGGCGTTATCAACGGCGCGTGCAGCGCATGGTCGAGCAACTGCCGCAGTTGCTCGACCACAGTGTACGCAGCCTCAAGTCCGGCAGAACCCTGGCAGATGCGGTACTTGGAGGCGTCGAAGGCGTTGAAGACCCACTCAAGGACGCCATGGCCCGCGTGCAACGCAATGTGCGCATGGGGGTCAGCCTGCCGGACTCGGTAAGCGACTTTGCCGAGTTCTACGAGCAGGACGAATTCCGCCTGTTCGCCCTCGGCCTGAAGGTCAACCACCGCTACGGCGGCAACGCCAGCGAACTGCTGGAAAACCTGATCAAGATGATTCGCGAGCGCGAACAAGGTGCCCGGCAGCTCAAGGCCATGACCGGTGAAACGCGCATGACCGCCTATGTGCTGGGCGGACTGCCCATCCTGATCGTCGGCTACTTCATGATCGTCAACCCTGGCTACTTGATGACCATGTGGAACGACGACACCGGGCGCATCATGCTGTTCGCCGCGCTGGGGATGGACCTGACGGGTACCTTCGTCATGTGGCGCATGTTGAGGAGTGTCTGAGATGGTGCTGCTGGCCTGCGCCCTGTTGTTGCTATCCGCCGCGGTACTGGTGGGAGGCCAGGTGCTTGAACACCGCCGGCGCGATCGACGGGTCGCCGAGCGCTTGCAAGGGCGGACGGCCAGCGACCACAAACTCGGTAGCTTCATGCGTCAACTGGGGGGAAGCGCCCTGGCCCAGCGCTCGGTCAGCCTGGACAACGAGACTCAGGTTCTCCTCAACCGGGTCGGTTGGCGCAAGGCCAGCCAGCGCTCGCTGTTCGCCGCCTTCCAGATCGGTACGCCAATTGTGCTGCTGGGCCTGACCCTGCTCGGCCAGCAGCTATTGTTTGCGCACGCGGCCCCCGCATGGATTGCGCCGATGTTTGCCGTGGGCATCGGCTACCTGCTGCCCAAACGCGTGCTCGCCGCTGCGGCCAAGTATCGCCAGCAGACCATCGCCAAGGAAATTTCAACCTTCATTCCACTGCTGCGCATCCTGTTCGAATCCGGCATGGCGATTGAACAGTCGCTGCGGGTGGTGGGCAACGAAGCCCAACGCCTGCTCCCCGCGTTGACGCATGAACTACGCCTGATCCTGGCACGGGTCGATTCGGGGCTGGAGCTGGGCGAGGAACTGGGCAAGACCGCACGCCTGCTGGAGGTGGATGAGTTCACCGACACCTGCATCATCCTCCAGCAATTGATCCAGCAGGGCGGCGGCGCGATGAAGTCCCTGCTGGCCCTCAAGCAACTGCTCGACGACCGACGCCTGACCCGTTTGCAGGAATACATCTCGAAGATGTCGGCAAAAATGTCGGTGGTGATGATGGTGTTTCTGTTCCCCGCTTTGTTGATCGTGCTCGGCGGCCCGGCCTTTATCGGCATCGCCCGCGCGTTGAGCCACTTTTGAGGAGACCTTGATGAAAGCATTGATTGCCGGCCTGACGCTGTTGATGCTCGGCGGCTGCGCCACCAACGGCCAATCGCCCTGGGCGGCGCTGACCTCACCGGGCAGTTGCACCAAGCCGAGCGCGGACCAGGAGCTGGCGCTGAACCTGTCCGACGACCTGGCCAACGAAGGCAAGCTGCACGCCAGCCTGGCCAACCTGCAAAACCTGCCCGAGTCCCTGCCCCAGGTGCGCCAGCGCAAGGCCCGCACTTATCGCCTGCTCGGGCGCAGCGAAGCCGAGCCGCTATACCGCAGCCTGCTCGGCACCTGCATGACGGCCGAAGGCGAGCACGGCCTCGGGCAGTTGGCGGCCGCCAGCGGCGACAACGGCCTGGCCATGACCCACTTGCAACGGGCTGCGCAGCTGGCCCCCACTGACGAAAAGATCCGCAATGACTTGGGCGTGGTCTACCTCAACCAATTACGGGTGGAAGACGCCCGCTTTGAATTCATGACCGCCATCGAACTCAAGCAAGGCGACCCGCTGGCCGCCGTCAACCTGGTCACACTGTTGATCTACCAGAACGACTGGGGGCAAGCGGCCAAGGTCGTCAGCCAGTTGGGCCTGAGCCGCGAGCAGTTCACCGAGGCCCAGGCCCGCGCGGAGAAACTCAAGGCCACCGGCGTGGCGGCACGCAAAGTCGCGGCAGTCAGCCAGGCGCTGCCGGTGACCCTGAAGTAAGGAGAGCGAGATGACAGCACATTACTTAATCGCACTGGCGCTGCTACCGCTGAGCGCACTGGCCATCGAGCCGGGCCCGTCGTCCCCCTATCAGGCGGAGACGGAAAACTGGATGGCCTTGCAGGTCGATGGGCGCGCAGCTTCCGCCACGCCGCAACGAACCACGCCCGCAGAACGGGAACAGGCCATGCAGCGTTGGCTGGACAGCAACAAGCATCCGATTCCGGAGTTCTTCGAGTCGCAATCGGGCGGGTCTTCCAAGGGTGGGAAGAGTCAGTAACCGTCAGTGCGCCGTCACCCGTTGCCGCGGCGCCGAGATAGTCGGCGACAGGGCCAGTGCCAGCTGGGTACGGTTATGCATATGGGTGAGGCGCAGCACCTGGGACACGTACAGCTTGACGGTGTTCTCGGTGATCCCCAGTTCACAGGCGATCTGGTAGTTGGTCTGGCCCTTGCCCACCAGGCGCGCAACATCGAGCTGGCGCGGCGACAGCTGGTTGAAGATGGTCGGGATTTCGATCGGCCCGGCATCATCGACGACCGGCTCGCCCTCATCCGCCAAGCCGGCGCCAGGGCTGCGCCGCACTTTGTCGAGGTCCTGGTACAAATCGTTGATGGATTCGGAAAGGTATTGCAGCTTCTGGTTCAGGTGCCCCAGGTGCAGCTCCTTTTGCCGCTCCTCCAGCGCCGCTTCCTGGCGTTGCAGGCCTTCGAGCAACTCATCGAGGTTGATCGGCTTCTGGTAGTAATCCGAGATCCCCGCGCGCAGGGCCTTGATCACGTCCTGTTTGTCGGCACGCCCGGTGAGCATGATGGCCTCGAACGCGCGCTGCTTGCCCGCGACCTTCTGCATGGCCTGCACCAGCTCGATGCCATCCATGTCCGGCATATGCAGGTCGCACAGCACCAGGCCGATCTCGGGGTCTTCACTGAAGCGCTGCAAGGCGTGTCGACTGGACTCACATGGGACGCAGCGGTAGCCGCTGCCTTCAAGAAATTCGCAGAGCTCTTCCACGATCAACGGCTGATCGTCGACCACGAGCACTTTTACTGCCGAGGTAAGCTTGTTCACGCGCTACTCCATGCCTGGCAAGCAAATGGGCAACCCATCCATTTGGACAAAAAACAACTTACGGATACTTCATAAACGTAGACGTACTTTTCGACTATGTACATAGCGGTAGAGCGGTTGTTCGACTAATGGATCCAAAGCCAGTACAGCACAAATCCTGTCAAGACAAACGGGGCAAATGGCTGTTTGGTCGACACCTGCGCATCTGCCCTCCCCCGACGCGCCCCAAGCCTTTGACTCACAAGCACCCAGCACGCCTGAAAGAGCGCCGCACCGATCAACGACCACAGCAAACAGTCCAGCGTACTGGCCAGGGCCAGGGCAGCCAGCAGCTTCACATCTCCCGCACCAAAGCGGTCCAGCGCATACCCGGGCAAGGTCAACAACAGGGCCAGGGCAAACGCCCAACCGCCCTCGCTGGCGGGCACTCCGAGCCAGGTCGTGCCCGTCCACAGCAAGAAGATCAGTGCCAACAGCGCTGCCGTCAGGGTCAAGCCATTGGCGATCTGCCGCTGGCGGATATCCTGCCACGCACAGAGGACCAGCCAGAGCAGTATCACCACGCCGTGGATCACGTAAAAAACATCCCTTTTCGCTGATTGATTCTATGCTGATATCAAGTAGTAGCCGTCAGGGTAGACGCAGTCATGAAAACAGGCCTGCCTGGAAAGCAAAAAGGTGCGGCGGCGATTGAGTTCGCCCTGGTCTTCACGATCTTTTTTGCCGTGTTCTACGGGTTGATCAGCTATAGCCTGCCGTTGCTGTTGATGCAGTCGTTCAACCAGGCGGCGGCGGAGGCCGTGCGCCAGGCCCTGTCGGTGGACCCGATAGCCGCCGGCACCGCTTACGGCACGCAGGTGACCGACCGTGCCAAAACCACTGTGATAGAGCAGTTGAAATGGATCCCGAGCAGTTTCCAGTTCTCCCCCAGTTACATCAGCAGCTCCTATAACGGCGCCACGACCACGCTGACCGTGGCAATCAACTACCCGACTACCAACCTCTATTCCGTGTTCCCGGCGCTGGTGCTGCCGGGGATCGGCACCGTCCCGAGCCTGCCGGCCAACCTGTCCGCCAGTTCGAGTCTGCAGTTTTGACGTCGGGGGACAAACTCTTCGGCCGCCTGCTCGGCCGCGTCAGCGCGCCGCCCCTCGATATGCCGGGCATGCCCATGCCAGGCCTGCAGGTGCAATTGGATGCTCAAGGCCACGTGCTGGGTATCCGCGGCACCCTGCGCTCACAGCTGGCGACCCACGCCATCGGCGAACGTCGGCCGCCACTGCGTGAGCTGCTGTGCGCCGACAGTGCCCTGGATATCGAAGGCAGCCCTGCCGACTGGCAACACCAGAACCTGGACCTGGACTTCCAGGGCGCAACCGGCCAGGTGCTGCACACTCGCGGCTGGATCGAACCCGACGGTGATGAATGGAGCCTGCGCCTGCAGGACGTGGGTGATTTACTGGCCGGCCGGCAACTGGCCCAGCACCGCGAACAGAACCATCAACTCGCCTGCCACATGAGCGAGCAGTTGCGGGTGTGCAGCCTGACCCGCCTGCCCGAGGTGTTCAACGAGCACCTGCGCAGCCTGGCCCAGCGCTGGCACATCCCCTGCGTTGCCCTGGCCCTGCTCGATGATGAAGACCGGGGTTGGCGGATCTACAGCCAGTACGCCGCCCACGACGCCCCCGCCTTGTGGCAGGCCGGCCAACACCTGGGCATCAGCCTGGACAGCGTCAATGGCAACGTACCGTTGAGCCTGGCCCGGGAGCGCAGCGATAACCCGCGTCTGCACAGTATTTTCGGCGATGCCGACGGTTTTCTGGTGCCTTACCGTGACAGTCAGGGCGTCGCCGCCTGGTTGCTCTGTGGCCCATACAACGGCCAGCAGCACACCAACGACCGCGACTGGCTGAATCTCACCGCCGCCCTCGCCGCCCCCCTGCTGAGCCGGCTGCGCGAGCAGCGCTATCACCAGCAGCTCGACCGCATGGAGGCGTTGCAGGGCCTGCTCGGCACCGGCTGGTGGGAGCTGCTGCCGGCCACCCACGAAATTCAGCTGGCCCCGCAGTTGCTGCACAGCCTCAGCCTGGAAGACGGTCCGACCCTACAACCTTTGAGCCAATGGCTGGAATTGATTCACCCCGCCGATCGCCAGGCCCTCGACAGCCGTCTGCACGACCTGCTGGCCCTGGGCAAACCCTTGCTGACCAGCGTGCGCCTGCAACGCACCGACGCCGAGCACCACCCGCTCTGGTATCGCGTGCAGGGCCAGGTGCTTGGCGTGGGTGACAGCCGCCGCTGGATCGGTTTCATGCTCGACATCAGCGACATCAAGAACCAGCAATTGCAAGCCGCCGCCGCCCATGCACGCCTGGACAACCTGATCGCCAGCTCACCGGCCGTGATCTATGTGCAGCGCTATGTCGACGGCGCCCTGCATCCGGCTTTTTTCAGCGACAGCCTGCTACCGCTGCTGGGCTGGACCTTGGCCGAGTGCAACCACGACAGCCTGGCGTCCTTGATCCACCCCGAAGACCGCGACCGGTATTTCGAGCGCAGCCGCCAGTTGCTTCGCGAAGGCAGCGTACGCAGTCGCTACCGCCTGCGCGACAAACAGGGCCACTACCACTGGCTGCTGGACGAGGCCAAGTTGCTGCGCGATGACTTGGGCCTGCCGGTGGAAGCCGTCGGCCTGTGGCTGGATGTCACCGAGGCGACCCTGGCCGCCGAACAGATCAAGCAAAGCGAAGAACGCTATCGCATCCTGGTCGAAGACTCCCCGGCGATGATCTGCCGCTATCGCCCCGACCTGACCCTGACCTTCGGCAACACACCGCTGGCCAATTACCTGGAATGCCCGCCCGCAGAGCTGCCAGGGCTGAACCTGGGCCACTGGATGTCGCAGGAACAGCGCCAGGCGTTTGTGCAGCGTATCGGCCAATTGAGCGCGGAATTCCCGGTCAGCACCGCCGAAATCAGCCTTGAACTGCCGGGGCGCGAACACGCCTGGTGGGTCTGGTCGGACCGTGGCGTGTTCGATGAACAGGGTACGCTGGTGGAGGTGCAGGCGGTGGGCCGTGACAACACCGAAGTGCGCCGCTCCCAGCAGCAACTGACGCAAAGCGCCAAGATGGCCACCCTGGGCGAAATGGCCACCGGTCTGGCCCATGAAATCAACCAGCCGCTGAACGTGATGCGCATGGCCGTCGTCAATGTGCTCAAGCGCCTGGGCAACGGCGATGCGCAGATCGACTACCTCACCGAAAAACTCCAACGCATCGACACCCAGGTGCAGCGCGCCACGCGGGTGGTGGACCATATGCGGGTGTTCGGCCGCCGCTCGGAAATCGAACAGCAACCCTTCGACCCGTCACAGGCCGTGGAAGGCACGCTGTCACTGCTCGGCGAGAGCCTGCGCGGCAAGGGCGTTGAGCTGCGGATCACCCCGGCGGACGTCCAGGTCCAGGTCAAAGGCTATGTCGATCAGCTTGAACAGGTGTTGATCAACCTGATGGTCAATGCCCGTGACGCGCTGTTGAGCAAACGGGGAAAACACCCCGAATTTCGTCCCTGGATCGCAGTGCATTGCGAACAGGACAGCCGCCATGTGCGGATCTGGGTGGAAGACAACGGCGGCGGGATTGACCCACGGTTGCTGGAGCGGATTTTCGAGCCGTTCTTTACCACCAAGCCGATCGGCGTGGGCACGGGGCTCGGGTTGTCGGTGAGCTACGGCATTGTGGAAAACATGGGCGGACGCTTGAGCGTCGCCAATGGCGAGCACGGCGCGAAGTTTTGTGTGGAGCTGCCGATCAGCTAGATCACCAGATAGGCGCGGCCCATGTGGCAACTGAGGTTGGCGCCGACTTCGGCGTTGCCGAGGTTGACGCCCAGCGCTGCGAGCAACGTATTGACGATAGGGTCGAGGATCGGCGCCAGGACGTTCTGGACCAGGCTGACCACCGAGCTGACGATGGTCGCCAGTGCACCGGTGACTGTACTGTTCGGCGTAGCGGGCGTGCTCCCCGTAGGTGGGACATAGGTGACCTGCAGGCCGTTCAAGGTAGCGCCCAGGCTGTTAACGATATTGGCGGTGCCGGGTGGGCTTTTGTAGATCGTCGCCGCATTGACGTCATTCACCGGCGAAAACAACACCGTATTGGTTTGCGCCCCCACGGTGGACAACGCCCTCAGGTTCAAGCCACCGCCAACGCCGGCCGTGCGAGGCCCGCACACCAGGGTCAGCAGGCAAAAGCGTTGGCCAAAGTCGATCAGCCGCACCGGCTGCACATTGACAGGCGCAGACGATGAAAACGCCGACACCGGATCAACATAGCCGACGCCCAGGGTGGCGAGTGACGTGGTGGCCTGCACCGTCAACGACTTGGTGGCCGGTGTGGCGCAACTGAAGTCTGTCACGTGGCTCTCCGCGCTGGCCGCCTCGATATAGATGGATAAAGTCGTGGTGATATCCACATCAGCCACATTGCACCCGACTATGCACACGACACCGGCCACCACATCGAGCAGGTTCAGGTTCAGCAAACCGCCGACCACCTTCGACACAGGCGTCGCCAGCCCGGTCAGTATCGATGAAACCCCCGAGACCACCTTGATGATCGGCGCATCGATGGTGACCAACGTGCGTACCTGGGCAGTTCGTACAAAAATCTGGTCCGTCGGCGGATTATTCAAAAGCCCAGCCTTGGCCTTGGCCGGATTGCCAAACGCAGACAGTTGCGGCGGCTCGATGACTTTGGTCTGGACCGAGACGGTGCCAACCAGAGGAATATTCACCTGCGCTGCCGCACCGACCGCACTTTTGCTACTGGATAGCTGCGCCACGGTCTCCAGCAACTGAAACAGCTGCACACTGGTATTCAAGGCAGCCGCTGGTGTACCGGTAGCGACCTTCAACAGATCGCCCACCTTCAAAAGCTGGGTATTCGGGGCAATGGCTTTCACTGAAATGACATCGTTGATCACCGCCGTGGCGACCGCGCCGTTTTTTTGCAGAACCTTCACCGCTGCGTCGAGCAACTGGCTGGCGGATACGGCGGTGCTCAGCAACGCGTCGTAGTCCCCCGCCTTGACGTTCAATTGAACCGCCAACTGGTCCAGGTAACCGAGCAGGTTCACGTTCGTCGTCAGCAAGCCATTCCAGCCCGCAGCGGTCAGGGACAGGCTGCCGCCCAGCAGATTGCCGATGACCATGTTCAATAGCGGGGAGTTGCCGGAGTTCACTGAGGCCAGGCTGCTGCGAATCGTCAGTTGCGCCACCGGCGGTGCATAGGCGGCCACGGCGGTGGCACTCAGCGTCATCTGGGTGGAGACCGGCGCGCCACTGAACATGCCCCACAGCCCACTGGCGATGCTGGTGATTACGCTGCGCGTGGCGACCACGCGCACGGCATCGTTCTTGGTAGCGTCGGCAGTGAATACACGGACATTGCCGGCATTGGTGGTCAAGGTGCCGCAGGTGACGGCCAGGCCACGGCTGCTGTCGCCAGCGACCACGCTGAAACCGTTGCGTGTGGCGTTCTGCACGGCGTAGTCATTGGCGGTGGTGGCGGGTGTGCACAGGCCGCCACGGCTGGCGGCTTCCAGCGCGGCGCTGTCGGCGACGGACTGCAGCTTGCGCTTTTCCAGATAGAGACGGCCGCTGTCTACCGCCAGCAGCATGAAGACCATGGCCAGGGCCAGGGTAGCTGCCGCCATCAGGCCAATCGCACCACGCTGCCTGTAACCAAGTCGGGGAGACATCAGGCACTCCTTAGCGCTTACTCTCCGTAGATGGTTTTGAGTGTAGACAAGGGCTGGCCCGTTGCCATAAATCGGTTTTGGGGGGTTGAGGGGCCGCTTCGCAGCCCAACGCAGGGCAAGCCTGCTCGCCACGGCAAGCCTGCTCTCCACAAGCCCGCCTGCCACAGCGAGCCCGCGCCTGCCGAGGTTAGTGAGGGGGGTAGCTGGAGAGGACGCGGGTGACGGTGGTGCGGATGGCTTTGTCACGGTCCTGAGGGTTGGGCGAGGTGGCCATCATCTGTTCGTCGCTGCCGCGCCAGACCAGTTTGCCGTCCTTGCCATCGAGCAGGTCGATCTGGATGGTCGCCACTTTGTAGGTGATGTTCCGCGTTTCGTTGTACATCGGCGCGCCCCAATAGCCATTCCACGGGCCGCCCCAGGCGCCGCCGTAGTTGGTGGTGACCTGCTGCTGGCGGTCTTCGACGATCAGGTAGGCCTGCACGTTCAGGTCAGCCTTGCTGCCCGGCGCCGCAGGGCGCAGGCCGCGCTGGTCGAGTTGTTCACCCACGGCCTGGCGGATGCGTTGTTCAGTGAGGTCGCTCTTGATGCGCGGGTCATCCGGGCGGTATTGCAGGGCCGGGTCTTTCCAGGCCCAACTTCGGTAGGCACCGAAGTCCCGGCTGGCGTCAAAATCGTGGTTGACTTGGCTGGTCTGGCAACCGCCTAGCAGCACAACAAAAGCGAGCGTAGCGATACGACGAAACATGGTTGTTCTCCAAAGAGCGACCCGCGCCAAAGATGAGAATAGCGGTTAACTGGGAGGATACGCCGTCATTGCCTTCTGCACCGCCTGGCGCAAGGCATCCGCCCGTTCACTGAGGCTTCCCTGGCTGCCCGTCTCTGCGCTGGCGCTCCACACCGGCTGACCGGTGCGGGCATCGAACAGGTTGACGCGCACCACCACGACCTGGACTTCATAAGTGCGCACGATCGGCACCGAGTTGTACATGCCATAACCGTTGCCGTAGCGGTTATAGCCGCCATAACCGTAGCCGTAGTCATCCTGGACTTGCTTGAGACGCTTATCCAGGCGCACGTCGGCGCTGACGAAAAGGTCCGCCGGGCGGTTGTCATGCAAGGGGCGCAGGCCGCGCTGGTCGAGGGCGCCGCTGACCGCCTCGGCGATCTGCGCCGAGTCGGCCCAGGCCGTGCCCGCCGGAAGCTGGCCGTTGCGCCAGGCCCAATTGCGGTAGGCACCGTAATCGCGCACCGGCGCCGGGTAGGCACTGGCATCAAAGGTGTGGGCGGCCTGGGGCGGCGCCGGTGGGATCGGCGCCGACGCGGCAACATAAGGATTGGGGCTTGAACAGGCGCCCAACCCCAGGGACAACAGGATCAAACAGAGACGACGCATTTCGACCTCCGCAGACTGGGCCGCTTAAACCGGACGGCAGATCCAGTGCAAATAACGCCCAAGTCCGGCAAAGCTTGGGTGACGACGGTGAGCGAGTTCCATCTCTACAAGGTCCTGCAAATCCGCACGGGCCTGGAATTCCACCGGCATATAGTCGTGGAACACCCGCACGCCACTTTGGCTTTCGACCTGCCAAAGGCCTTCGAGTTGCGCCGCCAATTCTCGTGGGTCCAGCGGTTGTTGCGGCGTGAGGCTCTGCTTTTCGCCGGCCATGTCATTCTTGCGCATTTTGCGGAAGTGGCCTTTGAGCAGGTTGCGATAGATCAGCGCATCACGGTTGTAGAACGCCAGGGATAGCCACCCACCCGGCGCCGCGAGTTGGTGCAGTACCGGCAGGATTGCATGGGGCTCGGCCAGCCATTCCAGCACGGCATGGCACAGCACCAGGTCGTAGGGTTCGGTGAGCTGGCCGAGCAGGTCTTGCCAGGGCGCATGGATAAACGTCGCGGTCTGCCCCGCCTCGGCGAAACGTTGGCGGGCGCCTTCGAGCATCGGTTCGGCGGGTTCGGCCAGGGTCACCTGATGCCCTTGCTCAGCCAGCCACAACGACATATGGCCCAGGCCCGCGCCAATATCCAGCACACGCAGCGGGCGCCTTGGCAAGGCTTCGGTGAGGTCGGCCTGGAGCACCGCCAGGCGGATCGCGCCTTTGGCACCGCCGTAGATTTTCTCGGCGAAGCGCGTGGCCAACTGGTCGAAATGACGGTCACTCATGGGCAAACCGCCGTTCGCTGTCGGCCAGTTTGGCGCGCACCACTTCGTTCATGTCCAGGCCCAGCTCACTGCACAGCAACAGCAGGTACAGCACGATATCGCCGACTTCCTGCCCGGCATGGGCGAGTTTGTCGGCCGGCAGCTGGCGCGACTGGTCTTCGGTCAGCCATTGGAAGATCTCCACCAGCTCGGCCATTTCCACGCTGGCGGCCATGGCCAGGTTTTTGGGGCTGTGGAACTGCTTCCAGTCGTTGGTATCGCGGATGCGGTGCAGGCGTTCGGTGAGGTGTTCGAGGTTCATGTGGCAGGCTCCTGAAGGTGGATAGCTTCGGGGGGAATGGCCTTCAAGGCAAGTGAACCTTTGGGCTTGCCCTCGATAGCGATCTAATCAACGACGCTGAACTCGACGCGCGCGGTCTGCCCGGCTTCGTCGAGGACACTGAGTTGATAGCGCCCCAGTTGCTCAAAACTGGCATTGATAAAGTCCTGGTTGGCACTGTCGCCCAGGGGCGCGCCGTTAAGGAACCACCAACGCCGGCCGCTGCCGCCCAACGCAGAGAGTTTGAGGCGCAGCGCCTGTTGGCTGGCGGCGGGCAGGCGCAGTTGGTCACCTTCACGCACGCCAACGATGGATAAAGGTGAAGAGGCGGCCAGCGCCGGTGGCGGGCAATCGGGGTCGGCCGCGGGAATGCGCGCTTCGCGGCGTTCGGCCCTGGGCAGCCAAGGCTCCAGGGGCGCGGGCCACAGGGCGATGCTCCTGGGCTCGGCACCGGGGCAACGGGCGTCCACCCGCAAGCCCTTGGCATTGACCCACACACTTTCCATCAAACCCACGCTCAACGGTTGGTCCAACGCCTGCAAAGTGGGTGGCGTGGTGTTGTCCAGGGTCCAGGCAAAGCGCTGGCGGCGGCAGTTGGGATCGCTGCGGTTCATCGGCTGGCCCAGCGGCCAACAGATCGCGGCCACACCGACATTCGCCGGCACCGGCTTGACCGGTGCAGTGATACCGCGCTGGCTGTCGCGGTTGGTCAGCACATCGTGCACCTGCAACATCAGCGGTGCGGCCGAAGCCAGGCCGAACTGGCCCGGCACCGGCGTACCATCCGGGCGGCCGATCCACACGCCGATCAGGTAACGCGGCCCCACACCGATCGCCCAGGCATCGCGAAAGCCGTAGCTGGTGCCAGTCTTCCAGGCCAGCACCGGGCGCTGCACCAACTCGGCACGCGGGTCGCGGTCGGGTCGCGCCTGGCCGCTGAGGATGCGCCGCACAATCCAGGCGGACCCTGGCGACAGTAATGGCCGTTCCCTGAGTGTATCGTCCGGCTGCAAGCGAAGAGTGGCGCTTTTGCCGTCCCGGGCGAAGGCGCTGTAACCACTCACCAGGTCTTCCAGGCGGCTGCCCGCCCCCCCCAGGATCAGCGCCAGGTTCGGCTCGGCCAATGCAGGCAATGCCAGCGGCACGCCGCCGATGCGCATTTCGGCGGCGAACCGCTTCGGCCCATAGGCTTCCAGCAACTGTACCGCCGGGAGGTTGAGCGAGCTGGACAGCGCCGTACTGGCCGGCACTGCACCGGTGAAGCCCATGGAGAAGTTGCCCGGCCGGTAATCGCCATACCGTCGGGGCACGTCCTGCAGCAGGGATTCGGAGTGGATCAGCCCATCGTCCAACGCCATGCCGTACAAAAACGGCTTTAACGTGGAGCCCGGCGAACGCAGGGCACTGATCATGTCCACATGGCCGAAGCGCTTGGCGTCGTTGATATCCACCGAACCGAGGTAGGCCCGTACGGCCATGGTTTCCTCCTCCACCACCAAGATCGCGGCGGAGGTGTGCTCCGGCAAACGCGCGCGCCAGCCCAACAGCAAATCTTCCAGGCGACGTTGCAGGGTGGCGTCCAGGGTGGTGCGGATCAGCGACGGGCTGTCGGGGCGGTTCAGGCGCCGTGCGAGCAAGGGCGCCAGGCTCGGTTCCAGGCGCGGCGCGAGCAACAGCGGTTCTTCCAGGGCCTCATCGACGGCGGCTTGCGGCCACACCTGGAATTCGGCGAGGCGGCGCAGCACTTTGTCGCGGGCGTCCTGGGCGCGTTGGGGGTGGCGGTCCGGACGCAAGCGGCTGGGCGCCTGGGGCAGCACGGCGAGCAAGGCGGCTTCGGCGTGGGTCAGCTGTGACGGCGACTTGCCCAAGTACGCCCAACTGGCGGCGGCCACGCCCTGCAACGTACCGCCAAACGGGGCGCGATTCAGGTAGAGGTTGAGGATTTCTTCCTTGGACAGGTGCCATTCCAGCTGTGCCGTGCGCCACAACTGACGCAATTTGCCGTGGAAAGTGCGCGAATGCGGATCCAGCAAGCGCGCCACCTGCATCGACAAGGTGCTGCCGCCAGACACCACCCGCGCGCCGGTCAGGTTCTGCCAGGTCGCCCGCACCAGCGCCAGCGGATTCACGCCGGGGTGCTGGTAGAACCAACGGTCCTCATAGGTGAGCAGCGCATCCAGGTAATACGGCGACACCTCGCGGGTCTGCACGGGGTAGCGCCACACACCGTTGGCATCGGCAAACCGCCACAACGGCGTGCCATCCTCGGCCAGCACCACCCGCGCCAGGTCATCCTTGGGCAAGGGCAACGGCCAGATGCGGTCGGCCAGCCAGAGCAGGGCGATCACCAACAAAAGGCTGGCCAGGGTCCAGCGGGCAACTAAACGCAAACTCAAACGGGCAAACCTCTATGCTGGTAGGGAACTAGCCTGTTGCAATAACAACCAAAGGCACAGATACGCCCACCTTCTCATCAGGACACACACATGCAGGTAGAAAGCTTTTTCGAATGGTTGGGCCAGGCGCTCGGTTCGGTCATCCGTTTTATCGTCGACGGGCTCAGCGGCCTGTTTGGTGCGCTGACCCATGCCGGTGGCAACTTCATCGATGGCCTGTCCCGCACCTTGGGCATGGATACCTCGATCATCAGCATCCTCACCCTGATCATCGGCCTGATGCTGCTGTACTCGGCGGTTCGCGCCTTCATGCGGGCGTCGATCATCATGGGGATTATCTGGTTGCTGCTGGGCCTGTGGCTTCTGAGCTGGGTCGTCCACTGACCCCAAAACACCGCAAATCACCTGTGGGAGGGGGCTTGCCCCCGATAGCGGTGGGTCAGCTACAGATAAGCTGACTGATCCACCGCCATCGGGGGCAAGCCCCCTCCCACATTGAGGCCCCGTTTTACATTAACGCCCCTTGATCACCAGATCGGTCGGCGTCTCCCCCACCGCCTGCCAGTTCGGCCGGTACATCGACTCCACCTGCGGCGGCGGCACACGATAAGTCCCCGGCGTCACCGCCCGCGCCAGGTACAGCAGGTGCGTGGTACCGGAACCGTCCAGGTTGATCGCTGCCACATAGCGGTCGTCACGGAACTCCTGATGCTTGAGCGAGGCGTTCTGCATCGACTCACGCCATTCCTTCACCTGGCTGCTGGCGTTTTCCAGGCTGGCGGCGCTTTGCGCCAGGTTCTGGTTTTCCAGTTCCAGGCCGGCCGGCAGCAAATCTACCACCAGGGCATCCGGCACACGCTGCTTGGCGCTGACCGCCAGGTGCACCAGGACCAGCTCACCGCTGTTGAGGTTGCGCAGGTTCAGCGGCTGGCCGTTCATGCCCAGGTATTCGCGGCGGATGCTCAGGTTGTCGCCGCTGGCAGCCGGGGGCACCTGTGGATAACCCGAGATCGTCAATTGCTGGTACACCGGCGTCTCGCCCTGATTGCTCAAGGTCAAATCGCTGGACAGCAGCTTGCCTTCCAGCTCCAGCGTCGATTGCTGATTGTTCAACTCCTGCACGCCGCCACTGCCAGTGAGCGACACCTGCCAGTTCGCATCCGGCCTGGCAAACCCGAGGCGCCCCGCCAGGAACAGCGAGTTGCGCTCCTGGGTCGACAGATACGGGCTGGCCGCCAGTTGATCCGACAGCGTAAACAAACGCTCCTCACGCTTGCCTTTGGCCAGGTCGTTCTCTTCCAGCAAGGCCAGGATCATAGCCTGGTCGCGCAATGGGCTGCCGTAGTCGGCCAGCCACTCATTGGCGTTACGCTGCGTCGCCAGCCCAGCGAGCAAGGCCTGGTCCGCACGCGGCTGGTCGCCCATCTTCTGCAGCGCGATAGCCAACTGCACCAGCGGCAAACCGGAGCGCGCATCGCTGCGTCGATCGAAGATACTGCGCAGCGCCCCCAACGGCGCCTGCTGACTGCGCGCCAGCACCATGCCAGCGTAGGCCTGTACGGCAAAGCGCGTATGGTCGGCGTTATCGCTGTAGTCGACGTCGATCAGATTGCGTTCCTGCACGTAGCGCAACAGGCGCTCGCTGGCTTTCTTCAACGCTTCAGGCGGCACGGCAAAACCCTGGTCGCGGGCACGCAGCAGGAAGTCGGTGACGTAGGCCGTCAGCCAGTATTCTTCTTCGCCATCGGCGCCCCACAACCCGAAGCTGCCGTTGTAGCGCTGCATGCCCAGCAGGCGCTCGATGCCCAACTCGATCTTGCGTTTACGCTCACTGTCCGACTCACCCTTGATCGACAGGCGCTTGAGCAGCGCATCGTCGGCATACAGCGACGGGTACAGGCCGCTCGCGGTCTGTTCCAGGCAACCATAGGGGTAGGCCTTGAGTGCGCTGATCTGAGCACCCAGGTTCAGCGGCGGCCGGCTCGACAGGCTCAACAGTGCCTGGCGCCCCGATGAATCGAACTGATCGAGCGTGCCCGCCGGCAGGCTCCACGGCTGATCCTTGAGCACCGCGCGGTAATGCTTGAGCAGTGCCGGGTACGCCGGGCGCACGCCCAATGTCCATTCGCGAGTGAACGGTGGCAGGTTTTCACCCGGCAAGTCCAGCCCGTTCACGGTGACCTTGACCTTGCCCTGCCCCAAACCACCCCAGGCCTTCACCGGGATGCGCAGGGTGGTGCGCTGGCCTTGTTTCAACTCGACGGTCTGCGCGCCAGCGTTGACCAACTCCAACTGCCCTTCGGCGCTCAGTTGCACATCCAGCTTCTGGGCCTTGCCCGACAGGTTGGACAGGTCCAGCGCCAAGGTGGTCTGGTCACCACCGGCCAGGAAACGCGGCGCCGACAGCTCGGCAATCAAAGGCGCGGCGATCACCGTCTTGGCTTCGGCCATGCCGTAGCGGTCGTCGCTCCAGGCCTGGGCCATCAGGCGCAGTTCGCCGTTGAAGTCCGGGATATTGACGCTGACTTCGCCCTCGCCCTGCTCGTTCAGGGTCACCGGCGCACTTTGCAGGGCGACGATGGTCACGCTGGTGTCCGGGCGCTTGCCGCCCTTGGCCAGCGCGGCGTCACCGCCGAATGCCAGGCTGGCCAAGCGCCCCTGCCCGGCTTCGATCAACTGGCCGTAGATGTCGAACTGGTCCACGCCATAAGCCTTGCGGCCGAACAGGCTGGAGTAAGGGTCCGGCGTCGGGTATTCGGTAATGTTCAAGATGCCCACGTCCACCGCTGCCACCAGCACGTGCACCTGTTTCGGCACGCTGCCATCGGCGTTTTTCGCAGCGACTTTCACCGTCACCGGCTGTTTGGGACGCATTTTTTCCGGCGCGGCCAGGGTCACGCCGAGTTTACGCTGGGTGCGATCCAACGGCAGGTGCAGCAGGCCCACGGCACGTTTGGGCGTGATGTTGGCTTTGCGCTCGCCAGGGCGAATCACCAGGGCACTGACGTACAGGTCATGGCGCGACCACTTCGGGTCAAGCTTCACGGCAAAGCTTTTGCCCTCGGCCGGCACATCGATTTCCTGCCACCACAGCGGCCCTTCGGCGGACTCCACCAGCAGGTAGCCTTTGCCGGCAGCGGGCGGAGTGACGGTGACGTTGGCGGTATCGCCGTCGCCATAGGCCGGTTTGTCCAGCGCCAGCTTGACCTGGTCGGGGCGTACGGCGCCGCCTTCGGTGTTGTCCTGGGCCTGGTAGCCGGCCCAGAAGCGCAAGCTGCTGACCAGGCCGGTCTGCGGGTCTTCCACTTCGACGCGGTACGGGCCCCACTCCACCTGGAAGCTGACCTTGGCCGTATCGCCGGCCTTGATGTTCAGGGTCTGCTCGTCGAGGTTGAGGAATTTCTCGTTGAAGTGGTAGCTCCAGCCGTCGTTCTCGGAGTAGTTCCAGTAGTAGTCACGGCGCTCGCGCACCAGGCGCACCTTGAGGTTCTGCGCGGCGAGCTTCTGCCCGTCCTGGTTGGCCAGCAGCACTTCGAATTCCGCCGGGCCATCGCCATTGGTTTCCTTGCCGTCAAACAAGCCGCGCAGGCCCGGCAGTTGCTCGGCCGGCCAGATCGGCTGTACCAGGCGCCGAGTGATCGGCCGCCCGCCCGACTCGTGCAGGCTGGCTTGCACGATCAGTTGCAGCGGCGACTTGGCCTCGGCCCACTTGCTTTCCAGGGTCAACGCTTCCTGGCCCTTGGCATCGAGCACGCTTTCGTCCAGTTCGAAATCCTGGCTCAGCTCTTCTTCGGTGACAGAGCCGAACTGATAGCCCGGCAGCGACTTGACCGCTTCGCGCAACGGCCGCACATAAACCTGCCCGCTGACCCGGTTGCCCGATGCCGGCGCACCGTAGAGATAGCGCCCGGTGACTTGAATCACCGGGTTATCCGCCGGGCTCAATGCGGTATCGCTGCCCTTGAGTTCCAGCGCCAGGCGCTCGGGCAGGAAGTCTTCGACGAGAAATTCATACAGCTGCGGCTTGCCGTCGCCCAGGTCGAACACCAGCTGCCAGCGCCCGGTTGGCGCTTCGCCAGCCAATTGCAGTTGATATTGATAGAGACCGGAGGCGTCGGCATCCCACACGAATTTGCGGCTCACCTGCTCATCCGGGCGACGCACTTCGACGCTGACCGGTTGCGGTTTGACGGCATTGCCATCCTTGTCGCGCAGCAGGGCGTTGAGCAGCACGGTTTCGCCGGGGCGATACAGGTCACGCGGGCCAAAGACGAAAAACTGCAAGGGGTGGGACGGTTGCCCGCCGATATCGAACTCGGCCAGGTCCAATGCGGCACTGTCCAGGCGCAGCATGCTGGTCTGCTCGCCCTGCTTGGCCAGCAACACCTGGGCCTTTTTCGGCAACGGCAACTCGGCGTGGCCGCCCTTCTCGGTCTTGCCCTGGCCGACCACACGCCCCTCGGCGTCGAGCACCTCGAGGTCTACACCGTCCAGCGCCTTGCCGCCATCCAACGCCTGGGTGAACACATCCAGGCGATTGGCATAGCGGTGCACCGACAGGCCGATATCGCTCAAGGTAAACAACGTGGCCGGTTGGGAATAGTTGTAGGTGCCGGAGGCGCGCATCACCGCCAGGTACACGCCCGGCTGCTGCAGTTGCTTGAGGCCGGCGATCGGCAGCAACAGGGTTTCGCGGGTGTTGCGCGCCGGGTTCAGGTCGAAACGGCCGCCGTAGACCAGGTCTGCCAGTGGCAGCAGTTCGCGGGACTCATAGCTCTGCAGGCTGGTGTTGCGCCCCCACTGCGCGAGAAAAGTCGGCAGGGATTCGGGCTTGATGCGGAAGAATTCGACGTCGATCTTGTCGACGTTCAGCGCGATCACCGGCAACCCTTCAGCCAGACGCGTCGGCAGCAAGGTGCCACGGCTGGCGAAGCCGACGGTGGCTTGCAGGTCGCGGGTTTCCAGGCGGGCGCTGTACTCGGCGGCGAGTGTATTGCCGTTGACCGCCTTCACCCCGGCATCCACCGTGAGCACCAGTTTGCGCTGTGGCTCCAGGTGACGCAGGCGCAATTCCATGAGGTTGTCGGAGATTTCCCAGGCGCCATCGACCTTGCCGGACTTGCTGTCCACCAGGTGGAGTTTGTCGGCGAACTTCTGATCGGGATCCAGCGGAATGGAAAAGCTCACGGACAGGGTGCTGGCCCCATCGAGCTGCACTTCGGACACATCCACCACACTCAACTCACGGCCGGCATAACGCTGCTTCAGCGCCGCCACGTCCACCGCCGCCTTGGCCGGTTTGGGTGCAACCGTCGCCGCTGCTGGAGCGGTCGGGGCAGCCGGTTTATCGGAGGAATCGCAGGCGCTCAGCAGGGCCAGCGCACAAGCAAGGAACAGTCCTTTGTTAAGCATGGGGCACTCGTTGTGAGAGGGGTCCGAGGGGTGAACTATATATCAGCCCGCAGGGGGCCGATGTGGTGCTGGTCACATTGACCGACGGAGGGTGGTTTGGTTCTTGAAGGAACGCGAACGGAGCCAAATCCCACAAACGCTGGAGATCCAAATGTGAGAGGGGGCTTGCCCCCGATGGCAGTATGTCAGCCGATACATTTCCAGCTGACAGACCGCTATCGGGGGCAAGCCACCTCCCACATTGGTTCTGCAGTGAGATTAAGGGCCCGTTACAATGCCGCTCCCCCAAGGAGCCTCCATGCCCACCCTACTCACCGACTGGCGCCACCGCCCTACCCACCGCCGCGTCTGGGCCCTGGCCGCGCCGATGATCCTGTCGAATATCTCGGTGCCTCTCGTGGCCCTGGTCGACAGCATGGTCATCGGCCACCTGCCCCACGCCCATCAACTGGGGGCCGTGGCGGTCGGCGCCAGTCTGTATACCTTTCTGGCCTGGGCCATGGGTTTCCTGCGCATGGGCTCAACCGGTTTTGCCGCACAGGCTTCCGGGCGCAATGATGGGGCCGCGCTGCGACAAATCCTCCTGCAGGGCCTGCTACTGGCGTTGGGGTTGGCCATGCTGCTGGGCAGCGTGGGCATTCCGTTCAGCCATCTGGCATTGGAATGGATGCAACCCTCCCCCGAACTCAATCAACTGACCCAGGACTTTTTCCACACGCGCCTGTTCGGCCTGCCTGCCGCCCTTGCCAGCTACGCACTGGTCGGCTGGTTCCTCGGCACGCAGAACGCACGCGCGCCCTTGGCGATCCTGCTGACCACCAACCTGGTCAACATCGCGCTGAACCTGTGGTTTGTGCTGGGCCTGGATTGGGGGGTGGTCGGTTCGGCGCGGGCGTCCGTGATTGCCGAATGGACCGGCGCCTTGCTGGGCCTGGCGATGACGCAAAAAGCCCTGCGCGCCTACCCCGGCCATATCGCCTGGGCGGCGCTGAAACAGTGGGAAAGCTGGCGCCCGCTGCTGGCGGTGAACCGCGACATCTTCATCCGCAGCCTTGCGCTGCAATCGGTGTTTTTCATGATCACGGTGCAAGGTGCACGCCTGGGCGATGCCACCGTGGCGGCCAATGCACTGCTGCTCAACGGCCTGTTGTTGACAGCCCATGCGCTGGACGGCTTGGCCCATGCGGTGGAAGCCTTGTGCGGCCACGCCATCGGCGCCCACGACCGCCAGGCCATGCGACGTTCACTGGTCGTCGCTGGCGGTTGGTCGCTGATTGCCAGCGTCGGCTTTGCCCTGCTGTTCACGGTCTGCGGCCACCTGTTTATCGCCATGCAAACCGATATCCCCAGCGTGCGCGAAACGGCAGATATCTACCTGCCCTACCTGGCCGTATTGCCCTTGATTGCGGTGTGGAGCTATTTGCTCGACGGCTTGTTTATTGGTGCGACACGGGCGCGGGAAATGCGCAATGGGATGCTGTTGACCGTGGTTTCAGTGCTACCGGTTGCCTGGGCATTGCAGGGCCTGGGCAACCACGGGCTGTGGATTACCTTCCTGGTGTTCATGTCGGTGCGCAGTCTGTTGCTTTGGGTCATCGCCAGGCGAATCAATCGGGCGAATGGATGGTTCGACCCTCGTTTGGCATCCCGGTCATATTGGCCGTAACGCAAGGAACTCAGATACGCAATCTGGCGCCGGGACAAGCTATTGAGCTGGATATAACCCAGGCAACTGTGTGTACGCTCAATGCGTCAGGGTAGATTGACCTGCCCCATCCGGCGAGGTGACATAGCTCAAATGAAGACCCGTACTCGGCGCTCAAGCCCCACAGCAGGGTAGGGGCGAATGTGCTCGCTCCTACCCTCTCATAGCTTACGACGAAAGATACGACGACCGCGTCAGCCCTAACCGTAGTGCATCCAGGAACTGCGTGCGCTCACTGGCGCTGATCTTCGCGCTCGCACACTTGTCACGGTAGTGCGTCATCAACTCCTCCGGCGACAAGTGCACATAGCGCAGCATGTCTTCGATGGTGTCGTGGGTCTCGATACCGGCGCTGTACACCGAACCGTCTTCACGCTGGTAGATGTTCACCGAATCGGTGTCACCGAACAGGTTGTGCATGTCGCCGAGAATTTCCTGGTAAGCGCCTACCAGGAAGATCCCCAGCAAGTAGTCCTCACCTTCGTTCAAGCCGTGAACCGGCAGGCTGGTCTCGATGCTCTGCTCATCGACGTACTGCTTGATCTTGCCGTCGGAGTCGCAGGTCAGGTCTTGCAGTACGGCGCGACGCAGCGGCTCTTCGTCAAGGCGGTGCAGCGGCAGGATCGGCAATACCTGGCCAATGGCCCAGGTGTCCGGCAGGCTCTGGAACACCGAGAAGTTGCAGATGTACTTGTCGGCCAATTTGTCGTTGAGCTCATCCAGCACCTGGCGGTGCGAGCGCTGACGGGCCTTGAGCGAGTTGTGCAGGCGGCGGCACACGGCGAAGTAGCACTGCTCGGCCAGGGCTTTTTCGGCCAGGGTCAGCTTGCCGTCGGCGTACTGCGTGGCCACGTCGCTCATGTAGTGGGTGGCGCGCCAGTAGGTTTCGGTGACCATCTCGATGTCGGTCGGACCGAGCAGGTCCACCAGCCATTGCACGGTTTCCGGCAGGGCTTCCTTGTTTTCGATGGTCGGGATTTCGTCGTTGTGTTTCTCGACGTCAGTGACCTGCACCACCAGCATGGCGTGGTGGGCGGTCAGGGAACGGCCGCTTTCGGAGAAAATATTCGGGTGCGGCAGGCTCTGCGCGTCGCAGAATTCCTTGAGCATGCCCACGACCACGCCGGCGTAGTCATCCATGTCGTAGTTGATCGAACTGGCGTTACGCGAGTGCGTGCCGTCGTAGTCCACGCCCAGGCCGCCGCCCACGTCGATGTGGTCCACCGGCAGGCCGAGGTTGCGCAGCTCGCCGTAGTAACGGATGGCTTCCTTGAAACCGTGCTGGTAGTCGGCCAGGTTGGCGATCTGCGAGCCCATATGGAAGTGCAACAGGCGGATGCCCTGGTCCAGGCCGGCCGCACGGAAGCGCTCGACCACGGACAGCAGTTGCGCCGCCGACAGACCGAATTTGGATTTCTCGCCACCGGTGTCCGCCCACTTGCTCGACGCCAGGGAAGACAAACGCACACGCAGGCCAACCTGTGGCTTGACCTTGAGGCTGGCGGCTTCTTCGATCACCAGCTCAACTTCGGATTCTTTCTCGATCACGATGAACACGTTGTGGCCGAGCTTCTGGCCCATCAGCGCGAGGCGGATGAATTCGCGGTCCTTGTAACCGTTGCAGACGATGGTGCCGCCCTTCGGCGCCAGGGCCAGCACGGCCAGCAGCTCGGGCTTGGAGCCGGCTTCCAGGCCGATGGACACGTTCTGGGTGGCGATGATGTTCTCGATCACCGCTTCCTGCTGGTTCACCTTGATCGGGTACAGCGCGGTGTACTTGCTCTGGTATTCCAGGCGTTCGATGTTCGAATCGAAAGCGCCGGTCAGTTGGCGTACACGGTCTTGCAGGATGTCGGGGAAGCGCACCAGCAACGGCAACGACAGGCCGCTCTTGCGCAGCTCGTCGACTTGCTCGTACAGGTCGACGGGCGTGCTGTTCGGGCCGTTCGGACGAACTTCAACGCGACCGGCTTCATTGATCGCGAAATACCCGGCCCCCCAATGGCGGATCCCGTAAACGCTGCGGCTGTCCGCAACTGTCCATTGGCTGCCATCGTCTTTGCGTGTGCGTCGTACGGACATCGAAGTCCCCTATAAATGAAGGCGAAAGCGCCGCCTCTGGTTGAGGCTGGCGCAGTCTAAAGAATGAAAATGACGATTTGCCTGCGTGCAAGGTAGGACCCCGCGCGCAGGACAGAGTTTAGACACAGGTCGGGAAGAGGCTTTCAGCCGCCGGACTTCTTGGCCTTGTACCCGAGCTTGATCAGCTCGGCCAACAGCAACTCGACGTGATCGCCCTGAATCTCGATAACGCCGTCTTTCAACGCGCCACCGGTGCCACAGCGCTTTTTCAGCGTGGTGGCGAGCTCCTTCAGCGCGTCTTCGGCCAGCGGCACGCCGGTGATGGTGGTCACCGTCTTGCCGCCACGGCCTTTGCTCTCGCGTCGCACGCGGGCAATGCCGTCGCCTTCGGGAATCAGGGTCTGTTTGCAGGTGCAAGCGTCCACGGGCTGACGACAGTCCGGGCAGTGTCGACCTGCGTCGGTGGAAAATACCAGGCCACCAAGGGCGGCGAAGGATGCGGCTTTTTTGGCCACCGGCAATCCTCTTGGGAGGATGAAGACTGATCGATCAGACTGACCGACCGCGAAGCCCCACTCAGGCAGGGGCAGCGCTACCGAACCGCCAAGGCGGTTCGGGTGAAAAGTCGCGCAGTGTAACCACAAAAAGCCGACTTGCTAAGAGCCAAATGGCGCCAATTTATGCAACTTTAGCGACGTGAGGCCAGATAGCGGCGCAAGCCTTCCTGGGCGTCCGGGCAGTACGGCTTTTGCTCAGCCTCCTGCAGGACGGTGTCGATAGGTAAAAAGCGCGCTTCCATGACCTCTTCCGGCTGCAGGCGCAGCGGCCCGTCCCACACGGCTGAGTAGGATTTGCACCAGAGCCGGCTATCGCCATCTTCGAAGTAGAAGTGGTCATGTTCGACCAACGCCACCCCACTGACCCCAAGCTCTTCTTCCAGCTCACGGGCTGCCGACACGGCATAGGACTCACCCGCCGCCACCATCCCGCCTGCCGCCGTGTCCCAGTAACCGGGATACAGGGCTTTGCTCAAGGTGCGCCGATGCACACACAACTCACCGGCACTATTGAAAAGAAAGATAAAGGTGCAACGGCCGATCAGGCCGCGCTGGCGCAGGTCGGACCTGACAAGGTCGCCGAGCAGGTTGTCATGCTCATCGACCCAGCAGATCAGTTCAGCGTCGGAAGCCGCACGGTGGGCGGCCTCCTTTTGAGTAGCGTCCATCATCAACCCTGGTTGAGGAGCTGACGCAAGTCGATCACTGCAGCGTTTGCCCGGGAAATGTAATTGGCCATCACCAGCGAATGGTTCGCCAGTACGCCGAAGCCACTGCCATTAAGAATCATAGGACTCCACACCGGTTCCTGCGAGGCTTCCAGCTCACGAATGATCTGGCGCACGCTGACGGTGGCGTTTTTCTTGGCCAGTACGTCGGCAAAGTCCACTTCGATGGCGCGCAACAGGTGGGACAAGGCCCAGGCCTGGCCACGGGCTTCGTAGAACACGTTGTCGATCTGCATCCATGGAGTTTCCACCACTTCTTCATCGACCTGCGGCACTTCACCCGGCGCCAGCGCTTCGGTTTTCAGCGCAGTGTTCAGCTTCACGCGGCCCACACTGGCCGACAGGCGTTGCGACAGCGAGCCCAGGCGGGTGGCGACATCGCCCAGCCAGTTGTTCAGGTTGTCGGCCCGCGCATAGAACAACGCGCCTTTCTGGTTAGGGTCGGACAGGCGCGCTTCATAGCGGCTCAGGGAGTTGATGCCTTCCTGGTATTCGGACTCGCTGGATGGCAGCACCCAGCTCTTGTTATCGAAGTTGAAGCGCGGCTCGGCCTTGGCCAAGTCGGCGTCTTCGGCCGACTGCGACTGCGAGCGGGCGAAATCCTTACGCAGGGCGCGGGTCAAGTCGCGTACCTGCACCAGCACGCCGTATTCCCAGCTCGGCATGTTGTCCATCCACAGGCCTGGCGGGAAGCGGTCGTTGGAAATGTAGCCACCCGGCTTGTTCAGCAAGGTGCCAACCACCGTCTTGAGGGTTTCGACGGTGGTAAAGCCCACCACCATCTGCTTGCCGTCTTTTTCGGCGGCAATCTGCGCGTTCTGCTGGACCGGGAACAGCGCCGGCTCTTCGCTCCAGTACCAGCCCAAGGCGCCTGTGACCAACAGGTACAGGCCGAGCACACTGAGCACGGCGCGGCTCATCAGCAGGGTACGAAAATAGCTGCGGTTGGCCGACTTGGGCTCAGGGGCGGGGCCTTTGGCGCTGCCTGCACGGTTTTTCCAGTCCAGCATGGCGATATCCTTTCAATCACTTGAGTTCATGCACTTGAATTGATGGCGTGCGTTCAAACACTCCGACCACAACCCTACCCCATCGTGCCCGCCCGTGCGGGGCTTTTCGCCAAACTGGCGCACAGAGGCTGTTCGACTATAAAGAATGCACGCTTTTTACGCCGCGCGACCAGCGGGTCAGCAACTGAATACTCCGCACGTACAGTTTATTGACGTATGACACTCATCCCACGGGAAAGAGGTGCTAGCATAGAGCCATCAGTCGACCTCAGCATGCACCCTCACTAGTAGTCAGGATATGACCGAGCCAGAAGACCCCAGCCGTGAGCGCCTAAAGCAGCATTTTGCCCAGCGGGTAATTCATCAGGCACGTCAAATTCTTGAGATCTGGCAGCGCCTGCAACGCAGCGAGTGGTCCGGCACCGACCTTTCCGAACTCAGCGAGGCCAATCTGCGCCTGCTGCGCTTTGCCGAACGCTTCGAACAGCCGGAACACAGCCAGTTGGCGCAGCACATCGGCGAATCCCTCAAGGCCGTGGACGAAAACCGCGGGCGCCTGAGCAGCCAACTGATCACCGAACTCAACCGCCTGATGCAACGCCTGTCCCGCACCGGGCTGCGCCAGGGCGACCAGCTTGAGCAAACCTTCCTGCCGCCGATGCGCAAGCCGATCTACGTGATGCTGGCTGATCACGACCGTGCCGAGCGCCTGGCCAAGCAGTTGGAGTTCTTTGGCATGAGCGCCCAGTCCCTGGACAGTGTCGCGGCGTTTCGCGCGTCGATGGCCGAGCGCCTGCCGTCGGCGATTGTGATGGACGTGGACTTCTGCGGTGCCGGCCTGGGCCTCAAGCTCGCCGCCGAGGCCCAGGAAGGCCTGGAGCAGAAGCTGCCACTGCTGTTTTTCAGCCTGCACGAAACCGACACCCCGACCCGCCTCGCCGCCGTGCGCGCCGGAGGCCAGGAATTCCTCACCGGTACGCTGGAAGCCTCCAGCTTGCTGGAAAAGATCGAAGTGCTGACCTGCGTCGCCCAGTACGAGCCGTATAAAGTGCTGATCATCGACGACTCGCGGGCCCAGGCGCTGCACACCGAACGGCTGCTCAACAGCGCCGGTATCGTCACCCGCACCTTGATCGAGCCGATCCAGGCAATGGCCGAGCTGGCGGACTTCCAGCCCGACCTGATCATCCTCGACATGTATATGCCCGCCTGTACCGGCACCGAACTGGCCAAGGTCATCCGCCATAACGACCGTTACGTCAGCGTGCCGATCATTTACCTGTCGGCCGAAGACGACCTGGACAAGCAACTGGACGCCATGAGCGAAGGCGGCGATGACTTCCTCACCAAGCCGATCAAACCGCGCCACCTGATCACCACCGTGCGCAACCGTGCGGCGCGGGCGCGCAACCTCAAGGCGCGGATGGTGCGCGACAGCCTGACCGGCCTGTACAACCACACCCATATCCTGCAACTGCTCGAAGACTGCAGCTTCCGCGCACGCCGCGAGAACAAGCCGCTGAGCTTCGCCATGCTCGACATCGACCACTTCAAGCGGGTCAACGACAGCCACGGCCACCCCATGGGCGACCGCGTGATCAAGAGCCTGGCGCTGTTTCTCAAGCAGCGCCTGCGCAAGACCGACTACATAGGGCGCTACGGCGGTGAAGAATTCGCCATTGTGATGCCTGACACCGATTTGGAAGCCGCCTGCAAAGTACTGGATGAAATCCGTGGGCGCTTTGCCGAAATCCATTACCCGGCCCAACCCCAGGATTTGTGGTGCACCTTCAGCGCCGGGGTGGTGGAGCTGTGCGACGGCTCCGACAGCCTGATGATGGCCGCCCAGGCCGACGAGGCGCTGTACCGCGCCAAGGACGCCGGACGCAATCGCGTACAACCCGCACGCGCATCAAAGCAAAGTGCCATCTTTTCACCGGAATCCACTGAATCCGTCATAACGCTGTAATGGAAACGCAATAACTTCAGGCACTTATCTTTTGCTGTCGGTTGAAACCCCGCATGCGCCTGAAGCTGCTGACCAATCTCAATACCCTTCTTCTGGTGGCCGTGTGCCTGGCGCTGGGGGCGACGTTGTGGTGGTCGCAACGGGCGCTGGAGCGACCCTATTTGCTGATGGAGCGCTACCTGGGCCTGTCGCAGACGTTCCAGAATGAAGCCGCACGCAATATCGACGATTACCTGGCCAGCGGCGACGCCCTGCGCTTGAGCAGCGCGGGCCAGAGCCTGGAGAGCCTGTTGCAGCATCTGGACGAGTTGCCTGCGGACCTTGCGCAGAACCTGCGCCCGAGCCTGGTGGACCTGGATGCGTTCAGCAAGACTGAGTTGCTGGCGGCCGGTAAGCTGGCAGGCGACCCGCAAGCCTTGCTGCTACAGGCCGAACGTGAATTGGGCGCGAACCTGGAACAACTGAGCCAGTACGCCATCGGCGTGAACTCTCCCGAAGCCGCGCGCTATCTGCCGCCGTTGCTGGCCGCCTCCCAGCACCTGGGCAAGTTATCCCTGGCCCGCGACAAACTGGTGAGCAGCGGGCGTGCGGAACTGGCCGACGATGTGGAACGCGAAGTCGGCGCTATCCGCAGCCAGGCCGACCTGTTGGAGCAACTGCCGTTGCTCGGCGTCAAGGCCAGCGCCGAATCCAGCGCCGATGACTTTTCCGCGCTGATGGGGCTGCAGAACAGCGAAAAAACCGAAGCCCAGGACACCGGCGTCGACCTCAAGCGTGAACTCAATAGCCTGCTGACCCGCTACCCCGCCGAACTCAAGCGCACCCGCGACCAGATCCAGCAACGCACCGAACTGGCCGCCAAGACCCACCAGAAAATCAACTCCGTTCAGCAAGCCATCGCCGCACTGGAACCGGTGGTGCGCGCGCAACATGGCCAAATCCAGGGTGAAGTGCGCCTGATGCAAGGGCTGATGATTGGCCTGATCCTGTTGATCGCGCTGCTGATCGACACCTTGCAACGCAAGCTGGCGCGGGTGCTGACCAATCTGGCGCCGGCCCTGTCGACTTGGGCCGAGGGTGACTTCAGCCAGCCGATTGCCCTGGGCAAGACCAATCGCGAACTGCACGATATCGAAGCGTCTCTGAACCGCCTGCGCACCTACCTGGTGGACTTGGTCGGCACCATTCGCGGCAACGCCGAAGAAGTTGCCAGCAGCAGCCGTACCCTCGCCGAACTGAGCAGCGGCCTGCACGACGGCGCCGAACGCCAGGCAGGGGATACTGCGCAAATCCGAGATTCATTGGGTGAACTGGAGGCGACGATCCAGCAAGTCGCCGGTGATGCCAGCCAGGCTGCCGGCGCCAGTCGCAGTGCCGGCCAGGCCGTGGAACAAGGCCAGCGCGTGATCGGCCTGAGCCTCACCGGCCTGCGTGCCCTGGTGGGCGAAGTGCAGCAAAACGCGCAGATGATCGAAAAACTGGCTGAGGAATCCGCCACCATCGGCGGCGTGCTCACGGTGATCCGCTCGATTGCCGACCAGACCAACCTGCTGGCCCTCAACGCTGCCATCGAGGCCGCCCGTGCCGGTGAAGCCGGACGCGGTTTTGCCGTGGTGGCCGACGAGGTGCGCTCGCTGGCCCAACGCACCGCTGGCGCCACCGCAGAAATCCAGACCTTGATCGCCGGGCTGCAGAGCGCCGCCCACCAATCGGTGCAAGGCATGCGGGCCCAGGTCGAACACGCCGAAGCCACCGCCCAGCAAGCCCAGGCGGCGGACGGTGCGCTGGATGAGATTGTCGGCGCGATCCAGACCATTTCCGACACCGCCGTGCGCATCGCCGATGTGACCGCGCAGCAGAGTGGTGCCGTCAGCGAGATTCGCGACAACAGTGAGCGGATTCATCAGTTGGGTGAGGACAACTTGCTGCGAATCGGCCAGGGCCGCAGCCAGGGTGAGCACTTGCTGGTGCTAGGTGGGCAGCTCAACACTGCCGTTCAAGCCTTCCGCGTCTGACACGATCTTCAACCTTATAGAGATCAAATGTGGGAGGGGGCTTGCCCCCGATTGCAGTGTGTCAGCCTCAGTGTCTGTAACTGACCCAGCGCTATCGGGGGCAAGCCCCCTCCCACATTTGACCTTCATGGCATTCAGTAGCGTATTACCCATGACCGGATCACCGGCCACAGTCACAAATTTCGCGCTATCCTCGCTAATCGTGCCGCCTACTGCATAGAACTGGACAGTCACAAAGGCTTTGCGGCATAGTCGCCGGGTTCTGCCGTACCCCCATCAATAACAAGGAACAGCCGATGGCGACCTTACTGGTTCTTCACGGACCCAACCTGAACCTGCTCGGCACCCGTGAACCGGGCGTCTACGGGGCAGTCACCCTGGACCAGATCAACCTTGATCTCGAACGCAGGGCGCGTGAAGCCGGCCACCATCTGCTCTACCTGCAAAGCAATGCCGAGTACGAATTGATTGATCGCATCCATGCCGCGCGCGGCGAAGGCGTGGATTTCATCCTGATCAATCCCGCCGCTTTTACGCATACAAGTGTTGCATTACGTGACGCGCTGCTGGCGGTGAGCATCCCATTCATCGAAGTGCATTTGTCGAACGTGCACAAACGCGAAGCTTTCCGCCATCACTCCTACTTCTCCGATGTAGCGGTAGGTGTGATCTGCGGCCTTGGCGCCAGCGGTTACCGACTGGCCCTGGAGGCCGCCCTGGAACAACTTGAACAACCGGCCAAGCGCCCCTGACCGACCCTTGGGAGTTGATGATTCATGGATATCCGTAAAGTTAAGAAACTGATCGAACTGCTGGAAGAATCCGGTATCGACGAGCTGGAAATCAAGGAAGGCGAAGAGTCCGTACGGATCAGCCGCCACAGCAAGACCCCGGCCCAGCAGTTCTATGCACCACAGATGCAAGCGCCGGCTCCGGCCGCTGCTGCTCCGGCCGCCGCGCCTGCTGCTGCCGCTGCACCTGCCGCCCCAGCCGCTCCGGCGCTGAACGGCTTCGTGGTCAAGTCGCCAATGGTCGGTACGTTCTACCGCACCCCGGCACCGACTTCGCCAGCCTTCGTTGAAGTCGGCGCTACCGTGAAAGTGGGCGACACCATCTGCATCGTTGAAGCGATGAAGATGATGAACCACATCACCGCTGAAAAAGCCGGCGTCATCGAATCCATCCTGGTAGAAAACGGTCAGCCGGTTGAGTACGACCAGCCGCTGTTCACCATCGTTTGAACCGCGGAGCGCCTTCGATGTTGAAACCTGCGAAGAAACTGCAAAAAGTCCTGATCGCCAACCGCGGCGAGATCGCGCTGCGTATCCTGCGCGCCTGTAAGGAAGAGGGCATCAAGACCGTCGCTGTTTACTCGACGGCCGATACCGAATTGATGCACGTGAAACTGGCGGACGAAAGCATCTGCATCGGCCCGCCACTGGCCACGAACTCGTACTTGAAAGTCTCGAACATCATCGCGGCCGCGGAAGTGACCGGCGCTGATGGCATCCACCCTGGCTACGGCTTCCTCGCGGAAAACGCCGATTTCGCCGAACAGGTGGAAAAGTCCGGGTTTGCCTTCATCGGCCCGAAAGCCGAAACCATTCGCCTGATGGGTGACAAGGTGTCGGCCAAGGACGCCATGATCGCGGCCGGCGTGCCAACCGTTCCAGGCTCCGACGGCCCGCTGCCGGAAGACGAGGAAACCGCGCTGCGCATTGGTCGCGAAGTCGGCTACCCGGTGATCATCAAGGCCGCCGGTGGCGGTGGTGGTCGCGGCATGCGCGTGGTGCATAAGGAAGAAGACCTGATCGAAGCTGCCAAGCAGACTCGCTCCGAAGCGGGCGCCTGGTTCGGCAACCCGATGGTCTACCTGGAGAAGTACCTGACCAACCCACGTCACGTGGAAGTGCAAGTACTGTCCGACGGCCAAGGCCACGCCATCCACCTGGGCGACCGCGACTGCTCGCTGCAACGTCGTCACCAGAAGGTCCTGGAAGAAGCGCCAGCACCGGGTCTGGATGAAAAAGCGCGCCAGGAAGTACTGGCTCGTTGCGTCAAGGCGTGCATCGACATCAACTACCGTGGCGCGGGTACTTTCGAGTTCCTGTACGAGAACGGTCGTTTCTACTTCATCGAGATGAACACTCGTGTGCAGGTAGAGCATCCGGTGTCGGAGATGGTCACCGGTATCGACATCGTCAAGGAGATGCTCAGCATCGCCGCCGGCAACCCGCTGTCCTTCACCCAGGACGACGTGAAGATGCACGGCCACTCCCTGGAGTGCCGCATCAACGCCGAAGACCCGAAAACCTTTATCCCAAGCCCTGGCCTGGTCAAGCATTTCCACGCGCCCGGCGGCAACGGCGTACGTGTGGATTCGCACCTGTACAGCGGCTACAAGGTGCCGTCCAACTACGACTCGCTGATCGGCAAGCTGATCACCTGGGGCGCTACCCGCGACGAGGCCATGGCCCGTATGCGCAACGCCCTGGACGAAATCGTGGTCGACGGCATCAAGACCAACATCCCGCTGCATCGGGACCTGGTCCGTGATGAAGGCTTCTGCGAAGGTGGTGTGAACATCCACTACCTGGAACACAAGCTGGCCAACCAGTAAGTGCGCCAAACGACACAGCCGCCTCCGGGCGGCTTTGTTGTTTACGGGCCCCGGATTTCCTGGATGTACAGGGTCCAATGTGGCAAAGAGCTTGCCCCCTCCCACAGTTGTCCTGTGTATATTTTGAATACTGCAAATCGCCAGCACAGTCGTCTTCTGACCGCTGCTCGCGTAAACTTGCGCCCTTTCGCAGCCCCACCGCGCTGCACACTCATTTTTTCAAAGGTGCCCGCCATGCCTTGGCTGCAAGTCCGTCTCGCCATCAGCCCAGAACAAGCCGAAACCTATGAAGACGCTTTCCTCGAAGTAGGCGCTGTCTCCGTAACGTTCATGGACGCCGAAGACCAGCCGATCTTCGAACCCGAACTCAACACCACGCCGCTGTGGTCCCACACCCATTTGCTGGCCCTGTTCGAAGACGGCACCGATGCCGCCAGCGTCCTGGCCCATATGGAGCTGCTCACCGGCGGCCCGCTGCCAGAGCACCACAGCGAAGTCATCGAAGACCAGGACTGGGAACGCAGCTGGATGGACAACTTCCAGCCGATGCGTTTTGGTCAGCGCCTGTGGATTGTACCGAGCTGGCATGCCGCGCCCGAGCCCGACGCCGTCAACCTGCTGCTGGATCCGGGCCTGGCGTTCGGCACCGGCACCCACCCGACCACCGCGCTGTGCCTGGAATGGCTGGACGGCCAGGACCTGACCGACAGCCACGTGCTGGACTTCGGCTGCGGCTCGGGGATCCTGGCGATTGCCGCCCTGTTGCTCGGCGCCAAGGAAGCCGTGGGCACCGACATCGACGTGCAAGCCCTGGAAGCCTCTCGCGATAACGCCGGGCGCAACAACATTCCTGAAGGCAAATTCCCACTCTACCTGCCGGAGCAATTGCCCCAGGTACAGGCCGACGTGCTGGTGGCCAACATCCTCGCCGGCCCGCTGGTGTCGTTGGCGCCGCAGTTGTCGAGCCTGGTCAAGCCGGGCGGCCGCCTGGCGCTGTCGGGCATCCTGGCCGAGCAGGGCGAAGACGTCGCCGCTGCCTACGCCAAGGATTTCGAGCTGGACCCGATCGCCAACCGCGATGGCTGGGTACGCATCAGCGGTCGTCGGCGCTAGAATGAGCGCTTGCCTGAATCGGATGGCCGCATGACCGACAGTTTCGTCACCCAGTGCCCGCATTGCCAAGCACGCTTTCGCGTCAACCACGCTCAATTGAGCGTGGCCCGTGGCGTGGTGCGCTGCGGCTCGTGCCTGCAAGTGTTCAATGCGGCTCGCCAGCTGCTGGAGCAACGCGCCCAGGCGCCGACACCGCAGCCCGAGGCGACTCCCGAGGCGCCGCGCGCCATCAGCCAGAAACAGTGGAGCGCCGAAGAGCTGGACCTGGACAACCTGGACCTGGATGAAGAACTGGCCAAGCTGGAACGCCGCGAGATTCAGCACACGCAGCCTGTTGGCGCAGATCGTCGCCAGCCCGGCACCGACCGCCGCCAAAAGGATGAGTCCTTCAGCGCCAGCCGCGACACGGTCAAGGCCGAAGAAGAAAAATGGGCGGCAAGCCTGTTCAGCGAGCCGCCTGAAGAGCGCCTCCACGTCACCGAAGACCAGCCAGAACCTGCGACCAGGCAGCGTACCGAACCGTCCATGTCGTTCCACACCGACCATCGCGACGATGAGCCCCCCCTGCGTTCAACACCAGACGATGACGACATCGACCCACCGTTTACACCGCTGACCAAAGCGGCCGAACCCGACGATCGCCTGCCCCCCCGCCGCAAGCGCCCACGCGCTGAAACCAGCGCCCATGACGACCTGCTGCAGGACCTGGAAGACGATCCACTGCACCTCTACGCACAAAAACGCCCGACAGGCCTGGGCCGTCGCCTGGTCTGGCTGCTGCTGGTGCTGATCGCCGCCGCCGGCCTCGCAGGCCAATACATCGCCTACCAATTCGACGACCTGGCCCGCCAGGACGCCTATCGCCCGTGGTTCCAGCAACTGTGCCCCACCCTGGGTTGCACCGTGCCATCGCGGGTCGATATTGCCCATATCAAGAGCAGTAACCTGGTAGTGCGCAGCCACCCGGATTTCGCCGGGGCGCTGGTGGTGGACGCGATCATCTACAACCGCGCCACCTTCTCCCAGCCCTTCCCGCTGCTGGAGCTGCGTTTTGCCGACCTGAACGGCAACCTGATTGCCAGCCGTCGCTTCAAACCCGCCGAATACCTCAGCGGTGAGCTGGCCGGCGTTAGCGAAATGCCATCGCAAACCCCGATCCATATCTCACTGGATATCCTCGATCCGGGCAACAAAGCCGTGAATTACAGCCTGAGCTTCCATTCGCCCGAGTGAATCGGTTCACGCGTTGAAGTTTGACGGCAGGTTATTGACTTTCCCCTGCGTAACCAAACCGCTGGCGATAAAGAAATAACTGTTCAGATTTTATCCAATTCAGCCTTTATCCAGTCATCGAGAGCGGGTATCATGCCAACCCTTTTTCGAACTCTAATGATCCGGCCCCACAACAGGGAAGTCCTATGTCGGCGGTACGCATCGGCCCATACACATTGCAGAACGGCTTGATCCTCGCCCCGATGGCGGGCGTCACCGACCAGCCCTTTCGTCAGCTGTGCAAGCGTTTGGGCGCGGGTCTAGTAGTCTCGGAAATGGTCACCAGCGACATGAGCTTGTGGAACACCCGCAAATCGCGGATGCGCATGATCCACGAAGGTGATCCCGAGCCCCGCTCGGTACAGATCGCCGGTGGAGATGCACAGATGCTGGCGGATGCGGCCCGGGCCAACGTGGAGTTGGGGGCGCAGATCATCGACATCAACATGGGCTGCCCGGCCAAGAAGGTCTGTAACAAGGCCGCCGGTTCGGCCCTGTTGAAAGATGAGCAGTTGGTGGCCGAGATCCTGCAGGCCGTTGTCGCCGCAGTGGATGTGCCGGTTACCCTGAAGATCCGTACCGGTTGGGACCGGGACAACAAGAACGGCCTGACAGTGGCGAAGATCGCTGAACAGGCAGGCATTACAGCGCTGGCGGTGCATGGCCGTACCCGCGCCGACCTTTACACCGGTGAAGCCGAGTACGACACCATTGCTGCGATCAAGCAGGCGGTATCGATGCCGGTATTCGCCAATGGCGACATCGACTCCGCCGAGAAGGCAAGGCGCGTGCTGCATGCCACCGGTGCCGATGGCTTGTTGATTGGCCGGGCCGCCCAGGGGCGTCCGTGGATTTTTCGTGAGATCGATCATTTTCTGCGTACCGGCGAAGTGTTGCCGGCACCGGGGCTGATCGAAGTGGAACGTATTCTGCTAGAGCATCTGGCCGCCCTGCACGCCTTCTATGGGGACGTGATGGGAGTACGCATTGCTCGCAAGCATGTCGGCTGGTATCTCGCAACCCTGCCGGGCGCCAGGGAGTTTCGCGCCCACTTCAATCGTTTGGATGATACGCAAGCACAGGTCGCCACCGTTCGAGAGTACTTCAGCGAGCGTGAAAAGAGCCTGGGGACAGGGGACGGAGAGGGGGTGGCCGCATGACGATGATGACCGAGACTTTAGTGAGTGGAACAACACCCGTGAGCGACAACGTCAATTTGAAACAGCACCTCAACACGCCGAGCGAAGAAGGCCAGACCCTTCGCGGGAGTGTCGAGAAGGCGCTGCACAATTATTTCGCCCACCTTGAGGGCGCTTCCGTCACGGACGTGTACAACCTGGTGCTCTCCGAAGTCGAGGCGCCCTTGCTCGAAAGCGTGATGAACTACGTCAAGGGCAACCAGACCAAAGCCAGTGAGCTGCTGGGCCTCAACCGTGGCACCTTGCGCAAAAAGCTCAAGCAATACGATTTGCTGTAAGCATTCAATCAAACCAGAAAGGCGCCCGCGTAAAACCGGTCGCCTTTTTTGCTGACTCCTTTGCTTTTGATGGAAATTGAAATGACCGACCAGACTACCCGCCTGCCGATCCGCCGCGCCTTGATCAGTGTCTCCGACAAGACCGGGATCCTCGAATTTGCCCGGGAGCTGGAAGCCCTGGGCGTGGAAATCCTCTCCACGGGCGGGACCTTCAAACTGCTGCGGGACAATGGCGTGGCCGCAGTGGAAGTGGCGGACTACACCGGCTTCGCAGAAATGATGGACGGTCGGGTCAAGACCCTGCACCCGAAAATCCACGGCGGTATCCTCGGCCGTCGTGGCACCGACGACGCGATCATGGCCGAGCACGGCATCAAGCCGATCGACCTGGTGGCCGTCAACCTCTACCCATTCGAAGCCACCATCAACAAGCCAGGCTGCGACCTGCCGACCGCCATCGAAAACATCGATATCGGCGGCCCGACCATGGTGCGTTCGGCGGCCAAGAACCACAAAGACGTGGCCATCGTGGTCAACGCCAGTGATTACGCCAACGTATTGGAAAGCCTGAAAGCCGGTGGCCTGACCTACGCCCAGCGTTTCGACCTGATGCTCAAGGCGTTCGAACACACCGCCGCCTACGACGGCATGATCGCCAACTACATGGGCACCGTGAACCAGGCCGCTGAAACCCTCAGCACCGAAGGCCGCAGCCAGTTCCCGCGCACCTTCAACAGCCAGTTCATCAAGGCCCAGGAAATGCGCTACGGCGAGAACCCGCACCAGAGCGCGGCGTTCTACGTGGAAGCCAAGCCTGCCGAAGTCGGCATCGCCACGGCGACCCAACTGCAAGGCAAGGAGTTGTCCTACAACAACGTGGCCGACACCGACGCCGCGCTGGAATGCGTGAAGAGCTTCGTCAAGCCGGCCTGTGTGATCGTCAAGCACGCCAACCCATGCGGCGTGGCCGTGAGCCCGGATGCTGAAGGCGGTATCCGCCAGGCGTACGAACTGGCCTACGCCACCGATACCGAATCGGCCTTCGGCGGCATCATTGCGTTCAACCGCGAACTGGATGCCGAGACCGCCAAGGCGATCGTCGAGCGTCAGTTCGTTGAAGTGATCATCGCCCCAAGCGTCAGCGAAGAAGCCCGCGCCATCGTGGCAGCCAAAGCCAATGTGCGCCTGCTGGCCTGCGGAGAGTGGTCGGCCGAGCGTGCAGCGGCCTGGGACTACAAGCGCGTCAACGGTGGCTTGCTGGTACAGAGCCGCGACATCGGCATGATCGGCAGCGAAGACCTGAAAGTCGTGACCAAGCGCGCCCCGACCGAGCAGGAGATCAACGACCTGATCTTCGCCTGGAAGGTGGCCAAGTACGTTAAATCCAACGCCATCGTCTACGCCAAGAACCGCCAGACCATCGGGGTCGGCGCCGGCCAGATGAGCCGTGTGAACTCGGCGCGTATCGCCGCGATCAAGGCCGAGCACGCCGGTTTGCAGGTGGTGGGGTCGGTGATGGCTTCCGATGCGTTCTTCCCGTTCCGTGACGGCCTGGACAACGCCGCGAAAGCCGGTGTAACCGCCGTGATCCAACCGGGTGGTTCGATGCGTGATGCCGAAGTGATCGCCGCCGCGGATGAAGCTGGCATCGCCATGGTCTTCACCGGCATGCGTCACTTCCGTCACTGATTCAACTCGATCGAAATGTGGGAGCGGGCTTGTGTGGCGATCGGGCTTGCCACATGAGTTCGGCTCCACATTGAAGCGCACCCTGAGCGCCTACAGAATTTGAGGTTTTTGACATGAATGTTTTGATCATTGGCAGCGGTGGCCGTGAACACGCCCTGGCCTGGAAAGTTGCCCAGGACCCGCGTGTCCAGAAAGTCTTCGTCGCTCCCGGCAACGCTGGCACCGCCATTGAAGCCAAGTGCGAAAACGTTGCCATCGACGTGCTGGCACTTGAGCAACTGGCGGACTTTGCCGAGAAAAATGTGTCCCTGACCATCGTCGGCCCGGAAGTGCCGCTGGTGGCCGGTGTCGTGGACCTGTTCCGCAGCCGTGGCCTGGACTGCTTCGGCCCTACCGCCGGTGCGGCCCAGTTGGAAGGTTCCAAAGCCTTCACCAAGGATTTCCTGGCCCGCCACAAGATCCCGACTGCCGACTACCAGAACTTCACCGAGATCGAGCCGGCCCTGGCTTACCTGCGCGAAAAAGGTGCGCCAATCGTGATCAAGGCCGATGGCCTCGCTGCTGGTAAAGGCGTGATCGTCGCCATGACCCTGCAGGAAGCCGAAGACGCCGTGCGCGATATGCTCGCCGGCAACGCTTTCGGTGACGCAGGTTCCCGCGTGGTCATCGAGGAGTTCCTCGACGGCGAAGAAGCCAGCTTCATCGTGATGGTCGACGGCAAGAACGTCTTGCCGATGGCCACCAGCCAGGACCACAAGCGCGTCGGCGACGGCGACACCGGCCCGAACACCGGTGGAATGGGTGCCTACTCCCCTGCCCCGGTGGTCACGGCCGATGTGCACCAGCGCGTCATGGACCTGGTGATCTGGCCGACCGTGCGCGGCATGGCCGACGAAGGCAATGTGTACACCGGTTTCCTGTATGCCGGCCTGATGATTGACAAAGCCGGTAACCCGAAAGTCATCGAGTTCAACTGCCGCTTCGGCGACCCGGAAACCCAACCGGTGATGCTGCGCCTGCAATCGAGCCTGGTGCTGTTGGTCGAGGCGGCATTGGCCCAGGCCCTGGACAAGGTTGAAGCGCAGTGGGATCCACGTCCGAGCGTCGGCATCGTGCTGGCGGCCGGTGGCTACCCTGCCGACTACGCCAAGGGCGATGTGATTGAAGGCCTGGACGCGGCTGCTACGCTGGAAGGCAAGGTGTTCCATGCGGGCACCGCGCTCAAGGATGGCCAGGTCGTGACGGCCGGTGGCCGTGTGCTATGCGCCACCGCCATGGGCGCCAGCGTCGACGCCGCGCAGCAACAGGCGTACAAGCTGGCCGCGAAGATCGACTGGAAAGGCTGCTTCTACCGCAAGGACATCGGCTATCGCGCCATTGCGCGGGAGCGTGGCGAGAACCAGTAAGCAGCTATCCGTTCGGCTAGGCAGGGGCCGCTGGCCCTTGCCGTATGCAGGCCTACCCGCGCATAGTTAACCGTGCATCAACCTACGAAGGGATTTCGCCGTGCGCTGGCTCAGGATCGCCATAGGTTTCACTGTCAGTCTGCTGACACTGCTCTGCTTGTTCCCGGCCCAGGCCGCCGCGCAAGGCAGTGGCTGGGCAGTATTGCTTGATGAACAGGCCGACCTGCAACTGAGCGACATCCGTTCCTCGCGCTACACCAACCAATTCAGCCCCATCGACCTGGACCGCATTACCGCCGCGGAACCGGACGGTGCGTTGTGGGTACGTTTCAAGCTGCAACCCGGCAAGCACGAACAAGTGCTGCGGGTATTCGCCCCGGACCTGTCGCACCTGAGCCTCTACGTGCTGGACGGCGACACCCTGGTGGAACAACAGAGCACCGGTACACGCCAGCCCCAGGCTGAACGGCCGTTGCCCAGCAGTGACTTCATGCTGCCGATGCCCCAGAGCCAGAACCCCCTCGAGGTCTACCTGCGCCTGGTCTCGGAACACGAACTGCGGCCCTACATCACCCTGGAACCGGCCGTGCTCGCCGCCGCCGACCAGACCCAGACGCTGATCTACGGCCTGCTGTTCGGCTGCCTGTTGATGCTGATCCTGCACAACCTCACGCGCTTCGCCTACCACCGCTCGCGCAGCAGCCTGTGGCTGGCGGCCTGCGAAGTGCTGCTGATGCTCAGCCTGGCGCTGCTACTCAACCTGGTGGGCCCATGGCTGCCGAACTGGCATGCGATCCAGACGCCCGGCGCCTACCTGGCGCTATTGCTCACCGCGCCGTGCGGGCTGATGTTTGCCTACCGGTTCTTCATGCCCCTGGGCCCGCACCCGCTGAACAAGCTGTTGATGGCGGACATCCTGTTCATCGTGCTGTGCGGCCTGCTGTTGTTGTTCGTCAACACCCTGCCGCTGAACATCATCACCTACGCCCTGGTGGCCCTGGCCGGCTTGAGCATGTTGTTTGTCTCGGCCTATCACTGGCAGAAAGGCTACCGCCCGGCACGTCTGTTCGTGGTGGCGATGGTGGTGTTCAACATCGGTACGCTGATCATCCTGCCAGCGTTGCTGGGCCTGACGATGGTCTCGCCCCAGGGCCTGATCGTCACGCTGCTGGCGTTTATCTGCCTGAGCGGCCTGCTGATGAGCCTGGCGTTGGGCGAACGCCAGCGTGCGATTGTCGAGGCGCGTTTCAGCCTCAGCCGCGACCTGGCGGCGAGCAATGCCGAAATCGCGGCCAAGGCCGAGTTCCTGGCCAAGATCAGCCACGAAATCCGCACCCCCATGAACGGTGTGCTGGGCATGACCGAACTGCTGTTGGGTACGCCGCTGTCGGTGAAACAGCGCGACTACGTGCAGACCATCCACAGCGCCGGCAACGAACTGCTTACGCTGATCAATGAAATCCTCGATATCTCCAAGCTCGAATCCGGCCAGATCGAACTGGACGATGTGCAATTCGACCTCAATGCGCTGATCGAAGACTGCCTGAGTATCTTCCGCGCCAAGGCCGAGCAGCAGAATGTCGAACTGATCAGCTTTATCCAGCCCCAGGTGCCCCGCGTGATCAGCGGCGACCCGACGCGCCTGCGCCAGGCCATGTTGAGCCTGCTGGAAAACGCCCTGCAAAAGACCGACGAAGGCGAAGTGCTGATCGTGGTGGCACTGGACGACCGCAGCACCAAGCCACGCCTGCGCATTGCCGTGCAGGACAGCGGCCTGCCCATGGAAGCCTCGGAGCGCGACGCCCTGCTGCACAGTGAGCTGCACAGCAAGAATTTCTTCTCGGCCACCCGCCTCAATGGCCACCTGGGCCTGGTCATCGCCCGCCAGTTGATCCTGTTGATGAACGGCGAGTTCGGCATCAAGAGCGGCAGCCACCAGGGCAGCACCCTGTGGCTGACCCTGCCGCTGGACCCGGAGCGCCTGGAACACCCGACCTCCGACCTCGACGGCCCGCTCAAAGGCGCGCGCGTGCTAGTGGTGGACGACAACGACACCTGCCGCAAAGTGCTGGTGCAACAATGTTCCGCCTGGGGCCTCAACGTCAGCGCCGTGCCCTCGGGCAAGGAAGCCCTGGCGTTGCTGCGCACCAAGGCGCACCTGCGCGACTACTTCGACGTGGTGCTGCTGGACCAGAACATGCCCGGCATGACCGGCATGCAACTGGCGGCGAAGATCAAGGAAGACCCGAGCCTGAACCACGACATCCTGCTGATCATGCTTACCGGCATCAGCAATGCGCCGAGCAAGATCATTGCGCGCAATTGCGGGATCAAGCGCATCCTCGCCAAACCGGTGGCCGGCTATACGCTCAAGACCACCCTGGCCGACGAACTGACTCAGCGCAGCAAAGGCAACGTGCCGCCACGTCCGGTCCTCAGCACTCCGGCCGCCATCACCGTGCCGGCGGATTTCCGCATCCTGGTAGCCGAAGACAACAGCATCTCCACCAAGGTGATCCGCGGCATGCTCGGCAAGCTCAACCTCGACCCGGACACCGCCAGCAACGGCGAGGAAGCGCTGGAGGCGATGAAGGCCCAGCGTTATGACCTGGTGTTGATGGACTGTGAAATGCCGATCCTCGATGGTTTCTCGGCGACCCAGCAACTGCGCGCGTGGGAAGTCAGCCACCAGCGCATCCGCACGCCGGTGGTGGCGTTGACGGCGCACATTCTGTCGGAACACAAGGAACGTGCGCGCCAGGCCGGAATGGATGGGCATATGGCCAAGCCGGTGGAGTTGTCGCAGTTGCGCGAGCTGGTGGAATTCTGGGTCGCCCAGCGGCAACAGCGCCCAGAACACGCACCTTCCTGAACTTGAAATGCAGTCAAATGTGGGAGGGGCAAGTCGAATCGTCGCACCGCCCCTCCCGCCTTTGATCTCTTTCGCCTGATAGACTCTCCACACTTTCCTCCTGCGAGCCGCCCCCATGCTCCACGTGTTATTCAGCGTCTACCTGAAAATGCTGGTGCTCTACAGCCCGTTCTTCGTGCTGTCCTGCTTTATCAGCCTGACCCGTGGTTATTCCAGCAAAGAGCGGCGGCGCCTGGCGTGGAAAGTGGCGCTGGCGACCCTGGTCTCGAGCGTGTTGCTCTACCTGTTCGGCCGGGTGATTTTCAGTGTGTTCGGCATCACCGTCGACGCCTTCCGCATCGGCGCCGGCAGTGTGCTGTTCATTTCCGCCCTGGGCATGGCCCAGGGCAAGTCGGCGGTGCAGACCGACAACGTGCAGCAGGACGTGACCATCGTGCCGCTGACCATCCCCCTCACGGTCGGCCCCGGCACCATCGGGGCGCTGCTGGTGATGGGCGTCAGCCAACCGCACTGGGATGACAAGCTCACCGCCATCCTCAGCATCGCCCTGGCCAGCCTCACGGTGGGCGTGGTGCTGTACCTGTCCAACCGTATCGAACGCATCCTCGGTGACCAGGGCTTGCAGATTGTCAGTCGGCTGATGGGATTGTTCGTGTGTGCCCTGGCCGCACAAATCATCTTTACCGGCGTGCGCGGCTACCTGGTGCCCTAGATCCGGTATTTGGCAATTGCCAGTTGTACCTTGTCCCCCGCGCTTTCGCGCATCAGTTGGATCGTCTTTTCATTGATCACCGAGGTATTGAGCACCAGGCACGTCTGCCCGCTGAAGGCCTCGAAGGAAGAGCTGTCCCACTCCAAGAAGGGCAGCCCTGTCTGTTTGCTCACGCCGTGAGTGCTGTAGGTCACCAGCACCATCGTCAATTCGCCATCGATTTCGGCACAAGAGGCCAGGCCGAAATCACCGCCCTGGTGCACCGAGCTGTTGCGTTTGAACAATTCAAAAGACGCCGGCGTCTGCTTCAACGCCTCCAATGCATTGGCCGCCAGTTTCGGCAGCATGCCCAGCAGCGGCGCAGACAAGGACGTGGAAGCCAACAGCGTGGCAATAAGATTCAGCGCCGCCAGCTGCACGGTCAGCCCCTTGCCCGAACGTGAGACCCGTTCGAAGCTGCTGCGCACCGGGAGCCACCCCAGGCTGACCATCACCTTGATGAATTCGTCGTACCAGTCCTCGGTACCGCGGTGTATTTTCAATACATCGCTGACGTAACTGCTGGCCAGCAAATAACTCTTACGGACATATTCTCGCTTCAGACCCGACAGGCCTTCGGCAAACGAAATCACGCCGTTGTTGACCACGGCTGCGTTGAAGTCATCTTCGGTGTCCAGCGGTACAGCTGCGTGCTTGCCTGACGCGCCCGGTAATTTGTAGGCGGCAATCAACTTGCGCCTTTTTGTCGTGTTGATCCGTCTGTGATGTCGCTCCATTTTGATTCTCCACAAGCACCCCAAAGTGGGGCTTGTGTCCACCCTAGTTCACCGGCCGATGGGCTTTCCAGGCGATAAACATCCCTTGGCGCAAGGCGTTAAACCGTAACGCCCAGCAATAACGCGGCATGACCGGCGTGCCTCCATATTTCGTTGTAAAAAAAAGAAAAAACGCCGAATAACGCCAGAAAAATCCCTGGGCTATTCGGCGCTTTCAGGCAACCGACAGGCCGTTTTCAGGAAGCGGGTTTTTCACCGTACCATCGTGGTGTGTAGACCCATTCGCCACCATCGGCACGGGGAAATGTGCAGGTAGTGGACGAGCCGATCAACACCATGGTGCGCATGTCCACTTGATCCGGCGTCAGTTGCCCCAGCGTGGTGACACGCAGGGTCTGCCCCGGGCGACCTATATCGCGGCCCAGCACCACCGGCGTTTGCGGCGTGCGATGCAGGGCGACGATTTCCAGGGCGCGCCCCAGTTGCCACGGCCGCGCACGCGAGATCGGGTTGTAGAACGCCAAGGCCAGGTCGGCCTGGGACGCGAGGTCCAGGCGTTTTTCGATGATCGACCAGGGTTTGAGGTTATCCGACAGCGACATCACGCAGAAGTCATGGCCCAGCGGTGCGCCCGCCTGGGCGGCAGTGGCCAGGCTGGCCGAGACCCCGGGCAGGATTTCCAGGTCGACCTGATGCCAGGCCGGATCGCTGGATTCGTGCAGCGCTTCGATCACCGCAGCCGCCATAGCGAATACCCCCGGGTCACCGGAGGACACCACCACCACCGAGCGACCTTGGGCCGCCAGCTCGAAGGCGTGGCGGGCCCGCTGCATTTCTTCGCGGTTATCGGTGCAGTGTTGCACTTGATCATCGCGGAACGGGCCGGCCATGCGCACATAGGTTTCGTAACCCAGCACATCGGTGCAACGCGCCAACTCAGCCTTCACCGCAGGCACCATCAACTCGGCGGCACCGGGGCCAAGGCCGATCACGGCAAGGCGGCCACGAACACGACCAATCTGCGACAACTCCAGCGGCTGTTCAGCCACGCTGACCACGATATCGGCGTCCTGGCAAACGCTGGTAAAACGCAACGGCACACCCAGCGCCAACGCCGCCTCATGCAGCGACGCTTCGGCCATCTGCGTTTCGCTGGCCAGCAGGCACGCCAGGGATTGCACGGCCAGACCCGCTTCATGCAACGCCGTGCGTACACGCTCGGCCAATTGCGCGCCGGGTTTGCAGGTCACACTGACGGTCTTCGGGTAGATCAGCAACTCATTGGCGGTGGGTTGGCGCTCGGCACTGCCGACATGAATCGCCAGGCGCGCTTGTGGGTCCTGCGGCAAATTGGCTTGGTCCAGCCAAGGCGCTGCGCCTTCGATGCGCACGTTTTCACCGGCCAGCAAGTCGGACACGAAACGCTTGCCCAACTCCAGGTCGGCCAGCTCGTAGCCCTGCGGCGGGTTGAGCAGGCAGGTGCCAAAACGCAGTTCGCCACTGGTGGTGATCGCAGCGGCCACATTCAACGCAGCAGCAATTTCGCGCGCCATGACGTTCACACCGCCAAGGCCCCCCAGCAACGGCACTACGGCGCTGCCGTCTTCAGCCACGGCCAGCACGGCCGGCTCTTCGCCTTTTTCCAGCAGCAGCGGCGCCAGGGTGCGGATCACGATACCGGCCGCGCACAGCGCAATCAGCGGCGTGCCCTGCTGGTACAACTGGCGCAGGGTCGTGCCGAACTCGCTGTAGGCCTGGTCAGCACCTTCAACGCGGCCGGCAAGACCGTGGATCAGCGCCTCGGGATAAACCTGTTGGATCCTGCGCGCGGTGGCCAGGCTGCCCTGGCCCAGAATGACAATCGCCGGGCTCATCAACCTTGCCACCTTTCACCCGGCACGATGATCAGCGAGAAATAGGGCGAAGACGCCGGGTCGACCTGATCCAGCGGCACGATCTTCTGGTTGGCCATCGTGGCGCGCTCCACATAGAGGGCACGCTCGGCCAGGCCGAGTTCTTCGAGCACCAGGCGCACTTTCGGGAAGTTGCGCCCCAGCTTCATGATCACCGCCGCGTCGGCGTCCGCCAGGCGGCGCTTGAGGTCCTCATGGGGCAACACGCCCGAAAGCACCGACAGGCTCTGGTTGCGATACACCAGCGGCGCCCCCAACACCGAGGCGCCGCCGAGCATCGAGCACACGCCGGGGATGACTTGCGCTTCATAGCGTTCGGCAAGTCGGTCATGCAGATACATGTAGGAACCGTAGAAGAACGGGTCACCTTCGCAGATCACCGCCACATCGCGACCGGCATCCAGGTGCGCGGCAACGTCGACACTGGCAGCGTCGTAGAAATCGCTGATCACCTGCTCATAGGACATCGGCGCCGGCAGTACCTCGGTAGTCACCGGGTACACCAGCGGCATCAAGGTCTGTTGCGGCACCAGGTGATCTTCGATGATGCCGAAGGCATTGCCCTTCTTGCCCTTGGCCACGAAGTACGCCACCACTGGCGATTCGCGCAGCAGGCGCAGGGCCTTGAGGGTGATCAGTTCCGGGTCACCGGGGCCTACGCCCAGGCCGATCAAACGTCCGCGTGCCGGCATTATTCGACCTCCGTGGCCAGGGCATTCACCGCAGCGGCGGCCATCGCACTGCCGCCCAGACGGCCCTGCATGATCACGAACGGCACGCCACGGCTGTCCGCCGCCAGCATCGCCTTGGATTCGGCGGCGCCGACAAACCCGACCGGGAAGCCAAGGATCAAGGCAGGTTTAGGCGCACCGGCATCGAGCATTTCCAGCAGGTAGAACAACGCGGTCGGCGCATTGCCGATCACTACTACGCTGCCTTCCAGATGCGGGCGCCACAGCTCCAGCGCGGCGGCGGAACGGGTGTTGCCCAGTCCACGCGCCAGCTCCGGTACGCTGTCGTCGCGCAGGGTGCAGATCACCGGGTTATTGGCCGGCAGGCGCGCACGGGTCACACCTTCGGAAACCATCCGCGCATCACACAGGATCGGCGCGCCAGCGGCCAACGCATCGCGCCCGGCCTTGCCCGCGCCTTCGGAAAACTGCAGGCCGTCGATGGCCTCGACCATGCCGCACGCATGAATCACCCGCACCGCGAGTTTCTCCAGGTCGGCCGGAATGCGCTCCAACCTGGCTTCCGCGCGAATAATGGCGAAGGAGTTGCGATAGATCTCCTGACCGTCGCGGATGTAATCAATCATCGGTGTTGCTCCGTGGACGAGCGCGCAACAGGGCGCCCGCCGCTTCAATGGAAAGGGTGCGCGCGTGCAGCCGGCCGAAACCGGACTGGGCTGCCTCGCGGAAATAGAGGTCGTAGTGGCCGGGGCTCACCGCCAGCAAGGTGACCGGCGCGACATGCGCGGCGGCACAGGAACGGGGGCAGCCGGACAGGTGCACGTCATGGCCGGGGTTCAGCGCAGCCAGTTGCACGGCGTCAGCCTTGGTGTCGGCCAGGGCCTTGCCGCAACCGCTGGAACCCGTGCAGGCGGTCATGCGCGCCAGGGGTTGGTCGATGGAGCAAAGGAAGCCCAGTTGCGCCAGGCGCTCGGTCACGGCGTGCGGTTTTTCGATGTTGGGCAACAGCACGCCTTGCCAAGGGGTGAAGCGCAAGGTGCCGTCGCCGTACTCACTGGCCAGGTGTGCGGCGCCTTTGAGCATCGTCGCGTCCAGGCGCCCCAAGGGTGCGATGACGGCGACGTAGAACTGATTCTTTTGAACCTGTGGATAAGTGCCGAGGTGCAGCAAAGCCCCGTTGGGCGGGCGTCTGAAGCCTTCAGCCGACAGCAATGGCAGGCGCAGATGCCCCAGCAAGTTATCCACAGCCAGATGCCGCATGCGGGTTTGTTCCGGGCCGGCCAGTTCGAGGAACGCCTCCAGCACGGCCACCACCAGCGCATGACCCTGCTCGAGCGGCACGGCGGCCAGCGGCGCATCCAGCCCCGGGCAACCGGCCAGGCCAAAGGCGAGGAGCGTCTGGCCATTGCGAATAAAGGCCGACAGCCACAGGTCGTGGTGATGTTCGAGCATCGCCAGGGCTTCGCCGCCATCCAGTTGTACGGCGAACTTGGCCGACAGTTCATGGAAACGGGGATGGTTTTGCAGGGTGGCGAGAATCTGCTCAGCCAACGGGCGGGTGTCGAACAGCATCTGCCGGTCGATCCCGGCGCTGGGGCTGAGCATCAGGTTGCGTACATCGTCGCCGGCGGCATTGTCGGGACCCAGGCCTGCGGCCAGTAGCAGGGCGATCAATGCCTGCTCTTGGGTACCGATCCCGCGAATCTGCAGGTTGGCCCGGTTGGTCGCCTCGATCACCCCGCCCGCATGGGCCTGGGCCGCGTCCGCCACGGCATGGGCTTGTGTAGCGCTGATCGAACCACCGGCCAACTTGATCCGGCAAATGCCGCCGTCCAACGCCTGGACAATGCGCAGCAACCCCGGACAAGCCGAGGGGCGCAAGGTATTCACAGCGGGCGTTGGGTTCACGGGGCTACCGGTTGGTGGGTAAAGGCGCGGTATTATGCCTGCTTTGTCCGGCGGCATGAAAAGCCTGCCCGTCGGATGTCGTTCAAGGAATTCATATGTCGCCCTGGCTGACGGTTGTAGGCATCGGAGAAGACGGCTTCAAGGGACTGGGCAGGAACGCCCGGCATGCCCTGTTGCACGCCACGCGGATTATTGGCGGCCAGCGCCAGTTGGACCTGTTGCCGGTGTGTATCCGTGGCGAGCGCCAGGTGTGGCCGAGCCCGTTTTCCCTGAAACCGGTGCTGGCGCGGCGCGGCGAGCCGGTGTGCGTGCTGGCCAGCGGCGATCCGATGTTCTATGGCGTGGGGGCCAGCCTGGCGCGGCAGGTGCCCGCTGAAGAGTTGCTGATTTTACCGGCGCCCTCGTCGGTGTCCCTCGCGGCGGCGCGGTTGGGCTGGCCTTTGCAGGACGTGGTGACGTTGTCCGTGGTGGCCCGACCGTTGGCCGCGATCAATGCGCACCTGGCCAGTGGCGTGCGCTTGTTGGTGCTGAGCAATGACGGTCGCAGTCCTGGCTTGATTGCCTCGTTATTGGCGCAGTCCGGTTTCGGCCAGAGCCGGTTGAGCGTGTTCGAGCACTTGGGCGGCACGGATGAGCGGCGTATCGAAGGTTTGGCGGATGAGTGGCAGCACGCCTGCGTCGCCGATTTGAATCTGCTCGCCATCGACTGCGTCGCTTCTGGGGCAACACCGCGCCTGTCGCGCCTGGCAGGCCTGCCCGACTCAGCCTTCAAGCACGACGGCCAACTGACCAAGCGCGATGTGCGCGCCATGACCCTCGCCCGCCTCGCCCCCATGCCCGGTGAATTGCTGTGGGACGTGGGCGCGGGCAGCGGTTCCATCGGTATCGAGTGGATGCGTACGCACCCGAGCTGCCGCGCGTTGGCGATTGAAGCCGATGAAGGCCGCCAAGGCCTGATCGAACACAACCGCGACGCCCTTGGCGTGCCCGGGCTGCAACTGGTTCGCGGCAAGGCGCCCGAGGCGTTGAGCGGCCTGGAAGCCCCGGACGCCATCTTCATCGGCGGCGGCGTCACCCGCAGCGGCGTGCTCGATACCTGCTGGCAACACCTGCGCCCCGGTGGTCGGCTGGTGGCCAATGCCGTGACCCTGCAAAGCGAAATGACCCTGATGAACTGGCGTGCCCAGCATGGCGGCGAACTGACGCGCATCCACGTGGCGCAGGCGCAGCCGTTGGGGGAATTCGATACGTGGCGCCAGGCGTTGCCGATTACCTTGCTGGAAGTGGTCAAGCCGCTATGAAACGCATCCTGCTGTTGGGTGGCGTGACTGAAGCGCTGGCCATTGCTCGTACGCTGGGCCCGGAACATATCTACAGCCTGGCCGGGGTTGGACGTGTGCCCACCGACCTGACCTGTCAGGTGCGAGTCGGTGGTTATGGTGGTGCCGAGGGCTTGGCGCGATTTGTTCGGGATGAAGGGATTGGGCTGATTGTCGACGCGACCCATCCATATGCCGCGCAGATCAGCCGCAATGCCGCCGAAGCTGCGCGCGCGTGCGGCGTGCCTTGCTGGGCATTGCGCCGACCGGCGTGGCAGCCGCAGATGGGGGATGACTGGCGTGAGGTGAGTGATTGGGCTTCGTTGATTGAAGCGTTGAAGCCCTTCAAACGCCCGCTGTTCACCTTGGGCCGCGAGCCGTTGCAGCATCTGGATGAAATCCCGCCGGAGCAGTTCTGGACGCTGCGCGCACTGGATGTGTATCCGGGGAATGCGCAGTGTGAAGTGATTGGCGCGCGCGGGCCGTTTTTGATTGCGGATGAGCGTGCGTTGTTCGAGCGGCGCGGCATTGATGTGCTGATCAGCAAGAACAGCGGGAGCACGGCAACGGAGCCGAAGTTGGAGGTGGCACGGGAGCGCGGCGTGCCGGTGTTGGTGTTGAAGCGGCCGGTGTTGGCGATGGTAGATCGAGAATTCACTACTGTGCCTGCGGTACTACAGGCAATCGCCACTCTCTAAACACCATCGATTCAGTGTGGGAGGGGGCTTGCCCCGATTACGGTGTATCAGTCTAAACATCTGTGACGGGTCCATCGCCATCGGGGGCAAGCCCCCTCCCACATTTAGAACGGCATCATCATGCAGCGCTTTTCGTTTGCCCGGCAGCATCGTGTACACGCCCCGCAAGCAACTGCGTCAGCTCAATCAACTGCGCGACGCCGAGCAATGCTTCGCGTGGCGCGCCTTCCAGGTTGAAGGCAATGTCACAACTCAGCGCATTGGCTGAGGCCAGGGTTTCGCTGAGGTTGACCAAAAGGTCTTCACTGCTGATTCCATCGGACACGGTGAAAAGCCGGACGGGTCCATCCCTGAGGGCTCGCCATTACTGACAAGATCTGTAAGCCACCCTCAACTCGACCTGCCGAACAGACGATTATCGAACACATGATCGCAAATTCCGAGTTTGCGGACGCACTCAGCGTTGAAGCCGAAGCCCTGAAATCGGATGAACCTGAAGTAGCAGCGCGATTAAACCAATGGCTGGAAAAGGCCCAATACCTCCCTGACAGAAAGACAGGATTCACTCGTTTCGACGCCGCTGACTATCTCCTAACGCAAGAAGATATGGATGCTTTCCTCGAAGCCTGCATCGAAGAGGACCCAGGCGATGGTTCTTTGATCAAAATAGGGAGAGACGACATTGCTCGCGCAACCCGCAGGCTCAACACCAAGCGATAGCCGAACACTGGCAAAATGTGGGAGGGGGCTTGCCCCCGATGGCGGCGTGTCAGCCACTGGTTTGTTGGCTGGGCTGGCGCTAGCGGTGGCAAGTGAATCGTTGCACCAGCCCTCCCACATTTGAACTGTGCAGCTTTGAAGATCGGCATACACTCGATTCCCCGTCTATCCTCAAACCAGTCACTGCGACACCAAACCACACCGCCCCTTTTTACTTATCCCCACCGATCAGGCTAAATACCCGCCTGATCGTTTAACCCTACGGATTGTCCGCCATGGCCCGTCAACGCTTTGCAATTGCCTGGATCGCCTGCCTTGCAGTGCTGTTCAATGCCTTTGCCATGCCGATGGCCAGCGCGATGCAGCAGTCCAGCGATCCGGTCCGGCAATTGCTGTGGGGCAGTTTCTGTTCCTCAAATGGCGCAAGCCTCAAGACCATCGCCCTAGGCAAGCTGGAGATCCCGGCGCCGCAGCAGGACGATCATTCCACCATGCAGCATTGCTGGTGTTGCTCGGGCTCGGCACCGTTGGTGGCGTTGCCGGGGCATGTGCCGCAGTTGTATCTCACCCAATTCAATACTTCACAGCGCTTGCCGCCGCCCCGGCTGCACAGCCCGCCCCCGCGTCAGCAATGGCCAAGCCTCAACCCCCGCGCCTCTCCAACGGCTTGATCTTCTTCGCAAGTGAACTGCGTTTAGAACCGTTCTGGAGAACTGCCATGCTCAAATCTTCCCTGCTTCTGGCTGCGTTGTTGCTGCCGGTGTTCAGTGCTGCCAATGCCGATGACTACAAGGCCGGCGACCTGCTGGTCAGCGATCCCTGGTCCCAGGAATTGCCACCGAATGCGCCAACCGTCGCGGCGTACTTTGTGATTCACAACACCGGAGAAAGCCCGGACCGCCTGCTCAGTGTCGACACCCCCGTGGCGGACAAGGCCGAGCTGCATGAGCATGTAATGCAGGGCGACCTGATGAAGATGCAGCAGGTGCCCAGCGTCGCCGTACCGGCCAAGGGCGAGCTGACCTTCGCGCCCATGGCGTATCACGTGATGCTGCTGGGCCTCAAGGACCGCAGCCTGCTGGCCGACGGCAAGCAATTCCCGCTGACCCTCACCTTCGAAAAAGCCGGCAAGGTCGAGGTGGAAGTGTCGGTGCAGAAAGTGCCGCCGATGGCCACCCACGAGCACAAGCACGCCCAATAGGCTGACACTCGATGGGCGCCCCTCGCGCCAGGTTGTCTCCACATTCGCGTATGAAGCGCGGCAGTTGGATCAGCCTGTTCGCCATGCTGATGATCTTTATCGGTCCGCTGATTTCCCAAGCGATGCCGATGGACCATCACGCCGGTATGTCGATGGACATGCCGATGGACCACGGCGCCTCCCATCACCCCAAGGCGCCTGACGAACACCACGCCCTCTGGTCCAAGTGCGGCTATTGCGACCTGCTCTATAGCTGCCCCGCCCTGCCCGGCGGCGTTTCAATCTTCACCCTGAGCAGCCCGCCGCCCGCCAGCGCCCTCACCCCCGCCACACGCCTGGGCCATGCCCGGCAGAGCATCTTCCCCGGCGCCCGCAGCCGCGCGCCGCCCATCGCTTCGTAGGCACTTAACACCGTTACTTCACACCGGCCGACTTTAGACAGACAGCCGCAGGCTGCTGGCCGTGTTGTTTACGATTGCTAGATGGAATGTGTCATGTCCAGGTTTCCTGCTGACTCCCGTATGGGATATACCCCTGTGCTCGCTGCCCTGTGCGGCGCGCTGCTTGCCCCTCACGCTCAGGCCGATGACCACGCCGAACATGAGCTGACGCCCACCGTGATCACGGCGATCGCCCCCAGCTCACCGCTGACCGTTATCACCAACCCGAAAGACCCACGCCAACCGGTGCCCGCCAGCGATGGCGGCGACTACCTCAAGACCATCCCCGGCTTCGCCCTGGTGCGCAATGGCGGCACCAATGGCGACCTGGTGCTGCGCGGCATGTTCGGCTCACGCCTGAACATCCTCACCAACGGCAGCATGATGCTCGGCGCCTGCCCCGGCCGCATGGACGCCCCCACCTCGTACATCTCGCCCGAGACCTACGACAAGCTCACCGTGATCAAAGGCCCGCAAACCGTGCTCTGGGGCCCGGGCGCATCGGCCGGCACCATTCTGTTCGAGCGCGAGCCGGAGCAGTTCGGCGAACTCGGCACACGTCTCAACGCCAGTGTGCTGGCCGGTTCCAACGGGCGCTTCGACAAGGTCATCGACGCTGCTGCCGGCGGGCCACTGGGCTACGTGCGGGTGATCGGCAACCAGGCCCACGCCGATGACTACAAGGACGGCAACAACGACACCGTCGCCTCGCGCTATGACAAATGGAATGGCGATGTGGCGGTCGGCTTCACCCCCGACGCCGACACCCTGCTGGAACTCACCGCCGGCCGTGGCGATGGCGAGGCGCGTTATGCCGGGCGCGGTATGGACGGTTCGCAGTTCCTGCGCGAGAGCCTGGGGCTGCGCTTTGAAAAGTCCAACATCGGCGAGGTGCTGGATAAGGTCGAGGCCCAGGTCTATTACAACTACGCCGACCACGTGATGGACAACTACAGCCTGCGCACGCCATCCGGCACCGGCATGATGGCGGGGCCCATGGCGTCCAACGTCGACCGGCGCACCCTCGGCGCACGTATCAAGGCCACCTGGCGCTGGGCCGATGTGCAACTGATCGGCGGCCTGGACGCGCAGACCAACGAACACCGCCAGCGCAGCAGCATGGGCATCGACACCTACAAGGACTTGCCCCGGGTCAAGGACGCCAACTTCCACAACTACGGCGCGTTCGGCGAACTGACCTGGTACGCCGCCGACCGCGATCGCCTGATCACCGGTGCGCGGCTGGACCGCGTTTCGGCCAAGGATCTGCGCCAGACCAGCGGCTCGGGGATGATGACCCGCCCCAACCCGACCGCCGACGACACCCGCGCCGACACGTTGCCCTCGGGCTTCGTGCGGTATGAACACGACCTGGCCGACAGCCCCACCACCCTCTACGCCGGCCTGGGCCACTCGGAGCGCTTCCCGGATTACTGGGAGCTGTTTTCCCCCAACACCGGCGCGGTCGGTTCGGTGAATGCCTTCGACGGCGTGAAGCCGGAGAAAACCACCCAGCTCGACTTCGGCGCGCAATACAAAGCCGACGCCCTTGAAGCCTGGGCCTCGGGTTACATCGGCCGGGTGCAGGACTTCATCCTGTTCGACTACAGGCCCGGCATGATGGGCACCACCTCCCAGGCCCGCAACGTCGACGCGCGCATCGTGGGCGGCGAATTGGGCGCGGCCTACAAGCTCACCCGCAACTGGAAAGCCGACGCCACCCTCGCCTATGCCTGGGGCAAAAACAGCAGCGACGGCAAGGCGCTGCCGCAGATGCCGCCGCTGGATGCACGACTGGGCCTGACCTACAGCGAAGACGACTGGAGCGCCGGTGCGTTGTGGCGCGTGGTCGCGGCGCAGAACCGCATCGACCAGAACAAAGGCAATGTGGTCGGCAAGGACTTCGACAAGAGCGGCGGCTTTGGCGTGTTCTCGCTGAATGCGGCGTACCGCATCAACAAGCATTTCAAGGTCAGCACCGGCGTCGACAACCTGTTCGGCAAGGCCTATGCCGAGCACCTGAACCTGGCCGGTAACGCCGGGTTCGGCTACCCGGCGAGTGACCCGCAAGCCATCAAGGAGCCAGGCCGAACACTCTGGACCAAAGTCGACATGAGCTTCTAAGAGCATCGCGGGCAAGCGCCCTCCCACACTTTTGATGTTGTGAACACCATCAAATGTGGGAGGGGGCTTGCCCCCGATGACGGCCGACCAGACACAAAAAATTCAAAGCCTTGCGGAGCCCAATGATGAGCACTCAAAAAATATCCTTCTACAACCTGGCCTGGCGCTGGCACTTCTACGCCGGCCTCTTCGTCGCCCCTTTCATGGTGCTGCTGGCCCTGACCGGCATCATCTACCTGTTCAAACCCCAGCTCGACCCGCTGATGTACGGCGACCTGCTCAAGGTGCAGAGCGCCGCGCACGCCCTGAGCGCCGACGAGCAACTGCAACGCGCCCAGGCGGCCTACCCCAAGGCCGCGATCAGCAAATACCTGCCCCCCGCCGACGCCACCAGCAGCGCGCAATTCGTGACGCATCAGGACGGCCGCGAAGTGACGGTCTTTGTCGACCCCTATCGCGGCACGGTCCTCGGCGAGCAGGATGCCAAATACAACCTGCAAGCCATCGCCCGCGCCCTGCACGGCGAGCTGATGATCGGCACGGTCGGCGACCGTCTTGTAGAACTCGCCGCCGGTTGGGGCGTTATGCTGGTGGTGTCGGGCCTGTACCTGTGGTGGCCGCGCGGCAAATCATCAGCCGGTGTTCTATGGCCACGCTTCACCACCCGTGGCCGGGTGTTCTGGCGCGACCTGCATGCGGTCACCGGTTTCTGGGGCGCCTCGCTGTTGCTGGTGATGCTGCTCAGCGGCATGACCTGGACCGGCTTCTGGGGCAAGCAGTACGCCGAGCTATGGAATCGCTTTCCAGCGGCGATGTGGAACAACGTGCCGCAGTCCGACCAGCAGGCGCGCAGCCTCAATACCGCCAGCCAACAGACCGTGCCCTGGGCCATGGAGAACACGCCGATGCCGATGTCCGGCGACCACGCCGAGCACATGAACCACGGCGCCATGCACGCCGGTCCCGCTGCACCCACGGTGCACCTGCAACAGGTGGTCGACCTAGCCAACGCACGCCACGTCGAGCCAGGCTACAGCGTCACCTTCCCCACCACCGCCGAAGGTGTGTTCACCGTCGCGGTGTTCGCCAACGACCCACGCAACGACGCTACCCTGCACGTCGACCAGTACACCGGCAAGGTCCTCGCCGATGTGCGCTGGGAGCATTACAACCTGGTGGCGCGCGCCACCGAGACCGGCGTGATGCTGCACGAAGGCAAGATGTTCGGCTGGGTCAATCAGCTGATCGTGCTGCTGATCTGCCTGATGATCCTGCTGAGCGCGGTCAGCGGCGTGGTGATCTGGTGGAAGCGTCGTCCGGTGGGCGGGCTGGGCGTGCCGCCGCTGCGCCACGACCTGCCGAAGTGGAAAACCGCGATGGTGATCATGTTCGGGCTGGCGATCATTTTCCCGCTGGTGGGTGCGTCGTTGATCGTGGTGTGGGTGCTGGACCGCCTGGTGTTGGCGCGGCTGTTCGCACAACGTGAATCTGCCTCAGGTTCGACATGAAGTCGGCGAGATGCCCTACATAGAGGCGTTATGTAGTCTTACGCGGGCTTTCGCCCACGCCGCAGTAAGTGTTAACTTATAACACTTACTGCTTACTCCAGCTCGCCGCGCCCAGCGGCGAGCACTGCCTTCAAGAAGACTTTTTCGTCCGATGAACAAGTACCTCGCGTCCGGCCTGTGCCTGCTCGCCCTGCATACCAGCGCCCAGGCCCTGACCCTGCCCGCCAGCCCCGTCACTGCACCTGCCGTGGACGATGACCACGTCGACCTCAAGACCCCGACCACCGCCGGTTCGCGCCTGAACCTCAGCGCCCTGCAAACCCCCGGCAGCGTCGAGAGCCAGACGGGCGTGCAGATCCGCGAACGCGGCGACGCCAGTGTGCAGGACGCGATTTCCCGCGCCACCGGCATCAGCCGCACCGGCACGCCGGGCGACGGCGGCACCTCGTTGTCGGCCCGGGGTTTTACCGGCCAGGGCTCGGTGATGCAGTTGTATGACGGCAACCGCATGTACATGGGCATGGGCACCTCGACCTTCCCGGTGGACACCTGGTCGGTGGAGCGCGTCGACGTACTGCGCGGCCCGGCCTCGGTGCTGTACGGCGAAGGCGCCACCGGTGCGGTGATCAACACCGTGCCGAAAAAGCCTTTCGAGGGCGAGATCGAAAACCACATCCGCCTCGGCTACGGCTCGTATGATCGCCAGCAACAAGCCCTGGACAGCGGCGGCTCGCTGACCGACACCCTGAGCTACCGCCTGAACCTCAATCGCCTGCGCAGCAACGGATTCATCGACCGCGGCGACTCCAGCAGCGACTTCGTCAGCGGTGCCCTGCGCTGGCAGGCGGCAGACAACCTGAGCTTCACTTTCGCCAGCGACTACGGCGACCAGCGCCCGCAGAACTACTTCGGCACGCCGCTGATCAACGGCCAGTTGCACAAGGGCCTGCGCGACAAGAACTACAACGTCAGCAACGACACCCAGCACTACAACGACCAGTGGACACGCCTGACCAGCGAGTGGCAGATCAACGACAGCGTCAGCGCCACCAACGAGCTGTATTACCTGAAAAACCAGCGTCGCTGGCAGAACGCGGAGAACTACAACTTCATCGGCGGCCAACTGACCCGCAGCGGCAACTATGGCATCAAGCACAACCAGGAACAGCTGGGCGACCGCCAGACCTTCACCTTCAAGCACAGCCTGTTCGGCCTCGACAGCCAGACCGTGACCGGCGTGGAATACAACCGTATCCGCTTCCGCCTGGCCAGTAACTCGCCGTTTACCGACACGTTTGCCAGCGGCCAACCCATCGACGTGAACCACCCCGCGCCGGGCCAGTTCGCCAGCAACGACCCGTTCAAGCCGCTGTTCGCCAGCACCACCAAAACCGTCGCCGGCTTCGCGGAAAACCGCCTGCAGCTCACCGACCAACTGTCGCTGATCACCGGCATCCGCCGCGACTACGCGCACATCGACCGTGATGACCTGCGCACCGGCAGCCAGTCCGACAAGACCCTTACCGGCAATAACTGGAAGGCGGGCCTGGTCTACGCGATCACGCCCGACACCTCGGTCTATGGCCAGTACGCCACCAGCACCGACGGCGTCGGTGGCCTGATTTCCCTGAGCCCGGGCCAGCAGCAGTTCGACCTGTCCACGGCCAGGCAGACCGAGATCGGCATCAAACAGGCCTTCTGGGATCAGCGCGGCGAATGGACATTGGCGGCGTATCACATCGTCAAAAAGAAACTGCTCACCGACGTGCCGGGCAATCCGAGCCTGCAGCAGCAAGTCGGCCAACAATCCTCCCGTGGCCTGGAAGCCAGCCTCGACCTGCAACTGCCCCACGCCTGGCAACTGCAAGCCAACGCGGCCATCGTGCATGCGCAGTACGACGACTTCAAACAGGACGTCAACGGCGTGCAAGTGTCCCGCGACGGCAACCGCCCGGTGGACGTACCACGTCGCACCGCCAACCTGTGGCTGAGCAAGGCGGTGACCGACGATATCCGCGCCGGTGCCGGTGTGCGTTATGTGGATGCACGTTATGCCGACATGGCCAACCAGAATGAGTTGCCCAGCTACACCGTGGTCGATGCCACCGTGTCGTGGAAAGCCCTGCGCAACACCACCCTGGGCCTGCAGTTGAACAACCTGTTCGACCGCACCTACGCCGTCAGCCAATACAACGACGGCCAGCAGTGGATCCTCGGCGAACCACGCTCGTTTTTTGTCACGGCGGACTACACCTTCTGATGACCGCACTCACCCTCAGCGACCTGGCCTGGACCCCGCCGGGGCATGACCATTGTCATCACCAGTTCCAACTGCGTGACGCCAGCCTGCAAGTCGGTGCGGGAGAGTTCGTCGGCCTGATCGGGCCTAACGGCAGCGGCAAGACCAGCCTGTTGCGCTGCGCCTACCGGTTCAGCAAACCAGCGTGCGGCGACGTGTTGCTCGACCATCAGAACGTGTGGAAACAGAGTTCGAAGTGGTGCGCGCAACGCATTGCCGTGGTGCTGCAGGAGTTCCCGGATGCGTTCGGCCTGCGCGTCGATGAAGTGGTCGCCATGGGCCGTACGCCGCACAAGGGCCTGTTCGACGGCGACACGCTGCACGACCGGCAGTTGATCCACCAGGTACTGGCGTCAGTCGGCATGCACGGCTTCGAGGATCACGCTTTCGCCACCCTGTCAGGGGGTGAAAAGCAACGTGTGATCCTGGCCCGCGCCCTGGCCCAGCAACCGCAGTTGCTGATCCTCGACGAGCCGACCAACCACCTCGACCCGCGCTACCAACTGGAGCTGCTGCGGCTGGTCAAGCGCCTGCACATCGGCACCCTGGCGAGCATTCACGACCTCAACCTGGCCGCCGCCTTCTGCGATCGCCTGTATGTGATCAACCACGGGCGCATCGTCGCCAGCGGCACGCCCCATGAGGTGCTGACCCGCGAACTGCTGCGCGATGTGTTTGGCGTCGAAGCGTTGATCGATCCCCACCCGCTGTCCGGCTACCCCCGAATCACCTGGATAACCCAACCATGATCCTGCGTTCGCTGCTTGCCACTACCTTGTTGTTCAATGCCACCGGGGCACTCGCCGAAGCGACCCACTACCCGGTGACCATCAAGAGCTGCAACCGCGACGTGACCTTCCAGGAAGCGCCGAAACACGCGGTCAGCCACGACATCAACATGACCCAGATGATGCTCGCCCTCGGCCTCAAACCGAGCATGGCCGGTTACAGCGGCGTTACCGGCTGGAAGTCGGTCACGCCGGAAATGGCCGGGCTGCTCGACGGCCTGCCGGAGCTGGCGAGCAAGTATCCCTCGGTGGAAACCCTGCTCAACGCCAATGTGGATTTCTTCTTCGCCGGCTGGGACTACGGCATGCGCGTGGGCGGCGACCTCACGCCAAGCACGCTGCAACCCTTGGGCATCAACGTGTATGAGCTGACCGAATCCTGCGCCTTCGTGATGAAGCGCCCGGCCGCGACCCTGGAAGACACCTATAACGACCTGCGCAACCTGGGCAGGATTTTCGATGTGCAGGAACGCGCCAATGCCTTGATCGCGCAGATGCAGGCGCAGGTCGCCGAGGTGCAACAGGACCTGCCCGCCGACAAGCCCCGGGTGTTCCTATACGACAGCGGTGAAGACCGCGCCATGACCTCCGGCCGCCTGGGCATGCCCCAGGCGCTGATCGACGCGGCGGGCGGGCGCAACATTCTCGATGACATCGACGCCAGTTGGACCCGCGTCAACTGGGAGACCGTGGTGGAGCGCAACCCGCAGGTGATCGTGATCGTCGACTACAGCGAAGTCACTGCGGAGCAGAAGGAGCAATTCCTGCTCAACAACCCGGCGCTGCAAGCGGTGGATGCGATCCGCAACCAGCGCTTTATCGTGATCCCTTACGTGCAGGCCACGCCGGGTATCGACAACGTGCTGGCGGTGGAAACCCTGGCCAAGGGGTTCCACGGCGAATGATCACCCGTCGCTATGGGCTGCTGCTCGCCGCGCTTGGCGCGGTGCTGCTGGTCTCCTGCGTGCTCTCGCTGGGCTTCGGCCCGGCACGGGTGCCAGTGGACGTCGTGTGGCGCATCCTGATGTACAAAGCGCTCGGCATCGGTCAAGCGAATTGGCCGGCCGGGCAGGAACATATCGTGTGGCTGATCCGTGTGCCGCGCATGCTGCTCGGCGCGCTGGTGGGCGCCGGGCTGGCGTTGATCGGCGCGGTGTTGCAGGCAGTCACGCGCAACCCGCTGGCCGATCCGCACCTGCTTGGTGTCACGTCCGGCGCCACCCTGGGCGCGGTGATCGTGGTGCTGCATGTGGGCGAAGTCATCGGCCTGCTGACCTTGCCCATCGCCGCGTTTGTCGGAGCTTTGGCGAGCATGCTGGTGGTGTTGGCCGTGGCCAGTCGCAACGGTAGCCTGGAAAGCGATCGTCTGTTGCTGTGCGGTGTGGCGGTGTCCTTTGTGATGATGGCGGCGGCCAATCTGCTGCTGTTCATGGGCGACCATCGCGCCGCCTCGGCGGTGATGTTCTGGATGCTCGGCGGCCTCGGCCTGGCGCGCTGGGAGCTGCTGGCGATTCCGGCGCTGACGGTACTGCTGGGACTTCTGGTGCTGCTGGGCATGGCACGCCCGTTGAACGCGCTGATGGCCGGCGAACAGACCGCCGTGACCCTCGGCCTGAACGCCCGCACCGTGCGGCTGAAGGTGTTCCTGGTGGCCTCATTGATGACCGGTGTGCTGGTGTCCATCAGCGGTTCCATCGGTTTTGTAGGGCTGATGGTGCCGCACATCGCCCGGCGTCTCGTCGGTGCCGAGCATCGCCGCCTGCTGCCGATCTGCGTGCTGCTGGGCAGTCTGTTCCTGGTCTGGGTCGACGTGGCCGCCCGCACGCTGATCGCCCCTGAAGACCTGCCCATCGGCGTGGCCACGGCGGCGATTGGCGGGGTGTTTTTCATCGGGCTGATGCGCAAGCGCTGACCGCGCCCCGTTGTAGCGCATAGCGATGCACCTGGCACGCAGCCCTGCCATTTGATGGTGCGCAACCCGAGCGCAACACGCGGCCAGGCGACTATTTCATGCCTTTTCCCGACTAGGCACAGCGCTTGCAATCACCTCCTCGACTTTGTCCCTCTCATAACAATCTTGAGTTCACGGAGATCGCACCATGAAGCGTCGTAGCTTGATCAAGGCTTTCACTCTTTCGGCGTCCATTGCCGCCATGGGCATGACCTGGACGATCCAGGCCGCCGAGACCATCAAGGTCGGCATCCTGCACTCGTTGTCCGGCACCATGGCGATCTCCGAAACCTCGCTCAAAGACATGGCGCTGATGACCATCGACGAGATCAACGCCAAGGGCGGCGTGAACGGCAAGATGCTCGAACCGGTGGTGGTCGACCCGGCGTCCAACTGGCCGCTGTTCGCCGAGAAGGGCCGCCAGTTGCTGACCCAGGACAAGGTCGCCGTGGTGTTCGGCTGCTGGACTTCGGTGTCGCGCAAATCGGTGTTGCCGGTGTTCGAAGAACTCAACGGCCTGCTGTTCTACCCGGTGCAATACGAAGGCGAAGAGATGTCGCCGAACGTGTTCTATACCGGCGCGGCGCCCAACCAGCAGGCGATCCCGGCGGTGGAGTACCTGATGAGCGAAGAAGGCGGTGCGGCCAAGCGCTTCTTCCTGCTGGGCACCGACTACGTGTACCCGCGCACCACCAACAAGATCCTGCGCTCGTTCCTGCACTCCAAGGGCGTCGCGGATAAGGACATCGAAGAGGTCTACACCCCGTTCGGGCACAGCGACTACCAGACCATCGTCGCCAACATCAAGAAGTTCTCCGCCGGCGGCAAGACCGCGGTGATCTCCACCGTGAACGGCGACTCCAACGTGCCGTTCTACAAAGAGCTGGCCAACCAGGGGCTGAAAGCCACCGATGTACCGGTGGTGGCGTTCTCGGTGGGCGAAGAAGAATTGCGTGGTATCGACACCAAGCCCCTGGTGGGCAACCTGGCGGCCTGGAACTACTTCCAGTCAGTGGAGAACCCGGTGAACAAGAAGTTCGTGGCCGACTGGAAAGCCTACGCCAAGAAACACAACCTGCCGGGCGCGGATAAAGCCGTGACCAACGACCCGATGGAAGCCACCTACGTGGGCATCCACATGTGGGCGCAGGCTGCCGAGAAAGCCAAGTCCACCGATGTCGACAAAGTGCGCGAAGCCCTGGCCGGCCAGACCTTTGCCGCGCCATCGGGCTTTACCCTGACCATGGACAAGACCAACCACCACCTGCACAAGCCGGTGATGATCGGCGAGATCCAGGCCGATGGGCAGTTCTCGGTGGTGTGGCAGACCCAGGAGCCGATCCGCGCACAACCGTGGAGCCCGTACATCCCCGGCAATGACAAGAAGCCGGACTATGCGGTGAAAAGTAACTAAGCCCCAAGCGCAGATAACAATGTGGGAGGGGGCTTGCCCCCGATAGCTGAGTGTCAGGCTCTGCATGTGCTGACTGACCCACCGCCATCGGGGGCAAGCCCCCTCCCACATCAAGCTTGTCCGCGCGTGATCAGGACATTTGTTTATGCCCACTGCCCTCTACCGCTGTTTACTGGCTTTGCTGCTGTTGCTGCCTTTGGCCGCACACGCCAGCGACGCCGAAGACTTCCTGTCCGCCAACCCCACCCAACAAGCCAAACTGCTCCAGGACTGGGCCGCCCAGCCTGACCCGGCGCGCATCGAGCTGGTGGACGCCCTGCAACAAGGTCAGCTCACCGTCAACGGTGAGACCAGGACCGTACGCCTGAACAACCGCCTGCGCGGCCTGATCGATAACGTGCAGGCCAGCCAGCAACTGCTCGCCGCCGACCCCAAGGTGCGTCTGGCCGCCGCGAAGACCTTGCAGAAAAGCGCGCAACCCGCGCAGTTGAAATTCCTCGACCAGCAAGTCGCCACGGAAACCGATGAGCAGGTGCACAGCGCCCTCAGCCTGGCACTGGCCAACCTGCAACTGGTCGACACCGACCCGGCCATTCGCCTGAATGCCGTGCGTTTGCTCGGCAGTACCGGCGACCCGCTGGCCCGCACGCGCCTGGAAGCCCTGCTTGCGCCGGGCGTTGAAAGCGATGCCGCCGTGCATACCGCCGCCGAAACCAGCCTGGCCCAGGTCAAGCGCAAATTGATGATCGGCGAACTGCTCGGGCAAGCCTTCAGCGGCATGTCCCTGGGTTCGATCCTGCTGCTCGCGGCCCTGGGCCTGGCGATCACCTTCGGCCTGCTGGGCGTGATCAATATGGCCCACGGCGAGATGCTGATGCTGGGTGCCTACTCCACCTACGTGGTGCAACTGCTGATGCAACGCTACGTACCGGCGGCCATCGAGTTCTACCCATTGGTCGCGCTGCCGGTGGCGTTCTTCGTCACCGCCGCCATCGGCATGGCCCTGGAGCGCACGGTGATCCGTCACCTCTACGGGCGGCCCCTGGAAACCCTGCTGGCGACCTGGGGCATCAGCCTGATGCTGATCCAACTGGTGCGCCTGGTGTTCGGCGCGCAGAACGTCGAGGTGTCCAACCCGGCGTGGTTGTCCGGTGGTATCCAGGTGCTGCCCAACCTGGTGCTGCCGTACAACCGCATCGTGATCATCGCCTTTGCGCTATGCGTGGTACTGCTGACCTGGTTGCTGCTGAACAAGACCCGCCTGGGCCTCAACGTGCGGGCGGTCACCCAGAACCGCAACATGGCCGCCTGCTGCGGCGTGCCCACCGGGCGCGTGGACATGCTCGCGTTTGGCCTGGGTTCGGGTATTGCAGGTCTGGGCGGGGTCGCTCTGAGCCAGATCGGCAACGTCGGCCCGGACCTGGGCCAGAGCTACATCATCGACTCGTTCCTGGTGGTGGTGCTTGGCGGCGTCGGTCAGTTGGCCGGCAGCGTCACGGCGGCGTTCGGCCTGGGCATCGCCAACAAAATCCTGGAACCGCAGATCGGTGCCGTGCTCGGCAAGATCCTGATCCTCGCGCTGATCATTCTGTTTATCCAGAAACGCCCGCAGGGACTCTTCGCACTGAAAGGACGGGTGATCGACTGATGAACCAGCCATTGATGCTCACGGCCACGCAAAAGGCCGGCCCCAAGCTGACGATTGCCCTCGGCGCGATGATCCTCGCGGTGCTGCTCGCGCTGCCGCTGCTGTCGCTGTTGCCGCCGGACAATCTCTTTCATGTCTCGGCCTATACCTTGACCCTGGTGGGCAAGATCCTCTGCTACGCCATCGTCGCCCTCGCCCTCGACCTGGTGTGGGGCTACGCGGGCATGCTGTCCCTCGGCCACGGCCTGTTCTTTGCGCTGGGCGGTTATGCCATGGGCATGTACCTGATGCGCCAGGCCGCCGGCGATGAGCTACCGGCGTTCATGACCTTCCTGTCGTGGACCGAACTGCCGTGGTACTGGGTGGGCACCGAACACTTCCTCTGGGCCTTGTGCCTGGTGGTGCTCGCGCCGGGGTTGCTGGCGCTGGTGTTCGGCTTCTTCGCCTTCCGTTCGCGGATCAAGGGCGTGTACTTCTCGATCATGACCCAGGCCCTGACCTTCGCCGGCATGCTGCTGTTTTTCCGCAACGAGACCGGCTTTGGCGGCAACAACGGCTTCACCAATTTCCGCAGCATCCTCGGGTTTGGCATTACCGAGCCGGGCACGCGGGCGGTGCTGTTTGTCGCCACCGTCGCCTTGCTGGTGGCCAGCCTGTACATCGGCTGGCGCCTGGCGCAGAGCAAGTTCGGCCGGGTGCTGACCGCGCTGCGCGATGCCGAGAACCGCCTGATGTTCTGCGGCTACGACCCGCGTGGTTTCAAGCTGTTCGTGTGGGTGTTGAGCGCGGTGTTGTGTGGTTTGGCCGGGGCGCTGTATGTGCCGCAGGTGGGCATTATCAACCCCAGCGAAATGTCGCCGACCAACTCCATCGAAGCCGCCGTGTGGGTGGCCCTGGGCGGGCGCGGCACGCTGATCGGCCCATTGCTCGGCGCTGGCGTGGTCAATGGCATGAAGAGCTGGTTCACCGTGGCCTTCCCGGAGTACTGGCTGTTCTTCCTCGGGGCGCTGTTCATCCTCGTCACCCTGTACCTGCCCAAGGGCGTTATCGGCCTGTTGAAGAAATGAGGAACGTCATGCTGGAACCCATTTTCGATGCGGGCAGCGGCCGCGATGCCATCGGCCTTGGCCAGGCAGCCGGCAAGGGCCTGAACACCCGCCACGGCACCATCCTGACCCTGGAAGACATCAGCGTGAGCTTTGATGGCTTCAAGGCCCTCAACGACCTGAACCTGTACATCGGCGTCGGCGAACTGCGCTGCATCATCGGCCCCAACGGTGCGGGCAAGACCACGCTGATGGACGTGATCACCGGCAAGACCCGCCCCAGCCACGGCACCGCCTGGTTTGGCGAAAACCTCGACCTGACCGGCATGAGCGAAGTGCAGATCGCCCAGGCAGGCATCGGTCGCAAGTTCCAGAAACCCACGGTGTTCGAGGCCTTGAGCGTGTTCGAAAACCTGGAGCTGGCGCAGAAGACCGACAAATCGGTGTGGGCCAGCCTGCGCGCACGCCTGAGCGGCGAACAGAAAGACCGCATCGATGAAGTGCTCGACACCATCCGCCTGACCGCCTGCGCACCGCGCCAGGCCGGGTTGCTGTCTCACGGCCAGAAGCAGTTCCTGGAAATCGGCATGCTGCTGATGCAGGACCCGCAACTGTTGCTGCTGGACGAACCGGTGGCGGGGATGACCGACGCCGAGACCGAGTTCACCGCCGAACTGTTCAAGCGCCTGGCGGGCAAGCATTCGCTGATGGTGGTGGAGCACGACATGGGTTTTGTCGGCTCGATTGCCGACCACGTGACGGTGTTGCACCAGGGCAGCGTGCTGGCCGAAGGGTCGCTGGAGCAGGTGCAGGAAAACGAGCGGGTGATCGAGGTTTACCTCGGTCGCTGACCAGGACACTGGCTTGCTTTATGTGGGATCTAAGGAGGTTTGAGAATGCTGCAAGTCGACAAGCTGCACCAATACTACGGCGGTAGCCACATCCTGCGCGGGCTGTCCTTTGATGTGAAGGTCGGCGAAGTCACCTGCCTGCTCGGGCGCAACGGCGTGGGCAAGACCACCTTGCTCAAGTGCCTGATGGGCCTGTTGCCGGCCAAGGAAGGCGCGGTGACCTGGGAAGGCCGGGCCATCACGGCGTTCAAGCCGCACCAGCGGGTGCACGCCGGTATCGCCTACGTACCCCAGGGCCGGGAAATCTTTGGCCGGCTGACGGTGGAAGAAAACCTGCTGATGGGGCTGTCGCGTTTTGGCGCGAAGGAGGCCAGGGAGGTGCCGGCCTTTATCTACGAATTGTTCCCGGTGTTGCTGCAAATGAAACACCGGCGCGGCGGCGACTTGTCCGGTGGCCAGCAACAACAATTGGCCATCGGCCGGGCCCTGGCCAGCCGGCCGCGCCTGTTGATCCTCGATGAGCCCACCGAAGGCATCCAGCCTTCGGTGATCAAGGAAATCGGCGCGGTGATCCAGAAGCTCGCCGCACGCGGTGACATGGCGATCCTGCTGGTGGAGCAGTTCTACGATTTCGCCGCCGAGCTGGCCGACCAGTACCTGGTGATGTCCCGGGGCGAGATCGTGCAGCAGGGGCGCGGAGACCAGATGGAAAGCGAGGGCGTGCGCGGCCTGGTGACGATCTGAGCCGCCCCCCTTCAACGCTCAACCGTGCGGCACTTTGCGCAGCTCCATCAAGAACCGCGACGCGACATGCCCCCTCGGCTGCCAGAATGAATCGGGCTCCAGCACATACAACCTGCCGGAATTGAACAGCGTCGTGAGGGCCTCGCGGGTGCTGACCCTGGGTTTGTCCGATTCGGGATCGACCCAGCCGAACAGCAACAAGTCGTGCTCGGCACGCTCGAAGCTGGGCGCATAGACCAACAGCGCGCCCGCCCTGGGGGTGAAGTAGTAACGGGCACCCACCACGTTATCCTGCCTCAGCATATCGACCACGAACCGACACTCTTTTTGTGAGATGAAGTTGTCGGCGATGGCCTGTTCATACCGATCCGCCGATTGCTCCAGACCGACCTCCCACTTGTGCAGTTGCTGCACGCCCATCACGCGATAACCCGCCGGGTACTTGGGGCGCGGCGTGGTGCGTGGGTCCAGGTTCATCACCCCGCCAAACAGGCGCTGGTAGGCACGCGTGCCGCTGCGCAGTCCCACATAGACACTGGGCCCGCTGTCGTCCACCGGTTCACTGGCCAGGTAACTGTTGCCTGCCGGGTTTTGCAGGATGGCGGCCATCCACGCCTTGCCTGGAGCGGCCGGGTAGCGGCGCCACAGATCGCGCGCGGCGTCGTCCGGATGGGAGAACAACGGCCCGAGGGCAACCCTGGCATCCAGCGCCTCAGCGGCCGTAGAGCCGGAACGCTCGCTCCAGGTTTGCAGGACGGGGCCCTTGCCGGCCCAGATATCACCCGTCACCAGCACATCGAGCTGCCCCGCACGGGCGACCTGGAGGATGTATTCACGGGGGTTGAAGTCCCCATTCAACCGCTTGATGTATGCCTGCAACTGCGGCTCGGCATCCCAATCATCGTCCAGCCGCGTGGCCTGGTATTTGAGCAAGGCGCTGTCGGCGCAGGACAGGTACAGCGGCAGAAAGGCCGCTGCGCCGGCATTTTTTCTCGTACGCACCACCCCCAACGCGGCGCGCAGCACACTCGGCGGGATGAACGCGTGATACACCGGGGACGCTCGCAATTCTTGCGGCTGCCGGGCCGGGGCGTACAGGTACAGTGCCGCCACCGTACAGCCCACCGGCAAGCGCCCGCCCAGCAGCACCCGATCATAGGGGAACCTCTTGTCTTCACCCTCCACCGGCAGGCTGGCCATCCAATGCCCGTTGGCCAGTTTGAAGATAAATCCGTAGGTCAGGCGCTCGTGCCCGCCCGCCCGCTCATGGGCATCGCGTGCGGCGTCGTCGATATGGCTGAACACCGGCCCCATGGCACGGTCCGCCGTGGCGTGGATGAACCGATCCGGGCTCAGGAACCCACGGGCAGGCAGCCAGGCGCTGCCCAGGGCCTGTGCATTGCCCCACAACGCACTGCCCTGCACCACCGACAGGGACGCGACGTTAAGTACCCGGTTGACGTATTCGACAGGCGTCAGGCGGCCATCGCGCATCTGTTGCTCCAGCTGATTGCTCAGTGGGTCGTGGGGTGTCCGCCCGGCCGGTGCCACGGCTTGCCTGAGTGCCTCAAGGTCGTCTGCCAGCCGGCCTTGCTGCGTCGTGCCCAATGCGTTTTTGCAACTGAACCCGACTACCGAACCGTCGAGCCCGAACAGATACTCATGGCTCCACAGGTGCTGGCAGGTGAGTGCCGTGGCCAGCACCTCGGTGGAAAACATCGCCCGGTAAACCGCCTCGCCGTCCTCATCCAGGATGAAGCCGGGCAATACATCGCGGCGCGAACGGTAGCGCCCCACCAGCGTCAGGCCAGGAGCCAGCCAGTCGGCACGCACATCCTCATCCGGCAGGATCCACTTGGGATCGAAATTCTCCGTCGCCACGGGCAACGGCTCGGTGGCGACAAACAGGCCATCGACACGCTTGAGCAGCAAGCCTGCGTAGATCTTGTCACGACGTTCACCCACTCGTTCGTGTGCATAGCGCACGGCGTCGTTCTGATCAAAGAACGCCGGGCTCAACGCTCTGCGACTGAAGTCCGCATAGGGCAGCCAGTCCGCTCCCAGCCTGTTGCTTTCCTCGTCCCAGCATTCGCTGGTCACCAACACGCCAAGCCAGCTGGTGGCGATGACATTCCTGATAAAGGCCTGGGCTGACAACTGACCCGAACTCAGTCGGGTGTGTACGTCCTCAAAAATACCGGACGATTGTTTGACCGGGTCGAAGAGCCGCGTCGAAATGTCTGCCTGGTACTCGAGCAAGGCATTATCCAGAGTGGAAATGAACACAGGCAGGGTCACCTCGCTGCCGGTATCCCGCCAACGCCTGGCGGCCAGGAAGGCGCTGTACAAGTCAGCCGAGGACAGGAAGTGCCTGGCCAGCCAGCGCTGTGGATTCTGCAGTGCCTCGGGCATCCACCGGCGCGCGTACACCAAACCGTGCAACTCGAACGGCGCGGGGTAGATGAACGCCCCGTCCTCCTGGGCGGCAAACAGACTTGCCTGGGTGAACAACGGGTTGGCCGCGTCTGCGGGGACAAATTCGCTCACCACGTACTCATCCTTGTCGGCGTGCTTGAGCAAAAACGCAAACGCCGTCTGGGCCGGGTGATAGCCCCGTCGCAGGCGTCGGTGGGCGTCCGTGACGGCATCCCGGGCAGTGGAAAATATCGCGCCGAAAGCCACCTGTTGCGGTCTTGCAAAAGGTGCCGAGGCCGGGTACGGGCGCCAGGTTGCCAAGACATTGCCCGGCGGTCCCCACAATGGGCTGCCGAGCACAATGCGCAGGCCCAGGGCGGATACGTGTCGCACCATGGCCAGCGGCTCGCGTGCCTCAAACCCACTACCGGGCGCCACCTCGGCCATCAGCGCTAATTGTTCCTTGGCCCCCGTGAGATCAAAGGCGATCAGGCCATCTTCATCACAGGAGAGATACCCGGTGGAGACCCAGTGTCGATTGCCGATCAGGCTGTGCAGGTCGGCATCGCTGAACCGTTGCCAATCCACGCTGGCCTCTTCCCGCGTCCAGCCCTGGCGCTGCATATGCCCCCGATCCAGGCGCGCCAGCGAACGGCATGAGGCGTACTGTCCATGCAGCGTGTAGGGTTCGGGGACCAACAGCACGCCGGCATGATCCACGGGGAATACTGTCTCGAGGGCAAAGCGCCCGGCGTCGGTGCAAGCAATCGGCAAGGTGGCGATAAACCGCTGGTCCGGCGTCCTGAGGATGCAGCCGCAGTACTGCGCGTACCGAGCGGCATTCACCTGTTCATGGGCAAACCGCGCCGCATCATCGGCATGCAGGAACGGTGCGCTGAACACCGGCGTCCGATACCGGGCGAAGGGTTTCCAGGTTTGCTCCACGCGCCCGGTCACGTCCCAGAGCCGGCCGGCCACCTGCACCGACAGCGCCCCTGCCGCCGCAACCCGCAGCACGTACTCAGTGGGCGTTACCGCACCGGAGAGCAGGCTGGCCTGGTGACCGTTATCGGTGACGCGACCGGTAGGCGTGACCCCATACAACTGGCTCTCGAGGCCGGTCCCGCTGAACCGGTATTGCAGTTGCGCGCCATCTCGGGTGCTCAGGTAAAACGAACGCAGCGTCCGGTCCGCTGCCCGTGCCTGGGCGATCGCCGCGCCGAGGTCCTCGGGCGCCACAAAGCTCTCGTACAGCCAATGCTCTCGAGTATTCATCCCAAGGGCTGGGAGCGACTGATAGCAAATGCCGTGCAGTTCATGCCCCTCGGGTATCACTGGCTCGCCCTTGGCATCGCGTGCGAACACCGATGCAGGCGAAAACAACGACCTGCCGACCGCCTCGGTCAAGGGTAGGGGCAACGTGGCGAAATACGCTGGGGCCTGGGTGTCTTTGAGAATGAACGCGACCTGCCTCACTCCCGGCTTGAGGTTGAACCGGGCGTGCACCACTTCAGCCGCCAGTTCCGGGTGAGACACGACCCAGGTATACGCCGGCTCCACCGGAGTCACCGCTACAAACGGCTCAAAGGGTTGCCATGTGACAGGCACCCGGCCCCGGGAATTGCCGAACACCGGGTTTGTCTCGATGACATGAAACTCGCCCGCGCGCACCATCTTATCGAGGACATGCGGGGGCGCGCCGCGGAACCGGTCAAGCCGCGGCTTGATGGTACCGGTGCGCTGGATTTCCTGCAGCGCGTCATGAAGATCAAGTTCCAGCGCACTGCCACTGCGTACATATTTGATCAGCGAACCCGCCGTGCCCGAATAGTAGAGGCTGGGAATGGGTTGCCCACGCCTGGTGAAACTGGCGACATACGTCCGCAAAGGGACATTGAGGGTCAACAGCAGTCGTTCGTCCAGCGTCCATTCATCGTCATAATCCGAGCCAGCGGCCAATATCTTGCGTATTTTTTCCGCGTCGGTGTCCACGGCGATGAAAAAGCCGTGGTAGCGGTAATCCGGTGGCAAGGCCATGGCATCGAGCACGGTACCGAATGACAGGCCCATTTGCGCGAGCAGCTCGGTGTCGCCAATAGGCGCCGTCGACACGAACCTGCCGTCGCTGCGCTGCAGGATAAACCCCAGTTGCAGGATGTCGCGCTGACGCACGCGCTCATAGAGATAACGGGCCGCGTCATCGGCCCTGAAGAAGGCCGGGCTCAGGTCAGCCTGCTGCCGTTCAAACCAGGGCTGGACTTTCCCGAGGCTGCGCCAGATCGTTCCGCCCTCGCGGACGTTCAACTCGCCCATGCTCGCCAAGCGGTCGACATAACGGTATTCGGTCAGCGTACCGTCCTCGAGTTGCGGTTGTGCCGCCGCCCCATCCGCCCCCAGAAACGAACGCTCGGCATGCGTCCCCGAGAGGGTATAGCTCATCAGGCTTTTATCAATGAGCCGCTGATACAGGGTCGGCGACCTCTGTGGGTCGAACAGCGCCGGCGCCGATGCCAGCATCTCGGCCAGGCTCGCCAGGAACACCGGTGAAATCGCCGGCAGGCTCGCCGAGGTCCGGCCCAGCAGGGCACCCTCGATCAAAAAGCCTGGCGGCAACTGCGCCTGGCCATCGTTGCCCCGTGGAAATACCTGCGGGGGCAGCGCGCCTTCCGGGGTCAACCGTTCGCCAAGGGTACAGACATAGGCGTCCTCTCCCGTGGCCTTGAGCAGATACCCGAAAAAGGGCTGGTCGAGTGCCTTGTCGGTGGCGGGAATCAACTCGGACACGAGCGGCTTGGGCATGACCGGAGAGAAGAACGGCTGCATCCGGTCACCGCCCGTCAAGGGCCGACTCAGGGCCCAGTCGTTGAGTACCCATGCCTTGCTCACCCGCCCCCGCACGCCGCCCCAGGCACTGTTGGCCACCAGCACCGACAGTGCACCCGCCTCGGCCAGCGCCGGCACGTAGTCCTTGAAAAAATCGATGTTCGGGTGGTTGACCGGGTCAAGCTGGGAGAGGAACGCCTGCAGCTTCCCCCGGGTGCGCACTACAAATTTCAACAAGGTGCCATCCGGCCCGGACAGGTAGCTCGCAGCCACGTGGCCGCTCAACCGCTCGATGACCTGCATGTCCGGATACGAATACAGACCCCGCAGGAGCGTGCGCTCCCGGGGCGGGAACAGCCTGGCGGGAAAGTCGTCATCGGTATCGGGATGGGAGTGGTAGAACCCGTAGCAGGTATAGCCCGCCGGCAGGATCGGCTTGCCGTCCACGATCGGGATCACACTGTCGAGGGCAATCTGTTTGGCGGCGCCCCTTTTTGGCACCGTCGCGAAGTAACGCTCTGTGTACTTGAGAATCGCACCGCCGTACTCCCCCTCGCGTTTCTTGCCGATGTGCCGGTGGGCCCAATAAGCGGCGTCATCCGCGGTGATGAACGGCGGGCTGAGTGCCGGCAGGCCAGCGCCTGAGGCAGGTGTTTGCCGACTGTCATCGGCGTGCGGCGAAGCATGGGTATCCATCGTGAAGCCCCCTCGGGCGTGATCTGGGAAACGGACATTTAAAGCGCCCGTCCTTCCCGCAGGGTCTTAACTATGTGTGGTGCGCCAAGGCGTCAGAATTCGTCCTTGGCCGGGCGCTGGGGCTGCACCTCCATGTGCGGTTGCTGCTGGCCGTCGCGCACCGACCAATCCACATGCAACAAGCCGCTGAGTGTCCAGTAGTCATCCGGCTCCAGCACGTACAGGTGCCCATCGGTGGCAAGGCGCGACAGCCATTCAGTCGGCTGGTAATCGACAGGGCCGAAAAACAACTGGCCAGTGAACAGCTCCTCCTCCCGCGGGGTAAACCTGGGTTGGTACTTGAGCAAAGCACCTTGACGCGTGGTCAGGTAGCAGAAGGCGCCCTGGACGCCGCCCACTTTCAACAGGTTGCGATAAAACCCCAACTCGTCCCGACTGACGAAATGAGCCGCGAGGTCTTCATTGCCGGAGCCCTCGCCCATTGTCTTGTAGAAAAGATGGCAAGCCTGCAGTTGGTACCCCTTGGGATAGTCCGGTGTCGGCGGGTCGGGAAACAGCAACGTGCTTTCATACAGAAACAGGCGTTGCGGCACCGATGACTCGATACCGTGGTCCTCAAGGGGTTCGGCCGCAATGAACGAAGCCCGCGCAGCATCCACCAGAATCGCCCCCAGCCCTTGCTCCTTTTGGAATGTCCCCATGCGGTGGGCGGTCGCGCGGGCAGCGTCGTCCGGGTGTGAAAACAGCGGGCCGAACAGTAATGGACGGTTTTGCCGCGAGTCTGCGGCCTTGGGGCCGGCAACCCAGTCGGCGTCGACCTTGCCGCGCACGCTCCACGTGGTGCTGACCTGCTCCACCTGAATCTCCAGGGCACCGGCTAACTGACGCACATACGCCAAGGCCTGCAAGCGTCCGGCCTTAAGCTGCCGCCAGATCTCGGTCGAAGGCATGCCCGCGGCGAACGGCGTGGCGCTGGTGGGGTTCAGTTTGAGCCAGGCGCCGTCCACACACCCCACATAGATCGGCAAATAGGCATGATGGGTCGGCGTTCGCACGCCCCAGGCGCGCGCCAGGTCCTGGGGCGACACGAAACGGCTGTACAACGGGTCGTGCTCCAGAATGTCCGCCCTTGCCGGCGGGCACAGGTAGAGCCCCAGCAGCTCGAAGCCCTGGGGCGCAAGGCCGTCGAGCATCACTCGGTCCAGGCTCAATGCCCCACTGTCACCGGGCAGCGGGACACTGGCCACATACCGCTCGACATGCCTGGCCTTCAACAGCAGGCCGAACTGCAGACGCTCACGCGGGCCAGCCAGGCGGTGCAGATAAGCCTGCAGGTCAATGCGTTGCGCGAACACCGGCGTCAGTTCCGTATCCGCCGTGACAGGCCCCGTCATGGCCGAGACAGCACCGGGTACCCAGTGCGTGAGCGTGCGCGCGGCCCCCCACAGTGCACTGCCCTGGACAACCCGCAGCTCACCCGCACGGGCAACGCGATTGACGAACTCGCTGGGGGTCAGGGTGCCGTCGCGAAAGCTGCGTTCGATGTCGTTGCGTTCGGGGTGATCCTTGTCGCGGCCGCGCACCGACACTTTATGCTCCAGGCTCTGTTCAAGCGCGTTGTGGCTGGGCGTGTAGCACAACAGCGCATCGTCGTCGCACAACAGGTATTCAGGCCCGACCGAATGCCTGGACGGCACCGTCGAAGGGCTGAGTATCGCCGCCAGGAACGCCGTGGAAAACATGTTCCAGTACACCGCGCGCTCCTGCTCGGGAAGCGCAAAGGGCACCTCACCCGCCACCCGCGAGTGGTAACGCGCCACACAGGTACTGGCGTGCAGAAACATAGCCTGCGTCACCAGTTCATCAAGGCGAATCCAACCCGGCGCGAAGTCTTCGACCTGCACCGGCAACGGCTCGGTGGCAGTGAACAAGCCGTCGGTACGCCGCAGGATCAGCCCGCCGTACACTTGGTCGCGCCGCGCGCCCAGGCGCTCCAGGGCATAACGCGCGGCGTCATCCGCGTTACTGAATACCGGGCCCAACAGGCGACGGCTGATGTGCGCGAACGCCAGCCAGTCGGCTCCGACCCGCCCTGGCACGTCCCAGCATTCACTGGGCACCCGCACAGACAATTGACCACTTGCCGCCATTTGGCGGACATAGCTGCGTGGCGTCAATGTCAGCGCCAGCTTGGCCGGCAGCACCTGCGGATCGACCTGGCCGGAGTCGTCGACAAACAGGGGAAACGGATCTTGCCGGGTGTGGAACTCCAGCAGTGCGCCATCGAGTGGCGAACAGTACAGCGGCAACGGTGACATCAGCCCTCCACGCCTCACGCCACGCTCATCGTAGAGGGCCTGATACAGCGCCTGCGCATCGATGAAATGGCGGGCCAGCCAGGCCTCCTGCCCCACCAGTGCGCGGGCCATGCGCTGGCAGGCGTAGTACACGGCATACACTCGAAACTCATCGATCAGGACCGGGGCGCCGAACTCTGCAGCGTGATAGAGGCGATCCAGCAAGTGCCCCGGCAGGACGGGAGTGGCAGCGAACTCATCCAGCGTCACATGCTTGATCACCAACCCCAGGCCACTCGCGCCGATGGCGTAGCGCGTGCGCCCACGGGCACAGGCGTGCTCCACGGCCTGGGCGGCAGTGGCAAACACGGGGCCCAGTTCCGGTGGTGAGGCAACCCGGTACTCATCGGGTTCGAACGGCCCGGACCAGTCGCTCTCCACCTTGCCCGCAGGCCCCCAGACCCGGCTGCCCACCACCACCCGCAGCAACCCGCCCAAGACCGTTTCGCGCACCAGGTCGCCAGGCTGCAACGTGCCGTCCTGCAATTGGTGCTGCACTTCACTGCCACCGGGGCCAGGGGCGACGCGGGCACGCAGGTCATGGGCCATGCCCGGCGCAAACGGCTCATAGCACAGCAGGCTGTCCGCCGAGCCCGACAGGTAGGCCAGCGGGACGTCCTGTTGCAGGCCGAACACAGCATGCAAATCCGTGTCCGTAAACATCTGGCCCGCGATTGCCGCTTCCTCTTCAGACCACTTGAAAGCGCCGTTCTCGGCGCGTCTGCGCGAGCTATAGATACCCCGTACACGATGCCCCTTCGGCAGCAAGATGAGCTGGCCATGGCGGTCCAGCGGGTAGACCTGGCTCAAGTCGAAACGCCCGCCTGGGTTTGCCAACGGCTCGGTCGCGACGAAGCGGTGATCATCACGCTGCAGAATCAGGCCGATGTAGCTGTGATCGCGCCGGCTGCCGATTTGCTCGTGGGCGTAGCGCGCGGCATCATCAGCCATCACGAACGCCGGACCAAAGGTCAGGGCATGACGGGCATAGGGTTTCCACTGCGCACCGACGCGTCCGGGAACGTCCCACAACAGGCTGGTGCGCAGCACCGTCAGCTCGCTGGCTGCAGCCACTTTCCGTACAAACTCCAGGGGCGTCATAACGCCCGCCACCAACCCCGCATTCAGGTTGTTGTCGATGCCGCGCTGCGACGTCGGTGTTGGATTGAAAAATGGCGACTGCGCCTGGGCATTGGCGAACAGCAACTTGAGTTGCGCACCGTCATAAGTGCTCAGATAAAACCCGAACCCGGGCCCGCCGGTGACCACCCTGGACAAATTGATAGCATGGGCCAACGGCAGCGGTTGGATAAAGCGCTCATACAACCACGGTTGCCTGACCTTCGGCGGCGCGGGCACATCGGCACACAATGTATAGGCCCCCACAAGTGTCCAGATATGCGGGATAAAGAAATTGCCGTCGTTGTCCGACCGAAACACAACCGCTGGATCGAACTGCACCTGAGCCACCACTACCGGCTCGGTCGCCATGAATGCCTGGCGGCTGCGGTGCTTGAGGATGAATCCGACTTGCTGCGCGTCGGGATTACGCAGCAGTTGCTCATGGACCAGCGCCATGACCTTTTCGGGGTCGTCCAGGATCGGCCCCAGGTAAGGCTCTTGGACAATGGGGTTCGGATTGGGCAAGTAGGCACGCCACTGGCTGGACAGGTCTGCACGCCACCCCGCCCAGACCGGCGAGCTGACGACCACCGATACTTGGCCGACCGCCAGCAATTCCTGGATGTAGGCTTCGACCGGCTCGCTGTCCAAGGGTAGCGCCGGTGTCGCCTGCCCCTTCAGCCGAGCCCGCATGCGCAGGACAAAGTCCTGTGGCATCGGCCCCTCATTGAGCACGAACCTGACCAGGGAGCCTTGCGGCCCAACGGTGTAGAACACCCTTAAAAAGCTGGTCGCCAATACGGCCTCGAAGCAGGGGACACTTTGCGTGAGGGTAATGCGGGAGGCCGACCAGCCCGGGCGCAGGCGGCTGATCTGGGCATGACGGTCGATATCACAGAAGTAGTACGCCTCGTATTGATAGCCATGGTTTCGCATCTGAACGAAGGCCGGGACCATGGTCTCGACATCGCTGAACAGAAAATCCTCCAACCGCCCTTCTTGAGGGTACGAAGCGCGACAGTAGCCCTGCGCGTCGGTAAAGATATACCCGCCGCAGGATCGGCCCTTGGTCCTGTCGATCTGCGCCGCCGCGTAACGTGCGGCATCATTCAACGCGCCAAAAGGTGGGCTCAGGCGGTGCAACAGGGTCTGGGCGGAATAGGTCATGCAGTTCACTCCTTGATAAAAGGGTGGACCACCACCCTTACAGTGCCACCATCTTGGCGAGGGGCGCAGAGAGCAGGCGTTAGATAACTAATGTGCGCGCACCATAACGGCTCAGCGAGCGGGCCGTGCTCGAGCATGGCGCACCAATACGGCGCACTTCACTGCGCCTGCCCACCGTGACGTTGGGCTTGCCCCCGGCACGTCCTTTGCTTTACCCAGGCACGGCCTAAAAAAAGACCACCTGCATTCACCATGAACCTGCCCGCCTCCACCGCCCTGTTCACCCCCAGCTGGCATGCCGAGCTGGAACTCGGCTACGCCCGTATCGGTGACACCACCCGCCCGGTGATGCGTCGCCACCTGGGCCCGCTGCGGGTGCAGAAGCACCTGTACGCCGAGGGCCCCGAAGTGTGCCAGCACATCATCGTGCACCCGCCCGGCGGGATTGCCGGCGGTGACCGCCTGGATATCCGCGCGCATGTCGCCGAAGGCGCCTGGGCGCAATTGACCAGCCCCGGCGCGGCCAAGTGGTATCGCGCCAGCGGCCCTGCCTATCAGCAACTGAAACTCACCGTGCAAGCCGGCGCCACCCTGGAATGGCTGCCCCAGGAAACCATCGTGTTCAGTGCGGCCCAGGCCGAGCTCACCACGCGCATCGACCTGCAGGGCGATGCCCGTCTGTTTTACTGGGACGTGGTCGCCCTGGGTCGCCCGGCCAGTGGCGAGCGCTTCGATCTGGGGCATTTCCAGTCTCATCTGGATATCCGCCGCGACGGCCGGTTGCTCTGGCATGAACGCCAGCGCATTGTGGGCGCCGACGGCTTGCTGGAGTCGCCCATCGGGCTGGATGGCCAGCCGGTGTTCGCGACGCTGCTGCTCACCGGTGAAATCGACACAGACTTACTGGAACACTGCCGCACCCTGCCCCATGCAGTACGCGGCGACCTGACCCAATTGCCCGGCTTGCTGGTCGCCCGTTGCCTGGCCAGTGAAGCACTGCTGGCGCGGGCATGGCTGATCGATTTATGGCGCTTGTTGCGCCCGGCGGTGCTCGGCCGGGAAGCCGTTTCACCACGAATCTGGAGTACCTGAACCATGGACCTGACCCCACGGGAAAAAGACAAACTGCTGATCTTCACCGCAGGCCTGGTGGCCGAGCGCCGGCTGGCGCGCGGAGTGAAGCTCAACTACCCGGAAACCATCGCCTACATCTCCGCCGCGCTGATGGAAGGCGCCCGCGACGGCCGCACCGTGGCCGACCTGATGCACTACGGCACCACGTTGCTCAGCCGCGAACAGGTGATGGAAGGCATCCCGGAAATGATTCCGGACATCCAGGTGGAAGCCACCTTTCCCGACGGCACCAAACTGGTCACCGTCCACCAACCCATCGCGTGAGGCCTGGTCATGATTCGTGATGCGACCCAAGACGACTTGCCGGCGATCCGCGATATCTACAACGATGCGGTACTCAACACCACAGCGATCTGGAACGAACAGCCGGTGGACCTGGGCAATCGCCAGGCCTGGTTCAGTGCGCGGCATGCCCAGGGATACCCGATCCTGGTCTCGCTGGAAAACGATGAAGTCACCGGTTATGCCTCGTTCGGCGACTGGCGCCCTTTCGAAGGTTTCCGCTACAGCGTCGAGCACTCGGTGTATGTGCGTCACGACCAGCGTGGCAAAGGCCTCGGCCCACGCCTGATGCAAGCGCTTATCGAACGTGCGCGGGAAGGCGGTAAATACGTGATGGTCGCCGCCATCGAAAGCGGCAACCTGGCTTCCGTGCGCCTGCATGAACGATTGGGCTTCGTGACCACCGGGCAAATGCCGCAGGTAGGCATCAAGTTCGGCCGTTGGCTGGACCTGACCTTCATGCAACTGGCCTTGAACCCGGGCGCCGAACCGCCCCAGGAGTGAAAACGATGAACGCCACGCACCTGCGTCGAGTCAATGCAGAAAGTTTTGCCCATTACCGCCCGGGCTTGATCGAGTTGTTGCTGGATGCCGTCAGGCACGGCGCATCGGTCGGCTTCATGGCGGACTTCGATGAGGCCCAGGCGCGTGCTTACCTGAGCACTGTGCAGGCGAGTATTGAAGACGCCAGCCTGTTGCTCTGGGTCGTGGTACGCGACGAACAGGTGATCGCCAGTGTGCAATTGGCCTTGTGCCAAAAAGCCAACGGCCTCAACCGCGCCGAAGTGCAAAAGTTGCTGGTACACAGCAGCGCGCGGCGTCATGGCCTGGGCCAGCAACTGATGCACACCCTGGAGCTCGCCGCACGCCAGCACCAGCGCGGCCTGCTGTACCTGGACACCGAAGCCGGTTCACCGGCCGAAGCCTTCTACCAGTCGCTGCGCTACACCAGGCTCGGTGAACTGCCCGACTACTGCCAAAGCCCGGACGGGCGCTACAGCCCGACCGCCATTTACTTCAAGAAACTGGGGCAACCTGCATGATTCCTGGCGAATACCGGATCCAGCCTGGCGACATCGAACTCAACGTGGGCCGGCGCACCGTCACTCTAAGCGTGGCCAACAGTGGCGACCGGCCGATTCAGGTGGGCTCGCACTACCATTTCTTCGAGACCAATGACGCACTGACGTTTGACCGGGCGGCGAGTCGTGGCATGCGCCTGAATATTCCGGCGGGCACGGCGGTACGCTTTGAACCTGGTCAAAGCCGTGAAATCGAGTTGGTGGATTTGAGCGGTGGGCGGCGGGTGTTCGGGTTTGCAGGTCGGATCATGGGTGATCTTTAGGGCCTTATCGGGGGCAAGCCCCCTCCCACATTTTGACCGTGTTCACACATCAAGGTGGGAGGGGGCTTGCCCCCGATAGCGATCTCACATTCAACACATATCTTCAGGGCAACCACATGAAAATCAGCCGCCAAGCCTACGCCGACATGTACGGCCCCACCGTCGGTGACAAGGTCCGCCTGGCCGACACCGAGCTGTTCGTCGAGGTCGAACAGGACTTCACCGTCTACGGCGAAGAAGTGAAATTCGGTGGCGGTAAAGTGATCCGCGATGGCCAGGGCCAAAGCCAGTTGCTCGCCCATGAAGTGGTCGACACCCTGATCACCAATGCCTTGATCATCGATCACTGGGGCATCGTCAAGGCTGACGTGGGCTTGAAAAATGGCCGCATCCACGCCATCGGCAAGGCCGGCAACCCGGATATCCAGCCCGGCGTGACCATGGCCATCGGCGCCAGTACCGAAGTGATCGCCGGTGAAGGCATGATCCTCACCGCCGGCGGCATCGACAGCCATGTGCACTTCATCTGCCCGCAGCAGATCGAAGAGGCCCTGAACAGCGGCGTCACCACCCTGATCGGCGGCGGCACAGGCCCCGCCACCGGTACCAATGCCACTACCTGCACCTCTGGCCCGTGGCACCTGGCGCGCATGCTCCAGGCCAGCGACTCATTCCCGATGAATATCGGCTTCACCGGCAAAGGCAACGCCAGCCTGCCCGAGCCATTGATCGAGCAGGTCAAGGCCGGCGCCATCGGCTTGAAGCTGCACGAAGACTGGGGCACCACCCCCGCCAGCATCGACAACTGCCTGAGCGTGGCCGACGAGTACGACGTACAAGTGGCGATCCACAGCGACACCCTCAACGAGTCCGGCTTTGTCGAAACCACCCTCGCCGCGCTCAAGGGCCGCACCATCCACACCTACCACACCGAAGGCGCCGGTGGCGGCCACGCGCCGGACATCATCAAGGCCTGCGGCTTTGCGAATGTGCTGCCCAGCTCCACCAACCCGACACGGCCCTTCACCCGCAACACCATCGACGAACACCTGGACATGCTGATGGTCTGCCATCACCTCGACCCGAGCATCGCCGAAGACGTCGCCTTCGCCGAAAGCCGTATCCGCCGCGAGACCATCGCTGCCGAAGATATCCTGCATGACCTTGGCGCATTTTCCATGATCAGCTCCGACAGCCAGGCCATGGGCCGCGTCGGCGAAGTCATCACACGCACCTGGCAGACCGCCGACAAAATGAAAAGACAGCGCGGCCCGCTGCCGGGCGACGGTGCAGGCAACGACAACTTCCGGATCAAGCGCTACATCGCCAAGTACACCATCAACCCGGCGATTACCCACGGCGTCAGCCATATCGTCGGCTCCATCGAAGTGGGCAAGTGGGCCGACCTGGTGCTGTGGCGCCCGGCGTTCTTCGGGGTCAAGCCGACGCTGATCCTCAAGGGCGGCGCGATTGCCGCCAGCCTCATGGGCGACGCCAACGCCTCGATCCCCACGCCGCAACCGGTGCACTACCGGCCGATGTTCGCCAGCTTTGGCAGCGCCTTGCACGCCACCAGCCTGACCTTCATCAGCCAGGCGGCCCGTGACGCCGGGCTGCCCGAGGCCCTGGGCCTGAAAAAGCAGATCGCCGTGGTCAAGGGTTGTCGCGACGTGCAGAAAACCGACTTGATCCACAACGATTACCTGCCCGACATCGACGTCGATCCCCAGACCTACCAGGTCAAGGCCGACGGCGTGCTGTTATGGTGCGAACCGGCGGATGTGCTGCCGATGGCCCAGCGTTACTTCCTGTTCTGAGGTGTACGGCCTGCGTCCGGTTACAAGTCCTGGTACAAGTCTTCGATGCTGTCCAACTTGGCGCGCTGTAACGCTTCGTCGGTGAGCTTTTCCACCTGGGCCCGGTCTTGCGCCGCCAGTTTCTCCATTTCGGCGTCGAGCTGCGCCTGGGTCATCAGTGCCCCCGGCGGCACCTCGGCGGCCGGCTTGCCCAGGTGTTCCGCCAGCCGCAGTACCTCGCTGCGCCAACGGTCCTTTTGCACCGGATCAGCGGCGTCGAGCCAGGCTTGCTGGGCATCGCGCAGATCCAGCCAGGCCTCTGCCTTGCCTTGCAGCGTCCTGAAGGGCTCTGTGTGGGCCTGCCGGAGATAATCCAGCCAGAACGGCTGCTCACTGATCGATTGCCGCAACAGGTTACCTTCCTCAAGGGCGAGCACTCGCTTGCGGGCCTGTTCGATCATGTCCGCGGTCACGTCCGGCTCCGAGAACATCATCCGAGCGGATTGCCAGGGCAAGTGCAATTTGTCCCGGGGCGCCAATTCGGTCGCGTAGATCAGGTAGACCTCTACCTCGTCGATGTCGCGCATCGCATTGCCCTGCGCATCGCGATGGGTGATGCGTTCGCCATCGGCGTCGCGCTCGGGGTATTTGCGCCCTTCGGCCAGCAGCGCATCGACCCGGGCACGAGCGATCCGACCCAGTTCATCCAGGCGTGACTTGCCGCGCGCCACAGCCAGCAAGTCGCGCTCCACCGTGTCCGGGAGAAGCGAGTCGTACGCCCGCGCCACCAGCACTTCAACGCCCATGGCATTGAACAGTTGGGCACCGGCATCCACACAGGTGGTGGGCGCCGCGGCCATGGCAAACAGTTTTTCACGCAAGGCTGTGTTGGCGGCCGCGGATTCGATCATTTTCCACACTTTGCGCGTGAGATCGATTTTGGCCGCGCCCTCTTGTTCAAGTGCATCTGCCGATTCGGACAGTTTGCGCAACTCATCGAAAAACGGCTCGGACCCGTGCTCATTTTCCAGGGCGTCCCAGGTGTCCTGTTTGGCCTGCCACTGCTCATCGCTCAGGCCGCTGCGCCAGTGGATGCTGTCCATCACCCCCCGCAGCGGATAGGTACGGTCCGGCTCCAGCCCGACGGACAGTCGGTAGCCCCTGACGATCTCCAGATTCTGCGCAGAAATGAACGTCGGTTCCACGCTGATACGGGTACGTGCCACGGTGTTTGCGTGGCTTGACCCAGGTTCGACCTGGGGAACGCTGTCCAACCGATTGGCGCTCAGGTCCAGCACGAACGAACGCGCCCGTGGTTGCTCAAACAAGCCCGTGGGCCAGGTGGTCTGCCCGCTGTTGCTGAGCAGCAGCATGCCCAGGTCCGGCATGCGGCCGATGTCGGGCGCGCGGCCAAGCGGATTGCTTTCCAGCCCCAGGTAGTTCAGCTCCGTAAGCCCACTCAAGTGGTTGACGGCGTTCGTGTCCAGGACGATCCGATTATCGGACAGGTCCAGTGCGGTCAATCGCTGCATCTGACCTATCGGCTCCGGCAGCACCCTCAGTTTGTTGCCATCCAGGCCCAACCGCCGCAGCCGCTTGAAATAACGCAGGAAGGGGCTAGGGTCGGTCGAGATTTTCGCATCCGATAGCTCAAGGGCCGAAACATGGTCGAAATTGGCGGTCAACAGCGGCAGTTGCTCAAGCTGGCCGTGCAGGTCTTCGCCGGACAGGTCGAGGACTTGCCCATGGGCATACCCGCTGATATCCACATCCTCGGGGCCCGTGCGGCGCCAGGCTTCGCGCAAGGCCTTGACGATCCGCAGCCGGGCGAACCGTTGTTGCTGGAACGCCCCGGAACGACGCTGCTCCTCGGTGACCTGGTTGAAGTGTTCGCGTTGCCAGTTCTGCAACGTGTTGTCGAGTGTCTTGTACTCCAGCTCCAGGGCCTTGAGCCGGGATTGGTACTCCAACCCCATGTCGTCGATGAACGCGTTTATTTGCTCGAAGGTAAACCCAGGGAAAAGGGTGCGCACGCGCTCCTCGATGATATGCCCCCAGACCGTATTCTGACCGTGGTTGCTGGCCAGGTACCCCAATTTCCCGCTCGCCAGGCGCAGTGACGGCCGATGTGAAAAGAGGTACCGCCGCTGCTGGAGTTTAAGCACCGTGCGCAACTGGTCACGGGGCAGCGCCGCGGCAATGATCCTGGCCTTCAGCTCCTGCCCTTGCTTGATGTTCGGCAAGCCGATGGCCTGGCGGTGCTCGTCGGGCAAGGCGTGCTGGATGGCTGAGTAGAGGTCGTCGGGCTCATGCAGGGTTTCATCGCGGACATTGCGTGCCTGGTAACGGCCCTCTCCAACCCGCACCAACACCTTGCGTTCAGTCGCCTGCTGCGGGCCGAAACTGGCCCGTAGCTCACCGTCCAGCTCTGCCTCACGCACTTCCAGGCGCAGGTTGTCCTTCCATCCCGCCAACCTCGGCACTGAATTGACGACCAGGGCTTCGGTGTCCTTATCCGCCAGCGCCTCCAGGTACAGGCCCTCGTAGGCGTGGGTCAGGCGCATGTTCTGCTGCAGTTCGTGTGCCTGCTGCGCCAGCCGCAGCGGCACACGCTGCTGGGTGTCGAGCACTGCTCTCTCCTGCGCAGTAGCGCTTCCCAACAACTCCTGGACCATGAGCGTCGGGACCCGCGCAAACTGGCGCTTGATCAATTGGGTTGCGGCGTCCGTGGGCGGCTGCTGCTCGGCGTAGAGGCTGCGCATCAATCGCGCGCGCTGGGTAACCGCGAAGGTTTGCAGGCGCGTCTTCAGGGCCGCGCTGCGCAGTTCCGGCGTCCTGGGGGTGTAGCCAGGCAACAAGGTGTGGATCTGGGCTTCATCGAGAAAAGCGATCACCCGCGCGGGTAACTGGCCGTTCATCAGTTCTGTACGGCTGATCCGCAGGGTGTCGCGGGTGGAAGCGCCGGGAGCGCCGTACTTCACCGACGGGCTGCCTGGCTCGGTGTCCGAAAACGCTTCGATCGCCAGCTGTTGCGGCCAACCCGTGAGGTCCACGGCCAGTGAGGCTGGAAAGCTGCACAATGCGCTGGAATGCTTGCCCGCGCCGATTTCCTCGGCCACCGTCCCCGCATCGCGATAGGCACGGAATTGGCGAACGGTATCCAGCAGGATCGCCGGCACCGGCTCACCTTCGACATGCACCCGACGCAAGCGGTCTTGCGTCACGCCACTGGCGTGGCGGATCTGTTCCAGCTCGGTGTCACTGAAACCGTCCATCACCGGCCCCAGGCGGCGCATCAGGGTAGCGCCTTGCCACTTCAAGGGTTGCTCAAGTTCATGGTTCCAGGCGCCCTCGCCATTGGCGGTCAGGCGCGGCAAATAGGCATCGTCCCGTGACGGGTGCTCGATATGAAAACGCTCGGTCTGCGGGTCTTGCCGTACCGCATAGCGCTTGCCCTCCAGTTCCAGCAGCTGTTTGCCGTCGACCTGGTGCAGCCCCTGTGCGTCGGCGACGGAACCGGCGGGCAACGGCGAAGTATGCTCGTAGATGGACAGATCGGGCTTCCACAGCCGGGTCTTGCCGCTGGGCAACTGCACCGCCTTGAGCTGCTCGATGAAGGGCGACAGGGTCAAGTGAGCCACGCCCACACCGGCCGCCAGCAGGGCCAGGTTTTCCAGCACATCGGTGATATGCGCCCAACCGGCTTCGCGGTCCCCCTGTGCCCACTCGATAACACCGTCCAGCACTTCGTATAGCAACTGCCCCGCCGTGACCAGGGACATCGCCACCCCCAGCGGCGGAACCACCATGCCCAGCAGGTTCACGGCAAACAGGCCGGTATTCAGATAATGCTCAAGACGCCGCGCACGTTCAGCATCGTCCGCGTCGGCAGTGCTCACGGCCTGGGCCCGCGCATCGGCATACAGGCGCTTGCGCAAGCTTTCGTAGCGATGGGGCCACAGGTCCACTTCCTCCCACAGCCCCTTGATCGCATTCGCGCCGATATTGAATTCCGGCGCGCTGATCGGCACCCGTATCTGCTGCCGAGGCTCACCGAAAATCGATGGAATACTCTGCAGGTACGACGGCGTCACCAGTGACGTGAGGTACTGGCCCCATTCGGACCGCAACCAATCCTCGATGAACGATCCTGGCGGTGCATCCACCACCAGCTCGGTAAGCCGGCGAAAGTAGTAGGGGCGATGCCGGTAATCAATGAACCGGCTGTAGAACCGCTGGTATTCGGTAACCGGTAACTCTACGGAGCGGTCGCCATGGGTCTGCGTGCCGGCAGTAAGACGGGCTGTCACGGCGTTGCTGAAGTCGGCAAATGACGCGTACCGCTTGATCGGATGCTCGGGGTCGTCCGGGACGTAGATAATCACCCATTGGGAATAGCGATATTTGACGCAGGGGTCGATGACCAGGCAATCGCTCATGCGCAGGTTCATCATGCACGGCACGCGGTACCACACTTGCTTGTCGCCCAGCATGATCGATTGTTCACCGGCCAGCACACGCATCAGCAAGGCATGATCGCTCGCGTCGATATCACCCTTGACCAGGGCCAGGTAGGCCGCCGCCTTGAACGCGGCTTTCTGGTGGGTCAGGTAGCGCTCGCGCAGCAAGCCCTCGGCGACCGCGTCCTGGGGTTCCAGGAAGGTCTTGAGGTAGGCCTGGTACTGCGCGCCAAGGTCCAGGTCACGGCACAATTGCACAAAGGTTTCGATCTGCAACGAAGTGGCATGGCGTTCGAACTGGCCGCGCGCATCGGGTGGGGTGATAAAGCCTGAGGATTGGTTGAAAAATCCCTTCTCGGCCTCCCGCGCTTCGAAGTTGTTCAACGCCGCCTGCAACAACGAAAAGGACTTGCTCTTGAACCCGCCCGTTGGCCGGCCGAAGGCATCTTCCACCGGTGAATAAAGCCGCAGCCAGGTTTGATGGACGTCCAGTTCGAAGCCCGCTTTTTTCAAGGCCGCCTCCAGCAACGGCTGGGCAAACGCAGTCACTGACTGCAATTTGCCCATGGACTTTTCCAACTGGTTGAGCGCATCGCAGCGCGCATCCATCAGGGTCTTGAGCTGGTCCTTCTGGACCTGGGAGGCGGCGGCGTACCAGTCGGGAATTTGCGGCGCAGTCTCTTTGAGGGCCTGACGACGCTCAGGCGAGGCCTGGATAAGGCATGGTGCGATGGCCTGTTTGATCAGCGTGTAATGCTGGCCTTGATCGATGGGTGCGGACGATGCGGAGGGTTCCACTGCGAGGGACTTGGACATGGGATGACTACTGTGTGACTTGAAGATCACCGGATCCTAGCCCCCCCGCAGGAGGGAGCGGGGTTAACTATTTATCCGCCCGTCAACGCGGTTACGCGTGTGCTGTCCAGGCTCCGCGCCCCGTCCGTTCGTGCGCCCCCTGCCGAGGGTGATCGACTCGAAGAGGTCGCGGGTCACATCCTCGACGGGCGGGCTCTCCAGTAGACTGTTCATCTGAGTCTCAGGCAGCACCGCCGCCTCCACGGCAGCCCTCAATTGCTCTGGGTTCGACAAGTGCAGGCGGCTGCGTTCCTGGGGCCGCAATGCGTCCCAGACCAGTGTGTAGAAATCCCGCCTATCCTCCTGGACGGGCACTTCCAGCATCCTGCCGGGTTCAGCCGTCTCGATCCCGATGGCATCCACGGGAGCGCCCCCCAATTGCTGCTTGAGCTCAATGCGAGTGCCCGATTCCCAGCCGGGCAGTGTCTCCAGCAAGCGCAAGCCCAAGCGCATGCTGTCCAGGGCCGGCGGTGTACCGTACTGCAGGTCCTCATAGAGACAGAATTCGCGGATGAACCGTTCGCACACCCTGGCCTGTTCGGCCTGCACCTGCGGCAACAGACCGCTGCTACGAAACGCCCGTAATTGCTCGGGATTCAATGTCGCTACCAACCGCTGAGCGATGGGCGCAGATAGATGGGGACAGGCATCGAGCACACTGCGCACGTCCCGGCAGACTTGCCTGGCGAGGGCCTGCATGAGCGCATCAATCCGCTCACGTCTGAAGCAACCCGCATAGCGACCCAGGGTTTCGCGCAATTTGCCGGCGCGCACCGCCAACGTCTCACCCTCTTCCCCAGGTATTTTCTGCAGGGTTGGATCGCTGCGCTGCAACACGCGCAGCACTTCTTCCAGCACTTCGCCTCGCGCCAATTGCTGCTCACTCAGGGGCAGCCTTATGGGCGGCGTGGACGAAGCAATCAGATCATCGAAGTACACCTGCCCGCCCCCCAACACTTGCAGACGCGGTGCATCGGGCAAGAAGCCGCAGTGTTTCATGAAGTACAGTTGATACCTCGGATCGGCGTGGGAGTAGACCAGCGGATCCGTGCTTTGCATCTGCTCGACAAACATTCCGAGGTGCTGACGCATACGAGCGCGAAGCCGTGTGTAGTGCAGTAATGAGGTCAAAAGTGGCTGGGACTGCATCAAACTCTGGCACGACACTCCCACGGAGGAAGACGGCAGAGGGGTCGCAGCGGAGGTTGGGCGTGTTTCGTCGGTCATGGTGATGCTCCTGAAGCATAGGAAGACTGAATCTGAGCCTTCCCCACCTGCAGGTGGCGGTAGATAGTTAATCTGCCTGTGCATACCTATCTACCGCGTCATGTCCCTGCGCGGGTGATGTGCTGTCCGCTCCCAAATCCAAGGAGTGACTCATGGCAGCTTTACCCCCAATGGACGAGATTCGCCCAGCCGTCTCGGAGAGTGTGCACACCACTTTCCTCGAGAGCGCCATCCCCGACTGGCTGAAAAAAGCCACGCCGCAACAGTTAGATGCACTCAAGACCGCGCCCGACGCACTGCCAGACTGGTACCAGCACGCCTCTGCGGCGCAACGCCAGTCGCTTATGGACTGCATCACCGCCGGCTTCACGGCCCAGAGCACGCTGGACAACGCCATGTCCCAGTTGCAGGACATCGACACCTTCGCCCGGCCGTTGTTGGTCAAGGCCCTCAAGGATCAGTTCAAGGTCGAGCTGGACGTCGACAAAACCTATATCCGCCTGAGAAAGAGCGTGACGATGGGTGTCTTCAACGTCACCGCCGGCTGGTTCGAGGCGCTCAAGCTGCCACTGCTGCAAGCCGCCCTGCACAATTTCGAAGCCGCGGAATGCGAAGCCGGTGCCTTTCATGCCTCCTCGGGGTTCGTG
>NZ_FOKD01000019.1:0-65296 GCF_900112095.1 Pseudomonas sp. NFPP24
TTTGTTTTCCCGGCGGGCATCCGCAAAGTGGTTTACACGACCAATGCCATCGAGAGCATCAATGCCCAGTTACGCAAGATCATCAAGACTCGAGGGCACTTCCCGACCGATGAGGCCGCGACGAAACTGATATGGCTTGGGTTGCGCAACATCACCGCCAACTGGGGTCATGCGGCACACGACTGGAAAGTGGCAATGAATCAATTTGCGATCCTGTACGGAGACCGATTTACCAGACCGAGCTGGTAAAACAAGGGCCTGCCTGACGGCAGGCCCTAACCAGCCCGAACACAAAAAAACTGATACTCCCCTGCGTAGCAGCCCCAAGCATTCACTGCGCTCTCAACTTCAAATCTGCATCAACTTGATCAGGGCCGCTTCGCGCCCCAACGGGAGCAAGCTCCCTCGCCACAGGGACTGCGGTTCTTAAACCCGGAAGTGGCTGACCATCTGCTGCAACTGGCTGCCCAACCGCGCCAGTTCCACACTCGACTTGGCCGTCTCGTCACTCGCCGTAGCGGTCTGCTCCGACACATCACGCACATTCACGATGCTACGGCTGATCTCTTCAGCCACGGCGCTTTGCTGCTCGGCGGCGGCGGCGATCTGCTGGTTCATCGACTGGATATTCGACACCGTACGGGTGATGTTTTCCAGCGACACACCCGCCTTGCGGGTCAGCTCGACACTGCTGTCGGTGAGGCTGCGGCTGTTGTTCATCACATTGGCCACTTGCTGGGTGCCGTTCTGCAAACCGGCGACCAGGCCTTCGATTTCTTCGGTGGATTTTTGCGTGCGCTGGGCCAGGCCACGTACTTCATCGGCCACCACGGCAAAACCACGCCCGGCTTCACCGGCACGCGCTGCTTCGATCGCCGCGTTGAGGGCCAGCAGGTTGGTTTGCTCGGCCACGGCCTTGATCACGTCCATCACACTGCCGATCTTGTTGCTCTCTTGCTGCAGGTGGGTCATGGCGTCGGTGGAGCGCGCGACTTCGGCGGCCAGGCGTTCGATCTGGGCGATGGCCTCGGCGACCACCTTGTCGCCGGCACGGGCTTGACCATCGGCGTCGGCAGCGGCGAGGGAGGCTTGTTCGGCGTTACGCGCGACTTCCTGCACGGTGGCGGTCATTTCGTGCATCGCCGTGGCAACCTGGTCGGTCTCGATTTTCTGGCTGTTCACGCCAGCGCTGGTCTGCTCGGTCACGGCCGACAGCTCTTCGGCGGCGCTGGCGATCTGGGTCACGCCGTCGCGGATGCCGCTGATCAATTCGCGCAGGGTGGTGCCCATGCGCTGGATGCCTTGTTGCAGCACGCCCAGCTCATCGCGACGGGTAATCTGGATATTGTGGCTCAGGTCGCCGGAAGCGATACGTTCCACCACTGCCAGGGTTTCCTGGATCGGGCGCGTGATCTGGCGCGTGATAACCAGCGCGGCAATCACGCCGACCAGCAGGGCCAGCAAGGTGCTGATCAATTGCAGGCTGCGGGCCTGGGCGCTTTCGGCGTCGCGACGGTTCAGCTGAATGTCGTACAGCTTGTCGCTGATGGTCACGATATCGGCGCCTTGGGTGGTCATTTCGGCCCGGGCGGTGACGATGTTGGCATTGGCCGCCTTGTAGTTCTGCACGGCAGTGCGGTAGGCGCCCAGAGCGGTTTCCAGCGAGGTCAGTGCGTTCTGTTGGCTGCTACCGAAAGCGGCGCTGAGGTCTTTCAAGCCGGCGATGGTTTTTTCAATCTGTGCGGCGGCACGGGCTTCGGTGTCCGGGTTGACGTTGCCGGTGTAACCGCGCACTTCGTAACGCGCCAATTGGAATTGCAGCTTGGCGTCGGCCACGGCCTGGAACTGGGCTAGGTGCTCCGCACTGTCAGGCATTTGCTTGACGCTGCTCTCCAGCGCATTGATCTGGGCGTTGGCGATGTCGGCTTTGTCGCCCATCACCTGGCGAGAGGCATTGCCGTTACGGTAGGCCTCGCGCATTTTGGTCAGCGACTGTTGGTAAGCGGTGATGATCGCTTTCTGCTCGTTGAGCAGCTTGAGGTTTTCCGGGCTCTTGAAGCTGTCGAGCAGTTTCTGTTGCTGGGCAGCAAAGGCATCCAGGTTGGTCTGTACGTTCTGGGCCACGGCCTCGTCGCCGTTGGCGAGCATGTATTGCAGGCGCACGATGCGCAGCTTGGTCAGGGACGCGTTGAGCTGGGTGATGTCGCTCATCCAGTTGCTGCGGTCGATCAGGCCGCCCAGGCTGGTCCAGCCGGTGAGGGCCAGGATCGAGGTGAGGACCAGCACCAGGCCGAAGCCCAGGCCGAGTTTGAGGTTGACGCTGATGTTACCGAACCAGCTGTTCATCGAATGCTCCGCAAAAGTGATGTCTGTCTGCTGGGCGGTGTTGTTGTTTGAGCCAGCCAAGATGTGTAGGGCTGTATCGGCGGACGAGTTGGAATCTGAAACTTTTTATTCGTGCATCAACGGGTAACCCCCCCTGACCGACCAACGCAAGCCCGCAGGCATGAGGCGCGGGGTTCATCGTGCATGCCGGTTTTATGCTAGTCTGCGGGCCCTTTTAGTTTTGGATGGCGCAGGAAACTGTGTCGCCCTACAGCGGAGCCTCTTCATGTCCGAAGTTAATCTGTCCACCGACGAAACCCGCGTCAGCTACGGTATCGGCCGTCAGTTGGGCGACCAACTGCGCGACAACCCGCCACCGGGCGTGAGCCTGGATGCAATCCTGGCCGGCCTGACCGACGCCTTCGCCGGCAAGCCAAGCCGTGTTGACCAGGAGCAAATGGCTGCCAGCTTCAAGGTGATCCGCGAAATCATGCAGGCCGAAGCCGCTGCCAAGGCTGAAGCTGCGGCGGGTGCCGGCCTGGCGTTCCTGGCTGAAAACGCCAAGCGTGATGGCATCACCACCCTGGCTTCCGGTCTGCAATTCGAAGTGCTGACCGCCGGTGATGGCGCCAAGCCGACCCGTGAAGACCAAGTGCGTACTCACTACCACGGCACCCTGATCGACGGCACTGTGTTCGACAGTTCCTACGAGCGCGGCCAGCCTGCAGAATTCCCGGTGGGCGGCGTGATCGCCGGCTGGACCGAAGCCCTGCAACTGATGAATGCCGGCAGCAAATGGCGTCTGTACGTGCCGAGCGAACTGGCTTACGGCGCTCAAGGCGTTGGCAGCATCCCGCCGCACAGCGTTCTGGTGTTCGACGTCGAGCTGCTCGACGTTCTGTAAGGCCTGCTGATTACCTGTGGGAGCGAGCCTGCTCGTCCCCACAGTGTTTTGCGGTTGTGCTCATGGATGGAACTTGCCATTGAGCTCCGTGGCCGGGCGCAACGCTCGGGCATAGCAGAACAGAAACAGATTGCGCACCACCTCCTTCAACACCCCAGGTTCACTGGAACTCAGGCCATTGACGTCCAGGTCGCCCTGATCCTGCAGTTCACTCAACGCTTCTTCTTCCAGTACCGCACAGACTTCACCGGTTTCCCGATGCAGGATCCGCAGGTAAGGGTGTGGGCGGTCCAGCCAGGCATCTATCAAATAAGTCATGGGTCGCATCTCCTTGATGGGTTTCAATGAGAATAATTCTTATTCGTAGAATAGCAAGTGCCTATTGGCGATTTCCGGGTTTTTCTGTGTGGATATTGCGAGAGGTCAACGCAGAGGGCGAAACGCCATCCCGCGGCGGGCGCGGGATGGATACAGCGGGTTCAGACTTTACGCACGAACTCGGACTTGAGCTTCATCGGGCCGATGCCGTCGATCTTGCAGTCGATATCGTGGTCGCCGTCACACAGGCGGATGTTCTTGACCTTGGTACCGACCTTGACTACCAGGGAGGTGCCCTTGACCTTGAGGTCCTTGATCACGGTGATGGTGTCGCCGTCCTGCAGGACGTTGCCTACAGAGTCTTTCTTCACGGTTTCATCGCCGGCCGCTTCGGCCTCGCCAGTGGCGGACCACTCATGGGCGCATTCCGGGCAGATCAGCTGGGCGCCATCTTCGTAGGTGTATTCGGAATTGCATTTCGGGCAGGGTGGCAACGTGCTCACTAAAGCTCCTTGAAAGTCAGGATGGCTAAAAGTCGCACATTATATAGGGATTTGTGGTCTTACAGGTTGTATGAAATCTAAATGTGGGAGGAGCGCCTCCCACATGGGCCCGCATCAATGGGTACGGGCGACCGCAAACTCACTCAGTTCAACCAGGGCGTCCCGGTATTCGCTGGCTGGCAGGGCTTCCAGGCACTGGATGGCTCGGGCCACGAAATCACGCGCCAGCTGCGCGGTGTAGTCCAGGGAACCCGACGCTTCGACAGCGGCGCGGATGGCTTCCAGATCTTCGATCCCGCCTTTCTGGATCGCCTTGCGCACCAGGGCGGCCTGTTCCGGCGTGCCTTCGCGCATGGTGTAGATCAGCGGCAGGGTCGGCTTGCCCTCGGCCAGGTCATCACCGACGTTCTTGCCCAGGGTTTCGGCGTCGCCACGGTAGTCGAGCAGGTCGTCCACCAATTGGAACGCCACGCCCAGGTGATCGCCAAAGGTGCGCAGCGCTTCGGCCTGTTCGGCGGTGGCGTTGCACAAGGCTGCGGCGCTGTGGGTGGAGGCTTCGAAGAGCATCGCGGTCTTGCCGCGAATCACTTCCATGTAGGTTTCTTCGGTGGTGCTGGCGTCGCGGACCTTCGACAGTTGCAACACTTCGCCTTCGGCGATGATGCGTGTGGCCTGTGAAAGAATCTTCATCACCGGCATCGAGCCGAGTTCAACCATCATTTCGAACGAGCGCGAGTACAGGAAGTCGCCCACCAATACGCTGGGGGCGTTGCCCCACATGGCATTGGCGGTCTCACGGCCACGGCGCATGCCGGACATGTCGACCACGTCGTCATGCAGCAGGGTGGCGGTGTGCAGGAACTCGATGGTGGCTGCCAGCAGGCGCAGGTCATCGCCTTCACGGCCCAGGGCCTTGCCGCACAGCAACACTAATAAAGGACGCAGGCGCTTACCGCCCGCCGACGTAATATAGTCGCCAATTTTGGAGACCAGCGGCACTTTAGAAGTCAGCTGCTTCTTGATGATGCCGTCGACGGCGCTAAAATCGTCCGCGACCGCGCGGTAGAAAGCTTGGGGTTGCATCAGCGACAGTCGCTCCAGAAGGGTTGCGCGGCATGCTAGGACCCAGGCCCCCGGGTGTCAAGGCGCGATGGACGGCCACTTGCAACACCCCTTTACCTTGCGTACAATCGCGCACCCTGAACTTCCTGGGCAGCACCTGCCTTACGCAATTGCATTCGGGACGTCCATCCCATGCAGCCATGCCAGCCAATACCTCTTCTTATAAAGCGCTGGGTGAGCAGGATTATCGGAGAAATACCATGTCGTACGCAGTAATTGTTACTGGTGGCAAGCAATACAAAGTCGCCCCAGGTGAATACCTGAAGATCGAAAAACTGGAAGTCGCTACCGGCGAATCCGTTACTTTTGATCGCGTTCTGTTGGTCGCCAATGGCGATGACGTGAACATCGGCGCTCCAGTTGTTGCTGGCGCTACCGTTGTGGCTGAAGTGATCTCCCAAGGTCGTCACGATAAAGTCCGCATCATCAAGTTCCGTCGTCGTAAGCACCACATGAAGCGTATGGGCCACCGCCAGTGGTACACCGAGATCAAAATCACCGGTATTCAGGCTTAATTTCAGCCTAATTCCTCACTAGGAGAATTGACTCATGGCACACAAAAAAGCTGGTGGTAGTACCCGTAACGGTCGCGACTCAGAAGCCAAACGCCTTGGCGTTAAGATGTATGGCGGCCAGAAAATCATTCCGGGCAACATCATCGTGCGTCAGCGCGGCACCCAATTCCACGCCGGTTACGGTGTAGGCATGGGTAAAGATCACACCCTCTTCGCGAAAATCGAAGGCGTGATCAAGTTTGAAGTAAAAGGCGCGTTCAACCGCCGTTACGTGAGCGTTGTCGCAGCTTAATTGCGAGATCGCTGGAAAAGCCCTGTCTTGCGACGGGGCTTTTTCGTTTGTGGGGTGAGTCTCTTGCAAAGCTGTTTGTAATGAGCTCAAGCGCTGGTTTTGCGGTCGCTGGTTGAGGTCGCTGCGCTCATTTTTGCAAGAGTCTTATGTCTTGGTTTCTTAAGCTCGTCCAAGCGGCGAGAGGCGTTTTGTTATGAAGTTCGTTGATGAAGTTTCCATCCGAGTAAAAGCAGGCGACGGCGGTAACGGTTGCATGAGTTTCCGTCGCGAAAAATTCATCGAAAATGGTGGCCCCAACGGCGGTGACGGCGGTGACGGCGGTTCCATCTACATGATGGCCGACGAAAACCTCAACACCCTGGTCGACTACCGTTACACCCGGCACTTCGATGCCGAGCGTGGCTCCAACGGCGGCAGCACCGACTGCACCGGTAAAAAAGGCGAAGACCTGGTACTGCGCGTACCGGTCGGCACCACGATCATCGACTCTGCGACCCAGGAAGTGATTGGCGACCTGACCAAGGCTGGCCAGAAGCTGATGGTAGTGCAGGGCGGCTGGCACGGTCTGGGTAACACCCGATTCAAGTCCAGTACCAACCGTGCACCGCGCCAGACCACGCCAGGCAAGCCGGGCGAGCAGCGTGACCTCAAGCTGGAAATGAAGGTGCTCGCCGACGTGGGCCTGCTTGGCCTGCCGAACGCCGGTAAAAGTACCTTCATCCGTTCGGTCTCGGCCGCCAAGCCGAAAGTCGCCGACTACCCGTTCACCACTCTGGTGCCGAACCTGGGCGTGGTCAGCGTCGACCGTTGGAAAAGCTTCGTGATCGCCGACATTCCCGGTCTGATCGAAGGTGCCTCCGATGGCGCAGGCCTGGGCATCCGCTTCCTCAAGCACTTGTCGCGTACCCGTTTGCTGTTGCACCTCGTGGACATGGCGCCGCTGGATGACACCAGTGCACCGGACGCCGCCGAAGTGATCGTCAGCGAACTGACCAAGTTCAGCCCGTCCCTGGCCGAGCGTGATCGTTGGCTGGTGCTGAACAAGTGCGACCAGATTCTCGAAGAAGAGCACGAAGAGCGCGTCAAGGAAATCGTCGATCGCCTGGAGTGGGAAGGTCCGGTCTACGTGATCTCGGCCATTGCCAAAGAAGGCACCGAGCGCCTGACTCGCGACATCATGCGTTATCTCGAAGACCGTGCCGACCGCCTGGCGGCCGACCCGGTATTCAAGGCAGAGCTGGCCGAACTCGACCAGCGCATCGAAGACGAGGCACGTGCTCAGCTGCAGGCTCTGGACGACCAGCGTGCCCTGCGCCGCAGCGGCGTGAAGTCGGTCCATGACATCGGCGACGACGATTGGGACGAAGAAGACGTGGATGATGAAGACGGTCCTGAAATCATTTACGTGCGCGACTGATTCGTTGCGATAAACTTGAACGCCGCTCCTTAATAGAGCGGCGTTTTAGTATCCGGGTTTAACGTTATGGGCCGCGCTGGGTCGCGCAGCCCTCAATCTAAGGTTGAAGATGATGCGGAGCAAAGTGACAGGTGCGCAGCGCTGGGTCGTAAAGATCGGCAGTGCGTTGCTGACGGCGGATGGCAAGGGGCTGGATCGCGCGGCCATGAGCGTCTGGGTCGAGCAGATGGTGGCCTTGCATGAGGCCGGCGTAGAGTTGGTGCTGGTGTCGTCCGGGGCGGTTGCCGCCGGGATGAGCCGCCTCGGCTGGACCGCGCGACCCAGCGCGATGCACGAACTGCAAGCCGCCGCCGCCATCGGCCAGATGGGCCTGGTGCAAGCCTGGGAATCCAGCTTTGCCGAGCACGGTCGCCATACGGCGCAGATCCTGCTGACCCACGACGACCTGTCCGACCGCAAGCGCTACCTCAATGCCCGCAGCACCCTGCGCGCGCTGGTGGAGCTCAAGGTCATCCCGGTGATCAACGAGAACGACACGGTGGTCACCGACGAAATCCGCTTCGGCGACAATGACACCCTGGCCGCCCTGGTGGCCAACCTGGTGGAAGCCGACCTGTTGGTGATCCTCACCGACCGCGACGGCATGTTCGACGCCGACCCGCGTAACAACCCCGACGCCCAGCTGATCTACGAAGCCCGTGCCGATGACCCGGCGCTGGACGCCGTGGCCGGCAGCGTTGGCGGCGCCCTGGGCCGTGGCGGCATGCAGACCAAGCTGCGGGCTGCACGCCTGGCGGCACGTTCCGGTGCGCACACCATCATCGTCGGTGGGCGCATCGAACGTGTGCTGGATCGCCTCAAGGCCGGTGAGCGCATCGGGACGCTGCTGTCGCCGGAACGCGGCATGCTCGCGGCGCGCAAACAGTGGCTGGCCGGTCATCTGCAAACCCGTGGCACCCTGGTGCTGGACGATGGCGCTGTGTCGGCGCTGTCCCAAGGCAACAAGAGCCTGCTGCCGGTGGGCGTCAAGTTGGTGCAGGGCAGCTTCCGCCGTGGCGAGATGGTGGTGTGCGTCGCGCCGGACGGTCGCGAGATCGCCCGGGGCCTGGCCAACTACAGCGCGCTGGAAGCCCAGAAAATTATTGGACAATCCTCCGATGCGATTGTCGGACTCTTGGGTTACATGGCCGAACCGGAACTGGTTCACCGCGATAACCTGATCCTGGTTTAACCAAAGGAATACACCATGCGTGTCATGAAGGGATTGCTCGGCCTGCTGCTGGCCATGCCGTTGCTGGCCTCGGCCGAGGAAATCGGCCAGGTGTCGACGGTGTTCAAGTTTGTCGGGCCCAACGACCGGATCGTCGTCGAAGCCTTTGACGACCCCAAGGTCGACGGCGTGACCTGCTACCTGTCCCGTGCCAAGACCGGCGGCGTGAAAGGCGGCCTGGGCCTGGCCGAAGACCGCGCCGAAGCCTCGATCGCCTGCCGCCAGGTGGGGCCGATCCGCTTCAAGGGCGAGCTCAAGGACGGCGACGAAGTGTTCAAGGAGCGCACCTCGCTGGTGTTCAAGACCATGCAGGTGGTGCGCTTCCTCGACAAGAAGCGCAACACTCTGGTGTACCTGGTCTACAGCGATCGCCTGATCGAAGGCAGCCCGCAGAACGCCGTGACGGCGATTCCGATTTTGCCCTGGCCGACCGCTCAGTAACCTGCAGGCGAGTTTTGCAATCGGCGTCTATGATTGCAGGCTTGCGGGCTGTAATCTCAAAGCGCCGCAATGTGAAGAACATGGGATATCTGGAGTTCGTCATGAGTGCTTTCCACGACCTGAAACTCAAAGCTTTGGACGGACAAGAGCTGCCGCTGGCGCCCTTCAAGGGGCAAGTGGTGCTGGTGGTCAACGTGGCCTCCAAATGTGGCTTGACCCCGCAATATGCGGCACTGGAAAACCTCTACCAGCAATACAAGGACCAGGGGTTTACCGTGCTTGGCCTGCCGTGCAATCAATTTGCTGGCCAGGAGCCAGGGACAGAAGAAGAGATCCAGGAGTTCTGCAGCCTGAACTACGGGGTGACCTTCCCGTTGGGCAGCAAACTTGAGGTCAACGGTCCTGACCGTCACCAGTTGTACCGCCTGCTGGCGGGCGAGGGCGCTGAGTTTCCTGGGGATATCACCTGGAACTTCGAAAAATTCCTGCTGGGCAAGGATGGGCGAGTGCTCGCGCGCTTTTCCCCACGCACTGCACCGGATGACCCGACAATTGTCCAGGCCATCGAAAAAGCCCTCAGCTAAGCGCTGCAGTTGTAATGAGCGGGCTTGTCCCGCGCTGGGCTGCGAAGCAGCCCCGACCGGCCATCACTTTTACCCCTTAATCACCCAGATCAATAGTGCTACCCAGCACGTCGCACTCTCCATATTATCCGCATCATAAATCCCGTCTTCCGTGGAGTGCCCCCATGCCTGTCCAAGCCTTGTTCAAACCGTTCCAGCTCGGCGCATTGCAACTGTCGACCCGCGTCGTCATGGCGCCGATGACCCGCTCGTTCTCGCCGGGTGGCGTGCCCAACTCCAAAGTGATTGAGTACTACCGCCGCCGCGCCGCTGCCGGTGTGGGGCTGATCATCACCGAAGGCACCGTGGTCGGCCATCAGGCCTCCAACGGTTACCCCAATGTCCCGCACTTCTACGGTGAAGCCGCCCTGGCCGGCTGGAAAAAAGTGGTCGACGCGGTACACGCCGAGGGCGGCAAGATCGTCCCGCAACTGTGGCATGTAGGCAGCGTGCGCCGTATCGGCACTGAACCTGACGCCAACGTACCGGCCTACGGCCCGATGGAGAAACTCAAGGATGGCAACGTGGTCGTGCATGGCATGACCCAGCAAGACATCAAGGACGTGATCAACGCCTTCGCCCAAGCCGCCAGGGATGCGCAGCGCATCGGCATGGATGGTGTGGAGATCCACGGCGCCCACGGCTATCTGGTCGATCAGTTCTTCTGGGAAGGCAGCAACCAGCGTACCGACGAATACGGTGGCAGTCTGGCCAACCGCTCGCGCTTTGCCATCGAGCTGATCCAGGCTACCCGTGCTGCCGTCGGCCCGGAATTTCCGATCATCTTCCGCTTCTCCCAATGGAAGCAGCAGGACTACACCGCGCGTCTGGTGCAAACTCCCGAGGCGCTGGGCGAGTTTCTCAAGCCGTTGTCTGAAGCGGGCGTGGATATTTTCCACTGCTCCACTCGGCGTTTCTGGGAGCCGGAATTCGAAGGGTCCGACCTGAACCTGGCTGGCTGGACCCGCCAGCTCACCGGCAAGCCGACCATCACCGTGGGTAGCGTCGGCCTGGATGGTGAGTTCCTGCAGTTCATGGTCAATACCGACAAGGTCGCGCAACCGGCCAGTCTGGAAAAACTGCTGGAGCGTTTGAATAACGACGAGTTTGACCTGGTCGCCGTGGGCCGTGCCCTGTTGGTGGACCCGGATTGGGCGTTGAAGGTGCGCGAAGGTCGCGAGGGCGACATCCTGCCGTTCAGTCGTGAGGCGTTGATGACGCTGGTGTGAGTGGCTGGGCTCCCTGTGATTACACAGGGAGCTTTATGCCGTCGGGCAGTTAGTACTGCGGCCCCTTGTACAGTTCTTTTGTGTGATCGGTTCTGTTCGGGTCTTTATGCCCCGGTTGGCCGTAGGCAGGAGGTTCTGCCCGAGATTTATCCATCCATTGTTGCTGGCGCGCCCATTCGGCGTTTGGCATGTTGACGCCATTACGTACACCCATTCCGTAAGCTGACATGTACCGTACCTCCATTATTGAAAGCCCTGCTCAGATAGCAGGTATCAATAATTGGTGTGCAGCATTAAGCAGTTCCTGATTTAAATATCAGGAAAGACATATTGATTCATCGCACATAAGGCTGTGTAGGAAGCGCGAGACTTTCATCACATGCACCGCGTAACTGATGCTCAAACTGCTCGATAATCGCCGGCCAGCCCTGGCGGCTCGCATGCTGGCGTGCATTCAGACGCATGCGGCGCAGGCTTTCAGCGTCCTCCAGCAGCCAATTGGCGGCCTCGCAAAACGCGTTCTCGTCTCCGGGCATCGCCAGCACGCCGTTGTAGCCGTGGCGGATATGCTGGCTTGCAGCGGCCTGGTCATAAGCCACCACCCCCAATCCTGATGCCATGGCTTCCAACACCACGTTGCCGAATGTTTCGGTGAGGCTGGGGAAGAGGAACACATCGCCCGATGCGTAATGCCGCGCCAGTTCCTCTCCGCGCAAGGTGCCGCAGAAAATCGCCTCCGGCAATTCCTTCTCCAGCGTCGCCCGCTGCGGGCCATCACCCACGATGATGAGTTTCATCTGGCGCAGTGGATAGGTGTCCTGCAAGGTCTCGAAGCAGCGCTTGAGCAACCCCAGGTTTTTCTCCTGCGCCAGTCTGCCCACATAGAGCACGGCGGTTTGCTCACTGTTCAATGCCCAACTTTCCCGCAGCGCATTGTCGCGTTTGGCGGGATGGAACAGTTGGCTGTCCACTCCGCGCGACAACATCCCCAGACGTTCGAAATGCCGGCGCTCCAGCTCCAGGCGCTGGCTGGCGCTGGGCACCAGGGTCAGGGTCGAGCGGTTATGAAACCAGCGCAGATAGTGCGTGACCACCCGGCTCAGCATGCTCAAGCCGTACTGGTTCGAGTACTGCTGGAAGTTGGTGTGAAAGCCGCTGACCACACTGATCCCCAGGCGCCGGGCCGCACGCAGGGCGGACAAGCCCAGGGGCCCTTCCGTGGCGATGTAGAGCACGTCCGGACGCTGACGGGTCCAGCGCCGCAGCAACTTGTGCATCGACGACTGCCCCCACTGCAGGCCAGGATATCCCGGCAGCGGCCAGCCACGGCATAGCAATAACGCGTCGTCGCTGGGACGGCTCTGGTCGACGCCCTGGCGCGGTCGCACCAGTTCGACTTGATGGCCACGCGCCCGCAAACCCTCGCACAGGCGACCAAGGGTATTGGCCACCCCGTTGATCTCTGGCGGGAAGGTTTCGGTGATGAGGGTGATGTGAAGCGAAGCTGTCGTCATGACCCACAGTGTCTCCGTGGGGCATGTCGTCATTGTGTCATCGAGATGATGGATTTATGACTGGGTCACTTTTTGCCGCGCCGCCATCGCCTCGGCCCCTTGTTCGCGTACCCAGAACAGCGTCGCCCCGGCTACTGCCGCCGGCATCATCAGCAGGTTGAGCACCGGCACCAGCAACACCAGGTAAACAATCCCGCCGAAACTCATGCTCTGCCAACGTTTCTGGCGCAGCCAGGCGAGCATCTCGTTCCAGCCCAGCTTGTGGTTGTCGGCCGGGTAGTCGATGTACTGGATCGCCATCATCCACACGCCAAACAGCAACCACAGCGGTGCGGCGACCAGATTGACCACCGGGATGAAAGACAGGATAAACAGGCCGATGGCCCGTGGCAGGAAGTAGCCCAGCTTGCGCATCTCCCGGGCGAGGGTGCGCGGTACCATCGCGATCAGCTCGCCCCAACTGAAGGCTGGGAAGTCATCGGTGCCGCGCACCACCACTTCAACCTTCTCCGAGAGAAAGCCGTTGAAGGGGGCGGCGATGATGTTGGCGAGCATGGTGAAGGTGAAAAACACCATCAACACCACCAGCACCACGAACAATGGCCAGAGCAGGTAGTTCAGGAAACCCAGCCAGCTCGGCAGCGTCGGCATCAGGTGGTCGACCCACAAGCTGAACTGATGACCGGCAAAATAGATCAAGCCGACGAACAGCACCAGGTTGATCGCCAGTGGCAGCAGCACAAACAGACGCAGGCCTGGGCTCAACACCAGTTTGAGGCCTTCGCGCAGGTATTGCGGGCCGGAAAGAGCAGGGGCGGACATGGGGAACTCCGAGCAAAAGGGCGAACGCGCCGACCTTACCGGCTTTACATCGCAGGCGAAAGCCGCGACATCAGCCGTAACAAACCTGTCGATCAGTCGGGCCAACTACATAGTGACCGTCTATGAGCTGGATTGTTATTCCGTATTTCCTTAATCTTGCCCCCCTCGATACGCTGCACCCATTATTTTTCAGGGCCTGCGAGTTCAAGCCTTCCCCAAGTGCTTCGTGGTCCCTTTTTTATTCCAGCCGCCTTGTAGTCCGGGCGGTCGACAGGAGTGAGTCATGTCTGATACCCGTCATTCGCGAGTGATTATTCTCGGTTCCGGCCCTGCCGGTTACAGCGCCGCCGTCTACGCTGCCCGGGCCAACCTCAAGCCGCTGCTGATCACCGGCATGCAGGCGGGCGGTCAATTGACCACCACCACCGAAGTCGACAACTGGCCGGGCGACGTCCACGGCCTGACTGGCCCGGTGCTGATGGAGCGCATGAAAGAACACGCCGAACGCTTTGAAACCGAGATCGTGTTTGATCACATCAACCAGGTCGACTTCTCCAAGAAGCCTTACAGCCTGACCGGCGACAGCGGCGTATACACCTGTGACGCACTGATCATCGCTACTGGCGCCAGCGCTCGCTACCTGGGCCTGCCGTCGGAAGAAGCGTTCATGGGCAAGGGCGTTTCCGCCTGCGCGACCTGTGACGGTTTCTTCTACCGCAACAAACCGGTCGCCGTGGTCGGTGGCGGCAACACCGCCGTGGAAGAGGCGCTGTACCTGGCCAACATCGCCAGCACCGTGACCCTGGTCCACCGCCGCGAGACCTTCCGCGCCGAGAAGATCCTGATCGACAAGCTGCATGCCCGTGTCGCCGAAGGCAAGATCATCCTCAAGCTCAACGCCACTCTGGACGAAGTCCTGGGCGACAACATGGGCGTGACCGGTGCCCGCCTGAAGAACAACGATGGCAGCTTCGACGAGCTGAAAGTCGACGGCGTGTTCATCGCCATCGGCCACACCCCGAACACCTCGCTGTTCGAAGGTGTGCTGGAAGCCAAAGACGGCTACCTGGTGGTGCAGGGCGGCCGTGAAGGCAATGCCACCGCGACCAACATTGAAGGTATCTTCGCCGCCGGTGACGTGGCCGACCACGTCTACCGCCAGGCCATCACCTCCGCCGGCGCCGGTTGCATGGCGGCACTGGATGCCGAGCGTTACCTCGACGGCCTGCAGAACGCTTCGTTCTAACCAACGCCGCACAACAAATGTGGGAGGGGGCAAGCCCCTCCCACATTTTGTTTCAGGTCTGGCTCAGGATTTTCGAGTCAGAGGTTGGGCGGTGAACTTCACACCGGCCAAGCCGTTTGTGATCAATGCACGGATATTGCCGTGATCACTCCCCTCAGGCGTCGCCACCACCGAACGGTAATGCTCACCAAACGCCAGCAGCGCTTCCTGCTCGCTCAGCCCTTCCAGCACTGCCAGGCCCAGCGTCTTGCACGCCCCTTCGTTCTGCCCGGCGGCATTCTCTACCGCGCCATTGGTGAACGCCTGTGGCTGGTACTCGTAACCGGCAGCGACAAACGCCAGGGTATCGGCAAAAACGTGTTCGCCGCTGTTGAGGCTGGCGCGCAGGGTATTCAAATCATTCATGGGGTTTTCCTTTGGCGAACGCCGCCTGTTGATCGGCGCTGGCTTCTTTCTGGTATTGGGTTTTCCACTCGGCGTACGGCATGCCGTACACCACTTCACGGGCGGCATCCAGGCTCAGCTCGATCTGGCGCGTGTCGGCCTCGGCCTTGTACCACTTCGACAAGCAATTGCGGCAGAAACCGGCGAGGTTCATCAGGTCGATGTTCTGCACATCCTTGCGGCTGTCCAGATGTGCCACCAGCCGGCGGAAGGCGGCGGCTTCGAGTTCGAGGCGTTGTTGGTCGTTCATAAGGTTCACGCAAATCTCAGGGGTTAACGGCTGGCCGCCAGGGTAATCGAAACCGACTCGGCAAAACGCAACGCATGGGGCTTGTCCACTTCCACTTCGGCGTACAGCACCGACTCATTGCTCATCACCAGGTCCAGCAACTCCTGGGTCAGGCGCTCCAGCAGGGCAAAACGATTGCCTTCGACATGGGCGATGATCGCCTTGGTGATGGTGCGGTAGTTCAGCGCGTGGTCGATGTCGTTGTCGCGCACGGCTTCCTGGGCGGCGTACAGGATGGTCAGGTTGATCAGCACATCCTGCTTGTTGAGGATTTCGTCCTCGTTGATGCCGATGAAGGTGCGCAGGCACAGGTCCTTGACCCGGATGCGCGCCATGCCTGGTTGAAGTTGTGGCATTGCTACTTGCTCCGTCCGATCAGTTGCAGGAACTCCATGCGCGTGGTGTTCGACTCGCGGAACGCGCCGAGCATCACCGAGGTGTTCATGGTTGAATTCTGTTTTTCCACACCGCGCATCATCATGCACATGTGCTTGGCTTCGATGACCACGGCCACGCCGGCGGCCTGGGTCACTTCCTGGATGGCGTCGGCGATTTGCCGTGTGAGGTTTTCCTGGATCTGCAGGCGGCGGGCGAACATGTCGACGATGCGCGCCAGCTTCGACAGGCCCAGCACCTTGCCGGTCGGGATATAGGCGACGTGGGCTTTGCCGATAAAGGGCAGCAGGTGGTGCTCGCACAGCGAGTACAACTCGATGTCCTTGAGGATCACCATCTCGTCATTGTCAGAGGCAAACAGCGCGCCGTTGACGATTTCTTCCAGGTTCTGCTCGTAGCCATGACACAGGTATTGCATGGCCTTGGCGGCACGCTTGGGGGTATCGAGCAGGCCTTCGCGCTCGGGGTCTTCGCCCAAGCCCTTGAGGATCTCGCGGTAATGGTGGGGCAGGGATAAGGTCATACAACATCCTCAAAAGCGGCTTACTTGATATGCCGCCCGCCGTTGACGGTCAGGGTGGTACCGGTGACATAAAGGTTATCCAGCAGGTAACGCACGCTCTGGTAGATCACCTCGGGCCCGGGCTCGATGCCCAGTGCGGACTTGGCCAGTACCTTGGCGCGGTAGGCGTCGTCGTCGCCGTCGTTGAACATCACCATCGCCGGGGCGATGCCGTTGACCTTGATCGACGGCGCCAATTGCGCGGCAAACGACAACGTCAGGCTGTCGAGCCCGGCCTTGGTGGCGCAATAGGCGATGTGCTGGCGGCTGCCCTTGCGCACCACGTCGTCGCTGATGTGCACGATGTCGGCCGGTGTCGAGCGTTGCAGCAAGGGTGAACAATGCAGGTTGATCAGGTACGGCGCAAGCATGTGCACGCTGAACATGTCGGTAAACGCGCGACTTTCGTCGTCGGGGGATTCCGCTATCCAGGCAGAGGCGTTATGGATAACCGCACGCAGGCTCTGGGTATGGGTGTTCAGCTCAGCGATAAACGCCAGGATACCGGCCTCGCTGGAGAAGTCGGCAAACACTGCGATCGCCCCACGCTCGCGCAAGGCCTGCACGCCGGGCCGTTCGCTGCGGTAGCTGAAAATCACCGGGTGGCCGTCGTCCAGCAAACGCTGGGCGCAATGCAGGCCGACACGCTGGCCGGCGCCGGTGATCAGGATCGGGGCGTTCGTTGCAGTCATGGGAGGCTCGAGTCGCTGGCAGGTTGAAACTATACCAGCGACCGAGCACCCCTGTATTCACGCCGCGGCTTCGGTAGCCTTGCGCGGTGTAGGGGCAGGATGCAGCCAGTTTGCCAACAGGTGGGTCGACAGTGGGATGAACCAGTAGACCATCAGTGGCGTCAGCGCCATGGTACTGACCAGCACGCGCGGTGCCAGGTCCAGTTCGCTCAGCAGTGGGTTCAGGACAAAGTTGAACAGCAGCGACACCGGGAAAAACGCCAGCCAGATCGCCACAGCCTGCTTCCAGCGAGGTGGGCGCGCGCCCACGGCGCCGAACCAGCCATCGATGCCACGTACGCGATGCTCCGACGGGTCGGCAAACAAGTCGCTGCCACGGCTCAGCCACGCACTGCGCGACGCGGAAAACTCCCAGGCATGCAGGGTCTTCTCATCGGCAAAGCGGAAAATGATCTGGAATTCATCATCGTTGGGCGGCGGTGCCAGGACGCCTGAGCCCAGGTAGCCGGGAAAGTCCGTGGCCAATTGCTCGCCTTCGCGCAGCCAGGCCATCAGTTCTTCATAGCGACCCTTGGCCACGCGACGCGCAACCATCAGGGTGACGGGAGAGGTAGACATTGTGTATCTCCAAATAGTGGGCGCTCGTGACCGGGTAGGTACGACACCAGGTGCAGCTGCGGGGTGATGCGGCTGCGCCTTGAAAAAGCAGGCAAGGATTATTCCTGTTTTGCTGAAATACGCCAGACACTTCTGTCGGTTCGCCCCGTGGCTTGAATCGTTCAACCGAATAAGCGTTAAATAGGATCCAAATCGACACGGATGTTCTTGACCTCTGATGCCCGAAACTATTGCTCCGCAGCGCGAAACGACCCTTGACCGCGTCGCTGTTTCCGATGATCTATTGCCGATTCGAGAAGTCGCTCGGCTGACGGGCGTCAACCCGGTCACCCTGCGTGCCTGGGAAAGACGCTACGGCCTCATCCAACCGGTCCGCACCGAAAGTGGGCACCGGTTGTATTCGCGCACCGATATCGACACCGTGCACCGTATTCTCGACTGGATCGAACGTGGCGTCGCCGTGAGCAAAGTGGGCAGGCTGCTTGCGCGCGATGAGCGCATCGGCGAACCCGGCCTGGCTGGCGGGGACAGCGTGGAGCGGGCCCAATGGCACGGGCAACTGCGCAGTGCAATCAGCGCGTTCGATGATCGCCAACTGGATCGGCTGTACGGGCAGATATTTTCCGCCTACCCACTCGCCGTGGCGTTCCAGGATATTCTCATGCCGCTCTGGCAGGAACTGTTGCGTCATCAAGGCCGCTTCGGCGAGGCCAGCGAATGGCTGTTCTTCGATAACTTCCTGCGTTCGCGTACGGCGCAACGTCTGCAGGTGATAGCCGCTTCGCCGCTGCCACGGGTGCTGCTGGCGGCCATAGCCGGAGAATGTCGCGAGCTGGAATTGTTGGTCGCAGGCCTGCTGCTGACGGGGGAGAAATTCGCCGTGAAGCTACTGGGAGTAGGCCAGCCACTCGATGAGTTGACCCTGGTCTGTGAAAAGACCCAACCGCAAGCGCTGGTGCTGTTTTCCAACCGCGCCCCCGGCAGCGAACTGCCACTGCGGCTCAAACGCCTGGCGCTGACCCTGGATTGCCCGCTGCTGCTGGCCGGTGACGCCGCGGACTTCGCCCAGGAAAGCCTGCAAGGCTCGTCAATCGGCTGCCTGGGCAACGAAGCACGGTTGATGCAGCGCCGTTTGCTGCAATTCCTGAGCGGTAGCCTGGATACCTGATGTTTCAGGCGTGCACTTCGGGGTGGACCAGGCGGTGCTGGTGCAGGATGAACTGGCGCAGGCGCTCGGTTTCATCGACGTCGTCCTGGCTGAGCCGGTAAGCGAACAGGCCGCGTGCGGTTTCCCGTTCGAACGTTCCGCGCAGCGCAATGCGCTCATAGCCGGAAGGGCTGAACCACAGCGAAAAGGTTTTCGGTGGCTTGAGCCGGCCACGGATCTCCACCAGCACCCCTTTGAACGACACTTCATGCACCCACAACGCGCCCGTGCCGCCCTTGATATTCTCCAGGGCCACCGGCGTTTCGAGCGCCAGGCGCCACGGCCGGATCATCGGCCCATCCTCGAAAATACTCGGCACGCCCAGGCGCAGGTGCACGGCATGAAACTCATCTTCCACCAGGTGCAGCGGGAAGGTGAGTTGCTGATTGTCGAACTGTGCCTGGATGGTGACGTGATCGTGGGCCGCCAGGCGCGTGAGAAGATCGCGAATCTGCGCACCGCCGTTGACTGTCAGGCTCGATGACGCATCCCGCAGGTTCAATTGCGGGTTGTGCTGCATAGTCTGGATAAAATCCAGCTCGTCCTGGGTCAGGAGTGCATCGCGTTGCATGGGCTTGCTCAACGAATGTGGGAAGGCATTAAAACGCCATTATCCTCTTAATGACCGTTATTTCTAATCTTTGTTAGATCCACTGGTCGCCTTGAGTGCCGCCAGTTCGGCCTTGAGTTCGGCCACTTGCGCCTCCAGTTGAGCCACGCGCTGCTGGGCTTTGACCTGGACGCTCACATCTTTTTGCACGCCGACGCAATAAGTCTGTTTATCCGCCGGGTTGTAGACCGTCGACAGCGACAGCTCATTCCAGAAATGCGTGCCGTTCTTGCGGTAGTTGCGCAGGACTTCACGGCAGTGGGTGCCCGCGGCGAGGGCTTCGCGAATGGCGATCAGGGCGGGTTGGTCGCGGTCACCGGATTGCAGGAAGCGGCAATCCTGGTAGAGGATTTCGTCGCGGGTGTAGCCGGTCAGGCGCTCGAAGGCGGGATTGACGTAGATCAGTGGCAAGTCCTTGCCTTCCCGTTCAGCGATGACGATACCGTCATTCGAGGCGTCGATGACCATTTGCATCAAGTGAGCATTAATCATGCGGGGGATCCATCCATTTGGGTGCTGCAAGTCTAAGGCACCGCGCTCCATTTTCCACCCGGTATGGCGATTTTTGTAGCGGCGTTCAAGCTGTTAATATCCCACGCTTTCGCTCAACTACAGGATCAGATTGATGAAAGTCGCCATCCTTTCCGGCTCGGTCTACGGCACCGCTGAAGAAGTCGCTCGTCACGCTGCCGATATCCTCAACGCGGCCGGTTTCGAGGCCTGGCACAACCCTCGCGCCAGCCTGGCCGACGTGCAGGCGTTTGCGCCGGACGCATTTCTGGCGGTGACGTCCACCACCGGCATGGGCGAATTGCCCGACAATCTCCAACCCCTGTACTCGACGATTCGCGACCAACTGCCCGCCGCCTGGCGCGGGCTGCCCGGCGCGGTGATCGGCCTGGGAGACGCCAGCTATGGCGACACCTTCTGCGGCGGTGGCGAGCAGATGCGCGAGCTGTTTGGCGAACTGGGCGTGCGTGAAGTGCTGCCGATGCTGCGCCTGGATGCCAGCGAAAGTGTGACCCCGGAAGCCGACGCCGAGCCGTGGCTGGCTGAACTGGTCACTGCACTGCGCGCTTGACCGGAAACTCACGCAGCAACGCCAGCCAGGCCTGGGCGGCTTTCGACAGGTAGGCGCCCTCACGCCAGATAAAGGCAATGTCCCAGCGCAGGTAGTCGGGCGCCTTGAGCGTCAGGCGCACCACCCCGGGTCGCACCAGCCCACGGGCGACCACGCTGGGCAGCAGCACCACACCCTGGCCGGCGGCGACCAATGCGGCGAGGAAGTCCGCCTGGCCGCTGCGACCGATTTCCTTCGGCGTAAAACCCAACTGTTCACACGCCTGCAGCAGGCGGTCGTTGAGCACGAAGCTGCGCTGGTACATCAGGAACGGCGTGTCGGCGAGTTCCTCCAGGCGTACCTGGGCGTTTTCCGCCAGGGGATGATCAATCGGCAACAGCGCGTCCAGGGGCTCATCGCAGAACGCTTGCCAGGCAAACGCCGGGTCGCTGGGTCTGAGGCTGCCCCCCACTTCCAGTTCACCGCTCAGGATGGCTTGCTCGATATTGCGACTGCCGCCCTCCAGCAATTGGATGGTCACGTTCGGGTAACGCCGGCGGTATTCGGCGAACAGTCCGGCAAACAACGTATCCCCGGCCAATAACGGCAGGCCCAGGCGCAGTTCGCCTCGGGTCAACTGGTGCATATCGTCCAGCTCGCTGAGCAACTCGTTTTGCAGGCGCAGCATGGCTTCGGCGCGTTGCAGGACGACTCGGCCGGCGGCGGTCAGGCGGATCTGCGAGCCGATTCGGTCGAGCAGTGGCGTGCCCAGGCTCTGCTCCAATTGCGCAACCTGTTTGCTGACGGCGGACTGGCTGATATGCAGGGTTTTGCCGGCCTGGGTAAAGCCATCCCGGTGAACCACTTCGACGAAGCTGCGCAGCTGTTTGAATTCCATGTGCGAAATTCCAGTTTGGAATAACTGGCAGTCTAACAATTCGCTGTGGGGATGGGGCATGCCTCTTTAAAATGAAGGCCTGCGAGGACCCAAAGCCCATGAAACGTTTCACCCGTCTGTTGATTGAACTGGTCGTGCTACTGGCCATTTACCTGTTCGGCTGCCAACTGGCGATGTGGTTGGCCTGGCCGATTCCCGGCGGTGTGGTGGGCCTGGGCCTGTTGTTGATGGCCTTCGCCAGCGGCCTGGTCAAACCGGCGGCCCTGCAATTGGGTGCCGGCGTGCTGATGGCCGAGATGCTGCTGTTCTTCATTCCGGCGCTGATGAGCCTGCTCGACTACGGCGGCCTGCTGCGCAATGAGGGATGGCGCATCCTGCTGGTCATCGGCTTGAGCACGTTGGCCGTGATGCTGGTGACCGCATTCACGGTGGAACTGGTGTGCCGCTGGAGGCTGCGCCATGAAGCTTGAACTGATGCCGGTGTTCTGGCTCGCCTTGACCTTGGGCACCTATATTTTCAGTCGCTGGATCTACCGTCGCACCGGGCGTTACCTGTTGTCGCCGCTGATCCTGGTGCCCGTGCTGTTGCTGGCGGTGGCCGTACCGATGAACACGGCCTACGCCGAATACTCTGCCGACACCCACTGGCTGATGCTGGTACTCGGCCCCGTCACCGTGGCGTTCGCCGTGCCGATCTGGCAGCAGCGGCGGTTGCTGGCGCGTTACTGGTCGGCATTGTTGCTGGGGATGGTGGCCGGCAGCGTGGCGTCCATCGCCACCTCATTCGGCCTGGCCAAAGCGTTGGCCCTGGACAGCTCGGTGACGATGTCCCTGGTGCCACGCTCCATCACCACGCCGTTCGCCATGCCGGTGTCCTCTGACCTGGGTGGCGTGCCGGAATTGACGGCGGTGTTCGTAATGTTCACCGGCGTATTCGGTGCGATGCTCGGCGGCGTGCTGCTCAAGTGGTTGCCCCTGCGTACGCCGCTGGCGCGCGGTGCGCTGTTTGGCGTGGGCGCCCACGGTGCGGGCGTGAGCCGGGCCCATGAAGTGGGCGGCGAAGAGGGCTCGGTGGCAGGCCTGGTGATGGTCCTGACCGGCCTGCTCAACCTGTTTGCCGCGCCTTTATTGGCGGCACTTCTCTGACGTCGGTTGCGCGGATTTAAACTATTCTCAAAGCTGACCCGTACGGTCATCAAGCTGGCTGCCAAGGCAACTACGGCGGCCAGGGCGTCTGACTAGACTGGCCCATCACTCAAAAAATAATAAGAAAGTGCGCCAAGGAGGTCGTTGCCGTGAGCCTAGCCCCCGTTCCATCGCCACAGAATGTCAAAGATCAGGTCAGCGCCGCCGAGTGGCAGACCCGCGTCGACCTGGCAGCCTGCTACCGCCTGGTGGCGATGCACGGCTGGGATGACCTGATCTTCACCCATATTTCGGCCAAGGTGCCGGGCACCGACGACTTCCTGATCAACCCCTACGGGCTGATGTTTCACGAGATCACCGCGTCGAGCCTGGTCAAGGTCGACCAGGCCGGCAACAAGCTGATGGACAGCCCCTACGAGATCAACCCGGCGGGCTACACCATCCACAGCGCCATCCATGAAGTGCGCCACGACGTGACGTGCGTCCTGCACACCCACACTGCCGCCGGTGTGGCGGTGGCGGCGCAGAAGCAGGGTGTCTTGCCGATCAGCCAGCAATCGATCTTCGTGCTGTCGAGCCTGGCTTATCACGCCTACGAAGGGGTGGCGCTGAACCACGAAGAGAAGGCCCGGTTGCAGGCCGATCTTGGCCAAAATAGTTTCCTGATGCTGCACAACCACGGTCTGCTGACCTGCGGCAGCACCATCGCCGATACGTTTCTGATGATGTTTACCTTCCAGCGCGCCTGCGATATCCAGGTGTTGGCGCAAAGTGGCGGCGCGCAATTGATCCCCATCGGGCCACAGATCCTCGCCGGTGCCAAGGCGATGGTGGCAGCTGTCACAAAGAGTGCTCAAGGTATGGGGGGCGCGCTGGCGTGGCCGGCGTTGCTGCGTAAATTGGACAGCCTCGATCCCGGGTATAAAACCTGATGCCTCTTGCCGAGATCCCGCTGAGTGTCTGGCGCAAACGCAGCCAGACGTTCGACTTCAACGGCCGCACTATCCGCTACTGGGTGGCGGGGCAGGGTGAGCCGTTGCTGTTGATCCATGGCTTTCCCACTGCCAGTTGGGACTGGCATTACCTGTGGCAGCCCCTGGCCCAACGCAACCTGGTGATCGCCTGCGACATGCTCGGTTTCGGCGATTCGGCCAAACCCCTCGACCACGGTTATTGCCTGCTGGAACAGGCGGATCTGCAACAGGCGTTGCTCGAGCACCTGCGCGTGGACCAGCCGGTGCACGTGCTCGCCCACGACTACGGCGACAGCGTCGCGCAGGAACTGCTGGCCCGGCACTACGAAGGTCGCTTTCACATGGCCAGCTGTGTGTTTCTCAACGGCGGGTTGTTCCCGGAAACCCACCGTCCGGCGCTGGTGCAAAAGCTGCTGCTCAGCCCGCTGGGCTGGATGATCGGTCGTGCCTTTGGGCGCAATGCCCTGGCGGACAGTTTCAACCAGATCTTCGGGCCTGACACTCGCCCCAGCGAGAGTGCCCTGGATGATTTCTGGAGCCTGATCGACTCTCATGAAGGCACGCGCATCCTGCACAAACTCATTGCCTACATCCCCCAGCGACGGCGTCTGCGCGATCGCTGGGTCGATGCGATGCAACAGGCTGAAGTGCCGCTGCGGGTGATCGATGGCGAAATCGACCCGATCTCTGGCGCCCACATGGTGGCGCGTTACCGCGAGCTGGTGCCCCACGCCGACACAGTGCTGCTGGCCAATATCGGCCATTACCCGCAGATCGAGGCGCCGGTGCAGGTGCTCAAGCATTACCTGGCGTTTCGTGAGCGGATCGGGCGACCGACTTCGCGAATCGCCTATTCCTGAGCTGACGACTATCCCTGCGCCTTATCGAGCACCATTCAGCCCTGGCCGGCTTTATTGTGACCTGCGCCCCCGTGCCTGACACTCGACCCATTCCCATCGTCGCCATTGGAGTTCGGTATGAGTGAGTCAGTGCAGTTCCAGGATAAGGTCGTGATCGTCACCGGCGCCGGCGGCGGATTGGGCCGGGCCCATGCGCTGCTGTTCGCCAGGCACGGTGCCAAAGTACTGGTCAACGATCTCGGCGGTTCCACCCAAGGTGAGGGCGCCAATGCGTCGGCGGCCGATCGGGTGGTGGCCGAGATTCGCGAAGCGGGCGGTATCGCCGAGGCCAACCACGACTCTGTCACCGACGGTGACAAGATCGTGCAGAGCGCCCTCGATGCGTTCGGGCGTATCGATGTGGTGGTCAACAACGCCGGGATCCTGCGCGACAAGACGTTCCACAAAATGGAGGACAGCGACTGGGACCTGGTTTATCGGGTGCATGTCGAAGGCGCCTACAAAGTCACCCGCGCTGCCTGGCCCCATCTGCGTGAGCAAGGGTATGGCCGGGTGATCTTCACCGCGTCCACCTCGGGTATCTACGGCAACTTCGGCCAGTCCAACTACGGCATGGCCAAGCTCGGCCTGTATGGGCTGACCCGCACCCTGGCGCTGGAAGGGCGCAAGAACAACATCCTGGTCAATGCCATCGCCCCCACCGGCGGCACCCGCATGACCGAAGGCCTGATCCCGCCGCAAGTGTTCGAGCGCCTCAAGCCGGAGCTGGTCAGCCCGCTGGTGGTGTACCTGGGCAGCGAGGCATGCCAGGAAACCTCGGGGTTGTTTGAAGTGGGCGGCGGTTGGATCGGCAAGACCCGCTGGGAACGCAGCCTGGGCGTTGGCTTTGATCCGGAGGCGGGGTTTTCGCCCGAAGACGTGGCTGCGCACTGGCAGCAGATCTGTGACTTCGAAGGCGCCGTTCACCCCAAGGACAACATCGAGGCGTTGAAGGAAATGATGGCCAACTTGCAGAAATACAGCCTGTGATCGTTGCTTGAAAAAGCTTTAATCCTGCGGGGCGCTGATGGCGCCCCATTTTATTCAGGGCAAAAAAAAGCCGCTGCAAACGCAGCGGCTGAAGTCAGACGTTGGATCAAGGAGCGACAAATCAACGTCAGTGAACACCGGTAACAGATTGAAAGCAGGCCTCAATCCATTTGAATCTGGCTTTTCTTCCGGTCGGGGAAGCGGGCCGTCTGCCCTGAAAGCCCGGTAAGAATAGTCGTTTGTAACAGGATGAGTAATGCCGGTTCGTGACAAGGACTGTTACCAAAACAGCAATAGTTGGGCTGCGCGTCATCCATTCTCCTGATAACCCCTTATCCACCCGCTGCATGCCCGCGCCCAAACCCCGGCCAGAGCGCCTTGTCATCCTTTCGAGCGACAACACGAATCCCTCCTTGGTGCGCTTATCGCTCCTGAGACGCGGCAGTAGGGTGGGGCCTTCTGTCACTCACCGGGGAAGACGCATGACAAGAACAACAATGCGCGCCATCTTCAGGCCACAGGCGCTGGCCGCTGCGGTTGCGTTGGGGTGCTGTGCCCAGGCACAGGCTGTTTCGTTCAACATTGGCGAGATCGAAGGGCAATTCGATTCTTCGCTGTCGGTGGGCGCGAGCTGGGGCATGCGCGACGCCGACAAGAAGCTGGTGGGCACCGTCAACGGCGGTACTGGCCAGGCGTCTACCGGCGATGACGGACGCCTGAACTTCAAGAAGGGCGAGACCTTCTCCAAGATCTTCAAGGGTATTCACGACCTGGAGCTCAAGTACGGTGACAGCGGCGTCTTCGTGCGCGGCAAGTACTGGTACGACTTCGAGTTGCAGGACGAAGACCGCGAGTTCAAGCAGATCAGCAATCACCATCGTGACGAGGGCGCGCGTTCTTCGGGCTATGAATTGCTCGATGCCTTCGTTTATCACAACTACTCCATCGGCGATCAACCGGGCAACGTGCGCCTCGGCAAGCAAGTGGTCAGCTGGGGTGAGAGCACCTTTATCGGTAACTCTATCAACAGCATCAACCCCATCGACGTTTCGGCTTTCCGTCGCCCTGGTGCAGAGATCAAGGAAGGGCTGATCCCGGTGAACATGCTGTTCGCCTCCCAAAGCCTGACCAACCAACTGACAGTGGAAGGCTTCTACCAGCTCAACTGGGAAAACACCGTGCTGGATAACTGCGGCACCTTCTTTGGTGGGGATGTGGCGGCCCATGGCTGTAATGACAACTACACGGTGGGCAACCCGGCGATTGCGCCGTTGCAGCCCGTCGCCGCCGCGTTCGGGCAAGGCTTTCAAGTGACCCGTGAAGGGGTGATCGTACAGCGTGCACAGGATCGTGACGCCCGTGACAGTGGCCAATTCGGTACGGCGTTGCGTTGGTTGGGGGATGACACCGAATACGGCCTGTACTTCATGAACTACCACAGCCGCACACCGACGGTGGGCACCATCACCAACAATACGAGCCTGGCCCGGCTCGGTGCGATCGCCGGTGCAGCCAATGGCATCGCGCCCGGCTCCGGCGCAGGCCTGGTCCAGAGCCTGATGCTCGGTCGTGGCCAGTACTACCTGGACTACCCGGAAGATATCCGCCTGTTCGGTGCGAGCTTCTCCACCACCTTGCCCACCGGCACGGCGTGGACCGGCGAGATCAGCTATCGCCCCAATGCCCCGGTGCAACTCAACACCACTGACCTGACCCTGGCCCTGATCAACCCGGTCGCCGGGCAACTGGCCTCGCCGATCCGCAGCAACTTCGGTGACGACAACAAAGGCTACCGGCGCAAGGAAATCACCCAGATCCAAAGCACCATGACCCAGTTCTTCGACCAGGTGCTGGGCGCCGAACGCCTGACCCTGGTGGGCGAAGCGGCCTACGTGCACGTCGGCGGGCTGGAAGACAAATCCAAGCTGCGTTATGGCCGCGACTCGGTGTACGGCGCCTATGGCTTCCAGGGTGACACCGACGGTTTTGTCACGGCCAACTCCTGGGGGTACCGCGCCCGGGCGATCCTTGACTACAACAACGCCATTGCCGGGGTGAACCTCAAGCCCAACCTGTCCTGGTCCCATGACGTGGCGGGCTACGGCCCCAACGGCTTGTTCAACAAAGGCGCCAAGGCCATCAGCGTCGGCGTGGATGCGGATTACCGCAGCACCTACACCGCCAGCCTCAGCTACACCGACTTCTTCGGCGGCGACTACAACACTCTCACCGACCGCGACTTCATCGCCCTCAGCTTCGGCGCGAACTTCTGATCTGGCTTAAGGAAGGACAAGACTCTATGCGTAAGATAATTGCGGTAATGGCCCTCAGCCTGTTGGCGGCCCACGTCATGGCGGCGGTGTCGCCGGAAGAGGCGGCCAAGCTCGGCACCACCCTGACCCCGGTGGGCGCCGAAAAAGCCGGCAATGCCGATGGCTCGATCCCGGCCTGGACCGGCGGCATCCCGAAAAACGCCGGCGCAGTGGACAGCAAGGGCTTCCTGGCCGATCCGTTCGCCAGTGAAAAACCGTTGTTCGTGATCACCGCAGCCACCGTCGACAAATACAAGGACAAGCTTTCCGACGGCCAGGTGGCGATGTTCAAGCGCTACCCCGAGACCTACAAGATCCCGGTGTACCCGACTCACCGCACGGTCAACCTGCCGCCGGAGATCTACGAGTCGATCAAGCGCAGCGCGTTGAACGTCAAGCCGATCAACGACGGCAATGGCCTCGAAGGGTTCACCGGCAACCGCTACTACGCGTTCCCGATTCCGAAGAACGGCGTGGAGGTGTTGTGGAACCACATCACCCGTTACCACGGCGGCAACCTGCGCCGCATCATCACCCAGGCCACCCCGCAGACCAACGGCAGCTACACGCCGATCCGCTTCGAGGAAGAGGTGGCGGTGCCGCAACTGATCCCCGACATGGACCCGGCGAAGGCGGCCAACGTACTGACCTTCTTCAAGCAGTCGGTGACGGCGCCGGCGCGCCTGGCGGGCAACGTACTGCTGGTGCATGAAACCCTCGACCAGGTGAAGGAGCCACGCCTGGCGTGGATCTACAATGCCGGCCAGCGTCGCGTGCGCCGGGCGCCGCAAGTGGCGTACGACGGGCCGGGCACCGCCTCCGACGGCCTGCGCACCTCGGACAACTTCGACATGTTCTCCGGCGCGCCGGACCGCTACGACTGGAAGCTGGTGGGCAAGAAGGAGATGTACATCCCCTACAACAGCTACAAGCTGGACCAGCCGACGCTCAAGTACGACGACATCATCAAGGCCGGCCACATCAACCAGGACCTGACCCGTTATGAGCTGCACCGCGTGTGGGAAGTGGTCGGCACGGTCAAGCCGAGTGAGCGGCACATCTACGCCAAGCGCCACATGTACATCGACGAAGACAGCTGGCAGGTGGCGCTGGTGGATCACTACGACGGCCGTGGCCAACTGTGGCGGGTCGCCGAAGGCCATGCGCAGTTCTACTACGACCACCAGACCCCGGCCTACACCGTGGAAACCCTGTACGACATCATCGCCGGGCGCTACATCGCGCTGGGCATGAAGAACGAGGAGAAGAGCAGCTTCGTGTTCGGGTTCAATGCCAAGGCGGCGGATTACACCCCGGCTGCGCTGAGGGCCGAAGGCGTTCGCTGATCCCGATGTGAAATCAAAATGTGGGAGGGGGAAAGCCTCTCCCACATTGGGTTTTATGCATGGCTGGAAATCACCCCGCTGAATACTTCTTCAACAACCACCAACCACAGGACTAGGGTAGGCGTCACGTTGCATAACAATAAGAACGCAGGATGCAGCAATGACCGCCATGACACGCTGCCTGGACCGTCCTGGATTCATGCCTCGGCTGTCCGCCCACCATCTGTTGCGCCCACGCCTGGCCGAGCCTTTGCTCGCCGCGCCGGTCAGGGTCAAGTTGCTGTGCGCCCCCGGCGGCAGTGGCAAGAGTGCGTTGCTGGCCGAATGCGCGTTACAGGCGCCCGCGGAATGCCAGGTGTACTGGTTGCCGCTCAATGGCGTCGCCCTGAGCCCCCTCGACCTTTGCCGGCGCCTGGCGCAAAACCTCGGCTTGGCGTTCACTGACGAAGCCACGCTGCTGTCGGATCTTGGCCGCTGGCCAACATCGGCATGGGTGTTCCTCGATGATTTCTGCCGCTTGCCCACCCCAGAAACCGATGCCTTGCTCGACCGCCTGCTCACGGCAAGCAGCCCCTCGTTGACCTGGTGGCTGGGGGCGCGGCGCCGTCCAGCCTGCAACTGGCCGCGCCTGCTGCTCGACGATGAGTTGCTGGAGGGCGGCACTGAGTTGGCGTTCACCCTTGAAGAAATTCAGCAACTGCTCCCGCTGGGGCAGTCACCGGACAGCGTGTTTCAGTTCAGCGCCGGCTGGTGTGCCGGCGTGCGCATTGCGTTGCTGGGGGACGGCCATCCGCAGAAAACCTTGCTCGATTATTTGCAGCACGAACTGTTCAGCACTTTGCCGCCCGAGCTGACGGAAGCCTGGCGCGTGCTGGCACACATGCCACGCTTTAATCCGGGATTGTGCGAGCACTTGTTCGGCTTTGGCGACGGTGACCACTACCTGCGCGAGCTGCAGGCCCTCGGCGCCTTTATCCAGCCTTGGGAAGATACCGAGTGGTTGCAGGTTTTCCCGCCGCTTGCCCGGCTGATACGCGATGACCCCTGGCCGGCCAAGCGTTCCTGGCATCGGCGTGCCTGCCAGTGGTTCACCGCCGAACAGGACTGGCAGGCCGCGTTCGAGCACGCGCTGCTGGCCGAAGAATACGAGGTGGCGGTCAGCCTGCTACAGCACTTCAGTTTCGAAGACCTGTTCCGCCAGCAGAACGCCGTATTGCTGCTGCGCTTGCATGAAGAGCATGGTGAAGAGTTGATGCTCGGCTCGGCGCAACTGGTGGGGCTGGTGACGGCGGCGTTGCTGTTCGCCGGGCGCTTCGACCAGGCCGCGCAATGCATCGACCAGTTGGCACGGTTTGCGCCGCAACCGACGGCGGTGCAACAACGCTACCTGCTGGCGCGCTGGCAGGCGCAGTGGGGTTGGCTGCTGCACTTGGGCGGCGATGCCGAGCGCTCCCGCGAACATTTCCTCGAAGCGCTGCAAGCCTTGCCCGACAGCGCCTGGACGTCGCGGCTGATGTGCCTGTCGGGCCTCACCCAGCAAGCGTTGCTGCGCGGCGAACTGGACGTGGCCCAGGCGCTGAGCCGCGAAGCGTTATGCCTGGCCCGCGCCCATGGATCGTTGCTGCTCGAGGCCTTGCTTGAGCTGGATCACGCGCAGTTGCTGGAGCAGCGCGGCGCCCCGTATCGCGCGCAGAGCCTGCTGGAGAATGTGCAGGCGATGTTGCTCAAGCAACGCCTGAAAGCCGGGCCGCTGGTGGGGCGTATCGCCCTGCGACGCGGGCACCTGGCGCTGCGTCAGGGCCAGGACAGCCTGGCTGCCGAGTGCTTCGAGAGCGGCATGAAGATGTGCCTGCACAGCCAGGACAAGCGCGTGCTCTACGGGTTTCTCGGCCTGGCCCTGCTGGCCGCCAACCGTGGTGACTACGCCGGGGCCTTTGTGCAACTGCGCGAGGCCGAACGCTTGATGCAACAGCGCCAGGTCCCCGACACGGTGTACCGCGCGGTGCTGCTGTTGGTCAGCGGGCATTTCTGGTTGCAGCAGGGGCGCGCCGAGTTGACGGTGGAAGCGGTGCGTCGTGTGCTTCGCCACTTTCGTGGTCCCCAGGCCAAACAGGCGCCGCCGGCCACCCTGGAACTGATCCCGCGCCTGGAATACTTGCTGGTGCTGGCGGAAGTGAAGCTGGGCTGCGCCGAGCAACCGGTGGCGCGTATGACGGCTTTGCTGGAGGCGGCCCATCAACGCGGCATGCTCTGCCTGGAAACCGAATTGCACCTGGTACTGGGTGAGGTCGCCTGGCAAGTCGGCGACCCAGGTCAGGCGCGCCGCTCGCTGCAAACCGGGCTTGAGCTGGCGGCGCGCTGCCAGGTGCAGCAGGCGATTCGCGAACTGCGGTTGCGCTCGCCGGGGTTGCTCAGTGAGTTGGGCATGGAGCCCCAGGCCGCCGTGTCGGGCACGGCGGAGAATCCCCTGAGCCAACGCGAGCTGGAAGTGCTGCAGTTGATCGCCCTGGGCAACTCCAACCTGGAAATCGCCGACCGCCTGTTTATCTCCCTGCACACCGTCAAGACCCATGCGCGGCGCATCCACAGCAAGCTGGGGGTGGAGCGGCGTACGCAAGCGGTGGCCAAGGCCAAGACCCTGGGGTTGATGACCTAGGCGCTGAAGGCCTGGCGATATTCGCCGGGGGTGGCACCCATGGCCTGGCGGAAGCGATGGGTGAAGTGGCTGGCGCTGGAGAAACCGCAGATCAACGCGACTTCACTCAAGGGCAGGGCGCCGCTGCGCAGCAGCGCCTGGGCGCGGGTCAGGCGGCGCGCCAGCAGGTACTGATGGGGCGGCAGGCCGAAGCTCTGGCGGAACATCCGCGCGAAATGGTATTCCGAGAGTGCGCACAGGCCGGCCAGTTGGCCCAGGCTGATCGGGTCTTCCAGGTGCTGGTCGATGTACTCCACCAACAGCCGCCGCTGGTACGCCGCCAGCCCGCCTTTAAGGCGCAGCCCGTCGCGTGCGCCCACTTGGCTGAGCAGCGTGTGGCTGAGCATTTCATGGGCCAGGCTGCTGGTCAGCAGGCGCTCGGCGGGTTCTTGCCAGTTCAGCGCAATCAGCTGGTGAAAGCGTCGCGCCTGGCCGGCATCTTCCAGAAAGGTGCTTTCGCGCAATTGCAGGGCGCGCGGTTCGCGGTCGAGCAGGGTAACGCAACCGAGAGCGAATTGCTCCGGGCTGAAATACACGTGGGCCAGGCGGATCTCGCCGTTGATCACCCAGGCTGACTGGTGTTCGGCGGGCAGGATGCACAGTTTGTCGGGGCCGCCCTTGGTGCCGGGTTGGTCGCGCCGAAACGTGCCGGTGCCGCCGCCGATGTAGCAGGATAACGTGTGATGGCTGGGGGCCTGGTAGTCCTGCGAGTCGTGATGGTTGCTCCACAGCGCCGCAGACAAGCCGTCACCGAGCTCGGCGCAGGCTTCGAGGCGTGCGTTGGGCGAACGGTTAAGCGCTTGGAAGACTTGCAGGGATTCCAGATCTGGCATGGTTCGTACTCTCCGACGCCTTGCATCCTACTCCGCAGGGTTATTGCTGTGATCCCATTGGCCGACAAAAGCGCAAGATTGTGCAAGAGCGCATCCCAGGCCGGCGGCCACACTGTGGCTCAACCGATGGAGCCCGCTATGAACCTTTCTCTGTATTTACTCACCGTGCTGATCTGGGGCACCACCTGGATCGCCCTCAAATGGCAGTTGGGCGTGGTGGCGATTCCTGTGTCCATCGTCTATCGCTTCGCCCTGGCGGCGTTGGTGCTGTTTGCGCTGTTGCTGGTGAGCCGCAGGTTGCAGGTGATGAACCGACGCGGGCACCTGATCTGTCTGGCCCAGGGGCTGTGCCTGTTTTGCGTGAACTTCATGTGCTTCCTCACGGCCAGCCAATGGATCCCCAGCGGGTTGGTGGCGGTGGTGTTTTCCACGGCCACGCTGTGGAACGCGCTGAACGCCCGGGTGTTTTTTGGCCAGCGGGTGGCGCGCAATGTGTTGATGGGCGGCGGCCTCGGTCTGGCGGGGTTGGGCCTGCTGTTCTGGCCGGAGCTGGTGGGGCACACCGCCAGCCCGCAGACCTTGCTTGGCCTGGGCTTGGCGTTGCTGGGGACGATGTGCTTCTCGGCCGGCAATATGCTGTCCAGCCTGCAGCAGAAGGCCGGGCTCAAGCCGCTGACTACCAATGCCTGGGGGATGGCCTATGGATCGGCGATGCTGGCGGCTTACTGCGCGGTGCGCGGGATTCCCTTCGAGATGGACTGGAGTGCGCGCTACATCGGTGCGCTGGGGTACCTGGTGATTCCAGGTTCGGTGATCGGCTTTACCGCGTACCTGACGCTGGTCGGGCGCATGGGGCCGGAACGTGCGGCCTATTGCACCGTGCTGTTCCCGGTGGTGGCGCTGAATGTGTCGGCGTTTGCCGAGGGGTATCAGTGGACCGCACCGGCGTTGGCGGGGTTGGTGCTGGTGATGCTGGGTAATGTGCTGGTGTTTCGTAAGCCCAAGCCAGCGAGCCCGGCCTCCAAGGCAAAGGCAATCTAAAAATGTGGGAGGGGGCTTGCCCCCGATAGCGGTGTGACAGCCAGCCCATCCAGCACTGATCCCCTGCCATCGGGGGCAAGCCCCCTCCCACATGTGAACCAGTTGCCTGGGTTATTTGAGGCCCAGGCGCTTGGCCATCCGCCCGAGGTTGGCACGGTCCAGGCCCAGTTCGCGGGCGGCACTGGCCCAGTTGTGCTGGTGGCGTTCCAGGCAGGCGCTGATGATCTGGCGCTGAAAGTGTTCGGTGGCCTGGCGCAGGTCGCCGGTCACCGGGGCGACCGCCTCGGAGGATTCTTCAACCAGCGGTGCGCTGACATCGGGCAGGTCCAGGTCCTGGGCGTTCAGGCTGAGAATCTTCGGACGCTCGCGACAGTTACCCAGCGCCTTGAGTGCGCTGCGTCCGATCAAGTGTTCCAGCTCCCGCACATTGCCCGGCCAGTTATAGGCCAACAGTGCCGCCTGGGCATCGCTGGTCAGGCGCAGGCTGCCCAGGCCCATGCGCGAGCGGTTCTGCTCCAGGAAGAAACCGGCCAGCAGCAACACATCGCGTCCGCGCTCACGCAGCGCCGGGACCTGCAGCGGGTACACACTGAGGCGGTGGTAGAAGTCGGCGCGGTAGCGACCGTTGCGTACCTCGTCGGCCAGGTCGCGGTTGGTGGCGGCGATCAGGCGCACATCGACCTGGTGTTCCTTGTCCGAGCCCAGGCGTTGCAGCTGGCCGCTTTGCAAAACGCGCAGCAGCTTGGCCTGTACGGTCAGTGACAGTTCGCCCACTTCATCCAGGAACAGCGTGCCGCCGTTGGCCAGTTCGAACTTGCCACGACGTTCGTTCAACGCGCCGGTAAAGGCGCCGCGTACGTGGCCGAACAACTCGCTCTCCACCAGGGTTTCCGGCAGGGCGGCGCAGTTGAGGCTGATCAGCGGTTTGTCGGCGCGGGTTGAGGCGGCGTGGATGGCCTGGGCCACCAGCTCCTTGCCCACGCCGGTTTCACCGGTGATCAGCACGGTGAGGTCGCTGCCGCCCACCAGCTTGATTTCCTCGACCAGGCGCTTGTGGGGTTTGCTCTGGCCGATCATTTCCTTGTGCTGTTGGCCGCTGGCCTCGCGGTAGATTTCGGCGCGCAGGACCAAGTGTTCGATACGTTCGGCGACGTTCACGGTGGCGGCAGCGAGACTGGCGAACGCCTGCAGGGCGTCCAGTTCCACGCGTTCGAAACGCTCGGTATCGAGGGCGTCCAGCGTCAGCAGGCCCCAGGGCTGGTCGTCGACGAACAGCGGGCAACCCATGCAATCGTGTACTTCCAGGTGCCCGTGCAAACCATCGACCAGACCGTCGTAGGGGTCGGGTAATTCGCTGTCGCTGTCAAAGCGCGTGGGGCCGGGGCTGCCGAGCAGCACGGCAAAGCGCGGGTGCTCGCTGACCTTGAAGCGCCGACCCAGGGTGTCGGCGCTGAGCCCGTCCACCGCCAGCGGCACCAGCCACTCGCCGTCCAGGCGCAACAGCGCGGCGGCGTCGCAGGGCAACAGGGCGCGCATGGCTTGCAGCAGGCGGCGGTAACGTTCGCCCTCGGGCAGTTCGCGGGACAGGTCGGCGACCAGGGGCAGCAGGGTGGTGAGCAGCGATTGCGCAGTCATAATGACTCCTTGTAGTCCTAATGACTATAATCTGTAGGAGGTCATACTGACTACATATTAATTAACTCATTGAAAATAAACGGATTCTTTGTTGGCACGAATACTGAGTAGATAAGGACAATCAGTAAAGAAGCCCAGGAGGCTCCCATGCTTAGTGCCCAAGACCGTGCCATCGTCAAATCCACCGTGCCCCTGCTGGAAAGCGGCGGTGAAGCGCTGATCACCCATTTCTACCGCATGATGCTGTCCGAGTACCCGGAAGTCCGCCCGCTGTTCAACCAGGCTCACCAGGCCAGCGGCGACCAGCCCCGTGCCCTGGCCAATGGCGTGTTGATGTACGCGCGACATATCGACCAGCTCGACCAGTTGGGCGACCTGGTGGCCAAGATCATCAACAAGCACGTGGCCCTGCAGATCCTGCCGGAGCATTACCCGATCGTCGGTGCCTGCCTGCTGCGTGCGATTTGCGAAGTGCTGGGCAGCGAGATTGCCACCCCTGAAGTCATGAGTGCCTGGGGCGCGGCCTACGGCCAACTGGCGGATATCCTGATCGGCGCCGAAGCTGCGATCTACGCCGAAAAAGCCCAGGCACCCGGTGGCTGGCGGGGGGCGCGGCCGTTTATCGTGGTCAAGCGCGTGGTCGAGAGCGACGAGATCATCTCCTTCTACTTTGCCCCTGTGGACAATGGCCCGATCCTCGCGGCCGCGCCGGGCCAGTACATCGGCATGAAGCTGGTGCTCGACGGTGAGGAAGTGCGCCGCAACTACTCCCTGTCGGCGTTGACCGATAGCGGGATGTATCGCATCAGCGTCAAGCGCGAAGCGGGTGGCCGGGTGTCCAACTACCTGCACGACCAACTGCATGTCGGTGCGACCATCGACCTGTTCACGCCGTCGGGCGAGTTCACCCTGGCGGCCAGCGATAAGCCGCTGGTACTGATCAGCGGCGGGGTAGGGATCACACCCACCCTGCCAATGCTCGAAGCCGCCCTGGCCACCGAGCGCCCGGTGCACTTTATCCACTGTGCACGTAACGGCGGCGTACATGCGTTTCGTGACTGGGTGGACGCCCTGGCGGCGAAGCATCCGCAACTCAAGCGCTTCTACTGCTACACCGAAGACGATGGGGTGAGCCCTGCGGCGGACAAGGTGGGTTTGCTCAGCCAGGAACAACTGGCCGCCTGGCTGCCCGAGCAGCGCGACCTGGACGCCTACTTCCTCGGCCCTAAAGGCTTCATGGTCGCGATCAAGCGCCACCTCAAGGCCCTGGGCGTGCCTGAGCAGCAAAGCCGCTACGAATTCTTTGGCCCGGCTGCGGCGCTGGAATAGGGTTTAGCCGATACACCGGGTCGGCATCATCGCAGTTCAGCCCGGCTCCCACAGGGGATCGCATTCCTCTGTGGGAGCCGGGCTTGCCCGCGATGGCGTCCGCCCCGTCACAACATTTCTCTGGATTAATCCGCTGTTAACCCCCCTCTGTTTAAACGGTGGCCTGTGTGTAAACTTGCGCCCATTGGCACAACCAAACAAAGGGATACGGGGATGAGTGACGAATTGCGTTTAGGCAGGGAGCGGCGCTTTCTGGTGTTGCTGGGCATCATCTGCCTGGCGTTGATCGGCGGTGCGTTGTACATGCAGGTGGTACTCGGCGAGGCGCCATGCCCGCTGTGCATCCTGCAACGCTATGCCTTGCTGTTGATCGCGATCTTCGCGTTCATCGGCGCGGCCATGCGTAAAAAAGGTGCGATCACGCTGTTCGAAGGCCTGGTAGTGCTCAGCGCCCTTGGCGGTGTCGCCGCCGCCGGTCATCACGTGTACACCCAGTTCTTCCCCCAGGTCAGTTGCGGCATCGATGTACTGCAACCGATCGTCGATGACCTGCCGCTGGCCAAGGTGTTCCCCCTGGGCTTCCAGGTCGATGGCTTCTGCAGCACACCGTACCCGCCCGTACTGGGGCTTTCCCTGGCGCAATGGGCATTGGTGGCCTTCGTGCTGACCGTGATCCTGGTACCGCTGGGCATCTATCGCAATCGCCAGCGCAAAGCCTGAATCATTCACTCAAACGCCCCGGCGCTTCTTCATGAAGGCCGGGGCGTTTTTGCGTGTGGGAATTTGTGAACGGAACGTGACGCCGGACAATTTTGGGTGCGCGCAGTGTGCGACATGTTGTCACACGGAAGCCGCCGCAGGACGATTCTGACCCGCCGAACACCCGCTTAAATTTGCATAAAACCGCCAAGATGTGCTGTCAGTTCGTGGTGCTGGGAAGGCCGCGCACCTCGCGCCGCGCCAGGGATTTGGTGATGTCCGAATGCCTTGTTTTATGGGGGGTTGCATCGGTTTGGCAGCCCCTTACACGCGGTAAGGGGGGCGGCAGGCTGCCCTATAACACGGCAATTTTTGTGGTTTTTGTTGAGAATCGAACACGATAAGATCGCGAACCGTTGCAATAATGGTGAAGTATTATTGCTGTAATCGATAAAAATTATTTCTTTATAAGACATGGTTTATACATCGCTAGCTAACTACAATCGCCCGCACTGAATGTCCGGTGCTGTTCAATATTTGAGCACTGGAGCGGTCGAAGGGCAGATGGACGGCCTGTGCGACCCCAAGGTTCCGGCAGCCTTTCAACTATCCGCACCAAATGGAATTGGTCTGTAACAAGGCCTTTAACCACGAAATCGAATAAGAACTCACCGCAGGTCCGTGAAACGTTCCCTTATGACGTGATGGGCAGGCTCTTATTCAATCGAAGAGAAATGCCAACCCTTGGCAGGGTGAAGTGTTGGCGATCAAAACCCAACTGCATTGCGCAAGCTGCTTTAGAGGTCGTGAGATGAGTAAAAACAGGTACCCCCGATTACTAGGCTTTTTGCCGCTGCTTGGCATGATGTTAATGCTGGGAGGCTGCAAGTGGACCTTGATGGACCCGAAAGGACAGATCGGTCTGGATCAACGAAACCTGATCATCACCGCCACCCTGCTGATGCTGCTGGTCGTGGTTCCTGTGATCATCATGACCTTCGCCTTCGCCTGGAAATACCGCGCGTCGAACACCAGCGCGACCTACGCGCCGAAGTGGTCGCACTCCACCAAGATCGAAATCGCGGTGTGGCTGGTCCCGATCCTCATCATCATCGCCCTGGGTTACATCACCTATAAGTCGACCCACGAGCTGGACCCGTACCGTCCGCTGGAGTCCGACGTCAAGCCGATCAACATCGAAGTGGTCGCGCTGGACTGGAAGTGGCTGTTCATCTACCCGGACCTGGGTATCGCCACGGTCAACGAGATCAAGTTCCCCGAGCACACCCCGCTCAACTTCCGGATCACCTCCGACGCCGTGATGAACTCGTTCTTCATCCCTGCCCTGGGTGGCCAGATCTACGCGATGGCAGGCATGCAGACCCGCCTGCACCTGATCGCCAACGAAAAAGCTGAAATGGAAGGCATCTCCGCGAACTACAGCGGCGCTGGCTTCACCGGCATGAAATTCAAAGCGATCTCGACGAGCCAGGAAGATTTCAACGCCTGGGTAGCCGAAGTCAAGGCCGCACCTAAACAGCTTGATCAAGCTGAATACGATGCCCTGACCAAACCGAGCCAGAACAACCCAGTCGCCCTGTACTCCGCGTATGAGCCGAACCTGTTTCAGAAAATCGTCGACAAGTACGAAGGTATGAAGCCAGGCAAGCCGGTCAAGCACGAGAAGAAAGAAGTGGCCGTGGTTGAAGGTTCTGACACGGGCTCGCATTCAACTGCTGGGGCAGAGGAGTAAACGATGTTTGGTAAATTAAGTTGGGATGCGGTCCCGTTCCACGAGCCGATCGTGATGGTGACCATCGCCATGATCGCGCTGGGTGGTCTGGCACTGTTTGCAGCAATCACTTATTTCAAGAAGTGGACCTACCTGTGGACCGAGTGGCTGACGTCCGTCGACCACAAGAAAATCGGCGTCATGTACGTCATCGTTGCCATGGTCATGCTGCTGCGTGGTTTTGCCGACGCCATCATGATGCGTACCCAGTTGGCCATGGCCACCGAGGGTTCGCCTGGCTACCTGCCACCTGAACACTATGACCAGATCTTCACCGCCCACGGTGTGATCATGATCATCTTCATGGCGATGCCATTCTTCACCGGCCTGATGAACCTTGCCTTGCCGCTGCAGATCGGTGCCCGTGACGTTGCCTACCCGTTCCTGAACTCCCTGAGCTTCTGGCTGCTGGTTTCCGGTGTTGTGCTGATCAACGTGTCCCTGGGCGTCGGCGAATTCGCCAAGACCGGTTGGGTTGCGTATCCGCCATTGTCGGGTATCCAGTACAGCCCGGGCGTGGGTGTGGACTACTACATCTGGGCGCTACAGTTATCAGGGCTCGGGACGACATTGACGGGGGTCAACTTCCTGGCCACCGTCCTGAAAATGCGCGCCCCTGGCATGAAACTGATGGACATGCCGATCTTCACCTGGACCTGCACCTGGGCCAACGTCCTGATCGTGGCTTCGTTCCCGATCCTGGCAGCTACCATGGCGCTGCTGTCGCTTGACCGTTACCTGGATTTCCACATTTTCACCAACGAACTTGGTGGCAATCCAATGATGTACGTGAACCTGTTCTGGGCATGGGGTCACCCTGAGGTGTACATCCTGATCCTGCCAGCGTTCGGTATCTTCTCCGAAGTGATCTCGACCTTTACCGGCAAGCGCCTGTTCGGTCACCACTCGATGGTCTACGCATCGGGCGCGATCTCCGTACTGGGCTTCATGGTGTGGCTGCACCACTTCTTCACCATGGGTTCGGGCGCCAGCGTCAACGCCTTCTTCGGCCTGGCGACGATGCTGATTTCCATCCCGACGGGGGTGAAGCTATTCAACTGGCTGTTCACCATCTACCACGGCCGTCTGCGTATCACCAGCCAGGTTCTGTGGACCCTGGGCTTCATGGTGACTTTCGCCATCGGCGGCATGACCGGCGTACTGCTGGCCATCCCGGGTGCTGACTTCGTCCTGCACAACAGCCTGTTCGTGATCGCTCACTTCCACAACGTGATCATCGGCGGTGCGGTATTCGGTTACATCGCTGGTTTCAGCTTCTACTTCCCGAAAGCGTTCGGCTTCAAGCTGCACGAAGGTTGGGGCAAGGCTGCATTCTGGTTCTGGATCTCGGGCTTCTTCGTCGCGTTCATGCCGCTCTACGCCTTGGGCTTCATGGGCATGACCCGTCGTCTGAACGCCACTACCAACCCTGAGTGGGTGCCGTACCTGTACGTCGCCATGTTCGGTGCGGTGATGATCGCCGTGGGTATCGCCTGCCAGCTGATCCAGCTGTACGTGAGTATCCGTGACCGTAAGCAGAACGCTTGCGAATCCGGCGACCCATGGAATGGCCACACCCTGGAATGGTCGACTTCGTCGCCACCGCCGTTCTACAACTTCGCCGTGATCCCTACCGCGAACACCATTGATGCGTTCACCGAAGCCAAGGAAGACGGTACTGCGTACCAGCGTCCGAAGCACTACGAACCGATCCACATGCCAAACAACACCGCCACTGGCGTGGTGATGGGCGCGTTGTTGACCGTGTTCGGTTTCGCGATGATCTGGCACATCTGGTGGCTGGCAATCGTGAGCCTGGTGGGCACTATCGGTTACTTCATCATTCACGCTGCCCGTGATGATCAAGGCTACATGGTGCCGGTCGAGACGATCGAGCGCATCGAAGCCGAGCAGCACGCTCGCCTGGTAGCCGAGAAGAAGATCCCGGCCAACCGTGTTGAAACCTCGTTGGAACAGGCTTAAACCATGTCGAACTTAGTGACCAATGCTGGACACGCCCATGTCGATGACCATGGGCACGATGACCATCACCACGACTCGGGGCCGATGACCGTTTTCGGTTTCTGGCTCTACCTGATGACCGACTGCATCTTGTTTGCGTCGATCTTCGCGGTGTACGCGGTACTGGTAAACAACGTAGCGGGTGGCCCGTCGGGCCACGACATCTTCGAACTGCCTTACGTGCTCGGCGAAACCGCCTTGCTGTTGTTCAGTTCGATCACCTACGGCTTCGCCATGTTGGCCTTCTACAAGGGCAACAAGAAAGGCGTACTGAGCTGGCTGGCCCTGACCTTCCTGTTCGGCCTGGGCTTCATCGGCATGGAGATCAACGAGTTCCACCTGCTGATCTCCGAAGGCTACGGCCCGCACCGTTCCGGCTTCCTGTCCGCGTTCTTCACGCTGGTAGGCACCCACGGTCTGCACGTGTCTGCCGGCCTGCTGTGGATGGCGGTGATGATGTATCAGGTCAATAAGCACGGCCTGACCAACACCAACAAGACTCGCCTGACCTGCCTGAGCCTGTTCTGGCACTTCCTGGACGTGGTCTGGATCTGCGTCTTCACCGTTGTTTACCTGATGGGGACTCTGTAATGGCTAATGCACACTCCCATGACCATGACAGCCATGATGCAAGCCACGGCAGCGTCAAGTCGTACGCCATCGGCTTCATCCTGTCGGTAATCCTGACGCTCATCCCGTTCGGTCTGGTGATGTACCCGACCCTGCCGAAGTCGATCACCTTGATGATCGTGCTGGCATTCGCGGTGATTCAGGTTCTGGTGCACCTGGTGTACTTCCTGCACCTGGACCGTTCCAAGGAGCAGCGCGACAACGTGGTTGCGTTCGTGTTCGCAGGGATCGTAATCGTACTGCTGGTTGGCCTGTCGATATGGATCATGTTCAGCATCCATACGTTCATGATGGCGAAGTGAGGTAAGACCCGATGTCGCTTAAGCACTTTATCCAAATCACCAAACCGGGGATCATTTTCGGTAACGTGCTTTCTGTGGCGGGCGGTTTCTTCCTGGCCTCCAAGGGACATGTCGATCTGGCCATCTTCCTGGCTGCAATGATCGGCACGTCCCTGGTGGTAGCTTCCGGATGTGTGTTCAACAACTGCATCGACCGTGACATCGATATCAAGATGGAGCGCACCAAGAATCGTGTGCTGGTCCAGGGCCTCATCTCCCTGAAACTGGCACTGATCTATGCGACCGTCCTGGGTGTTGCCGGTGTGGCGTTGTTGTACAAGGTGGCCAACCCGCTGGCGGCGCTGTTTGCCGTGATCGGTTTTGTCATCTACGTCGGCCTCTACAGCCTGTACCTCAAGCGCAAGTCGGTTCACGGCACGCTGGTGGGCAGTCTGTCGGGGGCGATGCCGCCGGTGATTGGTTATGTGGCTGTAACCAATAGCTTCGACATGGCCGCGCTGACGCTACTGGTGATGTTCAGCCTGTGGCAGATGCCGCATTCCTACGCCATCGCGATTTTCCGCTTCAACGACTACCTGGCTGCTTCGATTCCGGTATTGCCGGTAAAACGGGGTATCCAGGTCGCCAAGAAACACATCCTGCTGTACATCCTGGCCTTCCTCGTGGCGACCTTGATGTTGACCTTCAGTGGCTACGCCGGCATGAGCTACCTTGCCGTTGCCGCCGCCATGGGCATGTACTGGTTGTACATGGCCTGGACCGGCTACAAGGCGGTGGATGACACCGTCTGGGCGCGCAAGCTGTTCGTGTTCTCGATCTTCACCATCACCGCGCTGAGCGTGATGATGTCCCTGGATTTCCAAGTGCCGAAAGAGCTGCTGCTGACCTACGCTCACTGAGTGGTCCTGCAGTGAAAAAGCCCCGCCTTCGAGAGAAGCGCGGGGCTTTTTCTTGGACGGGGTTTAAATCCCCGGCTGCGTTTATCGTCATACCCCTCAGTACGTGCTGTGCGAATCCATCACCCGCCTACAAGGAGTAGCCCTATGGTCAGCGTAAGTCGTCGGTCCCTTCTCGCCCTGGGCGCCGCCCTGCCTCTGCTGGGGCGCCTCGATTGGGCGGTTGCCAGCCCGCCGCCGACCAAGACTGACAAGGTGCTGCTCAACTACAACGAAAGCCCCTATGGGCCCTCTCAGGTCGCCCGCGAAGCCATGCAGAAGGGAATCGCCACAGCCGGGCGTTATCCCTACAAACACATGTACGCCCTGGCCGGGCTGTTTGCCCAGCAGCAGGGGATTGCCGAAGAACAGGTGGCGGTATTTGCCGGCTCCATGGCTGCACTGCGCTATGCAGTGCTGGCATTCACCAGCGAGACCCGCGGTCTGGTGATGGCTACGCCATCCTACGAAGTGCCACGCCAGGCGGCGCAGGCGAACAAGGCCTCGGTCAAGGAAGTCAGCCTCAACGCCGACCACGGCCATGACATCCCGGCCATGCTCGCCGCCGACCCCCAGGCCGGTATGCTTTACCTGTGCAACCCCAACAACCCGACCGGCACCGTGACGCCCACCGACGCCATCCGCCAGGCCTTGGCACACAAACCCGAAGGCAGCGTGTTGGTGGTGGACGAGGCCTATATCGACTTCGCCGACACGCCCAGCGTGGTCAGTTGGGTCAAGGACCACGATGACCTGCTGGTGCTGCGCACCTTCTCGAAAATCTACGGCATGGCCGGTGCCCGCCTGGGACTGGTGGTCGGTCATCCGGCGCTGCTGGAACGCCTGGCCGTGTTTGGCGGTGACAACGTCCCGGCGGGCAGCACGTTGCTGGGCGGCCTCGCCAGCCTGGAGGACGTGAAGCTGTTGCCGCAACGCAAAGCCCTCAACAATCAACTGCGTGATGAGACCGTGGCGTGGTTGAAAGGCCGGGGTTTCACCTGCACCGCGTCACAGGCCAACTGCTTCATGATCGACGTGAAGCAACCGGCGGAGCAGGTGATCGAAAAGCTGGCGGCGCAAGGTGTGATGATCGGCCGGGTGTTTGAAAGCTGGCCGCAGTGGGTACGGGTGACGGTGGGGGACAAGCAGGATATGGCGCGGTTTCGCGAGGTGTTTGCGCAGCAGGTCAGTTGACGCGACGCCGAACACATGTGGGAGCTACTGTCTTGATGACCATAACTTGGCATCCCTTTCAAGGTCTTTGAAAAACCGACCCTATCTGGCTGATACCACTCCATTAAGGGCGATCACTGCAACTGTGGCGAGCGGGCTTGCCCCGCGTTGGGTTGCGAAGCGACCCTTGAAGGAGGAATGCGGTGAGTCAGGCATTCTTCGGCCGCGGGTTTCAGGGCTGCTTCGCAGCCCAACGCGGGACAAGCCCGCTCGCCACAGAGTACTTATCGCCTGTTCTACCTAAAGACCTTGAAAGGGTTGGGATTAAGGGTTACTGCTGCGCGATGCTGTACCCATCAAACGCCGTCTGCTGCTGCAACGCAGTAATCACGCTCTTGCGGTTCAAAGGCTGTTCGGCGCCGGCGTTATCCACAAAGCTCTCGACTTCCAGCTCCGCTTCATCCCCTTCACCCACAAAGCTGAAGCCCAGGAACTCGAACGCCTCACGGTCAACGTTCAGTTTCGAGCGCGGCGTGCGCAGCGGCAGGGTGACGCTGATGCCATCCTTGCTGATCACAAACACTTCGGCTTCTTTCTTCGGGCGGGATGCCTTGCTCTTGCCGGCGCTCGGGTTGCTGATGGCCTGGTGGCTCTGGTTCAGCACTTTCAACGCCAGGCCGTAGACCAGCTCCTGGAACTCGGGGTCGTCCTTGAAGCAGGACAGGATGCGGCTGATGGAGAACTGGCTGCTCAGGTTTTCCAGGGCGGCATTGTCGGCGGCCTCGGCGTCCTTGAGCTGTTTGAGCTGACCCATCAGGTCGTAGGCCTTGTCGTCGTCGAAGGCATCGTGGGCCTGACGGATGGCCACGCGCAGTTCGCGGATCTGGTCGCTTTCCTTGGAGGTGTGGAACGCGTCCAGCACCATCTCGCTGATGATCTTGGCGGCGGGCAGATGCTGTGAAAGATTGATGGCGTTTTCGTATTCGGCTTTGGCGTGCAAGGCGACGACGGATTCTTCGGTGGCAGATTGTTCGGTGTAAGAATCGGACATTGAAATTTCACTACTTCAGTAAACGAGGACAAAAAAGCGTCGGGCATTTTCAGGGGGGAGGGAGGTCAGGTCAAGGCAGCACACTGCCTTTGAGGTTCCGCTGATCCATATCAAGTGGCTGCTTGGGGAATTTCGCGACAACAAGCCTGGGGCTTGGCTGGCCCTGGTGATCTGCCTGATGACGCATAAAAACAATTGCACACCTGAACCGAGGAGACCACTCCAGGTCAGGTTTTAAAGAAATATTGCGATGTTCTCGGGTCAACCGCGCCCGGACTTCCCCGACACGGTCAAGGACTGGCCGAACGGCGGCAGGCCCGTGGATGCGCGCTACTAGTCCAACTGCTTGAGGCAGGCCTCAAGGATATCCAGGCCTTCCTCCAGTACTACGGGTTCGATGGTCAGCGGCGCAAGCAAACGGATGATGTGCCGCGACTTGCCGCTGGGCATCAGCAACAACCCGGCGCCCCGCGCCAGGCCCAATAGTTGAGCGAGCTGTTGCGGTGCGGGTGTGCCGTCGGCGTTGGCCAACTCGATGCCGCGCATAGCACCGACACCGGTCAGGCGGCCCAGGTATGGCAAGCCTTGCGCGCGCCAGCTCTCATAGCGGCTGACGATGGCGTGTTGCTGCTGTGCGCCCCAGGCGTGCAGGTGTTCGTCGGTCATCGCATCCAGCGTGGCCAAGGCCGCCGCACACGCGATGGGGTTGCCGGAATAGGTCCCACCCAAACCGCCTTTGGGCAGGTTGTCCATCAGCGCCTTGCGCCCGACCACGGCGCCCAGCGGCACTCCACCGGCGATGCTTTTGCCGAGCAGGATCAAGTCCGGTTCGATACTCAGCCGCGAAAAGGCAAAGCGCTGGCCGGTACGGCCAAAGCCTGACTGGATTTCATCGGCAATCAGCAGGATGTCGTGTTCATCGCAAAAGCGTCGCAGCGCCTGGGCAAACTCAACGTCCAGCGCAAGAAAACCGCCTTCGCCCTGCACCGGCTCGATGATGAAACAGGCCACATCGTTGACATCGATTTCCACGCTGAACAGGCGCTCCATGGCCTTCAACGCCTCGGCGCAGCTCACGCCGTTGTCGGCACTCGGGTAGGGCAGGTGATACACCGGACCCGGCAGCACACCGACCTTCTGTTTGTAGGGCGCTACCTTGCCGTTGAGGTTGAGCGTGGCCAGGGTGCGGCCGTGGAAGGCGCCGTCGAAGGCGATCACCGCCGTGCGGCCAGTGGCGCCGCGTACGATCTTCAGGGCGTTTTCCGCGGCTTCCGCACCGCTGTTGGTGAGCATGCCGCTGACTGGGTAGGTCACCGGGATGAATGTGGTCAGCCGCGCCATCAGTTCGATGTAGGGTGTGTGCGGGGCGGCGTTGAACGCGTAGTGAGTCAACCGGGTGGCTTGGTCACGAATCGCCTCGACCACGCCCGGGTGGCAATGACCGAGGTTGAGCACACCGATGCCGCCGACAAAATCGATGTAGCGTTTGCCCGTGGTGTCCCAGACTTCGGCGTTCTTACCGTGGCTGAGGCTGATGGGGTGAACGATGGAAATCGACTGGCTGATGGTTTCGTGGCTCATGAATCGCAGACTCGGCAGTGACGGGCGTCTTTTTATCTAAGCCGGGCACCTACCCTCGTCGCAAACGAAATAAAGTCGCCGGGTCATGACTGAAAATCGCGATGTGCGCCTACATAGTCGACCATCCAGCTCAGGAAAGCCTTCACCTTGGGAATCTCGCCGGCATGTTCGGCATGGGCGATAAAGTGCGCGCCGCTGCTGGGCATCGCATAGTCCCATGGAATCATCAGGCTGCCCTGGGCCAGTTCTTCGGCCACCAGGTACTGCGGCACCAACGCGACGCCGTAGCCCGATTGCGCCGCACGAATGCACATGTAGAACGTGTCGAAGCGCGGCCCGTGGTAGCTGTTCTGCGAGTGCAGGCCCTGCTCCAGGAACCACTCATGCCAGGCCTCCGGGCGCGAGGTGCATTGCAGCAGGGTGTGACGTGACGAAGCATCACTGCCTTCGGCGACAAAACCCGGCGCACACACCGGCACCACCGCCTCACGGAACAGCTCGATGCAGGTCGCTCCCGGCCATGAACCCTGGCCGAAGAAAAACGCGATATCTGCCTTCGCCTGCAACACATCGAACGGCTCCAGCTCGTTGCGCACGTCCAGGTGGATGTTCGGATGCTTCGCTGCAAAATCCTTGAGCTTGGGCACCAGCCAGCGGTCGCCGAAGGTCGGCTGGGTGGCGATGCGCAGCACTTCGGTCTCGCCGCCGTAGGTGAGGATGTAGCGGCTGGAGATGTCCACCTGTGTGAGGATTTTGTGCACTTCTGCCAGGTACAGCGACCCGGCCGGCGACAGGTACAAACGCTGGCGCACCCGGTCGAACAGGTTGTGGCAGAGCATCTCTTCCAACTGCGCGACCTGTTTGCTCACCGCACTCTGGGTCAGGTGCAGCTCTTCGGCGGCACGGGTAAAGCTCAAGTGGCGGGCGGCTGCCTCGAAGCATTGCAGGGCAGTCATCGAAGGGGTCAAGCGTTTTGAAATCATGCACTTCATTCCAAATCGGAAGGAGCCTTTGCCTAAAGGTCGTTTGTGGCAGCGGCGCAAAGCCGTTGATACTGCCCGGCAGCACTATAAACCGGCGCGGGCTGTACGACGCCGAATAATAAGGAATGACAGGGAGAGCCTTGCATGAACCCACTCAAAACCACCTTGGCCGTGATCGGCGCCACCGCTGCATTGGGCCTGGCGAGCAGCGCGCAGGCGGGCGTGACCCTGGACGCCATCCAGAAGAAAGGCTTCATCCAGTGCGGTGTCAGCGACGGCCTGCCGGGTTTTGGCGTACCGGACAGCACGGGCAAGATGACCGGCATCGATGTGGACGTGTGCCATGCGGTGGCGGCGGCGGTCTTCGGCGACGCATCGAAAGTGAAGTTCACCCAGTTGACCGCCAAGGAGCGCTTCACCGCACTGCAATCCGGTGAAATCGACCTGATCTCGCGCAACACCACCTGGACCAGCTCCCGCGATTCGGGCATGGGCCTGGTGTTCACCGGCGTGACCTACTACGACGGCATCGGCTTTCTGGTGAACAACAAACTGGGCGTTACCGGCGCCAGGCAGTTGGACGGCGCGACCGTGTGTATCCAGGCCGGCACCACCACCGAGCTGAACGTCTCGGATTACTTCCGCACCCACGGCATGAAGTACACGCCGATCACCTTCGACACCGCCGACGAAAGCGCCAAGGGCCTGGAAGCCGGGCGCTGCGACGTGCTGACCACCGACCAGTCGGGCCTGTACGCCCAGCGCATCAAGATGGCCCACCCGGACGAGTTCGTGGTGTTGCCGGAAGTGATCTCCAAGGAACCTTTGGGGCCGCTGGTGCGTAAAGGCGATGATGAGTGGTTCAGCATCGTCAAGTGGACCTTGTTCGCCATGCTCAATGCCGAGGAAATGGGCATCACCTCGCAGAACGTCGAGCAGCAGGCCAAGAGCAGCAAGAACCCGGATGTTGCCCGGTTGCTGGGAGCTGATGGCGAGTACGGCAAGGACCTCAAGCTGCGCAAGGATTGGGTGGTGCAGATCGTCAAGCAGGTGGGTAATTACGGCGAGGTGTTCGAGCGCAACATCGGCCAGGGCAGCGTGCTGAAGATCAAGCGCGGGCTCAATGCGCTATGGAACAACGGCGGCATCCAGTACGCACCGCCGGTTCGATAGCACGGGGGCTGTTATTCAGATACTCCATCTTTTCCCGCCGCTTTGGCGCGGTACAACGCCTGGTCGGCACGCGCCATCAGCGCGGCGGGGGACTCATCCTGTTCGCGCTCGGCTACACCCAGGCTCAAGGTGACTCTGAAGTCGCCGCCGTGCGAGCTGTGTTTCAATTGCTGGCGGATGCTTTTTGCCAGTGCCTTCGCACTGTCCAGCGAGGTCTTGGGCAGGACCAGCACAAACTCGTCGCCGCCCCATCGGGCCAACAGATCCCCACGGCGAATACAGCGTTGCAGGCATTCCACTACCTGCACCAGCGTCTGATCGCCCACGCCATGACCGAAACGGTCATTGATCGGCTTGAAGTCATCGATATCCATCGCGATCAGCGTCAGCGGCAGGCGAAAGCGTTGGGCGCGCTCGCATTCTTCCAGCAGCACTTTCTCCAGGCGGTAGCGGTTGGCGACCAGGGTCAGGGCATCCCGTTCGGCCAGCGAGCGGTTTTCATCCAGCTGTAGCTGCAACTGCTGGTTGACCCGCGACAGCTCGCGTGTGCGCTCGGCCACCAGCGCCTCAAGGGATTGATTGCGTCTTTCCAACTGTTCGACGGAGCATTTTCGCAGATGAATGTTGCGATGGGCGCCCACCATCCTTGCGACCGAGCCGTCGGCGTTACGCGCAATCACGTAGCCACGGTCTTCGATCCACAAGTAGCTGCCGTCTTTTTTGCGACAGCGGTACTCGGCCTGGTAGTAAGGGGCACGCCGGTGGATGTAATCGTCAAACAACTTCATCACTTGGGCATAGTCGTCCGGGTGAATTACGCTTTCCCAGGTGAATACACTGTTCTCCAGCGCGTGGCGGGGATAACCCAGCATTTCGTACCAGCCTGGGTTGCGGTAGACGAACCCGGTGTTGGCGTTCCAGTCCCAGATCCCATCGCTGACCAACTCCAGCACGGTGTGCAGCATGTCGGCGTTGAAGTGAGAGAAGTCCTGTTTCAACGGGTTGGTGTCGGAGTTATCGACCATGTGCGCATTCCTTGCCTGAGCAGACCTCAAGGCCTGCCGTTGTTGACGCCGATACTCCGTGGCTGGCGCTACTGTACAACGGGGCCTGGGTGCTTTGAATAGGGCAGATGTACGGCTAAAGGTTGATGGCTAATGGCTATTAATCAGGTGCCATCATCTCCGTCCGCCCCTTCCCATCCGCGTTGTGCTGGTAGATCGTTTCAGGCTGGCCTTGCTCGTTGAAAAACACCTGGCCGATCCCCGCCGAATTCCACAACCGCTCGCCGGCTTCGGCGTGCTCGGGAATATGCGGCACCACCTGCATACTGCGACGGCGCGTGAACCCGTTGAGGGGCGAGCGGGGTGAGTAGAGCCAACGGTTGAGCCGGTCAAACCATTCCAGCAGGCGTGGGGGGAATTCATTCTTGATGCCACTGCTGGTGATCTGCCAGATCCTGGGGCCCGCGTTGCGATGGCGGATCAGCACTTCGTAGACGAATGAATAGTGAACGTCACCTGAAAGGATCACGTAGTTACCCGGTGTACGCGAGTGGCGAAAGATATTGAGGATCACCTGGGCAGCGCCACGGTGGGCCATCCAGTTTTCCGCATCCACCAGCAACGGGTGGCCGCACCAGCTGAAAATCTTCTGGACCGTCTCGATCAACTTCACGCCAAAGATGGGGGCGGGGGAAACAATAATGGCCGAAGGATGGTCGAGCAGTTCCTGTTGCAGCTCACTCAGCGCCTCCCAGTCCAGCAGGCCGGACGGTTGCTTGAGGGTGAACTCGCTGCGCCACCGGCGCGTGCGGGTGTCGAGCACCACCAGGGCCGGGGTAGTGGGTAGCACGTAGTGCCATTGCTGGAAGTTGAGCAGCGCTTGGATCAAATCATCCTGGGCGGCGGCTTGCAGGTGGTTGGCCTGGGGCTGGCAGGTGAGCGACTGGGTTTGGCTGACCAGTTCGTTGAACGCATCCGGCTGGTTGCCCCAGCCCTGGCAGAGCAGGTAGGCCAGCAGAGCGTTACCGATGATGCGTTTGGAGAACGGGTGGCCGTAGGCGGTGGCTTCCCATTGGGCGCTGAGGTTCCAGTCGTCGGTGATGTCGTGATCGTCAAAGATCATCAAGGTGGACAGGTGCGCGAACACCCGGGCGACGCCTGGCAGGCCATTGCGGAATCGCTCGAGTTGCACGTGTTCGCGGAGGTAGCGCGGCTGTTCTTCTGTGCTCAGTTGCGGCGCTTCAGGCGCGATCAGTTCCCACGGCGTCGGCGACCATACCAGCAGGTACATCGCGATGACTTCAGCGAAGGTCACCAAGTGATTGTCGGCAGTGCTGCTGGTGAAGATCGGCTTTTTCACACCGCCAAAGAAGCGTTCACGCAGGGTTTCGTTGCTGTCCAGTGCCGGCAGCAGGTCGGCGCGATGGTAGTAGCTGGCACGATGCCTGTAGAGGCTGGCGCTGTCATCGATCACGGCACCCTCAAGGTATTCATCGAACAGGCCCAGGCGTGCGATCAATGCATGTATGGCGCGCAACATCGGCCCGGCCACATCGTCGGCGTACACCTGGTCACCGCTCATCATCAGCAGGGCCGGGCGCTCGGCGGCATTGGTGGCATCGGCCAGCAGGCGGTCGACACACAGCAGGCCTTCATCGGCGCTGTGGTGGGGTTTGCGGCATGAGCCGTGTACCAACTGATGGATACGGCTGTGCAAAGCAAAGCTTGGGTATTGGGCGTTGGCGTACAGCAGGTGTGGCGCCCAGTCGGCGATGCCGGTGTTGTCGAACAGCAGGTCGTAACGGATCGTCATGTCCTGGGGCAGGGCATCGTCCAGCGGTACATCGATCAAGTGGATAAAAGCATGGCGCCCCACAGGAACGACCTGGCAATGATCCAGGTTGATCTCCAGGGTTTGGGCGGGCAGATGCAACTGCAGGGTCAGTTGCAAGGCTCGACTGCCCACCAGCCACAGTACCAGGCGCCGGGGTTCGAGGCGGCGCAGCAGTGGGCCGGCCAATACGGCGGGCAGTTTATCGAGGTGCGGCATGCAGGTAATGGTTCCACGCTGGGTTTAACCGGCAAGGTTAGCCCAGTGAATGTCATGGTTTTGTTAAGCAGGAGTACGAAGGGCCGTGCACTGCCCTTCGAATCAATGCAGGTTAGGGCAACCTGCCCTGCCCCAGGGAGTCTATCCCACCTCCGCTTTTGCGACGGTCGTTGGCGGCCGTGCTCCCAGGATCGGCGGCGTTCAGTTGCGAGTGTGTGACGTCAATGCTGCGCTTCCTGCGCTGGGGCTCTGCATCATCCTGCTGCAGTGGGGGGTAAAAGCTGCCCAGTGTGTGATTGATTGCGCTTGGCATGGATGTTTCCTTATAGCGTTTAGAGGATGACTTCGCCTGTTGCAGCGAAGTGAGGCCAAACATAATGACGGCATAGCGAGTAGGCTATAAACCCACTGCTGCAAGAGATTACATGGTTGGCTACCGCGCTCTGAAGTCATCCGAAGCGCTGTTCGCACAACTGTCCAGCGCAGGAGATGTCGCGCCTGCCTGGCCCTCGCGCACAAAAGCCGCCCGATTTTCCGCCACTACATTACGCAACGCGCTGTAGTAATCCGGCAGTTTCTGCAGGCTGTCGGTGAGCGGTAACAATGATGCACGGGTATCGACCGTGCCGCCCACCAGGCTGATGGTGCCCAGGGTTTGCACGGTATCGCTGTCGCCCAGTGGCGAAACCAGGAAGCTCAAGACCTTGCCCGCCGCATCCCGGCTATTGCTGGTGCCCAGCAACGGCAGTTCGACAATCGGCCCATTGCCGATTCCCCACACGCCGAACGTCTGGCCGAAGTCGGCTGTATGGCGCGAGATGCCCAGGCGGTCCGACACATCGAACAGCCCCACCACGCCCACCGTCGTGTTCACGGCGAAACGCCCCAGGGTATTGACCGAGCGTCGCGGGTTGCCTTGCATGAGGTCGTTGATAAACACCGCCGGCTCGCCGAAGTTGCTCGCAAAGTTATGCACACCCTGCTGGAAAAAATCCGGCAGGTCACGGTAACCACGTGCTATCGGCGCCAGGGCGTAGTTATCCACAATACGGTTGAACGCAAACACGCCACGGTTGACTGGCTCGGCCGGGTCATACACCGGGTAATTCACCTGCGCACAGCGAGCAGGTGGCGCCACCTGGGTTGGGCTTGCGCAGCCCGTCAGGTAAGACACTGTCAGCAACAGCACGGCCTGGCGGGCCAGATGCCGGGGGTAGGTCAACGAGCGCATGGGCACAGCCTCCGCAAAAAAGGGAGGCCGATCCTGGCAGTGCAACCTTGCGCAAAGATGTCTGGTTTATTGCGGCGTTGACGCTTTATTGCACGATTGAAATATATGACGGACCGCGCCGAATGGTTTTAGATAGCGCCTCGAACCCACCCAGTGAAGACCGTCGGTGAGCAACTTGTTGATTGTGGACGATGACCTTGAAGTCCTCGCCCTGCTGAAGAAATTTTTCCTGCAACACGGCTATGGGATCGAGACGGCTGCCAGTGGCGCCGAGTTGTGGGCGGCCATGGAGCGCCAGCCGGCTGACCTGATCATCCTCGACCTGATGCTGCCCGGTGATAACGGCCTGCTGCTGTGCCAGCGCCTGCGCCAGCAATATGCGACGCCGGTGATCATGCTCACTGCCATGGGCGAACTCAGCGACCGTGTGGTAGGCCTGGAAATGGGCGCAGACGACTACTTGAGCAAACCATTCGATGCTCGCGAATTGCTGGCGCGGGTGCGCGCGGTCTTGCGTCGGGCGGGCGAAACGCGACTGCCTATGGGGGAGGTGGCACGCCCCCGGATCCACTTTGCCGGCTGGCAGTTGGACCTCACACGCCGCGAATTGCGTTCGCCCGACCAGGTGATGATCCCGTTGTCGTCCGGCGAGTTCGACCTGCTGCTGGTGTTCACCGAACACCCCCAGCGCGTGCTGACCCGTGAGCAGTTGTTGAACCTGGCGCGAGGCCACAGCCACGACGCTTTTGACCGCAGCATCGACGTGCAAGTGAGCCGCCTGCGTCGCAAGCTGGAATTCGATACCAAACGCCCGGCGATGATCCGCACGGTGCGCAATGGCGGCTACCAATTCACCGTCAGCGTGACCCGTTCATGAGTCGCCGCCCACGCGACACCGTGGCGCGCTGGATCGCCCTGACGGTGCTGGTCGCGATGTTCACCGCATTGGCGTTCAACGCCCTGTTCGTGCAACTGGCGGGGGTTTGGGCACGGCCGCCGCTCACCGAGACCGGGCTGCTGGAAAAGATCGCCGTGGTGGTGCGTGTGATCGAAGCGTCGGAGCCGGCGCAACGACCGCGTCTGGCCGAGGTCATGGCTGATGACGCGTTCAGCGTGAGGTGGTCGGCGCAGCGAACCGCCTTTGATCTACCCGTGCTGAATGACCCGGATTTCCAATCGGGAGAACAGGCCTTCGAGCACCTGCTGGACGGCCCGATCCGTCCCATGGAAGCCTATGAACCGTCTGACTGGCCCGACGGCAATGGCCACTACCTGCTGCTGATGCAACTGGCCGATCAGTCCTGGCTGATGTTTACCGCGCCTGCCCGCAGTTGGGGCCTGGACGAGGGCGCACGCAGTGTGATCGTGGTGTTAATGGTGCTGATCTCCACCGCACTGGTCACCCTGGTGGCCACTCGGCGACTGGCGCGGCCGCTGCAGGACTTTGCCCAGGGCGTGCGGCGCTTTGGTGCAGACTTTCGCGCACCGCCCATCGAGCCGGTGGGGCCCCATGAAATCCGCCAGGCGATCCTTGCGTTCAACAGCATGCAGGCGCAATTACGCCACTTCATCCAGGACCGCACGCAAATGCTCGCGGCCATCTCCCACGACCTGCGCGCACCGCTGACGCGCCTGCGCCTGCGCGGGGAATTCATCGAAGATGCCGACCAGCAGCAGCGGCTGTTTCGCGACGTCGATGAAATGCAGGCCATGATCAACACCGCCCTGGAATTCTTCCGCGATGACGCCCGGCTGGAGCAGGCTACGCAACTGGACCTGGCCGAGTTGCTGCAAACCCTGATCGACGACTACCGCGACCAGGCGATCGACATCACCTTTCGCGGCCCGCCACGCCTGGTGTACTTCGGCCGGCCCCTGGGCCTCAAGCGGGTGATCACCAACCTCGTGGACAACGCGATCCACTATGGCATCGCGCCGGAGATCGAGTTGCAGCACACACAGGACGAGGTCGTGATTCGCGTGCTGGATCGCGGGCCGGGCATTGCGGCCGAATATCGGGAGGAGGTGTTCCTGCCGTTCTATCGCCTGGAAGGCTCACGCAACAAAAGCACGGGCGGTGTCGGCTTGGGACTCTCGACCGCTCGGGCGATTGTGCTGGAACATGGCGGCACCGTGACCCTGGCTGAGCGCCAGGGCGGAGGGCTGGAAGCGGTGGTGGTGTTGCCCGTTTAAACATGGCTTGTGGCAAGCCCGCTCACCACAAAAGTCTCGACCTTCACAGTCGGGACGTTCAGTCAGGTATGCGAGTCGTCGATCACCTTCGGCACCGTAAACCGGAACTCACTTCCCCGACCCACTTCACTTTCGGCAACGATCTTGCCGCCATGGGCCTGGACGATGCCTTGGGTGATGTACAGCCCCAACCCGCTGCCGGTCGGGTTGTTTTCCGTCTGGGTCCAGTAGCGATCGAACACGTACGGCAGTTGTTCCGGCGCAATGCCTTCGCCGGAGTCGCGCACAGAGAACACAATCTCTTCGCCATTGCTCATGGCGCTGATGCCGATGTTGCCCTGGCGCGGAGTGAACTTGATCGCGTTGCCGATCAGGTTCGACAGCACCTGGAACAGACGCTCCGGGTCGGCATTGATCTGCAGGCCCGGCTCGGCGTTGAAAGACAGGTCGATGCCCTTATCCATCGCCAGCGGTGCCAGCAGGGAATAGGCTTCCTCGAAGATCTGGGTCACGTCGAGTGCCACCGGCTTGACCACATACCGCCCGGCCTCGATTTTCGAGGTGTCGAGCAAATCCTCCAGCAGTACGTTCATGCGCCCGGCCGCCTGTTGCATGGTGTCGATGGCCGAGGAAATTCGTCGCGAGGTGTGTGGGCCATCGGAGCTGAAGGCCTTTTGCATCATGCCGCACAGCATCGAGATCACTGTCATCGGGTTACGCAGGTCGTGGGACACCACCGCCACCAGTTCATCACGCGCACGCACCGCTTGTTGCTCACGCAGCACCTGGCGCGCCAGGTCGTTTTCCAGGGCCGAGCGGCGCAGGTCGTTGGCGGCAAAGTGGTCGCCATGGCTCCACTTGGTGGAGATACCGGCCATCTCCACTTTCCAGATTTCAAACGAGGTACGTGGGCGAAGGCGCAGGCCAGCGTCGGAGTTTTCCAGGTCCAGCGGTTTTTTCGGGTCGCCACTCCAATTGATGTTCTCTTTCACTTCCGGACGGAACCACAGCACAGCGTTATCCACCGGCTTGGGCAGGCTCATGGCCAACACGCCACTGGCCACCTGCTGGAATTCGGCGGCCGGCGGGTACACCGACACCAGGTTATGGCTGGAAAACACCGGCTCGCTGCGCCCTTGCAGCCACTTGTGCAAGGCGCGGATCTGCGCCGGCTCCGGGCAGTTGCCGTAGCGGTGCAACTGCTTGTCTTCGATGATCGCCACGCCGCCGGACAGGGTCAGGTCCATCAGTACCTGCGGTTGCTGGGCCAGGCCGTCGAATACGTTATCTTCCGAGCGTTTCATCGCCTGGTCGAGCAACGCCAGGGCCTCGACTTTTTCCTCGCGCTGACGGCTCAGGTCCAGGGCCTCCATGGCGCTGATCTGCAACGACAGCACCTGGCCGATGGTCTGGCAGGTGGTGCGCAGCTCGTTCGGCACCAGCAGCGGCTCGCGGTTGCCGCAACTGATCAGCCCCCAGAGTTTGTCGCCCTTCATCAGCGAAATGCTCATGGACGACAACACGCCCATGTTCTGCATGTACTGGCAGTGAATCGGCGACACGCTGCGCAGCGTGGCAAAGCTCAGGTCCAGCGGCTGGCCGGTGTCCGGGCGCAGCTTGGGCAACAGTGGAACCGGCTCGTAGGCCGCGTTCGGGATGATGCGTAGCCAGTTGGTGCGATACAGCTCGCGGGCTTGCTCCGGGATGTCGGACGCGGGGAAGAACAACCCGTTGAACAGCTCCATGGACGGCGCCGACGCTTCGGCGATCACCTGGCCGTGGCCTTCATCTTCGAAGCGGTAGATCAGCACGCGGTCGTAGCCGGTCATGGCCTGGATTTCAGTCACGCTGATTTCGTACAGCGCTTGCAGGGTTTTCGCCGACTGCAAACGTTGCAGCATCTTGCCCAGGTCACTGGTGCGCCCGTTCAGTGCCCGTGGGCGGAAGTCTTTGAGACGTGGCTCGAATTCCAGCACCAGCACATTCTGATGGCGGTGCAGCAGGCCTTCGAACTCTGCGCCGTTAAAGGAAACGTGCAGCGGTGGCGCGTCAAAAAACGTGTTGTTTTCGGCCATGGCGGCGACCGCCTGGGCGGGCTCGGCGCCCATCAGCGTGTGCAGTGGCTGGCCCAGCAGCGCCTCGGGCGCATGGCCGAACAGGCTGCCCACGTTGGCACTGACCTGGATGATAGTCAGCTCGGGCTCGGACAATGTCAGCAGCACGCCATGGGGCTGGATTGCCCCCGGGAAGCGAATCGGCTCGTCGGCACAGTTGGCAAGCAGCTCTTCAAAATCTTCGGGTTTCATAGCAGTACCTCCTGGCTGTCGAGCCATTGCTCAAAGCAGCGGAACGTTGAACGGGCTGCCTCTACCGCGCGTTGTTTGGCGGGGGCATCCAGCGGCAGGCGGCCCAGGTAATCGAGAAAGTCTTTCCAGCGTCGACCGGTCTCGGCGCCGTATACATTGAGAAACGCCCCACCGTTGTCGGCGTTGACGTCCAGGCGCTGGGCCATTTCCCGGCGCAGCACTTGGCCGCCGAGGGTTGCGCCTTCCAGCACGTACAGGGCTCCGAGGCAGGCGGCGGGGGTGTCGAGGGTCGGGAGTTCGGCGCAGCGGGGCAGGGCGCCGATAGCCTGTTCATTCAGGCCCAGTGCATCCAGATCGTGCAGTAGCGTCGGGGTTTTCGTACGCGCCCCCTGATCGAAGCCCTCAGGGATCAACTCACATTCGTACAGCGCCGCTTCCATCGGTCCATAAAAACCGTAGTACGCCTCAAGCAAGCGCTGATACCAATCGGCATCCAAATGCTCAGAGAAAAACGGCAGGCGCTTCTCCAGCGCCACATGCAGCAGGGCCGTGCCTGTGCGCAACGTTTCCAGCAAAGAGGGCGCACCAACGTCATGGGCCTGTGAATGCATTCAGTGAGCTCGAACTGTGGGCCTCTCGGCCATGAATGACGCGTTAAACGGGCGACAATTCTACACAACTCATGGCGGTCAGCTGTACGCGCAAGGCGAAAAGGCTGACCAGCGGATCAGAAAAGTCGCTCCTTGCTTGCATAATGACCCTGGACGGCGCCATGAAGTTCGATCTGAGTGATATCGTGACGCTATCAGTGCATTGACAAGCCTTGTTGGGTCAACGCCGTTTGTACGCACTCAATCAAATGCTCAGTGCTCCACGGTTTGGGCAAAAAACGCACCGAGCCGCCCAACTGCGCCGCCAACTTGGTATTCCCCGAGGTCAACACCACCGGCACCGTCGGCCAACGATGGGCCACCACCTTGCTCAGGTCATAGCCATTGAGCAGGCCCGGCATCTGGATATCGCTGACAATCAGGTCGACCGGATCATCGGCCCGCTCAAGATAAATCATCCCCTCATCCGCCGAAGGAAACGACGTCACCAGCGCGCCGAAATCCTCCAGTACATCCACCATTAACGCCCGAATGATTTCGTCGTCTTCCAGCACCAAAATCGATGGCTGAGCCATGATCCTTACTCCACCATCAGGGATTCAGTAAGGTGGAGTGGGATGGGTTGGAATAGGTTCGATTGGATGTGTACCGGGCGATGGATGGTCGTTTCAGAGCGCTTCCCGGGCTGTTACCAGAAGCGGCGGAGTGAAATTGATACAGGCATAATCGGCCTACCGTTGCCGGCTGTGGAGCCTTTGATGAAATACGCCTTTTTCACCCTCGCCCTGATCCTTAACGCAAGCCCCGCTCTGGCGGCCGGCGACGCCGAGGCAGGGGGCAAGCTCTTCACCAAGACCTGCGGCGGCTGCCACAGCATCGGCGAAGGCGCGCGCGGCGGTTTCGGCCCGCAACTCAACGGCATCATCGGCCGGCCCGCCGCGACGACCACGGACTATCAGTATTCCGACGCGATGAAAAACTCCGGTGTGGTCTGGACCCGTGACAAGCTCGCGGCCTATATCGAGGCGCCGAAGAAGGTGGTGAGTGGTACGCGGATGATCTTCTGGGGTATCAGCGACCAGGAGAAAATTGAAAACATCCTGGCGTATCTGGAAACCTTCCAGCCCAAGTGATTGGTGTCGATCGAAGCCTGCGGGCTTTACCTTAAAAAAACCAGAGGCACGCTGATGGACCGGCAACTGCTCAAGCTCGCCCGCAACAAACAACTGGCACACCCCGCGATGCTCGACGAGTTCGACATCAACGATTGGATTGTGAAATACCAGGCGCTTTATCCTGGGCACAGCATCGAAAGAGGCTTCCTGGAAGGTGCACGCTGGCTGAACACCCAATTTAAACGGGTGAAGAGCAGCCGTCTGCACTATTCGTTCAGTACAGATGAGCCGCTGACGTATGACGCGCTGATCAGCGCACATATCGGGTCGGCCAATCACTTCTTCTGCGCAATGTCCGCCGAGGCCCTGCACGCCGTCGAGGCCAACCCGACAGCATCCCTTGAAGAGCACCTTTCATTCCGTTCTTCATTGACCAACGGTGAGTCCGGCCTGCCACCGGATCACCTCAACATGCTGCGGCTGGATTCGCTCTGCGGGCCGATCTGGGATCTTTATCAAAACCGCCATGACCTGCGTGTGCTGTTCCCCGACAATTGCCCGCATATGCTCAGCGCTATCAACTTTTTTGCCTATGAAAGCGACCTGGTTCAACTGACCCATAGTTTCAAAAAAATCTGGCAAGAGTTGTTGTACGGCGGCATGGAGTTTTTTGCCGACTCCAAAGGCGTACTGCTCTCCTCTGCGTCGGAGCATCTGGATCTGGTCAAAGTGATTTATGAATACCGCCGTGATCACCACAACGGTACCAACGGTCTGAGAATTTCCAACGACCTTCATCAGGGGCGCCAAACCTATGTGCCCCGGCTTGGGTGGCAGCGCTATATCCACTGCGTCGGCACCGACGTGTTGTCGATCGGCAACTGGTCTGAATTAAGCGACAGCGTCCAGACAGCCGCGCTTTATGCGTATCTGTCGCCGTATTACATGATCGACGAGTACCTGCATCCGTTGTTCGATGCCTCTCTCGACCCGGCTGTAAAAAGTACCGAGTGCCAAAACCTGCTGCATATCTGGCTGCACCTTGCGGTGATCGCGGCGCAACTCAAAGAGCGCTATGGGCAGATGCCTGCGCCTCGGCAGTGGGAAGACCTGCTCAAGCTGTGTCCGCGGTTTTCCCGCAACACTCTTGTCGAACGGCTTGCAGAGTCCACGGGGCTTGCAGTTGAACAGGTAAACGCGGCCATTGATCTGCTCCTTTACGAGGCCAAGAGCCTGCAGCACGACCTGTGGTCGCGACCGTTGGTGAAGGTGGATGAAGACGTACTGATTCCGATCAGTGCGCCGTTGACGGCCAGCATCTCCAGGAATTTTGATATCTGGCTCAGCATCATCGACCCCAAAGGGAAGCAACGCGGACGACTGTTTGAACGTTACCTGCTCGCGGTGTTGGAAGATTGTCGCAAAACCAACCCGATCATGGCGGGCTTGACATGGTTGGGGGCGGTGAAGTTCAGAGGACCGTCCAAGGTTGTCGAGGAGATCGACCTTGTGTTCTCGTTTGGCAGTCTGCTGGTGGTGTGTGAATTGCGCAGTCGTCGAGCACCGATAACACCGCTGGATTACCACAACGATTTTTCCGACAACAATGGCATCATCCATAAAGCCCGCCAGGCGCGGCGAAAAGCCCAGCATATTCAGCAAGGACTGGGGGCATTTTGCAGCCAGTATTTTCCTCACCTCAGCGACGCGTCCGAAGTCACCGTGCTGCCGCTGGTGATCGTCAGTGGTCCTTACCACGCCGGTTTTGCATATGACGACGTGCCTATTCTGGACGCTCACTTGCTCAGGCATTTTCTCAAGGATGGCGAAGTCCGGTTTGGAGGACGCGCGGACTCCGATACCGCTTACGACTACGGCTATGCCTTATATAGCGACGTGGAAAGTGCGCAGCGTGAGTTCGCAGGTTATGCCGCGAACCCGGCTCTGATCAGGGTCTACCGAACCATGGCCCAGCCCCGGCTGCACAGGTACCCCCTGCGGGGCGAACAGGCTCAGCCAGTGCGGAGTCTGTTCTACGAGCTTTCGGGTTTCAGCTTCGAGGAGCAATTGGCCGTGGCACAGTCGGTTTCAGGCGGCAAACTGCGCAAAATTGACAGGTGATAAGGTTTGGAACATTCCCTGTGGGCCCTAGTCTCTTCATCACCCTCATTCGATAAGGATATCCTCCGTGAAGCGAATCGCATTGCTCTCCCTCGCTCTGGCCCTGGGCGCCTGCCAATCCAACCAACGCGACTCATCATCCAGCCTGTTCAAGGACGGCATTCAGTTTCGCCAGAAAACCGTGGCTGTGGATGCGGAACACGCCAAAGTCATTATGAAGTCCAGTGGCGGCACCCCCGCCGTCGACTTCTCGATCAGTCGCGAAGGCGATCCTGACTCACGCATGGAAGCCCTCGGCACGGTGATGGACACCGGCGAAGGCAAGGTCTTCAACTGGATCGCCAAGCTCAACCAGACCGTGGCCAGTGCGGGCTTCAAGCGTTTCCCACAACTGGAAATCCAGGCCGACCCCGGCAAGAAACTCACTGTATCGGGTTACGCGAACGACACCCGTACTGGTTACTACTACACCTGCGGGCCGGAGATGAATACGTTTAGCCCGGAGAAGGCAAAAGTGTATCTGGTGGAATTCCAATTCAAGGGTTCGGGGTGTGAGCAGCATGTGTATGACGTGACGGACCCGGCAAATCGGGTACCGGTGGCTGAGGCGGGGAGTGGGGGTAAGTCGGGTTGAGGGTTAGCCGTGGTGTGGTAGACCCTGCGGGAATACCACACCGTTGAAAGTGTGGGTGCAGCAGTTGCAGAAGGGTTTCATCTGCTCGGGCGTCAGCTGTGGGTTGACCTTTTGCAGCAGGCCGCCTTCGTCGACCCACAAGCCGCTGTAGTAGCTGTTTTCATCCGTTCTCACGTAATCCTGCTTGTCGCTTTCATGTTGCGCGACCATCCAGAACATCGGCTCCGGACGATCCAGGCGGGCGTTGGCTTCGCTGAACACCTGATCCCATGGGTGACCGACTTTGGAAAGTAGAAAGCGGAATAGCGGGGTGTAATCAAAGCCATGCCGTTTATGGCTATGCATCGAACCGCGGTTTGATTGTTTGTCTTTTTCGCTTTTGGTGTGCCGCTCATACCGGTAGGCGCGACAACTGCCGTGGCGCACGCCATGGGTTCGGGTGTTGACTGAGCGGTAGAGAAGGGGCTTTTGCGATGTGGGTTTCATTGCATCACGACGCCTTTTTGGATTGTTTTGGAGGCGGTGGCCAGGCGCCTTGGTAGCGGAAGGAGATTTGGTAGTCGAGGCGGTTGGGTTGGATCACGTGCTGGAAGTACGGCTGAATTAGCGTTATCCAATTGGGTTGGACGTTGAATACGTCGGCATATATCGCGGTCTCTTCGCTTAAGCCCAATGCTTCAAAAATACTGTCTGGGTCAGCGATATCCGCTGAGTATTCATCCGCTTTCAAGTCATTGCTGTGCTTTTCGTACCATCGCAGTCTGATTTTCATCACCATTTTCAGAATTCCTCTTTATCTATAAATTCGACGTTTCGGGTCCGCCGGTCCTCGACGCTCGGCGGTATAAGGATCAAATGCACCGAGGTGTTCCAAGTCACTTTTTCGATAGACTTCCAGCTCGGCTTTCTTGGAATCCCATTCAAATATTCTTTTTCCTTTTGCGTCTATCCAACGTTCGCGTAAGCCAACGCCCCCTCTTCTTGGCGTCACAGGCCTTTGCGGAATCAGACCAGGGAAGCCTGTTATATCTTCGGCTTTGGGGGCTGGGAAGTAGTCATGGTCTGGGTTTCTGAGCCCTTTCCTTGGCTTGTTGACCACCACATACAGCGGCCGTACCCCCGACTCCACCGGGAACACCAGAATAAAATCCCGATACTCCGGCGGATAAACCGGGTTCACCAGAATCTGCGCCGCTTTCTCCGTCGGCGGATAAATCCAGATCATCGGCGCTTGCGGCGCAGCCTCCAATGGCGGAATCCCCAGCGTGTCGCTGGGATCAACGGCGGGTGTCCAGATCAACTCCACACCCTCACCCAAATCCGCCACAAACTGATCGCCACGGTTTTGGAACTGCACCACATCAATCATCTGCCAATCGGCATGATTGCCTGTGTAGAACCCATACCCCTTGAGCGTGCCGTCCTCGCGTTGCTCGATATACAACCGCATCTGCGACCGCGCCCGTTGCATCGAACGCAACTGCTCCTCGCTGTAGAGCGCGCTATCACCCAGCTCTGACGGCCAGGCCAGCGCCACCAAGCCCGTCAGCAGGCCCCCGGCGACCGATCCAACGGCAGTTGCCGCCGACTCCCAAACGGCCGACCGCAACGCCAACTGGCCCAAACCTGCAGGCAATGTGCTGCCGCCGATCTTGCGCAAGGCAACCGCGCCCCTGCTATCCACCTCACGCCCACCCAGCAGGCTTAAGTGGCCGTACTCCCTGATCAGCTCCAACGGGATATAACCGCTGGGGTTGAAGTAATGGGTGATGCCATCAGGCAGTTGGCAAGGCTTCATGAAGACGCAGCCGGGAGGTCTGGCCAGCGTGGGGGCTGGGGCAGGGGATGGCTCGAAAAAATCAACCGATGGCGAATACGGCGCACGCGATGGCTGCTGCGTCAGGATGCGTTGTTTGCGTAACTCTTCTGCGGTGGGTGGGTAAGAGCGTTCTGGCATGACGGCTCACTTCCTTGTGCGAGGAGGTGAGCCTACGAAGGCGGAGCGATGGTAGGTATTGGCTTTGTTCGATGGCTGGCGTGGGAAAAGGCAACAGGTTGTCAGCGCTCTAGAAGGCGAGCGTTTGAGCGCCTTGATCCACACGCGACAGGCTTGTGCGTATTGTCCTGCAAGCCAAGCCTATGTCTTGCGTAGGACCGTTCTGGATTCGCTCTGGCGTTCTCTTTATCCGTACCGTGTTTGCTACGGTCGCGGAAAAAATACGCATGGAAAGCAGAATGCTGACATTCAATACCCTATGGAAAAACCACCCGGAAATCTTCGGCGACGCGGCGCCATGCAGAACCAACGGTGCCAAGAATTTCAGTGATCAATGCGCGATCAATCTTGGTGTGGCACTGCGTAGATCTGGCGTTGACCTGAGCAGTTTAAGCAGCGTGCGCTATTGTTGGCAGCATCCCAAAAGCGAGGGACACATACTGGCCGCAGAGGAAATGGCCAACGCATTAAGCCGCGTCATCATTCCCGGTTTACTAAGCATGAAGAAGATAAAACCCGAAAGCTTCGAAGATGAGTTGGCTGGGCAACAAGGCATTATCTTCTTCCAAGACTTTTGGCGCCGGGGAAACGAAACGTTTGGTAATCGCAGTGGTGATCACATCGACCTATTCAACGGTCGGCGGTTGACGGACTGGTTGAGCTACCCGCGTATTCAGCTGGGATTTTCGATTGAAGGGACGTTCTCGGATTATCACGAGTCCAGGGAGATATGGTTTTGGAAGGTTGCCTGAAAGTTGTTAAGGGGGTGGTGTTTGTTGTGCTGGTGGTTGCGGTGGCACTTGGGGTGTTTAACGGGGTGGTAGTGATCCTATCGGCGTATTTTGGGCCGTTTTATGAGGGGGATGCGGAGCAGAGTCGGAATTTTGGGCTTTGGCTGGTGGGGAATGGGGTGGTTGTTGTCGGGGCAGTGACGGGTGGGGTGGGTTGGTATCGTAGGCTTCTGCGAAGGAGGTGATGAGCTTACCAAGCGGAAGTAGGAGCCGATTCGGTAGCGCCCGATGTTGGTGTTTCGAATATTGCGATTTTCGTTTGTTTCGTTTAGTTTTGGTCTCAACTGAATTTCGGGGAGTATCAGTTTTTTTGTGTTCGGGCTGGTTAGGGCCTGCCGTCAGGCAGGCCCTTGTTTTACCAGCTCGGTCTGGTAAATCGGTCTCCG
>NZ_FOKD01000002.1:0-666764 GCF_900112095.1 Pseudomonas sp. NFPP24
TATCCAGGCGAAGCGGCCCGTCGTCGGTCAGAACCGTCTTGCTGCTTTTGCCATTGCGCTGATTGGTCGACTCCTCAGGGCGCTCCGCGCCCTGAGGGTAACCAAGGTGGTGACCCAGCTCGGCGCCTAGCGCACGCTCGATCAGAGCCTTCTTGAACGCCATGGACGCGTCTTGAATGGCTTCGGCGCTCATCGGGCCTTTAACAAACTGCTCGATCAGCTCTTGGGGAATCGAGGGCAACTCCCTCGCTGTTGCATTGGCGGACTTCTTTTTGGTCGGCATACATGCACCTCTAGCTACATGTTATGCCCGAACACAAAATTTCTGACAGTCTCCTTGCCCCCGATGAGGCCCTGCCAGCCACCCCCGCACTTATCTGGTGCGACACCGGAAAATTTCAAACGCCAAACCATCCCCCAGACGACAGTTGCGCCGCTTTACGACACGGTTGTAAGGCATGGCATGTCCGCTGCAACACCTTGAATCATTCCAAACCGTTCAGGGAGCGCGTCACGATGAACACACAACTCAAACCCACCCTAGGCACTCTGCACTTATGGGGCATCGCCGTCGGGCTGGTGATATCCGGGGAGTACTTCGGCTGGAGCTATGGCTGGGGCGTCGCCGGGACCCTGGGCTTCCTGGTGACCTCATTGATGGTCGCCGCGATGTACACCTGTTTCATCTTCAGCTTCACCGAACTGACCACTGCGATTCCCCATGCGGGTGGTCCGTTTGCCTACAGCCGTCGCGCCTTTGGTGAGAAAGGCGGCTTGATCGCGGGGCTCGCGACCTTGATCGAATTCGTTTTCGCACCGCCCGCCATCGCCTTGGCCATCGGCGCCTACCTGAATGTGCAGTTCCCGGCGCTGGACCCCAAACACGCCGCCGTTGGTGCCTACATCGTGTTCATGGGCCTGAACATCCTCGGCGTCAAGCTCGCTGCCACCTTCGAACTGGTGGTGTGCGTGCTCGCCGTCGCTGAGTTGCTGGTGTTCATGGGCGTAGTGGCGCCCGCCTTCAGCTTCAGTAACTTTGCCCTCAATGGCTGGGCCGGTTCCGACACGTTCGGCGCACCGGCGATTGCCGGCATGTTTGCCGCAATTCCCTTCGCCATCTGGTTCTTCCTTGCCATCGAAGGCGCCGCCATGGCCGCCGAAGAAGCCAAAGATCCGAAGCGCACCATTCCAAAGGCCTACATCAGCGGCATCCTGACCCTGGTGATCCTGGCCATGGGCGTGATGTTCTTTGCCGGCGGCGTGGGTGACTGGCGCACCCTGTCCAACATCAACGACCCACTGCCACAAGCCATGAAAACCGTGGTCGGCGACAGCTCCGGCTGGTTGCACATGCTGGTGTGGATTGGCTTGTTCGGCCTGGTGGCCAGCTTCCACGGCATCATCCTCGGCTACTCGCGCCAGTTCTTCGCCCTGGCCCGCGCCGGTTACCTGCCGTCTTTCCTCGCCAAACTGTCGCGTTTTCAGACACCCCATCGCGCAATCATCGCTGGCGGCGTGGTCGGCATCGCGGCGATCTACAGCGACGGCCTGATCAACCTCGGCGGTATGACACTGACCGCAGCGATGATCACCATGGCGGTATTCGGCGCCATCGTGATGTACATCATGAGCATGCTCAGCCTGTTCAAACTGCGCAGGACCGAACCGCTGCTGGAACGCACCTTCCGCGCGCCGGGTTACCCCATCGTGCCGGGCATTGCCCTGGTGCTGGCGGTGGTGTGCCTGGTGGCCATGGCTTGGTTCAACGCGCTGATCGGGCTTATCTTCCTGGGCTTTATGGTGGTGGGGTTCGCCTACTTCCAGATGACTGCGCAAGACCGTGCCGATGCACCGGCGGATGCGATGTTGACCGGGCTCTGATCTACTGCGAGGCAGAACGGGCCTACACTGAACTAGTAAGAAAGCCCGTCACTCAAAGCAGTCATTACCGTGGGAAAACTCTCCCGCGGCAATCTGCCTCAAGGAGAGCCTTATGCCGTGGTATGCGTGGTTGATTATGGTAGTTGCGATCGGGTCGATCGTCGGTGGACTGATGATGCTGCGTGACAGCGCCAACAAAGTGGAACTCACCGACGAACAACGCAAGCGCGTGGCCGAGCGCAACGCCCAGGCGGATGCCAAGGATGCGCAGGATCGCTGAGCCTTGGGCTACTCCCAATCCGCCTTGGCAATATGCAACCCGTGCTGCCCCTTGTAGGCAGCACGCTCCGGCTGGCTCCAGCCATTGAGCAACGCATCCTCCAACGTGTAGATCTCAACCCCCAACGGACGGCATACCGTCAGCGGGTCCTGCGCCTGCGGCCCCCACATCGGCAGCGACAAATCCCCACCGGGGCACGTCGACAGCGCGCATAGCAAATCAATCTCGGCAAAGAACTCCAGGTAGTCGCCCTTCTGCGCAGGGCAGGCCTTCATGAAGTACATGTCGTCGTGATTTAGACCGGTGCACTGGAAAATATTCAGCACGTCATGCACGTCGAATTCCGTCAGACCGTGAGGCAAAACCGCGCGTGTCAGGTTGGAGTGGCAATGGTGATGGAAATCCTCACCGGTGAGCATCCGATTCACATAGGGATCACAACGTGTGCCAAGCAAATCATGCAGCCGCCCGCCGTGCTCATCAATGCCGTAGCTGGCCAGGCTGTCATCGGTGATCGTCACCAAAGGCCGCAGGAATGGCAGGTTCGACCACAAGCGGTCATGGGTGCTGACATGGGCGCCCTGCAACTGCCGGGTGCGAGCCGCCCACAGGCGCTCACGGGGGTCATTGGCATTCCATACGTTGAAATCACCCACCTGCGGGCCGACCGGCGTGGTCACACGGAACACATGTCCGGCTGGCACCTTCCACGCCCTGCCCGTACGAATCGGCACCTCAAACTGCTCGATCAGCGTGCGCTGGTCTTTTCGATCACGGATGCGCTCGTAAAACGCTGTGTCGACCTGCAACGCCGAACCTTTACTGACCTGATAAGCGGCCGGATAGTCTTTGTACATGGTGCGGATCCTCGATCAGGGGTGGTTAAACAAAGCCAGGGACAAGCGTTCCGAATCATCCAGGTAGAGGCTCATCGCCTCCCCCGCCGCCGATTTATCCTGCCGGACCAATAACGTGTAGATCTCACGATCACGCTCCAGCCACGGCGACTGGAAGCGCTGCTCATCGGGCGCGGCGCAGAACATCAGCCGCAGTTGGGCGATGACCTGGGCAAAAAACTCATCGAACAACGGGCTGCGCATCAACCCGACGATGTGCTGGTGAAACACCAGGCTATGGGTGGCGACCGCACGCCAGTCTTCGCGCTCGCGGGCGAGGGTGGTGGCGTCGATGGCGTTCTGCATGCGCCTGGATTGATCTTCTGTCAGAGGGCCGCTCTGGGCGATGGCCTGCAACTCCAGGGTGCGGCGCACGACAAACAAATCCCGCACTTCCTCGCGCGCAACCCGCCGGACCATCACGCCTTTATTGCGCACATAACGGGTCAACCCTTCTTGCCCAAGGCGGTGCAACGCTTCACGGATCGTATTGCGCGATGCGTTGTAGGCTTTGACCAGTTCCCCTTCGACTAATGGCATGCCTGGCAGCAATCGCCCGCCGATGATGTCGGCGCGGAGCTCCAGGGCGATCTGGTCGGCGAGAGACAAACTGAGTGTCATGGTTACCTTCACGATTGTTGAACAATCCTTAGTGGGCAGGTAATCACTTTTCATGCCAACGTGTCAGCGTGTAAAAAGATTCAAGTCGGTTAAAATGCCAGCCTGTCACTGAGGCCCACCTATGCGTTACTCATCCGACCACAAAGCCAAGACCCACCAACGCATCATCAAGGAAGCCTCGGTACGCTTTCGTCGCGACGGGATCGGCGCGACCGGTCTGCAGCCGTTGATGAAAGCCCTGGACTTGACCCATGGCGGTTTCTACGCGCACTTCAAATCCAAGGACGAACTGGTGGAAAAGGCACTGCAAGCCGCGGCTGCCGAGCTGGATGCGCATTGCGAGATACTGTTCAGCCAGGAACGGCCGCTGGAAGCATTCATTGATAGTTACCTGTCTGAATGGCACCTGATCTCGCCGGCTGAAGGCTGCCCATTGCCAACCATGTCTTCCGAGTTGGGGCTGAGAGGCCAACACAGCGCGACTACAGATGCTGTGCTCGGCGCAAGGCTTCAGCAGATTGAGACAGCGCTGGGGGATGGACAACGTGATGCACAAAGCCTGGTGATGATGTCGACACTGGTGGGTGCCCTTGTGCTGGCTCGAAGTGTCCAAGACTCGGCAATGGCGATGCGCATCATGGGTGTGGTGCGGGGAAGCTTGAAAATCCAGGTTTCACAAGATGAAAAAGCCGGCCAATGACCGGCCTCCCCTCATTGGATTAGTTGATGACAAGCCTATCGCGATTCTTTTCCAGCAGAGCCTTGCCGATCCCCTTAACTTCCAGCAACTCATCCACCGCAGTGAATGGACCATTGCTTTCACGATAGGCAACGATTGCTTTGGCTTTGGAGACGCCAATACCGAAGAGGTCGCGGCGCAGGGTTTCGGCGTCGGCAGCGTTGAGGTTGACCTTGGCGGCCTGATCTACCTTGTTCATCTGTGCAGAGATCGGCGTTTGCGCCTCGGGTCTACTGGCAGGTGCTGCTGCGCTGGCGACGGAGAGGCTTGTGAGAAAGGCAAATATAAGGGACGAGATGTAAGTGATTTGCATCGGTGACGCTCCATGACATAGTTGAGAGAGCAGCTTTTCCGAAGCTGCTTTTCTAGGGTAGGCGATGGAGGAAAGCTGTCAAAAATAACGCAGTTACAGAGTATGTGGAAGCTAAAAACAGATGACTAATGAGCAAGAAAAATGCATGCCCGTGCGCCAATGCTCATTGAGACCATGAGCACATCTACAACACTTGAAAAAATAACCTCCCAGTCCTCGCATCAGGTAAAATTGGTCAGAAGCGCGAAGTCAGGTGTAAAGTACTATGTTGACTTTGACTGCAGCGAAGCGGTGCGCCGCGAAAGCTCGCGAGACCACTATCAACAGCCTAATGCATAAGGTTTTGCTATGCGGTATGAAAATAGAGGGTCCCTTTTGCAAGGCCGTACATTTAATGACAATTCAGGTAAACATCTTGATTTGAACATACTCTCAGTCTTTTATTTTCCCGGAGGCTAATTAGGTCATGCGAATATCAGCTCTCCAAGCTTTTAGCCAAGCAGATCAATGATTATGACTGCGCACAATCTTAGATTAGAAATGGGATGAAACGCCGCGTAATGGAGGGACTATTACGAAGTAAATTTACATCGACCAAATATAGACTTACGTACCCCCTCTGTAAGATCTTCGAGTTTAAAAAACGGACCGTCTGAACTAGAAACCATCGAGTAAGTTCAGACAAATCCAGCCACTAAATCCAAAATACAATTATGGAAGAGAACATGACTAAAAAAGCACTTATTACTGGCATCACAGGACAAGATGGTGCTTACCTTGCTGAACTTTTGCTGAGCAAAGGTTATGAGGTACACGGGATAAAGCGACGCAGTTCGTTATTTAATACTGCCCGAATTGATCACCTGTTCCACGACGTACACGACAAAGGTCACCCTTTTTTCCTCCATCATGGAGACATGACTGACTCATCCAGCTTGACTCGTATCATTCAAAAAGTTCAACCAGATGAAATTTACAACCTTGCAGCACAAAGCCATGTTGCCGTTTCGTTTGAAGAACCAGAATACACCGCAAACTCTGACGCACTCGGCTCCCTGAGAATTCTGGAAGCCATTCGAATTCTTGGCCTCGAGAAAAAAACTCGCTTCTATCAAGCCTCCACCTCAGAACTTTATGGCCTGGTTCAAGAAACTCCCCAGAAAGAAACCACCCCGTTTTATCCGCGTAGCCCTTACGCGGTCGCCAAGCTCTATGCGTACTGGATTACCGTCAATTACCGTGAAGCCTATGGAATCTACGCTTGCAACGGTATTCTCTTTAACCACGAAAGCCCGATTCGCGGTGAGACTTTTGTTACTCGCAAAATCACCCGCGCACTCTCCCGCATCAAGCTTGGCCTGCAAGAGTGCCTCTATCTGGGCAATATGGACTCACTTCGAGACTGGGGACACGCCAAAGACTATGTCGAGATGCAGTGGCTGATGCTTCAACAGGAAAAACCTGAAGATTTCGTAATCGCAACCGGTGTGCAATACAGCGTACGAGACTTTGTAAACGCTGCAGCCAAAGAACTAGGTATCACCATCACTTGGAAAGGTGAAGGTGAGGATGAAAAAGGCTACAACGAAGTCGGTAAATGCATTGTAGCAGTGGATCCCCGCTACTTCCGCCCAACCGAAGTTGAAACTCTATTGGGGGATGCATCCAAAGCTAAAGAGAAACTTGGATGGACTCCGAAAATCACGTTTGAAGAGCTTGTCAAGGAAATGGTACGTGAGGATCTGAAAAGTGCTGAACGGGATGAGCTGATCAAAAAGCATGGATACACAACCTTCAGCTACAACGAATAACTCTATTTGGCAATCTACCAGATGAATAAGATGCGAATATTGTTGACGGGCGGCGGCGGGATGGTCGGGCGCAATCTCCTCGAGCACCCCTGCATTGAAGACTTTGAAGTTCTTGCTCCGCGTAGTAGCGAACTGGACTTACGTGATTTCAACGCAATTCAAAAGTATCTATCTGAGTCCAAGCCCGACTTGATCATTCATGCGGCCGGAAAAGTGGGTGGTATCCAAGTGAACATCAGAGAGCCTGTGGGGTTTCTGCTGGACAACCTTGATATGGGCAGAAACATTGTATGGGCTAGCCGTCAAGCAGGCGTAAAGCGCCTAATAAACCTAGGTAGTTCCTGCATGTACCCGCGCAATCATTCCGAGCCTCTCAGCGAAGAAATGATTTTAAAGGGCGAACTGGAACCGACTAATGAAGGCTATGCATTAGCAAAAGTTACTACAGCACGCCTTTGCGATTACATCACACGCGAAGACTCGACCTTTCAATACAAGACTCTGATTCCTTGCAATATTTATGGTCGTTTTGACAAGTTCGACCCTGCGCACTCACACCTGCTACCCGCGATTATACATAAGATTCACACAGCGAAGATAAACAATGATTCAAATGTCGAAATATGGGGTGACGGGACTGCCCGACGTGAGTTCATGTATAGTGGAGACTTGAGCGACGCCATTATGCAGGCATTACGGAAATTCGATTCCCTGCCCCTGAACATGAACGTGGGTCTTGGGCAGGATCAATCAATCAATGAGTACTATCACGCTGTAGCTGCAGTAATGGGATACAGCGGTCAATTCGTACATGATACTACCAAGCCGGTGGGGATGGCGCGCAAACTCGTGAATATCGAGCGTCAGACACTGTGGGGTTGGAAGCCGCACCATACCCTGCAAGAGGGTATTGAAAAGACCTACAGCTATTATATGGAGCATCAACAATGAGTATTAATTTTCCGCTAGCCGCTTCTTCTTGGGAAAAAGAAGAACTCGACGCAATGCAACGCGTTATAGCCACCGGCATGTTTACAATGGGCGAAAATGTAAAAGCATTTGAACAAGACTTTGCGCAGTTTGTAGGCAGTAAACATTGTGTAATGGTTAATTCTGGCTCGTCCGCAAACCTCTTGATTATTGCCGCTCTTTTTTACACTAAAAACGCCGACTTAAAACTGCAACGCGGCGATGAAATCATTGTACCGGCCGTTTCGTGGAGTACCACTTACTACCCGCTTTACCAGTACGGCTTGAAGATTAAGTTCGTTGACATTGATCTCCAAACCTTAAACTACGACCTTGAACAACTTAAACTCGCTGTCACCGATAAGACCCGCGCCATTATGGCCGTAAACCTTCTTGGCAATCCGAATGATTTCGCACGCATTCAAGAGATCATCGGTAAGCAGAAGATTGTCCTGATTGAAGATAACTGCGAGTCGATGGGAGCATCTTACAACGGAAAACAAGCTGGCACCTTCGGTATTATGGGTAGCTTCAGTTCCTTCTTCAGCCACCACATTTCGACGATGGAGGGAGGTCTGATCGTAACCGATGACGAAGAGCTGTATCAGATCCTGCTCTCCCTGCGAGCCCATGGCTGGACTCGAAACCTGCCTAAGCAAAACTTAGTATGCAGCGATAAGAGTGATGATTCGTTCGAAGAGTCATTTCGCTTCGTTTTACCCGGTTACAATGTTCGGCCGCTTGAACTCGAGGGCGCACTAGGTGTGGAGCAGGTAAAACGCCTGCCCACTCTAATTCAGGAGCGACGTAAGAATGGTGCTCTTCTACAAGCAGCAATGAAAGACCACCCGGAAATCATCATTCAACGAGAGATTGGCGAATCCAGTTGGTTTGGTTTCAGCTTGGTGATACGCCCGGGAAGCAAGTTGACACGCAAGTCACTTGTTGAAAAACTGAACGAACTCGGTTTTGAGTGTCGCCCTATCGTAGCTGGAAATTTCGCAAAAAATGAAGTTGTAAAGTATTTCGACTGCGAAGTTCATGGAGAACTGAAGAACGCCGAGCATATCGATAAATTTGGCCTATTCGTTGGCAATCATCATTATTCGATCTCGGAAGCTTTTCCACTGCTTAACAGTATTAAAGCCTGATTCAGCTGCAAAGCTTAAAAGCACAAAGTGCGGAAAACTTACAATGATGGCAATAACAGCAACTAATTGTAAGATTTTCCGCACCGGCTATCTGGAATCCAACTCTCCGAGCTTCAGGGCTCAAAGCGGCGTTGCTGATAGATCCAATCAACGATTTCCCCATCAGGACTATAACCACTGACTGTTTCACGTAGTAGTTGGCGGACACGAGCGTAATCGTCTTTATCTACTGCCACAAGCAGCTCGGCGAGTTTAATTTTGAGAGACTCCCAGGATAGATAATCTTCGTTGGCACTCATAATCATCGGGTGTGGCGTTGCGACGACATTGTCACCAATGAGCAGTTCTTCGTAGAGTTTTTCACCCGGCCGCAAACCCGAAAACTCAACTGAAATATCTCCATGAGGGTTTTTCTCTGAGCGAACACTCAAGCCAGAAAGGTGAATCATTTTCTCCGCCAGTTCGATAATTTTTACCGGTTCCCCCATATCCAAGACAAAAACGTCGCCCCCTTGCCCCATGGAGCCAGCCTGAATCACCAGCTGCGCTGCTTCAGGAATGGTCATAAAATAGCGCGTGATTTTAGGGTGAGTAACAGTGAGCGGGCCACCCGACTTAATTTGCTTATAAAATAATGGGATAACCGAACCTGAAGAACCGAGAACATTCCCAAAACGAACCATCGTAAAGCGAGTCTTGTTAACTCGCGAAACATTAGACTTTTCCCCGAACAAAACAGGAGCCACCTCCTGACTGAGAGCCTGCAGCGTCAACTCTGCTAATCGTTTCGTGCTGCCCATAATATTAGTTGGTCGAACAGCTTTGTCAGTAGAAATCAGGACGAAGTTCGCGACTCCCACCTGCAACGCTGCTTGAGCGGTGTTAAGCGTTCCCATTACATTATTTAATACGCCTTCTGCAATATTATGCTCAACCATGGGTACATGTTTGTACGCCGCAGCATGATAAACTGTATCAACGCGCCAAGCCCTCATGACGTCGATTAGCTTTTTCTCATTACGCACTGAACCCAAAATCGGAAGCAACCTGACGGGCAAAGAATCCCTAGCAATTCGCAACTCTAACTCTGATAAAATACTATAAAGATTGAATTCGCTATGCTCGAACAGCAATAACGTTGTTGGATTTGAATTTAGTATTTGCCGACAGAGTTCAGAGCCGATCGAACCGCCTGCACCAGTGACTAGAACAGATTTCCCTTTTATACAGTGCTCCAACAACTCGTTTTGAGCAGGCACTGCATCTCGTCCGAGTAAATCCGCAATATCAACCTCTTGAATGTCATCTACTTTTACGCGCCCACTCGCGAGATCCATAAATCCAGGAACACTGCGGACATGCAAAGGAAAGCCTTCAAGAAAGCCCAGAATCTCTCGACGGCGAGCGCGATTTGAAGACGGAATTGCAAGCAAGATTTCTTGAGCGCCAGTGACATCAATCATGCGCTGAATATGTTTTGGCTTATATACCTGCAGTCCAGAAATCACTCGATCGGAAATACTGGAGTCGTCGTCAATGAAAGCAACCGGACGCATGACACGTCCCATACGCAACGCTGCAACTAATTGGTTACCCGCAGCGCCCGCACCATATATAGCAACCCTGGGCAAACCATCCTCACGGCTGGTAAAGGGTACATGTTGTGCCGCAGCAAACCAATCACCAAGAAAGTATTGACGCATTGCCAGTCGCAGTCCACCAACCAGGATCAAACTGAGCCACCAATAGTTAAAAATGATTGAACGAGGAACTACATTTTGGTGATTACTATACCAGTAGACAACAACCCCCAGAATTAACGACGACAAACTGACAGCTTTAATAATCGCAATAAGTGCATCATTGCCAAAATAGCGCATTACTGCACGGTACATTCCAAAGCGTATAAAAAGCGGAATTGCCACGATAGGTGCGGTCAGAAACAACCAAAAATGCGTGGTAAACGGGTTAACCAGCTCGTCCAACCCCAAACGCACCAGAAAAGCCATCCATAGCGCGAACCAAACCAGCAAAATATCAGCAGCGACTTGGAGGATGCGCTTTTGCCTACGCGGTAAACTCAGCAAAAATGCTCTCATTTTGTCCATAATTTACAGCACCTTACGAAGCTCCTGTCGCTAATGCCACAGGTCATTAATTGCATTTTAACCGACCTAATGACGGTTATTTTAAAGTAATATATCTCGACCACAAAACTTAACCATCTTTACCTGCACGACATTTATAGACCAGGATGACCAAAGGCACATAAGCAATAATCACGCCCAGAAGACTATTTAGTTCAAAAACAGCAATGCAGATAGCTATCGGAAACAACCAAAGCGTGTTGATAGCAGCAACAGCCCCTGTCACCGAAAGATGGTTACCAAGTTTACGTGCCGCATGCTGATAAGCATGACTTCGATGAGCCTCATACACCCGGCGCCCTTGCAAAAATCGAGAACATAGAGTGAACGTCGCATCGACTATAAAAACACCTAAAAGAACCAACCATACCCAAAGAAAAGTCGGACTTTTCCAAGCAGCATAAAGCGAGAGAACCCCCATCATTAGACCGAGAAACCCACTACCCGCATCACCCATAAAAATGCGCGCCGGTGGGAAATTCCATATGAGGAATCCAGCGACAGCCATTGCCAAGAGCAAGGGTGGCCCAATTAAACCGGGAAAGCCTGTTAGCCAGTAGATAACGCAAACCCCAACACAAGTACAGATAGCCTCAACGCTCGCGAGTCCGTCTATACCATCCATAAAGTTATATAGATTCAACAACCATACAAGATAGAAGGCAGCCACAATTACGCCGAACCACTGAAGATCAATAACTCCTCCCCAGTACCCAATCGGTGGGAGGCCCCCCAGCCAACACAATGCCCAGGCGGCGCACAGAAAATGACCGAGCAAGCGCCACCGAGCAGCGATATGACCATGATCGTCAAGAAAACCGAGTACAGCGACGCCTGTACCAGCCCCGATTATCGACCAAATCAAGGACCATTCCGATTCCCCGGTAACACCAAAGAATGGTAAGAACAGCAAAAAAATCAGGACGATCGCAACACCGCCGCCTCTAGCCGTAGGAACCGAGTGAGAACTGCGCGCGTTAGGCACATCGATGAGGCTACGACTAATCGCGTATCGACGAATACCCCCCGTCAGCAAAGCGGACAAAATGACAATAGCAGGATATAAAAGCCACATACTCATAAAAAAGACACGTCCTTGAGGCTACGGATTAATAGTTGGCATCATGATCTTAATGTTAGGAACTCGCGACCACATTTTTGCAATGCAAGCTCGGGAGACAGCGGTGGTGTCCATTCAAGGAGCGATCTGGCTTTGCTCGAGTCAATCGTGAGAGACTCACATAACTGTGTATACATACCCTGTCTGCCTATCAAACTCGCCCCCCATCGCATCAGGGCTGGCGGACAGGGTAGCAAACGGGTTTTCACTCCCATCCCGAGGGCTAGGTGGACAATTATCTCCGGAGTAGACAGAAAAATACCGTCAGAAACCAGAAATAGCTGATTAGCGGCGGATGGATGAGTGATGCATTGACGCAAAAAATGCACCAAATTTTCTAACGCTATCATGCTTCTGGAGTTTTCCACCCAAGCAAAAGGCAAAGGAAAACCGGATGATACCAATTTGAGCAGCCGCCCAAAGTTCCCAGGAGCCTCAGCCCCGTAGACGAGTGGCGGACGAACGATGACCCACTCCATTGTCGAGCCTTCGGCAACCTGACGTAATGCCTCCTCGGCCTCGAGCTTGGAAACGGCATAGTCTGCATGCGGTAAGGGAATAGAACTTTCGACAAAAGGCGTATTCATCGTTCGCGCGCCATTGACCCCAATTGAACTAATAAGGATGAAGCGCTTCACCCCCGCTTCAAGTGCCTGTCTAGCAATCGCGCTGGTTCCTGCAACATTGACTGCTCTGAACTTATCCAGTGCGTTTGCGGGTAACTCGCCCATGACATGAGCACGGCCAGCCAGATGGACAACCACATCCACCCCCTCAAGCGCAGGTGCCCAATTAACCTGTCCGGAGATATCGCCAACAACTACTACGTCAACGTTTCGCTCAGTGGCCCCCTGAGGATGACGCACTGCCGCCAATACATCAATGTCATCAGAATCTGTACATGCATGAATCAAAGCACGGCCGACGAATCCGGTAGCTCCCGTTACAAGAACACGCATATCACACCTTTACCACTTCTGAATAAACGGTAATTGTTCGCTGCAACATTAGCTCAAAAGTGAAGTCACTAGAAAACCTTGATTTACCCAAAATTCCCATCTTTGAGCGCAACTCCCGCGAGCCAATTAACGCATCTAACGCGTATACCAATCCCTCATGATCGTGCTTAGCGACCAAAATCCCTGTCTCCTGCTGCTTTACTGCCTCTGGAACACCGCCAACCCCCGATGCGATGACCGGTAGTCCAGAACGCATAGCTTCCAGTACAGTCAACGGTAGTCCTTCCCAATTTGATATAAGGCAAAAGACGTCAGATCTGGACAGCCGTTCGGATACATCAGAACAAGCGCCCGGGAAGAAAATTTTATCTGCCAAGTCGAGTTCGGCAACGAGCTGCTTTACTTTTGACATAGTGGGCCCGTCCCCGACAAACTCCATAGCCCAATCATTACGAGTCAATGAGGCCAGGGCACGAACCAGAAAAGCATGATCTTTGGGCGCATCGAACCTTGCAACCATTATAAGCCGAGTTATTTCGGATGCGACTTTTGTAGCAGAACTGTCCTCTACGGAAGGCATTCCATTATGAATGGTGACAATGAGATCCGCACTTCCCACGCCCGACCTCAGCGCCAACAAGCGATCATAATCAGAGACAGTAATAATTTTATTCGCAAGATTGGCGACAGCGCGTTCAATCCAGCGGTATAAAAACCGCCGAGACGCTGATACGCCTTCGGTAAAAGCCCAACCATGCGCGGTGAATAAACATGGAACGGACAACTTTTTTGCAACCAATCGCCCTATTATTCCGGCTTTCGATGAGTGCGCGTGAATCAAATCCGGTTTCCAGGCCGACACGATGCGCTTTAGTTCCAAATAGCAGCGAAAATCGTTGATAACGCTCAAGGGACGGACCAAATGATTCGCGGAAACACATGCAAGCCCCCGATCTTTAGCGCGCTCGATAAAGACACCCTCGCCGCCTACAACTATAATCACTTCATGCCCTGCCTCTTGGACTCCGCTGGCGAGATCAAGAAGATGAACGCTCGCCCCTCCGATAACGTCGGAACGGGTAATCACATATAAGATTCTCACCCTTCTTCCTCCACATCATAACCATGAGGATTTCGGGATTGCCAACGCCAGGAATCTTCAACCATCGCCTTCAAATCCAGAGTTGCGGCCCAACCCAGGTCCCTCTTTGCTTTAGAGGGATCAGACCAACAAGCGGACAAATCACCAGGCCTACGTCCGAGGTACTCAAACGGTATGTTCACTTGGCTAACCGTGGAAAAAGCCTTGATTACTTCAAGAACCGAATAACCTCTCCCTGTACCCAAGTTCCATAAAAAGCAACCGTTGTGTGAATCAAGATAGCTCAATGCAGCCAAGTGCCCCTTGGCTAAGTCCACTACATGGATGTAGTCCCTAATACCAGTGCCATCAGAAGTAGGATAATCATTGCCAAACACACTCACAGAGGGCCTTAGCCCCACAGCCACCTGGCTAATGTAAGGAAACAAATTGTTAGGGGCCCCCTTGGGATGCTCCCCTATCAGGCCACTTGTATGAGCACCAACGGGATTAAAGTAACGCAAAACAGCAATAGACCATCGGGAATCAGAATGAGCTAAATCAAACAAAATTTGCTCAACCATCAATTTGGAATGCCCATACGGGTTGGTGGGGGACGCAGTACGTGAATCTTCGCGAAGCGGCATCTCAAGAGAATTACCATACACTGTAGCAGAAGAGCTGAACACCAACTTATAAACACTCATTCTGGCCATAATCTGAAATAGAACAATGGACCCGAGCACATTATTATTATAGTACTTTAAAGGCTTTTCAACACTTTCACCGACCGCTTTGACGCCTGCAAAATGAATTACAAAATCAATTAAATAGGTGTTAAATATTATTGTGAGCAATTGAGCATCACAAACACTTCCATTAAAAAATACAGGACTAACACCGGTGATATTTTTAATTCGAACCAGTACTTCGCTGGAGCTATTACTGAGGTCATCTAGGACCACCACTCTATAGCCCGCCTGAAGACATTCCACAAGTGCATGAGAACCGATATAACCTGCCCCTCCAGTAACCAAAACCGTTTTCAAAATTTCACCTCACACCAAAAACTATTTTTTTGACTTAAAAAAAACTTTAAACACGGAAAAAAACACACTCACGAGCTTTTTAAAACCAGGCTCAATCAGGAATTCTCTAAAAAAATATGAAGCAACCTCCGCATAGGCTTGACGGCTTCCTTTTGATTGGAAATCTGAAATTCTGTAATCAATCATTGGAAACGATGTAAATACACACTTTACATCTGCACGCTTGGCCAACCTGATCCAAAGATCATAGTCCTCGCTCTGAAAACCACCCAGATATCCTCTTGCAGATAGGATCAGATCTCTCCTAATTACCATTGCTGGATGGATAAAAGGGTTCGAGTACGTGATTTTAGAACGCCAATCCTCCTCCCTTAGAACTCGAACACCGACCACATTACCCAAAGCATCAATGACCCGACAAGATCCAGCAACGATGTCCGTATCCAAGTCTTTTTGAATAATCTTGTAAGATTCCGCAAGCCTATCAACATGACAAATGTCATCACTGTCAAATCTGACGATATAAGTTCCAATCGCACTGTTGACGCCAAAGTTAAGATTGAAGGATAACTGGCCTATTTCTGTTCGAAACAACACAATTCTCGGGTCTTTTATTGCGGCTACCGAATCATATAACTCATCAGTACAACGATTCAAAACGATTATAAACTCAAACGAACTGAAATTTTGTGCTAGAACACTTTCAATGGCCTGATTAAGATAACCATCATCACGATTACAACACATGAGTACACTGAAAAACGGCGTCTGAGCATCCTCTACCTCAACCATTTCAGCTACGCCCATAATTATCTGAAAATCGGATAATATCATCCTCCCCCAGGTAAGAGCCTGACTGCACTTCAATAAGCTCTAGCGGTATTACACCTGGATTTTCGAGCGCGTGGACCCCGCCTATTGGGATATAGGTAGATTGGTTTTCAGTGACAAGATAGGTTTTTTCCCCGTTAGTAACTTTTGCAGTGCCACTAACGACAATCCAATGTTCAGCGCGATGGTGGTGCATTTGTACAGACAGCTTATGTCCTGGCTTCACTGTAATTCTTTTAACTTGGTAGCGCTGCCCACTATCAATAGCATCGTACATACCCCAAGGCCTGTAAACCTCACGATGTGATATATGCTCTCTCCTTGCATCTGCCTTTAGCTTCTCAACTACTCTTTTTACGTCCTGAACATGATCCTTGTGAGCTACAAGTACAGCGTCCTTGGTTTCAACGACAATCAGATCATTGACGCCAACCGTAGAAACCAGACGACTCTCTGAATAGACGTAACTATTTGACGTATCTATCGAAATCACATCACCTTCTAGCAAGTTTCCATCTTCGGAACGGCTACCCGCCTCCCACAACGCGGTCCACGAACCAATATCACTCCAATTGGCATCAAGTGGCACCATGACAGCTTGAAGGGTTTTCTCCATCACAGCGTAGTCGATCGAGTTATCAGGGCACCGCAAAAATGCATCCCGGTCGACCCGAGTGAAATGCATGTCCTGTTGCCCTTTGGCCAACGCCTCGCGACAACAGGAGACAATTTCGGGCTCAAAGGTCTGTAGCTCCTCCAAGTAACGACTTGCCCTAAACATGAACATTCCGCTATTCCAGAAATAATCGCCGCCAGCAAGGTAAAGCTGCGCAGTCTCGGTATCTGGCTTCTCAACAAAGCGTGTAACTTCAAACCCTCCTTTTCCGACTGAAGCACCCTGCCGCAGATAACCGTAACCTGTTTCTGGCCTTGTGGGCGTGATACCAAAGGAAACGAGTTTACCCGCCCCTGCAAGTTCCGCCGCAATACGTATTGCGTCTTGGAAGGCTTCGGTATCCTGAATCAGATGATCCGCAGCCAACACCAACAACAGAGGGTCATCGCCTCCGGCGGTCGCTTGAAGAGCCGCCAAGGCAATGGCGGGAGCCGTATTACGGCCCATTGGTTCCAACAGAATATTGATATCTTCAAGACCAAGCTGGCGTAACTGCTCCGCAGCTAAAAACCGATGCTCCTCATTGCAAATCAACTGCGGTGAGGCATGAGTCAAACCTTCCAAGCGATGAATTGTGGCTTGCAGCATCGAAAATTGGGTGTCTACCAGCGGAAGAAACTGTTTTGGGTGAAGCTGACGAGACAATGGCCACAAGCGAGTCCCCGAACCACCTGCCATAATAATTGGAACAAACATTGATATCGTCCTTTGATTGCCTACCAGAAGGCGTAATGACACCACATACGAACCCGAACGGCATGGCGAGTTGGGAAGCAATAGGGCAAATGCCCATTGTCACTCATCAGCACATTTTTTTGAACGTACAAAATTGAGGCAGAGACTACGAGTTACCCATTATGCGAGTATACCGGCGATTTTCAAGCCAGAGTTCTGACTCTCATGACTTGGCAATCACTCAGTAAAGCATACCTTACGGGCGTTACTCACTCAAAATATAACTCCAGCCAATCAGCTGATTACTCATTTCGCTCTGGAATGGGAGATTCACGCGAGGCAAGTAAACAACCGGGTTGTTGCTGAGACTTAAAAATGCAGCCCACCAAGCGAACGTGCTAGTGCCTACTATATAATCTTTACAACAAATCAAGCTCAAAAAATCCGCGATCGCAGGCTTCACTTCATTTCCAAGAAGCCCACAGATTTCAAAATCTTGTCCCTTGAAGACCTCTTTACACCACTCCCTATCATCCGTGAATATCACGAAACGACGACCTTTGAAACTCTTGATTGCTTTTAAATAATAATCCTCGCCCATGACTTTATGACGAGGATCTGTTGATAGTAAAAAATCGCCTCGACGAACATGAACACCAACGCTGCCGGAGTAGAGCTCTCTGCCCTTTGCCAACAATACAGAATTTTTCTGAAGAATCAGCGACTTCAGCTCATCCCTGAAATAAAGAGCGCTTTGGACATACTGAAAGTAACCAAAATGAAATTTCGAATTTATCGCCTGGCAGGCTTGATCAAAGTTGGTATCCGCATCGTAATCATAAAAAAGATGATTACCTAATCGTCTAATATTCAACTTTCTAATTATGAGTCGAATAACCTTTGCAAAAATATTATCCTCAAAAAAAATACAACTTTCCGATGACTGATCATGATCATAATCAATCAGATCCGACAGACGGATACCTCCATGAATCCCCTTACTGAGCAGTCTCTTACTATTACACGCAACCTTAGAACTAGACACAGACTCGATGTACCTGGCCCACGCCAGCTGAAACAGTTGATTTCCCAATCCGCCTTGGAGCATAACGCTAACATGCATATTCATTTGAAAACCCTACGATATCTTTTTATATAAGTCATTACTATAGCCATGACCATCAGCACCATTGAAACTTGCAAGAACTTAAATAAAAACTCATACATGCTTGAGCGCGAAAAATACACGAGATTTGGTAAGACCGAGAGAATCAAAAAAATAACGCCGCCATGGTTCCCACAGGCAGATCTATTGTCTTTATAAAAAGCAACCGCTCCATCTAACGCACGCACCAAACATCCAAAAAGAAGACACCAAAATATATAAAAAACCCATCCCTGATAGTAGGCTTCAGCAAAGAAACTTGTAGAAAAACCACCACTGACAAAGTTTATATGACGAGCCTGATCAACACAGATACCAAAAGCTTCATTCGTCGAGTTCAAACATTCACGCACCGCGTTACCAAAATTAACAGCGCCATATAAAACCTCGAAAGAAGCACCTTGCCCATGCAATGTTTGAGATATCTTATCTACCACTCCAGTAGCGACCTCAAAACCCAATCTATACTCGAGCAATATATTTGCAAAAATCAATGAGCCCAGCCCTAACGCCACTAGAAATATGTAATTGATCCGCCGCTCCAACCCGTATACAAAAACAAACAAAAATAAATAGACAAAAAAATAGCCGCGAAGGCCGATCATTAAAAAGCCTACTGCAAAAAATACCCATATGAACGAAATAATTAAAAGTCGATTAGAGTTTTTTCCAAAAATACCCCACAACAACAAAATATTTTTCGCAATAAAAAATGTTAATATGTGCGCATGAAACTCAGGATTTTCCAATGCTGCGAAATAATCGCCGACCATATACTTGCTAGCTAAAACATAAGACTTGCCCAAAAAGTACATACCACTGCACGACGCAAGAAAAATTATAAAACCACTTGTGAGGCGAGACAAAGTAAACACCGGAAATTCTACCAATGCCCTGGATAGCCTTGAAGTAAGCCTTGAGCTAAAGAAGTGGCCTGAAAATATAAATATACATCCCATCGCCAGGATAACGACAGATTTTCGAACTGAGCTTTCGCCCAGCACTATTCCCGCTTCAACAATGTCTTTATCAAAAATTAATGTCAAAAACGGACGTGCCCACATGAAAAAAAATATCGAAATCGATACCAGCGATGTAATATTTAAAGGGTTCTTGTAAGCCCCCTGAAAACAGAAAAAAACCAAAAGAGCAGTAGTAGAAACCAAAAATATATTAAATAGGAAAGCCTCGACACCACCAGTCTCCTCACTTATCGACAGAGCCACCAAGACAGTCAGTACAAAATTGAACAGCAAAAGAAAACCAAATGCGAGTTCATTCCGCTTGACAATAATCATTAAGCCCGCCTCAAAATAATCTTGGTGGCCGCCTTGATTTTTTTAAGCATAAAAAGCTCAAAAGACTTTACATATAACATATACGAGGGCAGACTTTTTCTCGCCACGACATCTAGTTTTTCAAATACTAGTTCAGCATCAAAAAACTTCGAATATTCGTAGGCAGCATCTGAAAGCTCACTGGCGCTGTTAATAAATTTATCGAGTAAAATATTCATCTGACTTGATGGTTGTACCGGCCTGATGCCTGCGTAACTAAGTTCTCCCAGAGAGTAACCTTTAGACTCTGAAACCCACCTATATGCAGGCGTCTCTAAATCATCTCTGCGAGCTCTAGGAGGAACTACTATAGTGGGAATTTTATTTTTGGCCGATTCTAATGACGACGTTCCCATCGCAAACATCAAGTCGATATTTTCTCTAATAAATCCACTGAGCTTTGCTTTATCAATGAAGGGAATAAGGTGATATTCAATACTTAAATCAGTAGAAACGAGCTCCTTCAAAGCCTCAATAGCATCACCATTTCCGACGATATAAAAAACAATTTTTCCGTAGCGCTTTAATATCTCTTCTTGAAGCGCACGAATATCAAGTATGACTCGCTCCAAAGCATAGAATTTGAAATCCATATCAACGCGACCAACCCACCCTAGCCGAAGAATATTCGTTGGAGCGCTATATTCAAAATATTCAGAAGGACTTTTATCTATGACAATCGGGCAAATCAAATCTTCTAACTTCTGATCAAAACTCAAGCCACCAATATCAGCAAACGCCCCAACCTCGTCAGTAAAAGCTATAGATTTGCTATTAAGAAACGTAGCTAACCCGCGCTGGGATCTTGCCTTCAGCGCCCTTATGACTTTGGCTTTGAGGTTGTTGGAGGTAACGTGCTGGGAGTACTCCTCATCAGCAATGGACACGTATGCGCCGCGAAATGCTGCATACCCCATACACCATATGCAGACATGCTTAAACTTTACAGATGATACTGAAAAAAGCCAAAGCCGGCTGACCTCGGAGGTTGGAAGAAATACAATATCGTATTCCTTCAGACCCGGCCTTTCAGCCGGTGTGATGATATCAACGTAGCAATGGTTTAATTTCAACCAACTACTGAGGCGCGCAAGAAGAAAATCCGTCCCACCAAAACGCCCCTGAGTTAAAATCAATACTGTCGTCTTCACCACAACGCTTTACTCCGACGCTTTTTAAAATAGTTTGAACTAGACTAGTAGCTAATTTTTATTTTCCGTAAAACCCTGTCGATCAACTAATTTACGCCATATAAAAAAAGCCATAACCAGCCAATAAAGAAAGTAGTTCACAGCATGTGCTATTGCGACCCCTTGAAATCCATATATCTTGGTAAAGCCCCATGTAAATGCTACAAAACCAGCTGCAAAAATCACTTCCGAGCAAATAAATAGTTTCATCATGGCTTTACCCAACATAAGATAAGCCAAAACCCACCCCCCTATCTTCAAGGTATCGCCAAGCATTTGCCAGGCAAACAGTTCACGCATAGGTGAAAAATCCCCGGTGAACAATGTAACAATGATAAAGTCTCTCATCAGGTAAATAATCAATGCACTAACAATAGCAATTGGCAAAATGACTCGATACCCTTGTACTATTTCACTCCTGATTTCATTTGCGCCTTTAAGCTCAGACAACCGGGGCAGGTAATACACACTCAATGTGGTTGTCACGAGCATTAAGTACGCAGCACTTAAACGCCACATTGCCTCCCAATAACCAGCCGCCTGCAAACCAAACGTTTCGCCAAGGTAATCACGAACCAGTATATGGCTTACGGGAACACAGGCCGCCGACGTAAACGCCATCAACGCATATTTACTCAAGTTTAGGGCAACGGCAGCGTCAATACCGGAGAAGAAATATGAAACTCTAAACCAAGGAGCTCTATAGCACAGCGCCAGCGTAACAACGAAAGCAAAAGATTGATAAACTGCAAGGGCAATCAAAGCTCCATATAGGCCAAAGTTCATAGCCATGAATGCGGTGATTACAAGTGAAAAAATACTTCCAGCTATATTAGCGAGCACATAGGTTGCTATTTCTTTCCGCCCATTTAGGACAGCCAACAATAGTGCGTTAAACGAAAAAAACACAAGCGAGACCGCAAAGCATATGAATACTCCGCCATACCCCTCGCTGCTCAAAAACCAACTCGACAGTGTTTTGTTACAAAAAATGATGATAAACGCGCTCAGCAAAGACCCTATTAGCGCTATTGTCCCTGCGGTCCCCCATACTTTGCGCTGCGATATGTGATCCCCGACATACTCCGCAGTATATTTTGTGACGCCAGTATTAACTGCACCACTTGCAAATGTCGTGATCATTTGGATAGCGTTCTGAAATTGCCCAAGCGCTGCATATCCACCTGGGCCAACATAGATAGCAAGAACCTTGTTGACCCCCAAAAGTGTCAGCATTTTTATAGCAACGGCAATGCTATTCAACAAGCCTGTGCGTATTAATGTCATTAGATGCTGCCGACCCGAAAGCTGTTACAGGCCGACACAACTTTCCACGCCTCTTCCAAGGTTAAAGTAGGGCCAAGTGGGAGGCTCAAAACTTCATCATGGATCAACTCTGTAATGGGCAATGATAATCCTGACATATGGGTATATGCTTTTTGCTTATGAATCGGAACTGGGTAATGAATGAGTGTTTGAACTCCGTTATCTTGAAGATGTTTTTGTAGTTCATCGCGATGGGCGGTTCGAATGACGAATAAATGCCAGACGTGCTCTGCAAATTCCTGCACGCATTTATCTACTGGCAATGGTAAAATTAGGTTTGGGTTTTTGATACCTTGTAAATATACGTCTACAATCTCACGTCTCCGTGCTGTCTGCGCATCCAGATATTTTAGCTTCACAGACAGCACCGCTGCCTGTAGTTCATCTAAACGACTATTTACCCCTCGATATATATTCTGATATTTTTCATGAGATCCGTAATTACGAAGAGCACGCAACACTTGAACCAGTTCTTCATCGTTCGTTGTAATGGCCCCTGCATCTCCAAGGGCTCCTAAGTTTTTTCCTGGGTAAAAACTAAAACCTGAAGCATCCCCCCAAGCCCCCGCCTTCTTCCCCTGGTGAGTTGCCCCGTGAGATTGCGCGGAATCCTCAAGCACCAATAACCCATGTTTCTTTGCGACTGTAAGCAAAGCTGGCATATCTGTAAGTAACCCATAAAGATGTACAGGTAGCAAAACCTTTGTTCTCAGGGTAATCGCGCTCTCAATATTGCTTACATTTAAATTGTATGTCGCAGGGTCTGGTTCAACCAAAACTGGGACGAGACCGTTTTCAGTAATAGCGAGAACACTTGCTATGTAAGTGTTTGCCGGAACAATTACTTCATCACCATCCCTAAGGCGACCCAGTTCTTTCCAGGCCCGTAACGTCAGGCTTAATGCGTCTAAACCGTTAGCTACTCCAACACAAAATTTAACGCCGCAATATACCGCGAACTCTTGCTCAAAGCGTTGCAACTCAACCCCACCGATATACCAGCCAGAGTCAATTACGCGGGCGCATGCCTCCAGTAACTCACTCCGCATATCGTGATTAATTGTTTTCAGATCTAGAAACTTGATCATACCGTTAGATACCGAATTATTTTAGCTGGATTACCGACTACCACGGAGAAATCAGGCACGTCTTTCGTCACAACGGCGCCTGCACCGACCATAGCGGAACGCCCAATAGTAACGCCAGGCAAGATAGTTGCATTAGCACCGATGCTTGCACCAACCTTCACCGTAATACCTACAAATTTCCCCGGGTAAACTTTCGAACGAGGCATCGAATCATTAGTAAAAGTTGCGTTAGGTCCGATAAACACATTATCTTCAATGCGAGTGCCATCCCACAAAAAGACACCAGACTTCAGAGTCACGTTATCACCAATGACTACATCTCCTTCAACTAGCGTATGCGCGCAAAGGTTGCAACCTTTACCAATCTTCGCGCCCTCAAGCACAACACAAAACTGCCAAACACGTGTACCCACGCCTATATCACTACTTTTTACATCTGCAAGCTCATGTATTTTAGGCATAACTTACAAGACCTATAAACTCTGAATAATCTCGAATATAGTCCTGCTCATTATAATAATCACTGGCCAGGACTAAAAGAACGCAATCTGATGAGAAATCATGCATTTCATGCCATATCATTTTATCGATAAATATTGCCTTACTTGAGCTATTTAATAGAACTTGCTCGCTGGTTATGCCATTATTCATCAACATACGACACTGACCCGAAACACAGATTGCTGCTTGCTGTAACTCTCGATGAGCGTGAAAACCGCGAGATACCCCTGGGCGTGTTCCCATCAGAAAATAAACGCGTTTAATGTCAAACGGCACATTTTTTTGCGCTTCTAAAACTACCAGCTGCCCACGCTCATCGCCTAGAACTTGTAAGTCGACCAAGTCTACCAAACTCATTTAGATCCCTCTCAAAGCAGCTTTCATGTCAATTCGCCAGCACGATGCCAGATCGTAGGGAAATATTTATTATTAGACCACGAAAAACCCCACATGCCAAAAAACCAATGTTCTTTTGCAGCGATGAGTGGGTCGGCTCAAAACAAAATTCCTTGCCGCTGCCCTCTGTCGATTTACCAGTAGTCGCGTCGCTGAGGACACGTGGCGAGTACCGCAGCTCTTGGTGCTGGGGAGCCAGCCCTTCCAGTAGAGAGGTTCCGCTCAGTTTGTATCGACCTCTGTGAAGGGCATCATCGCTTAACTAGCTAAAGGTAGTCACCTAGTCCATACGATGACTTCGGCTATTCAAAGCCGTGGACAAAGCATTTGCTTGAGTCCCGATCATCAAACGACAGCTGCTGCAAGCTCTACTTAGGGCGGGGGAACGCCCCCCCCCCTTCGCCCAACCGGAGATGAATGTAAAACTGGCTGACTTTCGGAATCGCTGACACTGACCACTGGATCTGCTCTTGACCAAAACGATCAGGAGGCAATCTCAGCCACAATACCCTTGAAGTCCTGTACCAAGCTCATCATTGTACCTTTTCGTAGTTTTGGCTGAACGCCCGCGGAACGGCAACTGCTGCGCCAGGCAAAATTTGTAATTCTTTTTCGACAAGACGCCTCGAAATTAGAGTGTAAATAAAAGCAGCGATTACTCCAAGGATCACTCCGAGAAGAAGTCCTGAAGCAACGATGATGGTTTTATCTGGAGAAACTGGACCTAAAGGCTCCAACGCCTCTTTATCTAAAACCACCAATTTCAAAAAGTCCATATTGACATTCAGATTCCGCAGTCGCGCAGCTTCTGCTCTAAGTGGCTCAACACCATCGAGAAAAAGATCTTCATTCTGACGGCTGTTTAGCATTTCAATTTGACGATTGAACTGAAGCAATTGAAGCTCTCTGGCAATCTGAGCAACACGCCCTTCGCTAAAGTCATCGGACTTGCGTCGCAACAGCACTTGCCGTTCTGCCTCCAGAGCCTCAACCCCCATAAAGTATAGCGGGGTTTGCTGACTATTAATTTCTGTTCGCATGACACTCGATGCCGTATTACGCCGAGACTCCTCCATAGAGGAAGGTGTCGTAGGCCTTAGGATGTTCAAAGACTTGGCGATACCAATCGCCTCAGCAAGCTGTTCTATGCGATCATTCCGACGGGTCTTGAGTTCAGCCCTAAGCGCCTTCAGCTCATCTTGAAGCTGAGCTTTTTTCAGGAAGTCCGACTCCGATAACGAAGCAATTTCTGCCTCCTTTCTCCCTGCATAACTGGATCGTGCGGCAGCCAATCTTCCATCCAATTCGCCTAGACGGTTCCTTACAATCACACCCAGATCTGCGGCTACCTGACCACGCGCACTTGATATAGCATAATTAACAAAGCCATTGAGAATAGCCACTCCATCAACCCCCTCGGGGTAACTCATTTCAACTTTTATATAAGAACTTATAATATCTTTCTTACTTGAATCCGGAAAAACAATCACGAATGAATTTCGATTAAACTCTTCAAAACTTTGCTCCAACGTCCGCCCTGGTTTTTCGAATGATTGAAATATGTTTTGATTGGCACGAAAGAAGCTGAGCCGGGTGTCATAAGATTCCAGAGCAGCACCAACTTTAGTCAGAGCGTCCTTTGGCGAAAGCTCATAAATTTTTGATCGATTTAAAGCATCAAGTTCATTAATGGCAGCAGGGCGCAGGATACTAGATACCTTATATTCAGGAGTGATCGTGAAGGCATAGACACCCGAAAGCAATGTCACGATCAACGCTACTGTGCAGACTATAAACTTCTGCCGCCATACAGACAGGAAAATGGCGTATAGGTCAATTTCATCCGCAGGGGGAGTTGGGGGGGTACGAAAATTACTACTCACAACAAAAACCTGCCTTCAAAGAGAAACTGCGGGCTCGTTATGCAGACTATTTCATGTGTTTTTTATCTTAGTTATATGACCGCCAAAACCCAGCGTCTCTGCCAAATTTTGAGCGCACAAAATGCCCGTTATCGAGAACAGATTTCATTTTGCCATCTCTCTGACATATTACAAGTCTTGACAGAGCCGTCAGATTTTTCCCAAACAGGCACATCAACCCGCCAGAGGCCATGTCTGAAAAAGCTGAAAGCGCAAAGGAAATTCCGAATTGTCGAGTTAAACTCAATGAATCCGGGGATGGGAACTACTCGAGGATGACCGCATCATTACAGGAAAGAGGCGAAACCGATGAGCCATATCAAGGCAGTTTTCTGACGAACGGCTGCTAAACGTGCGCTCACGCGGTTTACTAAAGAGAGAGAGCCCCCCCTAGGCGCGCCCTGCTGGGACCGACCCATGACGCCTAGTGCGCACCAGCACACCTAACAACGGCCCTATCAGCATACCGAGAATCAACGCCACGATCACAAATACCGACACCGGCAGCGGCCCAGTCGCCATCCCTAGGAACGAGAGAGACACGCCCTGCTGATTCTCCAGCACAAACGCCAACACCACTAGCGAAACCACCAGCACCGCCAGCACCACAACAACGCGTTTAACTCCGCGCATAACCTTCTCCTACCCCAAAAACACTCAGACGCCTTCTTCCTCTTCTTCGTTCACCCGATCGCGCAATTCCTTGCCCGGCTTGAAGTGAGGTACGAACTTACCGTCGAGGCTGACGGACTGGCCGGTTTTTGGATTACGGCCCACACGCGGTGCGCGATAGTGAAGCGAAAAGCTCCCAAACCCACGGATCTCAATCCGATCCCCGGTCGCCAGGCACTGGGACATTTGCTCAAGCATGGTCTTGATAGCCAGCTCGACATCCTTGGATGAGAGCAGCCCTTGATGGGTGACAATTCGTTCGATCAACTCCGACTTCGTCATATTTTTCCCTTCTTTTTCAAGCAGCTAGGAAAAGCGCTTCGAAGGTTTTAGCATGACTTGATGAATTTGAACAGCCCACCGAACAACTTATCCGCAGGATAGGTGGCAACCGGCTATAGGCGTATTCCGACCTCAATTACAGATGACCAGCATAGTGCGGGTTACAGCGCCGGCAGGGTTCCAACCGAACAGATAGTCACCCTCTTCGTCCTTGGCGTCGCTGGACCTGGTGATCACCTTATAGCCCTGCATCTTACACTCACGGGCAGCGCGCCTCTCGCACTTCTCCCAGCGATTGCCAAGGCCCGAGCAATCGATCTCAATGCCGCTGACGCCGCGCTTGGCGTGGGTTTTAGCGCTGGTGGAGGAGCAACCGGCGAGCACTATCATTGCAAGTATTACGATAAGCCTGTTCATTCAAATCCTTACTGAAACAACAACACAAGAACCGCATTTTTCTTAAGACTATAGTGAGTTCTGACACTGAGCTGTATGCCTTGGTTCTAGGTTGTTGATTCAACGAATTTCAGGCACAAAAAAGGGCGACCGAAGTCGCCCTTTTTTATGGTCTGACAGAACTTAGTTCTGTTTTTCCATTTGTGCACGCAACAGGTCGCCCAGAGTGGTAGGACCAGCAGCGATGCTATCCGAAGGCTTGTCTTTCAAGCTCTGGATGGCTTCTTTCTCTTCAGCATCGTCTTTCGACTTGATGGAGAGCTGGATTACACGGCTCTTGCGGTCAACGCTGATGATCTTGGCTTCTACTTCCTGGCCTTCTTTCAGAACGTTACGCGCGTCTTCAACGCGGTCACGGCTGATTTCGGAGGCTTTCAGAGTCGCTTCGATATCGTCGGCCAGAGTGATGATGGCGCCTTTAGCGTCAACTTCCTTCACGATGCCTTTAACGATTGCGCCTTTGTCGTTGTCCTGAACGTACTCAGAGAACGGGTCGCTTTCCAGTTGCTTGATACCCAGGGAGATACGCTCGCGCTCTGGGTCAACCGACAGGATAACGGTGTCCAGCTCGTCGCCCTTCTTGAAACGACGAACAGCTTCTTCGCCCACTTCGTTCCAGGAGATGTCGGACAGGTGAACCAGGCCGTCGATGCCGCCGTCCAGACCAATGAAGATACCGAAATCGGTGATCGACTTGATGGTGCCGGAGATTTTATCGCCCTTGTTGAACTGGCCAGAGAAATCTTCCCATGGGTTAGATTTGCACTGCTTGATGCCCAGGGAGATACGACGACGCTCTTCGTCGATGTCCAGAACCATAACTTCCACTTCGTCGCCGACTTGTACGACTTTCGAAGGATGAATGTTCTTGTTGGTCCAGTCCATTTCGGAAACGTGTACCAGGCCTTCCACGCCTTCTTCCAGCTCAGCGAAGCAGCCGTAGTCGGTCAGGTTGGTAACACGCGCGGTTACGCGAGTGCCTTCTGGGTAACGGGCTTTGATAGCAACCCATGGATCTTCACCCAGTTGCTTCAGGCCCAGGGAAACACGGTTGCGCTCGCGATCGTATTTCAGAACCTTGACATCGATCTCGTCGCCAACATTGACGATTTCGGAAGGATGCTTGATACGCTTCCAAGCCATGTCGGTAATGTGCAGCAGGCCATCCACGCCACCCAGGTCGACGAATGCGCCGTAGTCGGTGAGGTTTTTGACGATACCTTTGACTTGTTGGCCTTCCTGCAGGGATTCCAGCAGAGCTTCACGCTCGGCGGAGTTCTCTGCTTCCAGGACGCTGCGACGGGAAACGACAACGTTGTTGCGCTTCTGGTCGAGCTTGATGACCTTGAATTCGAGTTCTTTGCCTTCCAGGTGCGTGGTGTCGCGCACTGGACGAACGTCGACCAAAGAACCTGGCAGGAACGCACGGATGCCGTTAACGTCGACAGTGAAGCCGCCTTTAACCTTACCGTTGATAACGCCCTTGACCACTTCTTCAGCTGCGAAGGCTGCTTCGAGAACAATCCAGCATTCAGCGCGCTTGGCTTTTTCACGGGACAGCTTGGTTTCACCGAAACCGTCTTCAACCGAGTCCAGAGCAACGTGAACTTCGTCACCGACATTGATTGTCAGATCACCAGCATCGTTGTAGAACTGTTCCAGCGGGATCAGAGCTTCAGACTTCAGACCAGCGTGAACGGTTACCCAGCGAGCTTGGTAATCGATATCAACGATAACACCGGTGATGATGGAGCCTGCCTGAAGGTTCAGGGTTTTTAGGCTTTCTTCAAAGAGTTCCGCAAAGCTTTCGCTCATTTTAATTCCTGTTGATAAGGGCGAAGAATACGCCCATCTCCACACCCCAGACGGTGTGGGTCAGTTTCAATTAAAAGAAGCACCACAGGACTATGACTGGTCCCCTGCGGCCTTCTTGGTCACCCTGCGATATCGCGAATGGCGATCTCGCTCAAGATGCGTTCCAGCACCTGCTCGATGGACAGCTCCGTGGAATCCAGCTGTATGGCATCAGCCGCCGGCTTGAGCGGGGCTACTGCGCGCTGGGTATCACGCTCATCGCGTGCACGGATCTCATCTAGCAGACTCGACAGACTAACACCATCGACTTTGCCCTTCAACTGCAAGTAGCGGCGGCGAGCCCGCTCCTCGGCGCTGGCGGTCAGGAAAATCTTCAATGGCGCCTCGGGAAACACCACGGTTCCCATATCGCGGCCATCGGCCACCAGGCCCGGCGGCTCCTGGAAAGCCCGCTGGCGCTGCAACAATGCGTCCCGCACCGCTGGCAGCGCGGCAACCTGGGAGGCCCAGGAGCCAACTTGCTCATTGCGCAGGTCATCGGTCACATCGTCCCCTTCAAGGATGATGCGCTGGGGATGCCCTTCCGTCGCGCCGACGAACTGTACATCGAGGTGCGCCGCCAGCAACTTCAGGGATTCCTCGTTGGTCAGGTCGACGCCATGGTTGCGTGCGGCGAATGCCAGCAGGCGGTACAGCGCGCCGGAATCCAGCAGGCACCAGCCCAGGCGCTTGGCCAGGATGCCGGCGATCGTGCCTTTGCCCGAGCCGCTTGGCCCGTCGATGGTAATCACCGGTGCTTTGATATTCACAATTGAGCCTCTTGGGCAACACGGATGCCGACTTGGGCACACAGTGTAAGAAAGTTCGGAAAAGACGTAGCAACATTGGCGCAGTCACGGATACGAATCGGCGCCGCCGCCCGTAGGGAAGCCACGCTGAATGCCATGGCAATCCGGTGATCGCCATGGGCATGTACGTCACCGCCACCCATCGGGCCACCGTCAATGATAATCCCATCAGGCGTCGGTTCACACGTCACGCCCAGTGCCAGCAGACCATCGGCCATGACCTGAATACGGTCGGACTCCTTCACGCGCAGCTCTTCAGCGCCGCGCAACACGGTCCGCCCTTCGGCACAGGCCGCCGCAACGAACAGCACCGGGAACTCGTCGATCGCCAAAGGCACCAGTGCCTCGGGAATTTCAATACCTTTCAACGCCGCGGCACGTACACGCAGGTCAGCCACCGGCTCGCCACCCACTTCACGCGGATTTTCCAAGGTAATGTCCGCCCCCATCAGCCGCAGAATGTCGATCACGCCGGTGCGGGTCGGGTTGACACCCACGTGCTCCAGCAACAACTCGGAGCCTTCGGCAATCGAAGCCGCCACCAGGAAAAACGCCGAAGAGGAAATATCCCCCGGCACTTCAATATGCGCCGCAGCCAGCGCATGGCCCGACTCAACCGACGCTTTAGCCCCCACCACATCAACCGGATAACCAAAACCGCGCAACATGCGCTCGGTATGATCACGGGTCGGCGCAGGCTCGGTCACCGAGGTCTTGCCCTCGGCGTAAAGCCCGGCCAGCAACAGGCAGGATTTAACCTGCGCACTGGCCATCGGCATCGAATAATCGAAACCTTTGAGCACCTGCCCCCCCCGGATAGTCAGGGGCGGACGCCCTTCCGGGCCGGTCTCGATCACCGCACCCATTTCCCGCAACGGCTTGGCCACGCGGTTCATCGGACGCTTGGACAGGGAAGCGTCGCCCGTCAGCACGCTGTCGAAGCTCTGCGCAGCCAGCAAACCGGACAGCAGGCGCATGGAGGTGCCCGAGTTTCCGAGATAGATCGGCCCCGGTGCGGGCTTCAAACCATGCAGCCCCACGCCGTGGATGGTCACGCGCCCATGGTGCGGCCCTTCAATCACCACGCCCATGTCGCGAAACGCCTGCAAAGTCGCCAGGGCGTCCTCGCCTTCAAGGAAACCTTCGACTTCCGTCACACCCTCAGCCAACGAACCGAGCATGATCGACCGATGGGAAATCGACTTGTCGCCCGGCACCCGAATGCTTCCGCTCAAGCGGCCGCCCGGGCTGGCGAGGAAGGTCAGGTCATCAGCGTTCACAGCGGTTTCCATATACGCCCGGCGCGCCAGGATCTTGCTGAAATGCTCACGCGCCACCCGCGCACGGGTGAACACGCCCAATAATTGATGGCCATCCCCGGCGTCGACCGCATCGCGCAAGGCGTCGAGGTCGCTGCGGAAGGTGTCCAGGGTGCGCAACACCGCTTCGCGATTGGCGAGGAAGATGTCGTGCCACATCACCGGGTCGCTGCCGGCAATCCGCGTGAAGTCGCGGAAGCCACCGGCGGCGTAACGGAAAATCTCGAGGTTCTCGTTGCGCTTGGCCAAAGAATCCACCAGGCCAAACGCCAGCAAATGCGGCAGATGGCTGGTCGCGGCCAGCACTTCGTCGTGACGCTCGACCTGCATGTGCTCGACATCCGCACCCAACTCGCGCCACAGGCGATCGACCACCGCCAGCGCCGCCGGATCGGTTTGCGCAAGCGGCGTCAGGATCACTTTGTGTCGACGGAACAGCTGCGCATTCGACGCCTCCACCCCGCTTTGCTCCGAACCGGCAATCGGATGACCCGGCACGAAGCGCGTCGGCATGCCACCAAACGCCTGCTGCGCCGCGCGCACCACATTACCCTTGGCACTGCCGACGTCCGTCAGAATCGCCTGGCCCAGGTCCATACCCGCCAACACGGCGAGCAATTTCTCCATGGCCAGGATCGGCACGGCCAGCTGGATCACATCCGCGCCCCGGCAGGCGAGCGCCAGGTCCGCTTCACAGCGATCCACCACGCCCAACTCGACCGCCAACTGGCGCGATTGCGGGTCCAGGTCCACACCGACCACTTCGCCACACAGCCCGCTTTCACGCAGGCCTTTGGCGAAGGAGCCGCCGATCAACCCCAGGCCGACCACCACCAGGCGACCGATCATAGGCACAGCAGGTTGCAATGCAGTGACATCAACCACGAGCCAGAACCTTGGCCAGCGCCTCCAGGAAGCGACTGTTTTCAGCCGGCAGACCGATGGTGATGCGCAGGTGATTCGGCATGCCGTAGTTGGCCACCGGACGCACGATCACACCTTCACGCAACAAGCCCTGGAATACCGGAGCGGCCACCTGACCGAGGTCGACGCAGATGAAATTACCCTTGGACGGAACCCAGCCCAGGCCCAGCTCGCGGAAGCCTTCCTGCAACTGCAGCATGCCGCTTTCGTTGATACGACGACCTTGCTCCAGGTACTCGGTATCCTTCACCGCCGCACAGGCCGCGGCCAGGGCCAGGCTGTTGACGTTGAACGGCTGGCGCACGCGGTTCAGCACATCGGCAACCACCGCAGTGGACAGGGCGTAGCCCACGCGCAGCGATGCCAGGCCGTAAGCCTTGGAGAAGGTGCGCGACACCAGCAGGTTCGGGTACGCGGCCAGGAAATCGAGGCCGTTCGGCAGGTCGCTGCCTTCGGCGTACTCGATGTAGGCCTCGTCCAGCACCACCAGCACGTGCTCGGGCACGTCTTGCAGGAAGTCGTTCAGCGCCTGGGCGTCGAACCAGGTGCCGGTCGGGTTGTTCGGGTTGGCGATGAACACCACGCGGGTCCGGGCATCGATGGCTGCCAGCATGGCCGGCAGGTCATGGCCCCAATCCTTCGCCGGAATGATGCGCGCATCGGCACCGACGGCCTGGGTCACGATCGGATAGACCGCGAAGGCGTGCTCACTGAACACAGCGTTCAAGCCCGGCGCCAGGTAGGCACGGCCGACCAGCTCGAGAATGTCGTTGGAACCGTTGCCCAGGGTCACCTGGTTCAGCTCGACGCGGCATTTTTCCGCCAGCAACGACTTGAGCGCGAAGCCGTTGCCGTCCGGATACCGGGTCAGCTCAGCCAGCTCTTCACGGATCGCCGCCAGGACTTTGGGGCTAGGGCCCAGCGGGTTCTCGTTGCTCGCCAGCTTGACGATTTTCGAAGGATCCAGGTTCAACTCACGCGCCAGCTCGTCCACAGGCTTGCCCGGAACGTAAGGCGACAGTTGTTGCACGCCCGGCTGCGCCAGGGCGAGGAAGTTGCCACTCATGTTAAAGCCTCACAAAACCGCTTTCGGGTAAGAGCCCAGCACCTTGAGTGCCACGGCTTCCTGACTGATTTTCTCGAGCACGCCCTTGACCAGTGGGTCGCGGTGATGGCCGATGAAGTCGATAAAGAACACATAAGTCCATTTACCGCTGCGCGAAGGACGAGTCTCGATGCGCGTCAGGTCAATCCCGTTGTCGTGGAACGGCACCAGCAGCTCATGCAGTGCGCCGGGCTTGTTGCTCATGGACACGATGATGGAGGTCTTGTCGTCACCGGTCGGCGGTACTTCCTGGCTGCCGATCATCAGGAAGCGCGTGGAGTTGTCCGGGCGGTCCTCGATTTTCTCGGCCAGGCGCGTCAGGCCGTACAGACCCGCCGCCATATCGCCAGCGATGGCTGCCGAATTCCACTCACCCTTGACCCGCTTGGCGGCTTCGGCGTTGCTGGAGACCGCCACGCGCTCGACATTCGGGTAATGCGCATCCAGCCACTTGCGGCACTGGGCCAGCGACTGGGCGTGGGAGTAGATGCGACTGATGCTGTCGGTCTTGGTGTTCTCACCCACCAGCAGGTGGTGGTGGATGCGCAGCTCGACTTCGCCACAGATCACCATGTCGTGCTCGAGGAAGCTGTCCAGCGTGTGGTTGACCGCGCCTTCGGTGGAGTTTTCCACCGGCACCACGCCAAAGTTCACCGCACCGGCCGCCACTTCACGGAACACTTCGTCGATCGCCGCCATTGGCTTGCTGATCACCGCGTGGCCGAAGTGCTTCATGGCCGCCGCCTGGGTAAAGGTGCCTTCCGGGCCGAGGTAGGCCACTTTCAGCGGCTGCTCCAGCGCCAGGCACGAGGACATGATTTCACGGAACAACCGCGCCATCTCTTCGTTGCCCAGCGGGCCCTTGTTGCGCTCCATCACACGCTTGAGCACCTGGGCTTCACGCTCGGGCCGATAGAACACCGGCACTTCGCCTTCGGCCAGGGACGCCATCTTCACCCTTGCCACTTCCTGGGCGCACCGCGCGCGCTCACTGATCAGCTCCAGAACTTTCTCGTCCAGGCTGTCGATGCGTACACGCAGGGCCTTGAGTTCTTGCTCAGACATTAGCCGTGTTCCTTTTCGAACTCTGCCATGTAGGCAACCAGCGCGTTGATCGCGTGGATGTCGACGGCGTTGTAGATGGAGGCGCGCATGCCACCCACCGAGCGGTGACCCTTGAGGTTCAGCAGGCCACGCGCGTCGGCACCGGCCAGGAACGGCTTGTCCAGGCGGTCGTCAGCCAGGCGGAACGGCACGTTCATCCACGAGCGGTCGGTCAGGTTGATCGGGTTGCTGTACAGGCCGCTGGCGTCGATGAAGTCGTACAAGACGCGCTTCTTCTCTTCGTTGAGCTTGCCCATCGCAGCGACACCGCCCTGCTCTTTCAGCCACTCGAAGACCAGGCCGGACAGGTACCAGGCGAACGCCGGCGGGGTGTTGTACATCGAGCCGTTATCCGCCGCGACCTTATAGTTGAGCATGGTCGGGCACAGCGAACGGGCACGGCCCAGCAGGTCTTCGCGGATGATGTTGACCAGGATGCCGCTCGGGCCGATGTTCTTCTGCGCGCCAGCGTAGATCATGCCGTACTTCGACACATCGATCGGGCGCGAGAGGATGTCCGAGGACATGTCGCACACCAGCGGCACGTCGCCCACTTCCGGCACCCAATCGAACTCCAGGCCGCCAATGGTTTCGTTGGCCACGTAGTGCACGTAGGCAGCGTCCTTCGACAACTTCCACTCGTTCTGACCCGGAATGGCGAAATAGTCGTAAGGCTTGGCGGTGCCCGCCACATTGACGTGACCGTAACGGGAAGCCTCTTCAATGGCCTTCTGGCCCCAGATACCAGTGTCGATATAGTCGGCAGTGCCGTCTTCCGGCAGCAGGTTCAGCGGGATCTGGGCGAATTGCTGGCTGGCGCCGCCCTGCAGGAATAGCACTTTGTAGTTGGAAGGGATGTCCAGCAAGTCGCGCAGATCCTGCTCGGCCTTGGTGGCGATGGACACGAACTCATCGCTGCGATGGCTCATTTCCATCACGGAGAGGCCTTTTCCATGCCAGTCGAGGAGTTCACCCTGCGCACGCTGCAGGACTGCTTCAGGAAGCGCCGCGGGACCGGCACAGAAGTTATAGGCTCTCTTGCTCACATCCAATCTCACTCTGATCTGGTGGGGCTGCAATCATGTTCGGCAACGCTCCGCTTCCGGAGCGGACCGTTGTGGAAGCTGGCTTGCCTGCGATACAGGCGCCTCGGTAAGTCAGTGATACCGTGGTGATGCCATCGCAGGCAAGCCAGCTCCCACATGTTTCAAAGGGGACAAACAACAAGGGGGCGAATCTTCATCCGCCCCCTGTGTGTCCGCTTATTCCTGCGGTTCTTCTTCGTCTGCGGCAGCGTCGAGGGTTGGCTCGTCGACGTTGTCATCGCCTGCTGCGATCACCTCGCCTTCAAACTCCTCGCCTTCCAGCTCTTCGCCTTCGACTTCCGATGGCTCCTGGACACGCTCCAGGCCGACCAGTTTTTCGTCCTTGGCCAGCTTGATCAGGGTCACGCCCTGGGTGTTACGGCCCAGGCTCGACACTTCAGCCACACGGGTACGTACCAGGGTGCCCTGGTCGGAGATCAGCATGATTTCCTCGCCGTCGAGCACCTGCACCGCACCGACCAGACGGCCGTTGCGGTCGTTGCTGACCATGGCGATCACGCCTTGGCCGCCACGCTTGTACTCCGGGAACTCGCTGATGGCGGTGCGCTTGCCATAACCACGCTCGGAAGCGGTGAGGATCTGGCTGCCTTCTTCCGGGATCAGCATCGAAATCAGCTTCTGCCCTTCCGGCAGGCGCATGCCGCGCACACCGCGGGCAGTACGGCCCATGGCACGAACGTCGGATTCCTTGAAGCGCGTTACTTTACCGCCGTCGGAGAACAGCATGACTTCACGCTCGCCGTCGGTGATGGCAGCGGAGATCAGCACGTCGCCTTCGTCCAGCTCCAGGGCGATCAGGCCCACGCTGCGCTGGCGGCTGAAGGATTCCAGCGGGGTCTTCTTCACGGTGCCTTTGGCGGTGGCCATGAAGATGAAGTGACCTTCGGTGTATTCCTCGACCGGCAGCATGGTGGTGATGTATTCATCACTGTCCAGCGGCAGCAGGTTGACCAGTGGGCGACCACGGGCGGCACGGGACGCTTCCGGGATTTCGTAGGTCTTGAGCCAGTACACCTTGCCCTTGCTGGAGAACAGCAGCAGCGTGGTGTGGCTGTTGGCAACCAGCAGGTGAGCGATGTAGTCCTCATCCTTCACGCCGGTAGCCGATTTACCTTTACCACCACGACGCTGGGCCTGGTACGCAGCCAGCGGCTGGGTCTTGGCGTAGCCACCGTGGGAGATGGTTACCACGCGCTCCTCTTCCGGGATCATGTCACCCAGGGTCAGGTCGAGGCGTGCATCGAGAATCTCGGTGCGACGCACATCGCCGTATTCGGCGCGGATCACTTCCAGTTCTTCGCGGATCACTTCCATCAGGCGCACGGCGCTGCTGAGGATGCGGATCAACTCGCCGATCTGATTGAGGATCTCCTGGTACTCGGCCAGCAGCTTCTCGTGCTCCAGGCCAGTCAGGCGGTGCAGGCGCAGTTCCAGGATGGCCTGGGCCTGTTCCGGCGACAGGAAGTACTTGCCTTCACGCAGACCGTATTGCGGGTCCAGGGTCTCCGGACGGCACGAGTCGGCGCCGGCACGTTCAACCATCGCCACCACGGCGCTGGATTCCCAAGGGGTGCTGATCAACGCTTCCTTGGCTTCCGACGGGGTTGGCGAGGCCTTGATCAGAGCGATCACCGGGTCGATGTTCGACAGCGCAACTGCCTGGCCTTCCAGGATGTGGCCGCGCTCGCGGGCCTTGCGCAGTTCGAACACGGTACGGCGGGTGACCACTTCGCGACGGTGACGCACGAAGGCTTCCAGCAGGTCCTTGAGGTTCAGGATGCGCGGGCGGCCATCGATCAGTGCAACCACGTTGATACCAAACACGCTTTGCAGCTGGGTCTGGGCGTAGAGGTTGTTGAGGATCACCTCAGGCACTTCGCCACGACGCAGCTCGATCACCACGCGCATACCGTCTTTGTCGGACTCGTCGCGCAGCTCGGTGATGCCTTCGAGCTTCTTCTCTTTGACCAGCTCGGCGATCTTCTCGATCAGACGTGCCTTGTTCAGTTGGTACGGCAGCTCGGTGATGACGATCTGCTGGCGGCCACCGACCTTGTCGATGTCTTCGATGATCGAGCGGGCACGCATGTAAATGCGGCCGCGACCGGTGCGATAGGCTTCGATGATGCCGGCGCGACCGTTGATGATCGCGGCGGTCGGGAAGTCCGGGCCGGGGATGTATTGCATCAGCTCATCGACGGTCAGCTCGGGGTTGTCGATGAGGGCCAGGCAACCGTCGATGACTTCACCGAGGTTGTGCGGCGGGATGTTGGTCGCCATGCCCACGGCGATACCGCTGGAACCGTTGACCAGCAGGTTGGGGATCTTGGTCGGCATGACGGCCGGGATCATTTCGGTGCCGTCGTAGTTCGGCACCCAGTCCACGGTTTCTTTATGCAGGTCGGCCAGCAGTTCGTGCGCCAGCTTGGTCATGCGCACTTCGGTGTATCGCATGGCCGCGGCGTTGTCGCCGTCGACCGAACCGAAGTTGCCCTGGCCGTCTACCAGCAGGTAGCGCAGGGAAAACGGCTGGGCCATCCGAACGATGGTGTCGTACACCGCAGTGTCGCCGTGAGGGTGATACTTACCGATCACGTCACCGACAACACGGGCAGATTTCTTGTACGGCTTGTTCCAGTCGTTACCCAGCTCGCTCATCGCGAACAGCACACGCCGGTGCACGGGCTTCAAGCCATCGCGCGCATCAGGCAGTGCCCGACCGACAATTACGCTCATCGCGTAGTCGAGGTAGGACTGTTTCAGCTCGTCTTCGATATTGACCGGGAGGATTTCTTTGGCCAGTTCGCCCATGAGAAGCCTGATTCCTTTTTCGGGTGAAACCTCGTCACATCCATATGGGACGAACGAAGCTCGCCGCTGCCGGCAGAGTGCCTGACAACGACTTACGACAAATCAACGAGTTATGACACGGATCTGCACGTTATAGGCCACCCCTCGGGGCAGCCCTGGAAACCGCCGGATGTTATCACAATCGCCGCCACGCACCTATCCCCCTGATGCGCATGGAGCATAGTAAGTTGACGGATGACAGGCTTGAGGGCGACGAGAGGGGCTCAGAGCTGGAACCAAGCCCGATTTCGGGGGGAAATTGGCTTAGTGCAAGCGCTTACGACACATCAACCTGGCCAGCTTGGCGGTGTCCGGCCGTTCGACCACGCCTTTTTCGGTCACGATCACATCGATCAGGTCGGCCGGGGTCACGTCGAACACCGGATTGAAGGCCGCCACATCGGCCGCGAAGCGCTGGCCGGCGACTTCCAGCAACTCACCGGCCTCGCGTTCTTCCAGCGCTACCTCATCGCCAGTGGCCATCATCAGGTCCAGGGTGGAACTCGGCGCCACCACCATGAAACGCACGCCGTGGTGCATCGCACACACGGCCAACTGGTAAGTGCCGATCTTGCTGATCACATCGCCGTTGGCGGCAATGCAGTCGGCGCCGACAATCACCCAGGTCACGCCTTTGGTCTTGAGGATATGCGCACCGGCCGAGTCGGCATTCACCGTCACCGGGATGCCCTCGCCCGCCAGCTCCCAGGCGGTCAGCCGCGAGCCTTGCAGCCAGGGCCGGGTTTCATTGGCGTAGACCTGCTCGACCATGCCTTCGAGGTAGGCCGCGCGAATCACCCCGAGCGCCGTACCGACACCGCCGGTCGCCAGGGCGCCAGCGTTGCCGTGGGTGAGGATGGCCTGGGCGTTGCCCTGGTGCTTGCGGATCAGCTCGACGCCCAGCTGGGCCATGGTCAGGTTGGCTTCGCGGTCACTCTCATGGATGGCGATGGCTTCCGCTTCCAGCACCGCCACAGGGTCGGCGTGCTTTTTGACGCGGTCGAGCCGGTCACGCATGCGCTTCAAGGCCCAGAACAGGTTCGACGCGGTGGGGCGGGCATCGGCTAACAATGCGTAGTCTTCTTCCCACGCTGCCTGCCAGTCACCGCCCTCGGCGATCCGCTCGCGGGCGGCCAGCACCAGGCCATATGCGGCGCTGATGCCGATGGCCGGCGCACCGCGCACTACCATCGAGCGAATGGCTGCAGCCACTGCATCGACCGTCACGCAGGCCACCCAGCTTTCCCGGGACGGCAAGGCACGCTGATCAAGCAGGTACAGTGCGCCATCACGCCAATCGATGGCCTTCACTTTCTCCGCTGCCAACAGTCGATCGCGCATCCCTTACTCCGCACTCATAAACAAAGCCGCCGATTATAGCGATCCGCCAGCCAGGACGCTCGGGTATACTTCGCCCTTCTTTTATAGCTGCCTGGGAAGAAGCCTGCGATGACTGCCACTGCCGCCCCGCTCGACTTACTGTTGCTGCCGACCTGGCTGGTACCTGTCGAACCCGCCGGCGTGGTGCTCAAGGAACACGGCCTGGGCATCCGCGATGGGCGCATTGCGTTTATCGGGCCTCGCCAGGCGGCGTTGAAGCTGACCGCCAAGGAGACCCGCGAACTGCCGGGCATGTTGCTCAGCCCCGGCCTGGTCAACGCCCACGGGCACGCGGCGATGAGCCTGTTTCGCGGCCTGGCCGATGACCTGCCGCTGATGACCTGGCTGGAAAAACACATCTGGCCCGCCGAAGCCAAGTGGGTCGATGAAGCGTTCGTGCGTGACGGCACCGACCTGGCCATCGCCGAACAGCTCAAGGGCGGCATCACCTGCTTCTCCGACATGTACTTCTACCCCAAGGTCGCCAGCGACTGCGTGCACAACAGCGGCATGCGCGCACAGATCGCGATTCCGATCCTCGACTTCCCGATCCCCGGCGCCGGCAGTGCCGACGAGGCGATTCGCCAGGGTGTCGAGCTGTTCGGCGACCTCAAGCACCACCCGCGCATCAAGATCACCTTTGGCCCCCACGCGCCCTACACCGTGTGCGATGACAACCTGGAAAAAATCCGGGTGATCGCCGAAGAGCTGGACGCCGCGATCCATATGCATGTTCACGAAACCGCCTTCGAAGTGCAGCAAGCGGTCGAGCAGACCGGCGAGCGCCCGCTGGCGCGCCTGGGGCGCCTGGGGCTGCTGGGCCCGCGCTTCCAGGCCGTTCATATGACCCAAATCAGCGAGGACGACCTGGCTTTGCTGGTAGAAAGCAACACCAGCGTCATCCATTGCCCGGAATCCAATCTGAAACTGGCCAGCGGCTTTTGCCCGGTGGAGCGTCTGTGGCAGGCTGGCGTGAATGTGGCCATCGGCACCGATGGCGCCGCCAGCAACAATGACCTTGACCTGTTGGGCGAAACGCGTACGGCGGCGATGCTGGCAAAGGCCGTCGCCGGTTCGGCCACCGCACTCGATGCCCATCGCGCCCTGCGCATGGCCACCCTCAATGGCGCGCGAGCCATGGGCCTGGAAAGCGAGATTGGCTCGCTGGAAGTCGGCAAGGCGGCGGATATCGTTGCTTTCGATCTGTCGGGGCTGGCGCAACAACCGATCTATGATCCGGTCTCACAGCTTATATATGCCACCGGACGCGATTGCGTGAAACACCTTTGGGTCGCTGGCAAGCAATTGCTCGACGACCGGCAATTGACCCGCATGGATGAACAACAGTTGACCGCCACGGCCATCGCCTGGGGCCAACGCATCAGCGGGCATAGCGAATAACGACGGCCTTGAGCCCTGGCGTTCAAGACCGACAAACCGATTTATCAGATTCAGAGGATTCACCATGAGCAACGTCGACCACGCCGAAATCGCCAAATTCGAAGCCCTGGCTCACCGCTGGTGGGACCGCGAAAGCGAGTTCAAGCCTTTGCACGACATCAACCCGCTGCGGGTCAACTGGATTGACGAACGCGTCAACCTGGCCGGCAAAAAGGTACTGGACGTCGGTTGCGGCGGCGGCATCCTCAGCGAAGCCATGGCCCAACGCGGCGCGACTGTGATGGGCATCGACATGGGCGAAGCGCCCTTGGCCGTGGCCCAATTGCATCAACTGGAGTCCGGGGTGAGCGTGGAATACCGCCAGATCACCGCCGAAGCCCTGGCCGAAGAGATGCCCGAGCAGTTCGACGTGGTCACCTGCCTGGAAATGCTGGAACACGTGCCCGACCCGTCCTCGGTGATCAGCGCCTGCTTCCGCATGGTCAAGCCCGGCGGCCAGGTGTTCTTCTCCACCATCAACCGCAACCCCAAGGCTTACCTGTTCGCGATCATCGGCGCCGAATACATCATGAAGCTGCTGCCGCGCGGCACCCATGACTTCAAGAAATTCATCCGTCCGTCCGAGCTGGGTGCGTGGAGCCGCCAGGCCGGGCTGACCGTCAAGGACATCATCGGCCTGACCTACAACCCGCTGACCAAGCACTACAAGCTGGCCAACGATGTAGACGTCAACTACATGATCCAGACCCTGCGCGAGGAGTGAGCCTGTGAAGTTGCGAGCGGTTCTCTTCGATATGGACGGTACCCTGCTGGATACCGCGCCGGACTTCATCGCGATCTGCCAGGCGATGCGCGCCGATCGCGACCTGCCGCCGATCAACCCCCAGCACATCCGCGATGAAATCTCCGGCGGTGCGCGGGCAATGGTTGCGGTGACCTTCTCGATGGACCCGGAATCCCCAGGCTTCGAAGAACTGCGCCAGGAATTCCTCGAGCGCTACCTCAAGGGCTGCGCGGTCCACAGCAAGTTGTTCGACGGCATGGCGCAGCTGCTCGAAGACATCGAGAAGGCCAAGCTGATCTGGGGCGTGGTCACCAACAAGCCCCTGCGTTTTGCCGAGCCGATCATGCAGCAACTCGGCCTGGCCGAACGCTCGGCACTGCTGATCTGCCCGGACCACGTGAAAAACAGCAAGCCGGACCCGGAGCCGATGATCCTGGCCTGCAAGATGCTCGGCCTGGACCCGGCCAGCGTGCTGTTCGTGGGCGATGACCTGCGCGACATCGAGTCCGGCCGCGACGCCGGCACCCGCACGGCGGCGGTCACTTACGGCTACATCCACCCGGACGACAACCCACGCCATTGGGGGGCCGATGTGGTGGTGGATCACCCGCTGGAACTGCGCAAGGTGCTGGATAACGCACTGTGCAGTTGCTGATTACTCAACGCCCCCACCCTCTATGAAGATCCAATGTGGGAGGGGGCCCGCCCCCGATAGCGGTGTGCCAGCCCGCACCTCTAGGACTGATAGGCCCTCATCGGGGGCAAGCCCCCTCCCACTGGGGATCTTCAGTGTTTTCGGAGTTGGGGTTCAAAAGCTGCTGAATTCTGTCGAGGCTATTTATGTTTGATTACTCTGCACGTCCAGAACTGCTCAAGGGCCGGGTGATCCTGGTCACCGGCGCCGGTCGCGGGATTGGCGCGGCGGCGGCGAAAACCTACGCCGCCCACGGCGCTACCGTGCTGTTGCTGGGCAAGACCGAAGCCAACCTTGCCCAGGTATATGACGAGATCGAAGCCGCAGGCCAACCACAGCCGGTGGTGATCCCCTTCAACCTGGAGACCGCCCTGCCCCATCAATACGATGAGCTGGCGGCAATGATCGAAAAAGAATTCGGCCACCTCGACGGCCTGCTGCACAACGCCTCGATCATCGGCCCGCGTACGCCGCTCGAACAGTTGTCCGGCGAGAACTTCATGCGGGTGATGCACGTGAACGTCAACGCGATGTTCATGCTGACCAGTACCTTGTTGCCGCTGCTCAAGCTGTCGAAGGATGCCTCGGTGGTGTTCACCTCCAGCAGCGTCGGCCGCAAGGGCCGGGCCTATTGGGGAGCTTATGGCGTGTCGAAGTTTGCGACTGAGGGCCTGATGCAAACCCTGGCGGACGAACTCGAAGATGTAGCGGCGGTTCGCTCGAACAGCATCAACCCCGGCGGCACCCGCACCAGCATGCGCGCCCAGGCGTATCCGGGGGAAAACCCGATGGAACGGCCGGCGCCGGAAGAGATCATGCCGGTTTACCTCTACCTGATGGGGCCGGACAGTGCCGGCATCAACGGCCAGGCGTTCGACGCGCAATAACCGGCACATTGTAAAACCAAATGTGGGAGGGGGCTTGCCCCCGATAGCGGTGGGACAGTCACTGTATCTGTTGACTGATCCACTGTAATCGGGGGCAAGCCCCCTCCCACATTTTTCAGCAGTGTGCTTTAGTTTTTCACCACTTCTTCAAGGGTGAAGCGGCCTAACGGGTTCTGCAGGAAGTTGCTCACATTCTTACGTGAGATGTTGATGTACGGGCTGTAGTACAAGTCGATCCAGTTCACATCCTGTTTCGCCAGTTTCTGCAATTCCACATACATCTGCTCACGCTTGACCGGGTCGGCCTCGATCCGTGCCTGGGCCACCAGGTCCTTGACCTTGTCGTTCCTGTAGCGGGTCATGTAGTTCTGGTTGGTGTCGTGGCCCAGCACGAAGGTGGTCTTCTGGTCCGGGTCGAGGATGTCGTTGGTCCAGTACATCACCGAAATATCGTACTCACCGTCCACCAGCATCTGCCAGCTCTGGGTCGGATCGACCTTTTGCAGGTTGGCGGTTACGCCGACCTTGGCTAGCTGGTCCTTGATGATCACCGCAATCTGCTCGTCGGCTTCGTTGCCGGCGTTGACCACGTAGTTGAGCTTCAAGTCCTTCGCACCGGCCTGCTCCAGCAGCTTCCTGGCGGCGGTGGGGTCATACGGGCGCTGCAGGTTGTTGGCGTAGTGGTACAGCGAGCCCTTTGGAATGTAGGAATAGGCCACAGTGCCCTGACCGTAGGTGGCGGTCTTCACCAGCGATTGTTTGTCGATGGCCATGTCCAGCGCCTGGCGCACTTCCGGCTTGGCCAGCAACCCGTGGGCGTGGTTGATCAGCAGGTGATCTTCACGTGTGGACGGGTCGGCGTGGATCACCACGTTCTTGTCTTTCTTCAGCTCTTCAACCCGCGAGAACGGTACGAAGATCGCCGTGTCCAGCTCATTGTTCTGCACCATGCGCATGCGCGTGTTGTCGTCGGTAACGGAGACCCACTCCACGCCATCCAGGCTCACGTTCCTGGCCTGCCAGAAGTTCGGGTTCTTCTTCAGGATCACCCGATCGCCCTTGCGCCACTCGTCTACGGTAAACGCGCCGGACGTCACCGGGTTTTCCGAGTAGGCGTCTTCGCCCATCTTGGTCATGGCTTTTTCCGACAGGATCGACACCGTCGGCGACGCCAGTTGCGAGAGGAAGGCGACAGCCGGGGTTTTCAGCGTGACCACCAGGGTTTTCGGGTCCGATGCCTTGGCCGTGTTGATCAAGTTGAACGGATCAGCCCACAGCGAAGCCTTGTTGTCGCGGATACGCAGCAGGCTGAACGCCGCATCGTCGGCGGTAATGGCCGAGCCATCGGAGAACTTCGCGTCACGCAGTTTGAAGGTGTAAGTCAGGCCGTCCTTGGAGATATCCCAGCTTTCAGCCAGGCCCGGCTCCATCTTGGTGCCCAGGTTGTCCACGCGTACCAGGGTGTCGTAGACGTTGGCGAAGACCCAGGTGTCGCGGTTTTGCGCGCTTTTGATCGGGTCGAACGTGGTGCTGTCTTCACGGCAGCCGATGGTCAGGACACCGGCGGCCTGGGCGAAACCGGCGGTCAGCGACCAGGCGGTCAGTGTGGCGGCGGCGAGCAACTTCAAGTGGCGCGATTGCATGTCATAACTCCTTGTTCATGAATGGCAGGGATGGGTCAAAGCAAAGGTTCTTCAAGCACGCAACTGTACCGATGCTCGTGCAGGAAATGGGTCGGCGGCAACACCACGGAACACAGGGTGCGGGCATGCCGGCAACGCGGGTGAAAGGCGCAGCCTGTGGGCAGATTCAGTGGGCTCGGTGGTTCACCCGGCAAGGGTTCTGTCGGCAATGGCCGATGCGGATCGATCTCGGGAATCGCCTGGATCAACGCCGCCGTGTACGGATGACGTGGCGCCGTGAAGACCGCCTCCACCGGTCCTTCCTCGACGATCTTGCCCAGGTACATCACCGCCACGCGGTCACACAGTCGGCGCACGATGGCCAGGTCATGGGCGATAAACAGGATCGCCAGGTTCATGCGCTGTTGCAGTTCCAGCAGCAGGTTGATGATCTGGCCCTGGATCGACACATCCAGCGCCGCCACGCACTCGTCGGCGATGATCAGGCGTGGCTCAACCGCCAGCGCCCGGGCAATGCCGACGCGCTGGCACTGGCCACCGCTGAGGGCGGCGGGTTTGCGACTGGCGAGTTCGGGGCGCAGGCCGACCAGGTCGAGCAGTTCATTCACACGAGCTGCAACCTGCTCTGGCGCGACTTTGCGCTGCACGCGCAGCACCTCGGCAATGGTTTCGCCGATGGTGTGGCGCGGGTTCAACGCAGCGTACGGGTCCTGGAAGATCATTGCGGTTTCATGCCGCAGACGAGTGATGTCGATGGCGCTGCCATGGGCCATGTCGATGCCGTCAAACAACACCTGGCCGGCGCTGATCGGGTTGAGGTGCAGGATGGCGCGGCCCAGGGTACTTTTGCCGCTGCCCGACTCACCCACCAGCCCCAGGGTTTCACCCGCCGCCAGGTTCAGCGACACGCCGTTCACCGCCCTCACCCACTGCTTGTTCAACCCGAACACGCCGGTGCCGGACGCGGCAAACTTCACCTCAAGGTCCTTGATCTGCAACAGGCTCATGGCTGCGCTCCCAACGGGTAATGACAGGCGACCCGAGCACCGTCCGGCAACACCTCGGTGCACAACGCGCCAACCTGCGGGCAACGCGGGTTGAACCGGCAACCGGCGGGTAATGCATCCAGCAACGGCGGTTGCCCGGGGATCGTGCGCAGCAAGGCGTGACCGCTGCTGTGGGCGGGCTGGCAATCGATCAGGCCGGCGGTGTAGGGATGCTGCGGTCGAGCCAGCAAGTCGTATTTGCTGCCGTGCTCGCACAGCCGCCCGGCGTACATCACGGCGATGGAATCACAGGTTTGCGCCACCACGCCGAGATCATGGGTAATCATGATGATCGACAGACCGCGCTGGTCGCGCAATTCCAGCAACAACCGCAGGATCTGCGCCTGTACCGTCACATCCAGCGCCGTGGTCGGCTCGTCGGCGATCAGCACTTTAGGGTTGCAGCCCAGCGCCACGGCGATCATCGCGCGCTGGCGCATGCCGCCGGAAAACTCGTGGGGGTAGTTGTCGACCCGCGCCTGGGGATCGGGGATGCCAACCTGGCGCAACACGTCGATGGCCTGCAATCGCGCGTCTTTTTTCGACGCGCCTTGATGCAGGCGGATGCCCTCGGCAATCTGCTCGCCGATACGCATCAGCGGATCAAGGTGGCTGCTGGGGTTCTGGAAAATCATGCCCAGTTGGCCGCCACGCACGGCGCGCATGCCAGCGTCATCCAATGCCAACAGGTCCTGGCCGGCCAGCCGCACCGAGCCGCCTTGCACGCGCAGGCTGGGCGATGGCAGCAGGCGCATCAGGCCACGGCAGGCCATGGTCTTGCCCGAGCCGCTTTCCCCTACCAGGCCGAGGATTTCGCCTTCGGCCAGATCGAACGACACTCGCTCGACCAGGGTTACATCGCGCCCCGCATTGTTGGCGATGACACTGAGGTCGCGCACTTGCAGCAGGCTCATGAGCGGTCCCCCAATACTTGCGCCACGCCATCGGCCAGCAGGCTGAAGCCCATGGCCAGGGTCACGATGGCCAGCCCCGGAAAGGTGCAGATCCACCAGGCCGTGGTGATAAAGGCCTGCCCCTCGGCCACCATGGTGCCCCACTCGGCGGTCGGCGGTTGCACGCCCAGGCCCAGGTAGCTCACGGCGGCGCCATTGAGCAGCACCAGCACCGCGTCAGACATGGAAAACACAATCGAGCCGAACATCGCATTGGGCAGCAGATGCCGGAACAGAATGCGCCCGTGGCCAAAGCCCAGGCTCTTGGCGGCCAGGGCAAACTCGCTTTCCTTGAGCACCAGGATCTGCGAGCGGATCAGCCGCGCATACGACACCCAGCCCACCAGCGCCATGGCGATGTAGAAACTCTTCAAGCCCGGCCCGAGGATGGCCATGATCGCGAGCATCAGCACCAGGAAGGGAAACGCCAGGATCACGTCGATCACGCGCATGCAAACGCTGTCGAAGCGCCCGCCGATATAGCCCGAGACCGCACCGATGAAGGTGCCGATCATGAAAGGGAAGATCACCCCGACAATGGCCAGTTGCAGGTCGATGCGCGCGCCCCAGATCACCCTCGAAAGGATGTCTCTTCCGTAGTTATCAGTGCCAAACGGATGCATAAGGCTTGGAGCGAGCAAACTGAAATCAGGGTTCTGCGCAATCGGGTCATACGGTGCAATCCACGGCGCAAACAGCGCAAGCGCCAGCCACACCAGCAGGATCAACAGGCCCCACGCTGCCGTCAGCCGACCATTGCGCAAACCGAAACGCAGGCGCAAGCGCCACGGGGCAATCAACGGGCGGCTGCTCATTGCATCTTCACCCGTGGATCGAGGGCCACCGTCACCACGTCAGCGATGAAGTTGACCACCACCGTCGCACAGGCCAGCACCATGGCCACGCCCTGCACCACCATGTAATCGCGGGTGAAAATGCCGCGCACCAGCAATTGGCCGATACCGGGAATGGCGAACAGGCTTTCGATCACCACCGTGCCGCTGATCAGCCAGCCGATGTTCACCGCCAGCAGGTTGACCGCCGGCACCAGGGAATTTGGCAACACATGCCGACGAAAAACGGCGGTTTCCGACAGCCCACGGGCGCGGGCCGCGGTCACGTGATCGGCCTGCAACTCCATCAGCATGCTCGCCCGCAGGTTGCGCACCAGCACCGCCGATAACGCCAGGGCAATCGTCAGGCACGGCAGCACCATGTGATGCGCCTTGTCCAGCCAGGTGCGGCCGTAGCCGGACACCGGAAACAAGCCCCACTGCACACTCAGCAACAGGATCAGCATCAAGCCCAGCCAGAACGCCGGCATGCCCAGGCCAACCGTGGTGAACACGCGGATCAGGTTGTCCGCCCAGCCGCCCTTGTTGCGTGCGGCCCAGGTCGCCAGCGGCACCGCGATCAGCAGCGCCAGCACCACGCTGCCTATTACCAGCACCAGGGTGGGCTCGATGCGCGTGACAATCAGCTTGAGGGCGTCGACCTTGTACAGCAGCGATTGGCCGAGGTCGCCCTTGAGCAGGTTTTTCAGGAAGTAGAAGTATTGCTGCCACAACGGCTGGTCGAGGCCGTACTGGGCGCGGATCTTCAGCAAGGCATCCGGCGTGCTGCGCGAGCCCAGCAAGGCGCGCGCCGGGTCGCCAGGGATCGAGCGCACCAGCACAAAGGTGATCAGGCTGATGCCAAACAGCACCGGCAGCAACTGCAGCGGCCGGGACAGCACAAAACGGTAGCGCGCCAGGTTCATCCGTCAGCCTCGGTGACGCGAGAGGAAGTCCAGCAGCACCGGGAAATATGCCTGGGGCTCTTCATAAAACGGCATATGGCTGCTGTTGGGGAACACATGCAATTCGGCGTGCCGGGCCGCCATTTTCATGCGCATGGCGCAGGCCGGGGTGAGTTCGTCGTGCTGGCCGGTGGTGATCAGGATCGGCATCTTGAACGCGCCCATCTCGGGGAGGCGGTTCCAGTCCTTGAGGTTGCCGATGTAGAGAAATTCGTTGGGACCCTGCATGGTTTCGTAAGGGCCCATGTTCCAGTCGTCGAGAGAGCGTCTGACCGGTGCAGGCCACTCGTCCAGCCGGCACACGTGGCGATAGTTGAGCAAGGTAATCGCGGCCTGGTACTGCGGGTGGTCGAGGGTACCCATGGCTTCGTGACGTTGCATCATCGCCACGGTTTCGCTGCCGAGGGCGCCGCGCAGGCGCTCCAGTTCCTGGGACAGGTGCGGAATGTCGCCCACGGTGTTTTCGAGAATCAGGCTTTTCAGCGCGTCGGGGTAATGGATCGCGTATTCGATGCCGAGCCAGCCGCCCCAGGAATGCCCGAGCAAATGCACGCGGCCCAGGCCCAAGGCCTGGCGCACGGTTTCGACTTCTTCGACATAACGGCGGATTTCCCACAGCGAAACATCGGTGGGTCTGGCTGATGCGCCCGTGCCAAGCTGGTCGAATGCAACCACTCGCAGGTTATGCTCCTTGAGCCAGCCATGGGCGTCGCGCAAGTAGTCACACGGCAGGCCCGGCCCGCCGTTGAGGCACAGCAGCACCTCATCGCCTTCGCCGAAGCTGTAGACCACGAGGTTATGGCCATCGACTTGCACGTTGTACTGCTGGTCGGGGGCAATTTCACGCCACATGCATACATTCCTTGTGTTGTATCGGCCTGGCAGGTAGCGGCCGTTGATCGGCCAACACTACCGAGGATGCCGCGCGTCCATAACCTAGTATTTCTTATAGGTTTGGCCTGGCAGTCCTTCGCCGGGGCGTGGCATTCTACTTGCCGCAAGTCGAGATTCAAATGAAATCGGGAGCAGAACGGATGCTGGCCAAGCTGACTGCCTTAAATCACCGTCTGATGCCGGGCAGGAGCCTGGACGAGCAGATGGACAACACCTTTATCCTTGCCCAACAGTTGGGCTTCGACGCCTTGGTGTACGACTACACCCCGGTGCCGATCGACCAGGATGGCGCATTGATCACCCCCTCGGTGCTGCAACTGCGCAACACCCCGGCCGACTGGCATGCCTTGTGGTGCAGCGAAGGGTTCTACCAGATCGATCCGGTGCAACACCTGGCTCTGAGCCGGGTGTCGCCGTTCGTGTGGTCCTACGACGTCAAGGCCGACACCCCCCTGCAAAAGATCATCGATCCCTGCCACGCGCCGGTTTCATCCTACCTGCATGACCAGCAATTGACCTGCGGCGTCAGCGTGCCGATCCACCTGCCCCGTGGCGGCTTCGCCTCGCTGACCGGCCTGCGCACCGGCAACGCCCGCAGCGTGTTGAAGGATGCGCAGCAGACCTTGTCGGACTTCAGCCTGATTTCCCATGCCTTGCAGGAAGCGGCCTACCCACTGTTCAGCAAAGAGCTGCGCACTTACCCGCATATCCACCTGACCAAACGCGAACGTGAGTGCCTCAAATGGGCCGCCGAAGGCCTGACTGCGGCCGAAATTGCCACGCAATTGAGCCGTTCGCTGGCGGTGGTCACCCTGCACCTGGCTTCGGCCATGCACAAGCTGGGGGCCAAGAACCGCGTGCAGGCGGTAGTGCGCGCCACCCATTACCGGTTGCTGGAAGACTGACTCCCCGGCAAAACCTAGCTGTTTTGCTAGTTACCTAAATTTCTGCCACGCATTATCGTGTCCCTGATCCTTTTTTCAGAGCAGGGTACGAAATGGAATTCATCGAAAAAATCCGCGAAGGGTATGCGGCGTTTGGCGCCTACCAAACCTGGTACCGCGTCACCGGTGACTTGTCGAGCGGTCGCACGCCCCTGGTGGTTATCCACGGCGGCCCCGGATGCACCCATGATTATGTTGACGCGTTCAAGGACGTCGCCGCCAGCGGTCACGCGGTGATCCACTACGACCAGTTGGGCAACGGCCGCTCCACCCATCTGCCCGACAAAGACCCGTCCTTCTGGACGGTGGGCCTGTTCCTCGAAGAACTCGACAACCTGCTGGACCACCTGCAGATCAGCGATAACTACGCGATCCTCGGCCAGTCCTGGGGCGGCATGCTCGGCAGTGAACACGCGATCCTGCAACCCAAGGGCCTGCGCGCGTTCATCCCGGCCAACTCGCCGACCTGCATGCGCACCTGGGTCAGCGAAGCCAACCGCCTGCGCAAATTGTTGCCTGAAGGCGTGCATGAAACCCTGCTCAAGCACGAAGCCGTCGGCAACTACCAGGATCCGGAATACCTCGCCGCGTCGCGGGTGTTCTATGACCATCACGTATGCCGGGTCATCCCTTGGCCCGAGGAAGTGGCGCGCACCTTCGCCGCGGTCGATGCAGACCCGACGGTGTACCACGCCATGAGCGGCCCGACCGAATTCCATGTGATCGGCAGCTTGAAAGACTGGAAGTCCACTGGCCGCCTGTCGGCGATCAACGTACCGACGCTGGTGATCTCAGGTCGCCACGACGAGGCCACGCCGCTGGTGGTCAAGCCGTTCCTGGACGAAATTGCGGATGTGCGCTGGGCGCTGTTTGAAGACTCCAGCCACATGCCCCATGTGGAAGAACGCCAGGCGTGCATGGGGACTGTGGTGAAGTTTCTGGATGAGGTGTGTTCAGCACAATACAAAGTGCTCAAGGCCGGCTGAATGCTCAAGCTGGATGCATTCCAATTGTGGGAGGGGGCTTGCCCCCGATAGCGGTGTGTCAGGCGCCAATCACTCAGTTGATACACCGTCATCGGGGGCAAGCCCCCTCCCACATTCAGGCCTCGCTAGCCTCGGGTTTGGTGACCTTCCTAGGCACTTCCGCCACCAACGGGATCTCCCTGCCCTCGGCATCAAACAACTTGCCGCCCTTGAAGTAATCCCCATCACGCAGTTCCGACACATCGCGAAAGCACAGGCTGCGTTCGGTCCCCGCCACGAAAACCGACTGCTGGTCCGAATTGCCGGCGGTGAAATGGTTGAACGCCAGGTTCAGCAGGATCGCCATGATTGCCGACGAGCTGATCCCCGAGTGGAAAATGGTCGCGAACCAGCTCGGGAAGTGGTCGTAGAAGCTCGGTGCCGCAATCGGGATCATGCCAAAACCGATGGACGTGGCCACGATGATCAGGTTCATGTTGTTGCGGTAATCCACCTTGGACAAGGTGCGGATACCACTGGCCGCCACGGTGCCGAACAGCACAATCCCGGCCCCGCCCAGCACTGAAGTGGGCACCGCCGCGATGACCCGGCCCATGAAGGGCAACAAGCCGAGGATCACCAGGAACAGCCCGCCCGTGGCCACCACGAAGCGGCTCTTGACCCCGGTCACCGCCACCAGCCCGACGTTCTGGGCGAAGGCGCTCTGGGTGAACGAACCGAAGATCGGCGCGAACATACTCGACAGCATATCGGCACGCAGGCCGTTGCCCAGACGCTTGGAATCGACTTTGGTGTCGATGATTTCACCCACCGCCAGAATATCCGCCGAGGTCTCGACCAGGGTCACCATCACCACGATGCACATGGAAATGATCGCGGCCACATGGAAGGTGGGCATGCCGAAATGGAAGGGTGTGGGGAAACCGAACATCGGCCCCTGGGTCACGCCGGAGAAGTCGGCCATGCCAAGGAACACCGCAATCACGGTGCCGATCACCATCGCCAGCAGGATCGACAAGCGCGAGATGGTCGCGCTGCCTATCTTGCTCAGCAGCAACACCAGCACCAGGGTCAACGCCGCCAGGCCGATATTGGACATGCTGCCGAAATCGGCGGCGCGGCTGTTGCCGCCCATGGCCCAGCGCGCGGCAACGGGCATCAGGGTCAGGCCGATGGTGGTGATCACAATGCCCGTTACCAACGGCGGGAAAAACTTGGTGATCCGCGAGAACACCGGGGTTATCAATAATCCGATAAACGACGCGGCCATTACCGCGCCAAGAATCGCCGGCACACCACCGGCGCCATCACTGCCGACAATCGCCACCATGGTTGCCACACCGGCGAACGACACGCCCTGCACCAGCGGCAACTGACAACCAAAAAACGGCAGGCCCAGGGTCTGCAACAGCGTGGCCAGGCCACCGGCGAACAACGACGCGGCGATCAGCAGGCCGATATCCGCCGGCGACAAACCCGCCGCCTGGCCGACGATCAACGGTACCGCGACGATGCCGCCGTACATGGTGAGCACATGTTGCAGGCCGTAAGCCATGTTGGCGGCGACGCCGAGATTCTCATCTTCTGGCCGCTGCGGTGACGCCTTCGGGATAGTCATGGTGAGGGGTTCTCTGTTTTTGTTGTGCGGCCACTGTATGCAATGTTTGGACTGGATGTCCATAGAGTTGTATACAATCAATCGAACAAGTTACCCTCCGTCGGCGTTACAAAAACAATCCGGCCGTGATGAGCCAGAACGCCAAAGGACCCATAACAATGAAAAAGGCACTACAGGGCGCAACCGTCGCACTCACCCTCCTCGGCGGCGGGGAGGCCGTCGCGGTGGAATGGATGAACAACAGCGTAGGGTTTCGCTACGGCCAGCAGTTCACCAACCCGAACAACCCCGACGAATTCAGCAAGCGCATCTACAGTTTTACCCACGCCAGCGGCTACCGGTACGGCAGCAATTTCCTCAACCTCGATGTGTTCCTGTCCGACAGCCGCGACCCGCGCAAGGGTACGGATCATGGCGGGAGCGAGGTGTATGCGGTGTACCGTCATCAGTTGTATGCATCGCGGGTGTTCGATGTGCCGCTGGGCACTGGCCTGGTCAAGGATTACGCGCTGACGTTGGGGTTCGATGCCAACCGCAACAACAACTTCGCCTCAGCCAGGAAGCGCGCCCTGGTGATCGGCCCGACCTTGAAGTTCAACACCGTCGGCGTGCTGGACCTGAGCCTGCTGTACTACAAGGAAAAGAACCACACCGGCATCCCCGGCGCGCAGGAGTCGAACCACACGTTCGACGATACCTACATGCTCAACCTGACGTGGATGCGCCCGTTCGAGATTGCCAATCATGCGGCGAAATTCCAGGGTTTCATGAATTATGTCGGAGAAAAAGGCGAGGACTATCACGGTCGCGACACCGCGCCGGAAGCCCTGGTGCGCACCGCGCTGATGGTGGCGGTGCGACCGGGCAAAAGCGTCAAGCCGAACCTGTACCTGGGGGTGGGTTACGAGTATTGGCATAACAAATTCGGCGTGGATGGCGGCCGGGGTAGCCGCACATCGACGCCGACAGTGAACCTGGAAGTGACGTTCTAGGCGGCTGCCAGCTCCGAATCCTTGGCCTTGGGCCGCGCCAGCCAGTACCCCAGCACGGCCAACGGCGCGGTCGCCAGCATCACAATCACGGTAATCAGCAGTGGCTGGTCAATCATTGACGACACCAGCAGGCTGCTGAGAAAGCACAGGCCCAATTGCAGCGTATTTTGCAGCGCCGCCGCCTTGCCGGAGTTTTGCGCAAACGGCATCAGCGCGTTCGCCACGACGATGGGGTAACTGGCACCGTTGCACAGCGCCATCAGGCAGAACGGAATCAGCAAGGTGGTAAGGCTCGGCACGGTCAAGGTCGCGACCAGGTACAACGCCACCATGCTGATGCAATACGCCAGCAGCAGCCACGGCAACAGCGTCTTGCCCTGGAAGTGTTGCAAGGCGCTGCGACAGCTGTAGCCACCGACCAGGAACGCCAAGGTCGGCAGCACGTAGCTCAGGCCGATGTCATTCGGACTGTAGCCCATGCCGCCCAGGATGAAGGGCGACGCCGTCAGCCAGGCGAAGAAACTGGCCGAGCACGCGGCAAAAATCATGACATTGCCGGTAAACACGCGAGACGTCAGTAACTGTCCATAACCCAGGCGCGAAGGTTCGCCCTTCGCGGCCTGACGTTTCTGCGCAGTACGCAGGAACAACGTCGGCAACAACAGCAACAACGACACACCCAACAATACGCCGAAGATCGCCTGCCAGCCGAAGTGACTCAGCACCATCGCGCCCAACAGCGGCGCTAAAGCCGGTGACAACGACATCAGCGGCATGATGCTGGCAAACACGCGATGGGCCTTGTCGGCCGGGTAGCGGTCGATCACCAGGGCTTGCCAACTGACGGCGGCGGCGCATACGCCAATGGCTTGGATAAAACGCAATGCCAGCAACTGAGGCGCCGTTTCGACCCAGAACATGCCCGCACAACCGAGCACAAACAGGCTCAGCCCGGCGAGCAGGATCGGCTTGCGCCCCAGGCGGTCCGACAACGGCCCCCATAACAACTGCCCGACCGCAAAGCCGGCGAGGAAGATGCTCAAGCTGGCGCCTACTGCACCGGCGCCAATCTGCAAGTGCTCGCCCATGGCGCCGAACGCCGGTAAATACATGTCCATGGCGAGGTAACCGAGCATGCTCAGCCCCGCCAGATACCCAGTGAAACCAAAAGAATTTTTCATTGAAGCCTTGTTGATCCTGCCATCAAACTATTTGCTGACTGCCGCCCATTATGAAGCTGACAGTTTTGCTGTGAAGCGATAATAATTGGATACTCTTATCAATAAATTTGAAGGCAACCGCCATGTGGTCCGAATATTCGCTGGACGTTGTCGATGCAGTCGCGCGTCATGGCAGCTTCAGCGCAGCTGCCCAGGAACTGCACCGGGTGCCGTCGGCCATCAGCTATACGGTGCGTCAGATCGAGGAATGGCTGGCAGTGCCGTTGTTTGTGCGGCGCCACCGGGACGTCGAGCTGACGCCGGCCGGCCGGCTGTTTATCGACGAAGCCCGTGGCGTGATGAAAAAAATGCTCGGCACCCGACGCCTTTGCCAGCAAGTGGCCAACGGCTGGAGTGGCCAGTTGAAGGTGGCGGTGGATTCCATCGTCAAACCCCAGCGCTGCCGACAGTTGGTCATTGATTTCTACCGGCAGTTTCCCGAGGTCGAGCTGTTGCTGGAATACGAGGTGTACAACGGCGTGTGGGATGCCCTGGCGGATGAGCGCACCGACATTGTGATCGGCGCCACCAGCGCGGTGCCGGTGGCCAGCCGCTTCACCTTTCGCGACATGGGGTTGTTGAATTGGCTGTGTGTGGTCAGTGCGCGCCACCCGTTGGCCCGCGTCGAAGGCTTGCTGAGTGACGATCAACTGAGGCCCTTCGCTTCGTTGTGCATGACCGATACATCGCGCAACCTGCCCAAACGCGACACCTGGACCCTGGATAACCAGCGTCGGCTGGTGGTGCCGAACTGGTCATCGGCCCTCGATTGCTTGCGTGACGGCCTGTGCGTCGGCATGGCGCCGGCGCATCAGGTGCTGCCGTGGATCGAGCGCGGGGAATTAGTGGCGCTGCAATTGAGCCGGCCGTTTCCTGCCAGCCCGTCGTGTGTGGCCTGGGCACAGGACAGGCTGTCCCCGGCCATGGCCTGGCTGCTGGAGTATCTGGGCGATACCGAAACCCTGAACCAGGAATGGCTCAACGGGCCTGATCCAGTAGCCGGGTAATGGCCCGCACGATCATCTCGACCTCCTTGGCAGCCAGGGTCAGCGGCGGCAGCAGCCGAATGACCTTGCCCCGCGTCACGTTGATCAGCAGGCCGTGTTCCTGGGCCGCGCGCTGGGCCAGGTCACGATAAGGGCTCGCCAGTTCGATCCCGATCATCAACCCCTGCCCACGAATCGCAAGAACGTGCGGGTGCTCACCCAGTTCCACCCGCAACCGCGCCAGCAAGCGCTCGCCCTGTAGCGCCGCGTTCTGCAGCAAACCCTGTTCTTCGATGATGTCCAGCACGGTGCACCCCACGCGACACGCCAACGGGTTGCCGCCGAAGGTGCTGCCATGGCTGCCCGGCGTAAACAACTGGGCCACACCGGCCCGCGCCAGGCAGGCGCCGATGGGTACGCCGTTGCCGAGGCCCTTGGCCAGGGTCATCACGTCCGGGACGATGCCTTCATGCTGGAAGGCAAACCAGGCGCCGGTGCGCCCAATGCCGGTCTGGATTTCATCGAGCATCATCAACCAGCCATGGCGGGTGCAGTGATCACGCAGGGCTTTCAGGTAGCCCGGTGGTGCCGGCAGTACGCCGCTTTCACCCTGGATCGGTTCCAGCAGGACCGCTGCGATCCGCGCGCCAAACGTCTGGGTGATTGCCTCAAGCGCAGCCAGATCGCCAAAGCCTACCTTGAGAAAGTCCCCCGGCAAGCGCTGGAAACCCAGGCGTACCGACGGCCCGTCACTGGCAGCCATGGTGCCGAGCGTACGGCCGTGAAAACCATTTTCCATCACCACCACCAACGGTTCTTCAATGCCTTTTTTCCAGCCATGCAGCCGCGCCAGTTTCAGCGCTGTTTCGTTGGCCTCGGCACCGGAGTTGTTGAAGAAGGCCCGGTCGAGGCCAGACAGTTGAGTCAGGCGCTGGGCCAGCCGTTGCTGCCAGTCGATGCTGTAGAGGTTGGAGGTATGCAACAACAAGCCAGCCTGCTCGCTGATGGCCGTCACCAACCTGGGGTGCGAATGGCCGACATTGGTCACCGCCACACCGGCCACCGCATCCAGGTATTCACGGCCCTGCTGGTCCCACAGGCGCGTGCCCAGGCCGCGGGTAAAACTCAGCGCCAGGGGTTGGTAAGTGGTCATCAAGCAGTCGGCGGTCATGGTGCGGCTCCAGTGCATCGTTGTGATGGCTTCAGTATCGTTAGCCACCTGAGCTGGATAAACTGCACATTCCTGCAATGACTTTAAACCAGGGCTTGATAATGGATCTGTTCCAGGCAATGTCGGTGTACGTGAAGGTGGTCGAGACTGGCAGCATGACCGCCGCAGCCCAAGCCTGCGGGATGTCGACCACCATGGTCGGCAACCACTTGCGCGCGCTGGAACAACGCCTTGGCGTCAGCCTGCTCAAGCGCACCACGCGCAAACAGAGCCTCACGGAATTCGGCGGGCAGTATTACCAGCGCTGCCTGGAAGTATTGGGGCTGGTGGCCGACTCCGAGCAACTGGCCGAACAAGCCCATAGCGATGTCCCCAAGGGCACCCTGCGCATCACCGCGCCCCCCGTATTCGGCACCGAACGCCTTACACCGGCCTTGAGCGAATTTTCCCGGCGCTACCCGCTGATCAACCTGTACGTGGTGTTGAGCAATGAGCGGATGGACTTGGTCGACAGCGGCTTCGACGTGGCGATACGTCTTGGCGAACTGGAAACATCGAGCCTGATCGCACGGCCCATGCAGGACTACACCCTCACCCTCTGCGCGTCACCTGCTTACCTGGCGCGACGCGGCACGCCTTCGACACCCGAGGACCTCAGGCAGCATGACTGCCTGGCGTTCGCCTACCCGGCAAATGACAATTGGCGCGACACCGAAAAACTCTGGCGCATGACCGACGATAGCGGCGAGGTGGAAGTGCCGGTGTCCGGCTCATTGACCATCAACAGCTCGCAAGGGTTGCGCCAGGCAGCCGTCAACGGCATGGGCATCATCATGCTGGCCGATGCCCTGGTACAACCGGACCTGGAGAGCGGCAAACTGGTGGCCTTGTTGACCACCTATCGACTGCCCAGCCGCCCCATGCATCTGCTCTACGGCCAGGACCGTTATCGCCTGCCCAAGCTGCGCGCCTTCGTGGATTTCGCCATGGAAAAGTGGGCGCGCTAGAAGCCCACGCCCAACTCACGCAACTGCGCCGCCGTGCGCGCGGCAGACACATGGTGAGTCCGCTGCCAGCCCAGAGCGATGGCCGCTTCGATATTGCCGGCAACGTCATCGATAAACACCACTTCAGAGGGCTGGATATCCGGCAACTGGGCCCGTACCTGGCTGAGGCGGGCGTGGTAGATCAGGCTGCGGGTGCCTTCGGCCAGGGAGCGACCGGCGTCCTGCTCGGTGTTCCAGGCCTGGGTGCAGATGTGGTCGAGAAACCATTGTCGCTCGTGATCATCGGCAATCCGCTTGCGGTACAGGTGCTGCGGGCTCCAATCAAACAGGACACCGCCGAATCAAAGACCACTGCACGAATTGTCATACGCACCTCCCAATTAATGTGCTGCATCTGTCTCACACCGGTGACCTGCGTCGGCAAGTAAGCAGGCGTAGGACCGCTCCGATAATTTTCCGGCTCACGCACAACAGATATCGCTGCAACTCCCATGCATTCAGGCCTGAACCTTCCGTTGCAGATCGGCTTCATACAGCCTGTAGTACTTCTCCCCCCCCCCCGCGCACAAAATGTCTCTAGTGTCGCTCTGTGTAATCGAGGGAATGCGCTGTTCCGAAAGGAATCATCCAACATGCCGATATAACATGACTTGGAGCAACTCAATGAGCGACATCATCTCCCCTGTCATTTCACCTTCCGCGCTAAGCCTGCACACACTGCTGGGCGCTCAAGCCACTCAGTCGAGCGGCACCGTCCACGCGGCGAACAGCTCGGTCATCGACGCATTTGAACGCGTCAAGGAGCAGACGGGAATAGTACCGAGCCACCTTGTTCCCCTGCAGAACATCGCAGCGGCCACCAATTCCATCATTGGCGTACGCCCTGTAGAAACCGTGGCTACCGGGTTGATAGCGGCCGGTCATCCCACCAAGGACTTTCATATCAAAGGAAAAAGTGCCAACTGGGGACCGCAAGCTGGCCTGATCTGTACAAACCAGGCGTTCAGCAAGCTTGAAAAATTCAAGGAGGACGCCCCAGCAAAAGTGACCAGCGCCAATGAGCAAATCCAGGCATGCATTCGCGACGGGCACGCCGTTGCGGTCCCCTTGGAAATCTCGGGCGAGCGTATCGGCGAACTGATAAAACTCGGGCACATTGCCCAGTTGGCAACAAGGCCCCACGAAGAAGCACTGCGTTTCAGTGCCCAAGGGCCCAGTCAACAGCAGTATGCATTTGAAGGTAGACGCACATCTGCGTCAGAAGACAGCTACCTCATCACCCATAAGGGAGTACCGGTTGAAGTTCTGGCGAAACACGTCGGTGGCAAGGCGCTGACCGCCGATTATGACCTGCACATGGTGGCGCCTCACATCAGCGATTTTGGCCCCCAGGATACAATCCCGGTGCCCGATGTAGCGCACAGTGTTTTCACACAACGGATCGACAGCTACAGGCATCGACACCCAGTCGATGGCTGTTTTCAGTTGCCCGAAGCGCTGCGTGCAGACTATGAAAGCGCCGCCCGTTTCTATCAAAAGGAAGACCCCGACTTGGGTAACGCCACGCCACGGATAAAGCAGATGATAGCGTTGATCAATCATCAATTGGTCGGTAACGGAGAGCGGGTGGTACACCACAATGCGGACTCCGGCAGCCCGGCGACGGACGTCGAGGCCAACTACCCGGCAACTTTCTTTCTGCCAGTCAGACTGGGACGGTTCGATGAAATCTGCATGATCAACGACAGCCGAGACATGGCGGAGCTGGTCAAAACAGCCAAGGACAGCGGCTATCACGCTCCGGTGAATCCGCTTTGGGAAAAAGAAATAGTGAGCATCAGGCGTTCTGACTTCGTCAAAGCCCAAAGGCGGTTCAACCAAGGCTGAACACGCCGGGGCGCCAACAAAACAGCAGCCTCATAATAGGGTTATGGAGACTGCTGTCGGCCCAGATCGTTACGCCGAGATCAGACCGTTAATCTTCACGGTAGGATTCACGTCAGCCTCGTAGTCCACGCCGTCGATTTCAAAGCCGAACAAACGCAGAAACTCAGCCTTATAGCCGGCGAAATCGCTGATCTCGTTGACGTTTTCGTCGGTGACCTGGTTCCACAGGGCCGCCACGGCGTCCTGGACTTTCGGTTCCAGTTCGGCCAGGTCGGCACGCAGGCGGCCGTCGGCGTCGAGCTTCGGCTCCTTGCCGTACAGGCTGTCCTTGAACAGGCCATAGACCTGCTCGATGCAACCTTCGTGGGTGCCCTGTTCTTTCATCACTTTGAACAGCAGCGACAGGTACAGCGGCATGATCGGGATAGCGGAGCTGGCCTGGGTGACCACGGCCTTGAGCACCGACACGCGGGCGTCGCCCTTGAGCGCGGCGAGGTTGTCGCGCAGGGTCAGGACTTTCTTGTCGAGGTCTTTCTTGGCTTCGCCGATGGAGCCGTTCCAGTAGATGTCCTGGGTCAGCTTCTCGCCAAGGTAGGTGAACGCAGTGGTCTTGGCGCCTTCGGCCAGGACGTCGGCGTCACGCAGGGCGTCGATCCACAGCTGCCAGTCTTCGCCACCCATGACTTTGACGGTGCCGTCGATTTCTTCCCGGGTCGCTGGCTCCAGGGTGGTGTCGACCACAACGCCTTTGTCGGTGTTGATGCCACGCAGGGTCACGGCCTTGCCGATCGGCTTAAGGGTGGAGTTGTGCACCACGCCTTGCGGGTCGGTACGGCGAGGCGCGGCCAGGCTGTAGACGACCAGGTCGATTTTGCCGAGGTCTTTCTTGATGGTTTCGATGGTCAGGCGCTTGATCTCGTCGGAAAACGCGTCGCCGTTGATGCTCTTGGCGTACAGGCCTTTTTCGACGGCAAACTTCTCGAACGCGGCGCTGTTGTACCAGCCGGCGGAGCTCAACTTGCCTTCTTCGCCTTCTTTCTCAAAAAACACGCCCAGGGTGTCGGCGCCACAACCAAACGCGGCACTGATGCGCGCGGCCAGGCCGTAGCCGGTGGAAGCACCGAGGACCAGCACCTTTTTCGGGCCGCCTTCGATGACGCCGTGTTGGGTCACGTAGTCGATCTGTTCCTTGACGTTCGCTTCACAGCCAACAGGGTGAGCGGTCACACAGATGAAGCCACGAACCCGCGGTTTGATGATCATAAAATTTCTGCCTCTTCCAAGGTGCCGAAGGCCAGTGGTGGCCATTCAACTTCAATCGTACCGGTCTATGACGTCCAAAAAACCGAAGCGTCACGATAGTCGCAAATCTTCTGTTTACAAAATCCACTCCACACAGCGCTGCCGGGGTTAAAAACTGTGTAAAGCCTTCACAATTTCGCAATATTTAAAACGCCTGGCGGCCGGAGAAAGCCCTATCATAAGGACATTGTTTCATAATGTTTCATACCTCCGCATCTCGCGATGTCCAGAGGACTGGAACTCGTGCACCTTCCCCGCTGGAGTTGAGCTTCATGAGTGCGAGTGTCAACCGCAAGAAAATAGTCTCGACCGCCTGGATCTTCGGCGTGCTGCTGGTTATTTATTGCTTCCCGGTCACCACCCTGGTGTTCCTGGGCCTGGTGCTGGTGTGTGGCGTCTACGACTTTTTGCGCAATGGGTTGTACGACCGCACGACGATCAAGAAATACTTTATCGGCAGTGGCCGCAACACCTGGCTGCTGGCCCCGTTCAACACCCTGTTCGACCTGTTGAGTTCGCCTAACCGCCACGTCTACAAGATGGCCGACCTGCCACCCGCCTGGCGTGAAGACCTGCAACAGGTGATCAACGATGCCATGGCCCACAAGGACGAAATCATCGGCTACCTGGATGAGCGCATGGCCGAAAAGAAACGCGGCATGTTGTTCTTCCAGTGGTATGGCCAGCCCATCGAGACCACCCTGGACATTCCGAAACTGCGCGAAAAACTGCCGTTCGTGAAGACCATCGGCGTGTCAGTGTTCAACGAAAACCGCTCGACCTCCTTCCACTTCGGCCCGCTGCGCATGATGTTCCGCGTGCTGTACAACATGGCCCCGGCACCGCATCACGAGGGCGTCTACATCCAGGTGGGCCAGCACAAACACTACTGGCATGACGACCCGCTGTTTATTTTCGATGACACGCTGATGCACGCGTCTTTCAACAAAAACGATGCCAAGCGTTACTGCCTGTTTATCGATATCGTGCGGCCGACCCCGGTGCCCCGGGTGCTCAACGCCGTGATCGCTGGGTTCGCCGGGATGGCCTTTACCCTGCGTCGGGTTTTCTACAAAAACTGGAAGCTGATTCAGTGAGTTCTGCGGCATGATGGTGCTGGACGGTATTTGCGCTGGGCCTTGCGCCTGAGGTAAATAACCGTCTCGTGCGACCGAATTCGGCGCCCATCATTCTCAAGCCATCGCGGCCCCTTGCGGGTGCGGTGGCTGCGCTTTCAAGGAATCAGAATGCCCCAACGTCAAGTCATCAATGCCTCCGTCAGCCCCAAGGGCAGCCTCGAAACCCTGTCTCAACGTGAAGTCCAGCAACTGAGCGAAGCCGGTACCGGCAGCATCTACACCCTGTTCCGCCAATGCGCCCTGGCGATCCTCAACACCGGCGCGCACATCGACAACGCCAAGACCATCCTCGACGCCTACAAAGATTTTGAAGTGCGCATCCACCAACAGGACCGCGGCGTGCGCCTTGAACTGCTGAACGCTCCGGCAGACGCCTTCGTCGATGGCGAAATGATCGCCAGCACCCGCGAGATGCTGTTCAGCGCCCTGCGCGATATCGTCTACACCGAGAACGAGTTGGACAGCCAGCGCATCGACCTGAGCAACTCCCAGGGCATCACCGACTACGTGTTCCACCTGCTGCGCAACGCCCGTACGCTGCGCCCGGGTGTCGAACCGAAGATCGTGGTGTGCTGGGGCGGGCACTCGATCAATACCGAAGAATACAAATACACCAAGAAAGTCGGCCATGAACTGGGGCTGCGCAGCCTTGACGTGTGCACCGGTTGCGGCCCTGGCGTGATGAAAGGTCCGATGAAAGGCGCGACCATTTCCCACGCCAAGCAGCGGATTACCGGCGGGCGCTACTTGGGCCTGACCGAACCGGGCATCATCGCTGCCGAAGCGCCGAACCCGATCGTCAATGAGCTGGTGATCCTGCCGGACATCGAAAAACGCCTGGAAGCCTTCGTGCGTGTAGGCCATGGCATCATCATCTTCCCTGGCGGCGCCGGCACGGCCGAAGAGTTCCTGTACCTGCTGGGCATCCTGATGCACCCGGACAACCGCGACCTGCCGTTCCCGGTCATCCTCACCGGGCCGAAACACGCCGCGCCGTACCTGCAGCAGTTGCACGCATTCGTCGGCGCCACCCTGGGCGAAGCGGCGCAGGCACACTACCAGATCATCATCGACGACCCCGCCGAAGTGGCGCGCCAGATGACCGCTGGCCTCAAGGCGGTGAAGCAGTTCCGTCGCGAGCGCAACGACGCCTTCCACTTCAACTGGCTGCTGAAGATCGACGAAGGCTTCCAGCGCCCGTTCGACCCCACCCACGAAAACATGGCCAGCCTGCAATTGAGCCACGCCCTGCCGCCCCACGAACTCGCCGCCAACCTGCGCCGCGCGTTCTCGGGGATCGTGGCGGGTAACGTGAAGGACAAGGGCATCCGCCTGATCGAGCAGAACGGCCCGTATGAGATCCACGGCGACCCGGCCATCATGAAACCGCTGGATGAGTTGCTACAGGCCTTCGTCGCCCAGCACCGCATGAAGTTGCCGGGCGGCGCGGCGTATGTGCCCTGCTACCGCGTGGTGCAATAAGCTAGCGCTGTACCGCCACACATTTGATTTCCACCAGCAGGCCGGGGTGCGCCAGTTCGGACACCCCGATTGTGGTCCAGGCGCAATGCCCACGTGGAAACAGGCGGTTTTTCACTTCACGGAAAACCGCCATGTGCTGGCTCATATCGACGTGATAAGTGGTCATGTCCACCACATCGTCGAAGGTGCAACCGGCCTCTTCCAGCACCTGCCGCAGATTCTCCCAGGCCGCGACGAATTGCGCCTCGGGGTCCTCGATCACCGCCAATGCAGCCGTACGCCCGACCTGACCGGCGCAGTACAACGTCTTGCCCACCTTGACCGCGGGCACGTAGCCGGCGCGCTCGACGATTGAGTGCATGGAGGGAGGGATGATGAGCTGGCGGTCGGTCATGGCTTGTATCTCTTTAAGCCCGGCAGGCGGGCACAGTTGGGACTAGTGTTTTACCTGTTCCGACTAACCCACACCAGATGAGCACCCTATGGACCAACGGATATTGTCCTCTGTCATTCCTTACCCTAAGGTAAGGAATATCACGATGGAGATCTTCAACATGGCTATCGCTACACTCACCTCAAAAGGTCAAATCACCATTCCTGTCCAGGTCAGGACTGCCCTCGGCCTGGAAACAGGGGATCGGGTTGAATTCGTAGAAATGGAAGATGGGCAGTTTTCCATCATTGCCGCGAGCAAAACGGTGCATGACCTCAAAGGGTTGATCCGCAGCTCCGCCAGGGCCGTCTCCATCGAAGAGATGAACCAGGCCATCGCAGCGCAGGGGGCAAAAGCCGGATGATCGGGCTGGATACCAATGTGCTGGTGCGCTACATCACCCAGGATGATCCCGTTCAATCCGCCAAGGCATCCGATCTGATCGAATCATTGACCACTGCCTCGCCGGGCTTTATCAGCCTGGTTTCCATTGTGGAGTTGGTGTGGGTACTGCAAAGCTGCTACCAGTCGGCCAAAAGTGATGTGGTGATGGTACTGGAGACCCTGCTGCGCACCCGCGAATTGACCGTAGAGCATGCCGAGATCATCTGGCAGGCGCTGCGCAAGTTTGTGGCGAACAAGGCTGACTTTGCAGACTGCCTGATCGAGCGCTGCGCCCATGCCGCTGGTTGCGAGTACACGGCAACCTTCGACCTCAATGCGATCAAGACCACAGGCATGAAGCGACTGGCCTGAACCGCAGCATTGCGGCAGCGGGCGGGCTTTGATACAAACCGTTTTTTACCTTGATCGAGAGAAAGACCGACGTGCGCACGTTTCTACTCGCAGCCCTGGCTATGGCTCCCACTCTCGCCCTGGCCGATGCCATCACCTGGCCCGATCTGCCAAAAACCTGCTTCGTCAGCGGCCGCTCCGCCACCAGTGCGGATGTCGACAGCGGTTGCGCCGCCTTCCTGATCAATGTGAAAGGCCAGGCGGCGGGGACGCCGATCAAGCTGGATATTCCCCAATACGCGATGCATATCGACGAAACCACCGGCAAGGAAACCCCGGTGATCCTCATCCAGGCGGAGGAAAACGGCGAGGTCAAGGCCGTGGGCTATCGGGAACTGGGCACCGACCAACTCGGTGCCGCATTGTTGCGAGAGGTTCGGCTGCTGGGTACCCACAAGCCGATCTAACGCTACTGGCCAATGAAACCTGGGCTCAGCGAACCCAGCCACCACCCTGCCAGTGATACCCGTCATTACGCTGCACCCAATGCGGATGCACGTAGCGATAGCCTTCGCGTACCGGCTCCCAGTGACCATGTACAGCCACATATCGCCCGCCGTCCCAGCGCCAATAACCACGCGACCATATATAGCCGTAGCGTACGGGTGGCTCGACTTCGATCACCTGCACCGGCGGCGGTTGCGGCGCGATGACTTCCACATACTCATGTTGCACCGGCCTGCGCTCATGCACGACGCGCTCTTGAACACACCCGGATGCCGCGACGACCATGGCCGCCAATGCCCCATAACGTAGCCACATAGAAAAACCCTCGGACGCTGACGCCCAGTACCTGCACCGCTAGAAAATGCCCCCTTGTTGCAGCCTCGCTCCTGCTTGGCTCTGGAGTATTTTTAACAGGTGGCGTCTGTCAGGTTGCTGAACCTGAGGGCGTTGCGTTCATGAGGTAGACGAAAGGCCCGTCGGGTACATGAATGCTCAAACCGGACCGAAACGCGCCAGCACTGCCTCGACAAATCGCCGCAACTTGGCGGTGCGCTGCCGATTTGCGGTGTAGACCAGATGCATTGGCCGGCTCGGGGCCTCGAAGTCCGGCAGCACCTGTACCAACTCACCGCGGGCCATTGCCGTATGCAAAAAATCCTGGGGGCCGAGAACCACGCCAAAACCGTCCAGCGCCGCCGACATCAATGCCCGGCTTTCGTTGATCTGCAGACGACTGGTCACCTGTACGCTGTACAGCGTCGAGCCTTGATGAAATATCCACTCGCGGTCCGCCGGGCGTGACCAGAAGGCATAGCCCAGGCATTCGTGACGTTCCAGGTCTGCCGGCACCTGCGGCGTACCCCGCGCAGCCAGGTACGCAGGCGAAGCACAGACCACCAGGCGATAAGGCGCCAGTGGCCGGGCTGTCAGGCCGGTGGTCGCCAATGGACCGATGCGGAAGGCTGCTTCATAGCCCTCTTCCACCAGGTCGACGAAGCGATCCGTCAGGTGCAGGTCGATTTCCACGTCCGGGTTATCGCGCAGGAATGCAGTAATCAGCGGCATCAGGCTGTAGGAACCGAAGGTCACAGGTGCGGTGATCTTCAGCTTGCCACGCGGCGTGTCATTCATGATTTGCGCCAGCGAGTCCACAGCTTCGGCCTCCGTAAGGATATGTTTGCAACGTTCGTAGTACGCGCTCCCCAACTCCGTGAGGCTCTGCCTGCGCGTGGTGCGATTGAGTAACCGCGCACCGAGGCGCTGCTCCAGCGCGGCAACGTGTTTGGCCACCATTTGCGCCGACATGTGCAAACGCTCGGCGGCGCGGGCGTAGGAGCCCAATTCGGCGGCGATCACAAAGGCATTCATGCTCGATAGACGGTCCATCATTCCCTACTCTCAGTAACAACACTCACGCCATAGTGCTTATTTATCGCCATTTGGTTGCCAATCATCATAGCGGCTTCCCCCTTTATCAGGAGCAAGACCATGAAGATTGGCGTGATTGGAGCCGGTTTTATCGGGCGCGCCGTGGCACAGCGGGCACTGGCGGCCGGGCATGAAGTGATGTTGAGCAACTCTCGCGGCCCGCAGACCATGAGCAGCGTGGTAAGCGGCATACGCGGCGTCAAAGTGGGCAGCGCAGAAGACGCCGCACAGTTTGGTGACGTGGTGCTGGTGGCGATTCCGTTTGAACACTACCGAAAAGTCCCGGCGCAGTGGCTGGCAGGCAAGACCTTGCTCGACGCCAACAACTACTACCCGGAGCGCGACGGTCATTTCCCCGCGCTGGATCGATTTGAAACCACCACCAGCCGACTGCTCGCCGAACACTTCACCCACTCAAAGGTGATCAAAGTGTTCAACGCGATTTTCGCCGCGGACATTACCGATCATGCTCGCCCCCACGGCGCACCTGACCGTCGCGCATTGCCGGTGGCCGGCGACGATGCTGTCGCCAAAGCGCAGGTGATCACCCTGCTCGACGAGCTGGGCTTTGACGCCGTCGATGCCGGCAGCCTGGATGAAAGCTGGCGGTTCGAGCGGGCCAAGCCCGCGTACTGCGTGCCGCTGGACCAGCCCGGGCTGAAGGCGGCCCTGGCCGCGGCCGAGCGTACGGTCGAACTGCCGCCGGTCGACCGCGAGCACACCCGCGCTTAAACACCGCCCCACAAAAAAGCCCGCTGACCGTTACCGGTTCAGCGGGCTTTGTGCATCAGCCTGGCTTACAGCGCCAGATCAGACGCCGGCTTGCTCGGCTCAGCCGCGGGCTTGGCAGCCTCGGTGGCCTTGGGTGCAGCCATTTGCGGAATCACAGGCGGCGTAGGCAGTTGCAGGACTTCGGCGGTGTAGGCCCATTCCTTGGCAACCGCTTCCGGACTGTCGTTCAGCTTGGTACCGTAGCTCGGTACGATCTGGTGCAGCTTGGCCTGCCACTCAGGGGTCGCGACCTTGTCCTTGAACACTTTCTGCAGCACGGTCAGCATGATCGGGGCCGCAGTGGACGCGCCTGGCGATGCACCCAACAGGCCCGCGATGGTGTTGTCGGCGGAGCTGACCACTTCAGTGCCGAGTTTCAGGACGCCGCCCTGCTCCTCGTCACGCTTGATGATCTGCACGCGCTGACCGGCTTGCCACAGGCGCCAGTCGGATTGCTTGGCGTTCGGGAAGTACTCTTGCAGCGCCTTGAAGCGGTCGTCGTCCGACAGCATCAGTTGGCCGGCGAGGTACTCGACCAGTGGGTATTCACGAATACCGACTTTGGTCATTGGCCAGATGTTGTGGGTGGTGGTGCTGGTCAGCAGGTCCAGGTACGAGCCTTCTTTCAGGAACTTGGTCGAGAAGGTCGCGAATGGGCCAAACAGGATCACGCGCTTGCCATCCAGCACGCGGGTGTCCAGGTGCGGAACCGACATCGGTGGCGCGCCAACCGAAGCCTTGCCGTAGGCCTTGGCCAGGTGTTGCTCGGCAACGGTTGGGTTATCGGTCACCAGGAACGAACCACCTACCGGGAAGCCAGCGTATTCCTTGGCTTCAGGAATGCCCGACTTCTGCAGCAGGTGCAGTGCACCGCCGCCGGCGCCGATGAACACGAACTTGGCGTCGGTTTCGGTCTTGGTGCCGTCTTTCAGGTTTTTGTAGCTCACACGCCACGAACCGTCGGCGTTCTTGGTGATGTCCTGCACTTCGCTCGACAGTTTCAGGTCGAACTTAGGCGTGGTCTGCAGGTGAGCGACGAACTGGCGGGTGATCTCGCCGAAGTTCATGTCGGTACCCAGCGGGCTCCAGGTGGCCGCGATTTTCTGGTTCGGGTCACGCCCTTCCATCATCAGCGGAACCCACTTGGCGATCTGCGCCGGGTCTTCGGAGTACTGCATGCCAGCGAACAGCGGGCTGGCCTTCAGGGCTTCGTAGCGTTTTTTCAGGAACTTGATGTTGTCATCGCCCCACACAAAGCTCATGTGCGGTGTGGTGTTGATGAACGAACGCGGGTCCTTCAGCACGCCTTGGCGGACCTGCCAGGACCAGAACTGACGGGAAATCTGGAACGCTTCGTTGATCTCGACCGCTTTCGGGATCTCAACGTTGCCGTTCTTGTCTTCCGGGGTGTAGTTCAGCTCGGCCAGGGCCGAGTGACCAGTACCGGCATTGTTCCAGCCGTTGGAGCTTTCTTCGGCCACGCCATCGAGGCGCTCGACCATCTCCATCGACCAGCCCGGCTCCAGCTCGTTGAGCCAGACGCCCAGGGTCGCACTCATGATGCCGCCGCCAATCAGCAGCACATCGACTTTCTTTGCCTCTTCCGCCTGAGCGGAGCTGATCCCCAGCGACAAAGCCAGCCCCAGCAGGGCAGTGTTTACTTTTTTAAACATCAGTAGCACCTATGATAAAACGCCATCCGCCCTACCGCCCCTGATCATGGGCAACCCTCCATCACGATGCGCCAGGCAACGCACCGCGGGGTTTGCACATTCACGAGAGGGCCGCAGGGTGGGCACACAAGGCCGACGTATCGACCTCACTGTTTATGTCCCTTCTGCGCTGACTTTTTATCATTATTGGCTTCAGCTACCTGGGCGACAGCCAACCGCCGGGACGTATACGGATGTACGTACCCAGGAGAGACTAGACCAGGACGGCGCGCAGAATATCACGGCAAACGGCGTTTATGCGCCGTTTGGCCAATTGACAGCTCTAAATCGCGGCTTTTAACCCGTCGATGTCAAGCGTGGCAGGCGCGACCAGGGGTCACAGGCCTGGAACTCTGACGCAAACGGCTGTTCTAGACACCTTTGCCGCCGCTTGCGTAGCATCAGCGGCTCTCCTTCGTGCGCTACATCCAACCAGAGTTACCCATGACTATCCAGCAAACACCCGGGCATGTGCTGCCCGCGCGCAGCGCCGCCAAAATGGAAGCGGCCATGGCCGTGGGCGCCTTCGCGATCGGCACCGGCGAATTCGCCATCATGGGCTTGATGCCCGACATCGCCCACAATCTGAATTTGAGTGAACCGCAAGTCGGCCACGCCATCAGCGCCTACGCCCTGGGCGTGATGGTCGGCGCCCCACTGCTGGCCATCCTCGGCGCCAAGTTGCTGCGCAAACATATGCTGCTGTTACTGATGGGCCTGTATGCGCTGGGCAACCTGGCCACCGCCTTCACCCCGACCTTCGGCTCGCTGGTGGCCTTCCGTTTTATCAGCGGCCTGCCCCACGGCGCCTACTTCGGCATCGCCGCCGTGGTCGCCTCGAGCATGGTGCCCAACGACAAACGCGCCGGCGCCGTGGCCCGCGTGATGATGGGCCTGACCCTGGCCATGCTGCTCGGCAACCCCATCGCCACCTTCCTCGGCCAACACCTGGGCTGGCGCTCGGCGTTTGCACTGGTCAGCGTGATTGCCCTGTGCACCCTCTTACTGGTCTGGCAATTCGTGCCCCATCGTCACGACGAACAACGCAGCGACCCGCGCAAGGAACTGCGCGCCTTCACCAAGCCGCAGGTGTGGATGGCGTTGTCGATTGGCGCGATCGGGTTTGCCGGGATGTTCTGCGTGTTCAGCTATTTGGCGCCGACCATGTTGGAAGTGACCAAAGTCTCGCCGCAGTGGATTCCCTTCGGCCTCGCCGCGTTTGGCGTCGGCGGCATCATCGGCAACATCGCCGGCGGCAAGCTGTTCGACCGCCTGCAATTTCGAGCCGTGGGTTGGATCATGGTGTGGTCGATGGCCGTGCTGATCTTCTTCACCTTCGCCGCCAGTTCGCTATGGAGCGTGCTGCTGGGCATTGGCCTGGTCGGCACCATGATCGCCATGGCAGCTCCCCTGCAAATCCGCTTGATGGACATCGCCCACGAAGCCCCGAGCCTGGCGGCGGCGTCGAACCACGCGGCGTTCAACCTGGCGAATGCGCTGGGACCGTGGTTGGGCGGGATGGCGATTACAGCCGGGTATGGCTGGACCAGCACCGGCTACATCGGCGCCGCTACAGCGTTGATCGGCCTGGGCATCTACCTCATCGCCCGCCGCATGAAGGGCGGCCACTGACGCCACACTTCCCGATCCAATGAAGATCCAACTGTGAGAGGGGGCTTGCCCCCGATGGCAGTGGGTCAGTCAACACACTCACGACTACCCACCACCCCATCAATCATCATGCAACAACCCCGCCCCATACTCCCCATAACTACTCCCCAACCCACCGCCGCTAAAATTCATCTTGGCGGCTTTGCTGGGGCTATGGTCCCCAAACGCCTGGCACCCGCCTGAAAAACAAGGGTCGCTGCTCACGCCGGAAGAACCCGACGAACAGGCACTCAACAGCAACGTACCCGCAACCATCACGACTTTGACGAGGTTCGAAATCATGGTTTCAGTTCCCTGTGGAATGGAGGCGCCGAGGTCCTCTCTTGAAGAGGATCGTAGCCCTCAAAAACGCCGGGAATGATGAAACTTTGCTGGGTGACAGGAGGGGTTCAGGTTGCCGGTTGGGTGTTCGGAGGGAGCACTGATTTGATCGATATAGGGATTGCGTGATTTGTTAGGCAATGGGTGGTCTGAGGGGCAAGCCGAAAGAAGAGTAGGAAGGTTTCCGCGAATGCCCTTAGACCAAATCGATAAAACCATGATGCTCTGAATTAAGGTTAGTAGCTTCTGGATACACCTCGCGACGACCTGCTGATTCAAGCCAACGATCCACAGTGTAGGATGCCCACAACCATCCACCTTCGAGGTCGCCATGACTGGAATCTCCCTAACCCTGCCGGAAGACCTGTCCAACTCTCTTGCCGACTTGGCCAAAAGCAACGGCCAGACTGCGACCTACCTGGCGATGGACGTTCTTCGCGACTACATCGAGCATGAAAAAACGCTGACCGCCCAGATCGAGTTGGCCGTGAAAGAAGCCGACCAAGGCAAATTCGCCACCGACGATCAAGTGGCGGCCATGCGCGCTAGGCGCTGGAGTCGGAAGGCGGGTTGAGTGGCTTGAAAAAACGCTCAAAAATCTAGAAGACGAAGCAAACTATATCGCCCTCGAAAATCCAACGGCTGCTGACGACTTCTCCGATGCCATTTTCGCCAGCATCGACAAACTGGCTCAATTTCCCTCTATGGGTCGTGAAGGCAGGGTCAAAAACACCCGTGAATGGGCAGTCCCCAATTGGTCATATCTGATTCCGTATCGGGTACGCGGTGATCGCCTGCAAATCCTCGGTGTATTCCATACACGGCAGCGTCCCCGTTCGAAATGGTAGTGGACGCAAATCTCGGCTCCCCGACACCCAACACCCATCCCTGATAAACTGCGCCCCATTCGCCTCGCTAACTCAGACGCCCCAATGCCCCTACAAATCGCCCCACTCTCCCGCCGCTTCTCCGTCGCCCCGATGATGGATTGGAACTGCTAATTCTACAGACATTGTAATACGTGCCCTGTAGCGCACGATAAAAACCCCGTACCACTTTCGTACCACTCCCCTCCTGAAATAGCCCTCGCCTGGCCGACAAAACCACATCCGTAAGGCACGGTGCTTATCGCCAATGCCTGTCGCTCGAATCCCAACATCCCCTTCAAACGTCAACATCTGACGCTGTGTGGGTATCCATGACCCATTCGGGTATACCTAAAAGCACAAGCATCAAGAGTATCCAGAATACGGAGAGGAATAACTTTTCAAAGTCCAAGCAAAAAAACCCAGCTTGAGCTGGGTTTTTTGCAGACCTAAATATCACTCAACGTATACTTATTCTCAACCATGAATGCTGGCGCATTCCAGTTTGGGCCTTTTCTTATTCCTCCATCAACATGTTCAACCACCCCTTCGAGCTCCATATTTTCAATAAGCTTCAAAAGCTCTAAGTTATTTGAAATATTGGCCCACCCATTCCTGCTGTAGAGTCGATCCAGCATTGGGTACGAAATTGGTTTGTTTCTTACAATAAAAAGAACTACATCCCTTGGTGCTTCAGCGACTACCACGTCATTAATGTTACTCATTTTACTCTCCATATACTTGTTTAATTTCTGCAGCAATGGCTTCAGGCGTATAGAATAAATCGTCAGCATCCCTCAGCTTATAGTCTTCTAAGGTTGCAGCATGAGCATTATTCCAAACATTTCCTTCTACCCCATCAGCTACCCCGAGCGCCCTGTAACGTTCTAACTCTCGCATTTCATGGGTGTAAAATCGTTTATCAACATCCGTAACAGGGATCTGACCACTTAGTATCTTTTCTAGCCGTTCAATCATAATCTTATTAGCATCAGAAGGTACGAATCGTGAAGTATGCAATTTAACCAGATCAATACCTTCCTGAGTCACCGTTGCCGTTGCCCAATCAAGATCTTGGGTTGGACCTCCGGCTTTATCAGGATTGTACATCCGTCCGCTGTGTACACCTTTAGTGGTAGCACCTTCGTACGGACTACTAAATACCGCATAAATCGGCGGCAAACCCGAATCCGCGGGGTAAACGTAAATAGCGTCTCGGATGCTCAATTGGCTGGCAATCGGAAACGGCTCAGCTTTGACGTCAATTGGGGTCAGAGTGATGCCTGTGTATACCTGAGTCTCCACGGGCTGTGCCGGAGTTGCCGTTGAGCTATTTCCTGGTACTGCAATAGGGAATGCCAGGGTAATCGGCGGTGTATCGGTTGTAGTAAACGTATAGGCGTTGGCCACAGGATCAAGCACCAATGCCCTTACCGGAACAGTGGGGGCTAGTCCACCAGTGACCTGGGTGGCCACTACCGAATACTTCGATTGATCACCATAAAGCCGATATAGCACATCAACCGTCCCACCAGCCGCCGCTACCTCGAGAAGATTATCAGGCAGGCTAGGCGCCAGTTCCTTAGCGGGCAGATCCAGCATTGTCGCGGGCAGCTCCCCGTTGCCAAGGGACTCTGAATACGTCAAAGCTCCAATACCGACTGCCGTGGCCGCACTCACAACTGTACTCAGCGCTACCTTAGCCGCTTGAATCGCCGCCTCCAACGTAACGCCTGAACCTGCCGTGACGGCAATAGAGCCTGCAGCCGTACTCAGCTGCATAGCACCGGCTGCGGGAAGCCTGAACGTGTGAGCTGCTTTAAGTGCTGCGGCTTCAGCAGCTACCCTAGCAGCCTCAGCTGCTGCCGCCTCATCGGCAATACGTTTGGCCTCAGCGTCTGCACGTGCTTGGTTAGCCTGTGCTTGAAGATTCTGCTTCAGGACATTTAAATAATCGATCTCCCGATTGATATATTTTGCAGCATACGCCGCCTCAAGTGAAGTGTACCATTCTTTATAATTTTTATCTGGAGGGTAGTTTGTCTTGCTCCCGCTGATTGCATCTTTAATAAATTGCATAGTCGGGAAACGAAAGAAGTCTCCATAATAGTACTTATCAGCAATCGCCTTTTGAGCAGCAGCAGCCTGTGATTTTTGAGTGATTAGCGTATCTACCGAACGAATATGCTGTTCGATTTTCTCGACTTCGCTCGCGGGACTGTCTTCATTTTGTTCTATTGCAGTAACGCTTTTTGCAATAGATTCAGGCATCGACTGAAGATTCGTTGCAAAGCTCGCCTCTTGATTCTTAACATTTTGGGAAATAATGGGGGGGTATGTGCTAAGTACATAAGTACGCGTTGCAACGTTAATTAGCTGTCCAGTGTGACTATGTGAGAAATCACTGTCACCACCTCCGCCTCCGAATGTCTGTGGCTCATATTTATTAATAGCGTTGATTTCAATTTCTGGAAGATAAAGCGTGTCGCCAATCATAGGCATAGTGAATTTCCTTTTCGCTATATTCAGTACGATAGCTCTCATATTTCAGTAAAGTGAACGGCTGATTACCCCATCACCTTACTACCCTCTGACGAACGGCTTCGGCTCTGAAGCTCTCTGTTTCTGAGAAGCTCAACGAACAAAAATCCCCGCCTGCTGCACTCTTCATCATGCCGCACATATACTGTATGCATACACAGCAAACACCGCAACAAAAAAATGCATTTATGCATATCCAGACTGGCAAACGGGGGATATCGGGGTCAGACCACGATATCTAACGTACTGGCCTCCCTCCGATCCCGACACATTCCACACGAAGCAATGTGCAACGCGAGGTGGTGAGAAGCGCACAAGCCCCTCCCACACCCTAGACACATCCCTGATAAACTGCGCCCCATTCGCCTCGCTGACTCAGACACCCCCATACCCCTACAAACCGCTCCCCTCTCCCGCAGCTTCTCCGTCGCGCCGATGAAAATATCGGGGTCAGACCACGATATACGGGGTATTGATCACTTCAAGATCTGCGACGTTATTCAAACGACAGGGAGTCGTGAATGACGCGGAAATTACCTCCCCGACACCCAACACCCATCCCTGATAAACTGCGCCCCATTCGCCTCGCTAACTCAGATCCCCCCAATGCCCCTACAAACCGCCCCCCTCTCCCACCGCTTCTCCGTCGCCCCGATGATGGATTGGACGTAGGGATTCTCCTCCATCCTGATTTGATTGGCCTATCGAAACCTCCTCATTGCTCTTGTAGCAATTTATAAGCAATCAGCCTTCTATAAGCTTGCTGTGAAAATGCCGGGGGCACAGTCGCAGGAGGTGCTTCTGACGTTGAGCAATTTGAAAGCTATGGCAGGCCCCACGTTAGGTATGCCCGGACGCACTTTATTTTCTGCGCGTCTCCTTAGGAGCCTCAACCTATAACCTGCCATAGCCATTTGACTATTACCTATAACCACGCTTTCTTTGCTACGCTAACTCCACTCGCATCCCAATAACCATGGAGTGAAAAATGCACGTCGAATACACAAGGGAAAATGGACCAATTTGGTCACCAGAAAATATCCTCGGGCCTGAAGACGGCGATATCGGACGAATCATAAAAAATCTGGGATACGTGGACGGCTTCCATATCGGCAATTCGGATGTGGCGAGCATCGAGTTTTTTAACCGATCTAAAAACAATACAAAATTCGCAGCTATCGCTGTGGTCATTCTCGCTGAGGCTGTAGATATCTACGCCTTTCCTACGAATGAGGATGCGTGGGACTACCTCCAGAAATTCGTACCTACAGTGAAAGCAATGAGTGAACTGTCTCAGATGACGTTCTGACTAACATCTACTTATTAGTAGGGCGATCATGATCGCTCAGTTGATGGAAACCACGAACTATCTGGCCTAATGCAGTTGTGGCGAGCGGAGCGCATCTCCGCTAGCCAGAACATTGGCACCGTCGCAGACTTTGAAGCCAGATGTTAAGCAAAGAGGACTTTCGGCATGCGGATGGCCCATACGACGCACCCAAACAACACTCACAAACCGCATACAACTGTTACAAAATTTATAAGGAAGCTCCGATAGTAGCCCGCTTTCGAAACCTTCGAACCATTAGATACCTAACGCCCAGATCCCCCCCCCTCTTCTTCCACTACTATTTCAGCAGGCTTTAGACTTTCAACACCCTCAACCAATGAAGCGTCATAACCAACACTCAAACCAATTAATCTATAGAACAAATCCAGGCAGTTTTCTATATCTAAAAAAAATTTACTAGTAGTTACCGGGTCCGACTCTGAGTTCCCAGCATGAGCGAGCGAGTGGCGTAAATCGTTCCAGCTTTTCACATGAACAGACTCTATAACACCTTCCGCCTCTAAAACTCTCAATATATTAGGAGCACTTAGTTTTTTCATCGCCCCTAACACATTTTTTATGCGAGAGTTAGTACTACTAGGAAGTCTCAAAGACCTTATTAGCTTTTTACTATAATTTACCTCCCCTAAAACACGTTCAGAAGGCGCCCTCCCCGCAGAAAAATAATTATTAACAAGCCCTTCAATATTCACAGTCAACACCAGTGCAGCCACATCTCCTATCCTACTAGAAACATGATATAACCGCCGCCAGTAATATACTAAATAGCGATGCTCCTCATCACGATTATTAACATAATGATTCACAAAGGAAATCAAACTAGCTGTTTTATATGGAAACACATCCACAAGAGGCTTAATCATACCAAGCCCCTTCACATCAGGGCGGCCATTAATGAACGATCTAGTTACACCATCATTATACAACCTATAATACGTAGGCCACGCATCCCGCCCAATTGCAATACTGATCGATTCAGATATTGTCATGAGCAGTTCGTGATCTATTTCCCTCACGTCGCTTTCGACATCAAGCTCCAGATGCTGAACCTTCTGAGATAGCTTTAATCTCGCACCATCGATCTCGAAATCAAGTGCGGAAACTGAACTGGAACCGTCAGGTTGGTCTTGCCACTTATTAAACGGCAGGCGAAATTTTCCAGCAATAACCGCATTAGCTATGCTAACCCCATTTAAATCTGAACGAGGATGAATACGCTCGGTACGAATATCGGGAATTTGGAATTCGACTATCGTTCCATGAGGGGTCATCCTTAGCCCGTCATATATATAAAGACGCGGAGCAACCCAAACATTTCCTGAAGAATCTATAGCACGCAGTGAAAAATAATCTGATTCCGGCACAATTCCAGTCTGATTATACAACCCATAACGCATCATCTGACTTATAGAACTTTTCTTTGCAGCATCGTACATCTTTAATGAAAGCTGCCCATCTGACTGAGTTTTAATACTTCCGGGACCACAGAATGTAAATGGAGACTCATCGACATTCTGCGTTAGTGTAATTTCAAAACACTCAATAACCAGAGCTCTACTTACAAGACTTTCAATATCAGCACTATTGAACATCATACAGCCACCCCCTATACATTTCACCTTCGAGGCTTATAGATTCAACAAGACGCTTCTGCCATCATTGATTACCAGCACGCATCTGCTAGACGCCAGCCTATTCACTTTTTGTAGAGATTTTTTTCACTTTGTCCAATATCTCAGACAACGAGTGGAACATTTGAACCATATGATTCATATCTCCTGATTTAGAATTCAAAGCTTCTGGCCACTTAACTTCCTCAGCAAGAACCTTTAAAATTTGAGCTTTAGATTCGACATTACCTTCTGGCTCATCAATAGAAAATTCTTTTATCGCATAATACGATAGAAGGTAACGATCAAAGACAGACCTTACCTTCATGAACTGAATCGAAGAGTCAATAAAACTTCTATACTGTTTCAAAAACCAGGCCGCTAAAAACTCAACCACAAGAAACGTTAAAGAACAAGAGATCACACCATAAATCAAAGGCTTATCAACCCCCCAAACATGAGCAATTATCTGCCATAAAAAAATTGATGCTACGTAGAAATATATACCACGCCTAAGATACAAGGTCCCTGTATCCAAAAGCTTAGAAGCCTTCTTTTCAGAAGTTTCAATATGTTTATCAAGCGACTTTATCAATCGATGAATGTAATACTCAATCGCGCTAAACTCATGAAGCTCAGCCTTACTCTCAACATCGTCTCGCTTACTGACAACACTATTATCTTGACCAGCTTTGATTTTCTGGACCTCATACCTTAACTCTGAAATTTGGGCTTCGACCCTATTAGAACTAGCCCGTTCATCTATATCAACAAAACTGGACGATAACGGACGATCGCTAAAATACTCTTGAAACTGTAGCACAACGAACAAAATAAATCCTACAGCAAGAATACTTGCAACCCCAAATACCTTATAATCAATATTCGACAGAAGCCTTATTAAAATATCAGATTCAATATCACTAGGAAAAAGCAGCAAAAATAGAGTCAAGCATCCCGCTACCATAGCAACAACTACGAGCTGCATCTTTCTAACAAACTCTGCCTTACTAACATTTATTCCTGTTGTTGCTTCAACATTTAGGTTATCTGGATCACTCAAAGAAAGACGATCAAGGTCTGCCCCTCCATCAGGAATATTACCGAAGCGTTGAGGTCCATCATTATTGTTCCTGCTACTCATCTGATCGATTCTCCTGACCCGCAAAAATACAAATAATTATTATCCCTTTTAAGATTTTTTAATACCGTCAAAATCGCTGGCCTCGAAATTTACTCAGGGTGAGGTGCAGCAAAGAACACAAAAAATTTTCTACTTGCAAGAAATCAACCAAAGCTGGTCAAGCTGAGTTGTAAAGCTTTGACTCATCAACTCACGTCGCATGCCCCATTCAGGATGCAGGGGGACACTAGCCGAGCGCAGCGTGCCCCTGCCCCATCGCTCATTGATCTGGTCCAACACCGTCATGACCCGTGTTGCTTCAGCCGGCTGCGACTTATGAAACAGATCATCTGTGTACTCACCTGACTGGTAGAGGTTAAGCAACATTACCTCAGCCTTGCTGTACTTAAAGCCCGGTCTAAATATCCGATCAACCGCCCCCACCGCCGTTTGAGTAAGCAGCCGCACGTCATCAGTGGGGTACGGCATATCCACCACCACCCCATTGGCATACTTCGCTTCCTCCGGATTGAACATGCCAGTGCGGATGCACACGCGCACCTTCTTGCACAGCGAGTTCTGAGCGCGGAGTTTCTCCGAGGCACGCATCATGTATGTGGCCACCGCCTCCTTGATGGGAGGCAGCTCCGTCAGTCTCTTACCAAACATGCGACTGCAGCAGATCTCCTGCCTTGGCGGGTCGGGTTCATCCAACTCCAGACACGGCGCGCCAGACAACTCCCTGGCCGTCTTCTCAATCACAACGCTGAACTTCTTACGGAGCGTCCACAGGTCGGCCTTAGCCAGGTCCATAGCCGACTTTATACCCATGGCATCAAGATGGAGTTTCATCTTGCGACCGACACCCCACACCTCCGCCACGTCCGTATTACGTAGCACCCAGTCACGCTTAACCGGATCGGTGATGTTGACCACCCCACCGGTTTGGGACTGCAGGCGCTTCGCGGTGTAGTTTGCCAGCTTCGCCAGAGTCTTTGTGTGAGCGATACCAACGCCAACTGGGATACCCGTACAGCGAAGTACCTGGGCGCGAATCTGCCGGCCTAAGGCATCCAGCTCACCGATACCAGTCAGATCGGCGAACGCCTCGTCGATGCTGTATACCTCAACCGCCGGCACCATCGACTCGATCAGGCTCATCACGCGCTCGCTCATGTCGCCGTACAGTGCATAGTTGGATGAGAACGGGACGATGCCGTACTGCTTGAGCTTGTGCTTGATCTGGAAATACGGCTCGCCCATTTTGACGAAGGGTTTGGCGTCGTAGCTCCGGGCGATGACACAGCCGTCGTTATTGCTCAGCACCACGATGGGCACCTTCGCCAGGTCGGGCCGGAATACACGCTCGCAACTGGCATAGAAGCTGTTGCAGTCGATCAGTGCAAAGGTTGGCTGCTGCTTAGACATGGCTGCGCACTGTGCTGGTGATCACGCCCCAGATCGACAGCTCGTCGCCTTCGAGAACGTAGCGCGCCGGAAACTTGGGGTTTTCGGAAAGCAGAACCACCTCCCGGCCACGCTTACATAAGCGCTTGCAGACGGGCTCATTATTCAGCAGTGCCACCACCACATGCCCGTGGATCGGCTCGATAGCACGGTCAACCACGGCTAGGTCACCATCGAAGATCCCGACGCCCTGCATACTCTCCCCGGTGATTGCTACCAGATACACGTGGGGCGCACGGATATTCAAGACCTCATCCAATGAGATGTGCTGCTCGATGTGGTCCGCTGCCGGCGACGGAAAACCGGCCGGAACCTGGAACGAGCACAACGGCAACTTCGCGCCGACCTCAGCGATGGGACCTAGAATGGTGAAGCTCATGATGCGGCCTTTTACATTTACTGTATGAATGTACAGTTAACTTTGTAGGACTCTTGCGGTCAATTTTTCTGTAGGGGATTTCGACAAGCGGAGAGGTGCGTATGTGTGGGCGATTCGTGCAATACGAAGGGATGGCGATCTTCATTGAAGAGCTGAACCCGCAGATAGAGCTGTTCAGCGGGTATGACGCTCAGCCTATTGATCGCTACAACGTGGCACCGTCAACGCGGGTGCAGGTTCTACACACAGCTGAGGATGGGCTGCATATCGATGCAGTAAAATGGGGATGGGCACCGTTCTGGGCGAAGGGAAAACGTCCGGATCCGATTAACGCTAGGGTCGAGACGGTCACCACCGGGAAGTTCTTCAAAGAGCTCTGGCCGAATGGCCGGGCCATTGTGCCCAGTGAAGGCTGGTATGAATGGGTAAAAGACCCAGACGACCCGAAGAAGAAGCAGCCCTACTTCATCCGTCTGAAGAGCCGGCGTCCGATGCTCTTTGGGGCGCTTGCCCAGGTCAATCCAGGGTTAGAGCCTCATGAGGGCGATGGTTTTCTCATTATCACCGCCGCAAGCGATCAGGGCATGGTCGATATCCACGACCGGCGCCCTTTGGTGCTGACGCCAGAGCACGCCAACGAGTGGCTTGATCCCGGCATAACTCCATCGCGAGCGGAGGAGATTGCAAAGGAACTGTGCCAACCCACGGAAGAGTTTGAGTGGTTTCCCGTAGGCAAGGCCGTAGGGAATGTTAGAAATCAGGGACCGGAACTGATCGAGCCAGACAGATCAGCTCAGGTACCAGATCACGAAGGCGACTGCAGAGATCCACACCAGGGTAAGCAGAAATGAAAGACCCGCGAGTTGCTTATCCATCTGCTACCCAGTGTGAAGTTAAAAGACTGCAATACGAGCTACAGGGGCAACTTTAGTTCAGTGAGGGCAACGCGCCACCGGTTCAAAACGGCGGCGCCTATCAGAACAGTCCACCCAACGCTGCCGGCTCCCAATTCATGATTACCAACTCACCGCTCATCTCGGCTTTACTTTGGCGCTGGTTAGCTGTGCTGTACCGGATATCCAACGTCTCGAAATGAAAGCCTTCAAACACCCGCCGGATATCGGGATGGTCATTGATGCTGACCATAACCTTGCCCTTGCAGCGCCGCATGAAGTCGGCCATTCGCTCGTAGTTTTCAAAAGGAAAGTCGACGCCATAGCCTGCGGTTTGCCAGTAAGGCGGGTCCATATAATGGAAAGTGTGCGGTCGGTCATAACGTTCGGCGCAATCAATCCAAGGGAGACTCTCAACATAAGTGCCGGACAGGCGCTGCCATGCGGCAGAGAGGTTCTCCTCGATCCGAAGCAGGTTGATAGCAGGGCCAGTGGTCGCGGTGCCAAAGGTCTGCCCCGTCACCTTGCCGGCAAAGGCGTGATGCTGCAGGTAAAAGAATCGGGCAGCGCGCTGGATGTCTGTGAGGGTTTCAGGGCGAGTCATCTTCTGCCACTCGAAAACCTGGCGGGAGCTGAGCGCCCATTTGAACTGGCGCACAAATTCTTCCAGGTGGTTCTGCACCACGCGGTACAGCGTCACCAGGTCGCCGTTGATGTCGTTGAGAACTTCAACCGGGGCGGCCTGGGGACGCATGAAGTAGAGCGCGGCGCCGCCGGCAAAGACTTCGACGTAGCATTCGTGGGGTGGGAAGAGCGGGATAAGGCGGTCGGCCAGGCGGCGCTTGCCGCCCATCCAAGGAACGATGGGTGTAGACATAAAAGCAAGACCTTTGCTGTATGGATAAACAGTGCTAGGCTCGCTCCGCTTTGTGCACGAAGCGGGAGCCTTGGCTGGACTTGCAGGGATCATCTGCGGGAACGGCGGTGAGATGGGTGTTGACGCATCCAGACTCACCGCTCTTTTTTGCTCATTGCATATGGAAAGGGATGGAACGTAATATCAATACGACATCTTTTTTATGCAAGGAATGCCGACAATGATCGTTTACTCACTCAAAAAGCGAAAAGGGACAGGCGAATTTCATCTCTTTGAAGCGCTACAGAACGCGACTAAGGATGCTTGCACACCGAACTCACAATCCGTGTGTAAAAAGATGAACAACTCAGATTCGGTAGAAACCGCGTTCGCCTGCCAATCAGAAGAATACGCTCGCTCAAGTGCCGCCACATATGGACGCAGCGCATGTGGTACATGCATAAGCCACCTCTACGCTGACTTTTAATCCTTTTCACCCGAAACCTGATTGGCATATGCCTGACAGGCCCGCAGGGCGATCAATCCTTGATCGCCTGCATCGGTGATTCCGATAATTCGTTGAGCATGCGCAGGGTCAAGTTGGGCTCTTGTGGGGCCATGAACCACGCGGCCGGTGGTGGTGGTGGCTGGCACTGACCATCCGCTGGTGGTTTCGTTGGCGGCGAGAATGACTGACAGCCGCAGATCAGCAGTAGCCAGGCGGTCACGAAGACGAGCTTGCTTGGTTTTCTCATCGGTCAATTCCTTGTAGTGGGTTTCATCGTTGTTCTGCAGGCGCTGTTCAAGGGCGAGACGTTTGTCCTGCTCTTTACGCTGCTGGGCAGCAGCAGCTCGGGATAGCTCGCCGAGGGTGTCGGCGTGTAGCCTGGCCTGGCGCTCCAACTGCTGGCCGTAGCGCCAATCTTGAGCGGTCCAGGCGAAGGCAGCAGATCCGGCCGCGAACGTCACCATCAACGCACCGACTGCGGCGAGCCGGTATGGCATGGGGATCAGGTCGAAGAGACGCATAACACCGCCCTCGCCCTGGCCCACAGCTGCAGCCGATCCTCCAGGCCATTGAGGCCCCCATTGATCCGCCGGGTGATGGTGGTGAACTGCTCCTGATCCGCGAGCACATTCAATCCATTCACCGACCAAAACCACGCGGCCGACTCAGCGGCCCATTGCGGCAATTCAAGCAGCTCCGGCGTGCGCAGCAATCGCTCATCACCAAACAACGCCAGGCTGCAGCGCAGGTAGTTGTCGTGCCCGGTGACCTGGATAAGCCCACGACCGCGATAGCGTTGGCCGTCACCGTCGGCGGTCGGAGTGTTGCCAAGCCTGGTTGCCAGCGAACCGGTGTCGTACTTGCTGAGGTATTGATCGCTCCCCAGTTCACGCACGTACTGCAGCTGGCCGGACTCGTGCCCAACCTGGGCAAGGAAGGCCGCCTGGCGCTTCGGTGTATCGATCTTGCGGTTGGTCATGGCCGCGTTTAGGGCGGATACAAAAACGCCCGCTTGGCGGCGGGCGTTGGGCATGATGCGTTGGAGCTGTGCTTCGGTTAGTCCCATGATTTTCTCCAGACGAAAAAAACCCGGCAAGTGCCGGGTTTGGTTACAGATGTTTGTCAGCCGTTAGAGGGGTGCAGTAATTGCTTCAGCCTCGGGGCAAGAATCGTTCGTCCTACGTACAAGGAAGCCGAAGGGGTCAGGTGACCGTAATCCACCGCCATTAGCGACTTTCCATCATCGACCTTGGCCAAACAGGCCAAGCCTTTACATACACCGCCGATAACAGAAATATAGTCGATCACACTCGAATCGAGTTTTTCCTTGAGCAATGCGTCAGTTTTGAGGATCCGTTGATCCAGCCCCTGATCGACGATCTGACTGTCAGCAGAATTCCAATGACGCTTGGTGATCACCAGTGGCAAGGACGGTTGCCATTGCGGTACAGGCCCGACTAGCACGACCTCTTTGACTCCCAGCGTCTTTAGATGCCGAGCAATTTCATTCCAATCCGTAAGCTCGTGAGAATTCTGTTGAGCCATCACGACCATCTCAGGTTGGATCCGAGCAATTTCCTGCAATGCAAAGGCATTGGATGCATTACAGGTAGCTTGGAACGCCACAGGAGACTTGTTCTGGCCTAGGGTTGCTCCACAAGCAGATGAGGTGACTTGATAGAAAGGAACACCGGCAGGCAAATTGCTCCGAATTCCGAATGAAAGCGCTTCAGCGTGCGAGTCTCCCCAAAGAAAAACACCCCCCACCCCCTTCTTTTCAGTGCAAGAAGCGTCAATATTTTTTGCACCGGTAGCGGCAAAAACCTCATAAGAATTACATTTAAGCCAGTATGCTTCACCAAGATTTTTATGCAGCGCTGCATAACTATCCACGAATCTTGTTTTCTCAGTGATGCTCTCACCTCTTATATCCGAGTTGAGGCCATTGGATTTAAAAACTAAAACACTGAGTAACACGAGACTTACGAAACCGCCACACCAAGCCAAAGAACGAGCGCCACTCTTAGGCTTACCCCTCTTACGCTCAATCAATGCATAGGATGCATAACCGAACACCAGTGAAATAACAATACCTATCAAGGCGCTGAAAAAGCCATCGAGCTGCCCCGAATAAGTCATGTAGACCATGACAGGCCAGTGCCAAATGTAAATCGAGTACGAGTACAAGCCTACACGCTGAAACACCCAATTGCCGGTCAACCGAGAATTCTGTCTATTGGCGAGGATTACCATCAGCGTTCCCATGACCGGCATGAGCGCGTAATAACCGGGCCACACCACAATTTTCGATATCACGATATAGCCAGACAGGATTAGCACTAACCCTGCCCATTCGAGGATACGGCTTTTCGCTTTGTTCAATGCGAGAGGGAAAAGGAAGGCAAGGCCACCGGCGCAAAGCTCCCAGGCGCGGGCTTTCAGCAGATAAAACGCTTGTTCTGGGTACTGTGGAGAAAGTATGAGCGAGTAAATAAAACCAATCAAAACCGCCGCCAGCACAAACCAACGGATAGCCCTAAGTCCAAATACTTTCCTCAGGACCAGTAGCACAATTGGATAGATAATATAGAACTGCCACTCAACAGAAAGCGACCAGGTGTGAAGCAGCCAATTCTCGTTAGTGCTTGCGGCAAAATACCCTACCTCCTTCAGATAAACAGTATTCGAGTAAAACCCAAGACTACTATAAACATGCTGCGCCATTTGCTTGTATTCGGTCGCTAACAAGTTAAACCAACCAAACACCATTAACGCAAAACACATAACAGCTAGGACAGGAATGATCCGCTTAGCCCGCGCAATATAGAAACGAATCAAACTGAAATCATCGCCACTCAACCCACGGCAAATAATCGCCGTCATCAAATAGCCGGAGATAACAAAGAACACATCTACCCCAGCAAACCCGCCCGGCAGCCATAACGCATTGAAGTGGTAAATAACAACAGCCAGTACAGCTAGCGCTCTTAAACCATTTATATCTTTTCTAAAATCCATTATTCGCTATCCGATGACTGTCTTTTCACGAGGCATATGACTTGATATTTTGGGGGTGACAGCTGACTCCCAAACTCGTCGCGGGCGAGATATTACAGGATTTCTCTCTAATTGAGCCTCGCACTCATCAAAGCTCCATCACTTTGACTTCTTTTGGCTTTTTCTTTTTCTTGCTCGCAGCCTTAGCCTTGCCCTTCTTACCTGCGTTGCACTCCACTGTGGTGCTCCAGCCAGACTGGGTGAACACTTGCTCTACCGAGTCCACTAGGAACTCCCCGTCCAGCCCTTTCTTGAAGCCCTGCGCATTGACCTGTCGTTCAGCATAGAGATCTGTACGCCCTAGCATCTCCAAACGTACCTCAGCGGTCGAGCGATTGAATGCGGCGAGCCGGGCTTTGGCTGCCTGCTCAGCGGCGGATTTGTTGGGATGGATATGTCGGTCGGTATGCACCGGGGGCAACCCTACAGGTGCGTCATCGTTGTCCAGAGTCAGGTTCACCAGCTCTCCGGTTTTCTTGTCCTGATACCTGGCTTTGACTGCCTTTTGAGTGGTGCGATCGGTAAAGCGGAATTGCCAGCGGCTGACGTCACTGCGTCGGATGGCGATCGCTGGCAAATTCTTGCCACTGGCGGTCTGCCCACTCTGACGTGGCAGTACCAGCAGCTTGCTGTCGGCCACCTTGGCGGTACAGTCGTGATCCTTGGCGAGCCGGGTGATGAAGTTATAGTCAGACTCGTTCATCTGATCGGCCCGAGGAACTACAGTTGCTACTGGGCATTCAGGCTTCCATCCATTACGTGCGGCAATATCACTGACGATCTTGGACAGCGGCACATTTTCCCAACTGCTGCTGCGGGTGGTCTTGCCACTGCCGCGCATGTCGCTGGCCTTACCGCGAATGACCAGGGTATCCGGCGGACCGGAGACCTCGATGTCATCCACGGTGTAACGCCCAAGACGTGCCAGCGCTTTGCTGTCGTAGCCAAGATAGATCTCGATCCCGGCGCCCTTCTTGGGGAGCGCGACGGCGCCGTCACGGTCATCAATACGTAATTCGAACTCGTCCGACTCCATACCAGGTTTGTCGAGCGTGCGCAGTAACAGCAGACGGTCGTTGATTAAGGCTGTGATGTCGTTGCCATCAGCGACAATTCGAAAGATTGGCTTCATGATTGGTCCTCGAAATTCAATCCCACAGCTGCACCTGTTCGACCGCCTTTTGTTCAATGTCAGGGAAGGTTATTAGCAGCCCGGTGCGCAACGGTTGTGGTTCATCCGCTAACAACCGATTGGCCGCCAGCACCGCCTCGACCGTGCCATTGAGGTGGCCGTAATGCTGGTAACACAAGGTATCGAGCAGGTCGCCGTCAGACGTTCTGCATATCATCGCCATAGCGCGTGAACTCCAAACTAAAGGTTTGCTTGCGCGGGATCCCGCCGGCCAGCAGCGCGCCCTGCTCTTCCTCTACGCTGCCCAGGCACCAAGTGCCGAGGACAACGCCGTACCCCGTAGTGAGGTTCAACGGCAACAGTTGCCCGCCGATGGAGCGCAGAGTGTCGAGCTGCTTGAGGCCTCCCTTGAAGGCGGGGAAAATTGCGCCCTTGAGGCTGAGCTTATCCTCGCCGATACCCACAGCCTGCTGTGCTGGCCGACGACTGAGGCGCTCTTGTGAGGCCCAGCGGAATTGTGTTTGCCGGCGTAGTTCGTCGAAGGCCGCCGTGTCCAAGTTGAAGTAGAAAGGCTGGGCATTGGCTTGCAGCGGCTGCAGGATCAGCAAGTGGGGAAACGGTTTGACCGCTTCCGCCATGGGCGTTGCACTCGGTGCCAAGGCGCTGGTGGGCAAGATATTCGCCAGGCGCGGGCTGACCTTGCCCGCGATCTGGTTGATTGCCGTGCTGGCCCGAGCGGCTTGTTCCTTCAAAGTGCCCACACGTTCATCAATCGCCGACATCGCGCGCGTTGCTTTGCTGTAGGTCGACAAAACAGTGCCAACCTTGTATTGCGCCGCATTGATACCACGCATCACCCGTTGCAGCTTTTCCCCTACAGCGGGTGGTACGCCTGGAATGCTCGACAGCTCATCAGCTGCCCCTGTGATTTCACCAATGGCACCGTTCACCGGGCCGATCATATCGTCGATGCTATGCCGCCCGGCCTCTCCTGCCTGGACCAGGGATGTGAAGCCGGATTGCAGCTGCTCCATGTAAGCCATGACAACTCCTTAAACGTGGGGGGCATCGAACAGGTTGCGCCTCGCCTGCTCCCGGCTGAACTCCTCAAACAGCTGACGCATGTACGGCATCATTTCCTGAGCCAATTGCCGTGGGTCCTTGACGTCACCCTGCACCGTCACCGGCATGGTTGGGGCGAACGTCCAGGCCTGCTCAACGCGAGCGGGTTCCGGCTTCGCGGCGGCGCTGGCGCTGAGCAGTGCAGGCACTGCTGCGGCTGATGGAGCAGTCGCCAACGAACGGGCAACGTCCCCCATCAATGGGCCTGTAGCCGGGGTCGGGGCCAACTGAGTAAACCGTGAAATACCTGGCCCGGCGGGCTTCGGCAGCAGCAACGGCGAGGGCTGGGCCAGGCGTTCTATCGGCTTGTCCGGCTCACCGAATGCAGCCTTGCCCACTGCACTGCCCAGCTCGCCGCCGCCCCAGCTACCGAGAAACCCGCCAATCAGCCCGCCGACGACGGTGCCGATCACCGGTACCACAGAACCAATCGCGGCACCCGCTGCAGCACCGGCCAGCGTGCCGGCCAAAGTACCGGCGGCGTTGCCATAGCCTTCGGCTTTTTCGTCGCGAGTCTCCGCGTTTTGATAGGTATCGGCCGCAATCAACCCTGCCTCAATCAGCGCCATGGGAGCGCCAACCTTGGCGAACCCGAGGCCCTTGCCCATCATGGCCTTAGGTGCAAATCGACTGGCAGCAGCTGCGGCCGGGGGTGCTGAAGCCAGACTAGGGATAGATCCTCGACCACCGCGACAACGTTTGCCCTTGCCACGGCGACGCTTTCCATCGCCGACATCCACCCCACCCGCACCGCTGGAAGGGTTGGTGACGAACACCCGCTGGATCACGTTCGGGTTGCCCATCAAAGAGCCACGCCCAACATTGAGCAAACCTTTGCCAATCTTGATCGCGTTGATCGCAGCACCCAGGCCGACAACACCGGCCGCCAATACCGTCGCCCCGCTGATGACAGTTGGAAACTTCCCAGCCAACTCCCCCAGCCCGTACGCCACCTTCGCCAATCCATCCGCAGCCAGGTCAGTCAGCGGCCGCACCGCATCGCCAATACGCGTCATCGACGATTCAATGCCAGCCGTCGCGCTTGCCCACTTCCGGTTGGACGTCTCACGCGCCTTCGCCGCATCCGCCTCAATCTTGGCCTTGCCATCCGTATCCTTGATCGTCGCCATATCAGCCTTGATCTTGTCGCCGTATTTGATCTGCGCGAGCAAACCCGCACTGGCGCTCTGATCGCTGACGATGTTCGCCAGCCCGGCAGCCTCAGTCAGGGCGATCATGGCCTGCTCTTCCTCGGCACTGCCATCCGCCGACGCCTTGATCTTGGCCTTGAGCGCCTCGATTTTCTTGGCTTTAGCGGGGTCCTGCTTTCTGATCAACTGCTCGCTGAGCATGATGAACGCATCGACCGGGTTCGCCGCCTTGCCGCTTTTGGTCGCGGCGAGGATTGAGCCGGCCAGGTCGTAGCCTTCCTTGGCAAACCGTTCCTGGCTGGTGCTGCTGATCACGGCGTTGAGCAAGTTGTTCATGTTGGTCGCCGCTGCCGCCGCGTCCTGGGTTTGCGAGAACTGCGACTGCAGGCTTGCTCCCAGGAAACGCACGGCCTCAGGCCCTTCCATGCCGAGGCGCTTGATGTTGCCGAGCATCGCCGGCAGGTACCGCGCCATTTCCTTCGGCCCAAATGCGCCGATATCTCCAGCCGCTGCAACCTGGCCCAGCATCGCTGCCATGTCGCCTTGCTTGACCCCGGCCTCTTTGAAGGAGTTGATCAGGGTCGCGATGGTTTCAGGCTCCATACCCTGGCCGTCGATCAGGTCGGCGATCTGCCCGGCATAGGCGGTGGCCACGTCCCAATCAACACCTTTTTCGATCAACGCACCGACCGACTTCGCCAGCAGTTGCTGGCTCATGCCCTTCTCTGCCGCGACTTTGCTGATGCTCGCCGCCAGCTCGGCCTCATCGCCGGTACCGGCAGTGTGGGCCCATAACGACATCTGGCGGACCTGCGCCTGGTAATCGCCGGAGACCTTGGTCGGAATCGCTAACGATGCGGTAAGCGCCGCCGCTTTGCCGAGGGAACTCTTCATCCCCTCTTTACCCTGCTGGATCTGCGCATGACCCAGCGCCTTGAGTTCGGCGCCCCGCGCTACCTGGCCGAGGGCTTGGTATTCCTTGCGCAGTTTGCCGACTTCAATGCCCTGCTCTCTCAAGGTTTTGAGGTTACCCTCCAGCTTTTTCAGCAGGTCACCAGCCGAGGCGGCACCGGTATCGTGGGCCTTTTTCCATTCGTCCCGCAGGCGGATGGTGTCGCCGATGGTGCTTTGCAGTACGCGGGCTTTGGTGCCAGTTTCGCCAAGCTTTTTGATGCGGCCTTCAACATCCTTGAAGGCCGCGCCTACCGTGGAGCTGACGACGCCGCCGATAACCAGGCCGAGCGACAGGTTATTTGCCATGGGATTACTCCGGGCCGGGATGCGGGGCTCAGTCCGTGAGCCACCAGATCATCGTGGAAAAGGGCATGGTCTCGACTTCGCTAGCTGAAAAAGAGAATTCCACAGCCAAGCGTTTCGCGACCTTCTTCTGCAGTTCGGCGCTAAATCCCGTCGTCCTGCACCAGGCGAAAATAGGCGGCCTGCAACCGCTGGTAATCCGTCAGTTTGAGCCCCTCCAGATCCTTGGTGCCGGCTTCGGAGAGCGAGGCGAACAGGTGCATCTCGCGCAGTTCGTCATCGCCGCCACTGGTGGCATTGGCGGCGCGCACTTCGCGCACGGTAGGAGAGCGCAGGGTCAGGCGGTCGACCATCACGCCGTTAATCTCGCTCGACCGAGACAGCGTAATGGCGGCGCTCTCGGCGGTGACGGTCAGCCAGGTAGGCAGTTTTTTCAGTGTGCTCATGATGAAAGGCTTCCTTACATACCCAGGTCGCGGCGGACGCTGGCGAGTTGATCGACACCGTTGATAACCCGGACGCAGTTGATTGGATCGATTTCGAACATTACCCGGCCCGCGACCTCCAGCTTGTAGTAGCTGCAGGCCACGGCGTACTTGAACTCGGCAGCTTCACCGGCCTTCCAATCGCCAGGATCTACCTCTTTGAGCATGCCTCTGACAGTGGCGACAACACCCGTGGTCGCGCCTTTCTGGCCCTTGAAGGAACCACGGAACACTGCGTTGAATGCAGTCTGATCGGCCAGGCCGTAAAACTTCATGGCCTCAGGGCGCACGCCTTTACCGGCGAAACTGGCCTCAAGTTTTTCCATGCCCTGATCCATCTCCACCGGGGCATCCATGCCCCCTGCGCGATGCTCCTCGGTTTTCAGGGTCATCTTGGGTAGCGTGAAGCTGGTGATATCCCCGGCAAAGCTGACGCCATCGATATGGGCGTTCATGTTGTAGAGAGTTTGCGGAACCATCGGGCGTTCTCCTTAAGTGTTGGTGTCGAGGACTTCGGTCAGCCACTGGTTGGTGACCTCGACCCGGAAGTTAGGGTTTTCTGCCGGTGGCACGTCGGTGAAGCGGATGTTCCAGTACACCTTGCCCTGCTCCAGCTGGCTGGCCGTGTTCAGCACCGGATCGGCGAACACCTCGAAGTTGATCACCGCGCCCTGGTTCTTCAGATCACGCATGAAGTTCGCGAGGCCCTCGGTCACGTCGCTGACATAGGTCTTGGTGATTGAGCGGTCCACCGCCCATTTGTGGCCGTAGAGGATCGCGTCCATGACGATGTCCATGGTCCGCACACGGGTGACAAACGCCCACTTCGGATCGCTGGAACAGGTGCGATTGCCCCACAGGCGGTAGCCGTCATCGCGGATGATCGTGGTGATCTGCGCGTTGTTGAGCAGGTTGGCGCGGCAGGTTTCGTCGCCATCCAAGAACTCTATGGGACGGCAGGTGCCGGTGACGCCGACAAACTCTTTGTTCGACGGCGAGGCCCAGAAGCCGTATTCCGAATCGGTCCAGGCGAAGAGCCCGGCGACCCAGGCGGAACTCGGTGCATCGACAGTGGCACTGAGTGCGGTGTCCCAATACTGCACACCAGGGTCGACCAGGAATACGCGCTTACTGCCGAAGTTTTCGCGGTATTCCATCGCGGCTTCGTCGGTGGTGTTGGGCCCGTCGATGATGGCGAGGGCACGTAGTTTTTCGCTCAAAGCCACCAGCGCCGTAGCGGCGGGCAAGGTCGCGGTGTGCTTGGGCGCGGCCAGCAAACGCGGCTGAGCGTTGAAGCGGCTCTTGCCATCCAGCAGCGCCTGCATGCCGGTACGGGTGCCGTTTGCCAACACGCCGCCGATGATGGCCGAGGTTTGCGCTGCAGCGTCTGCCAGCTTCTCCACACCACAGGCAACGATCACCGCCTTGGAGCGAACGTAGATAGCCTTGATCGCCTTGGTGATCGCAGCATCTGCGCCCCAGGCGGCGATGGCTTCGCTTTCGCGGGTGATCAGCAGCAGTTGATTGGGCAAGGCACTGGCAGCGGGGCCAGGGGTGAAGGTGTCGCAAAGCCCGATGATGGAAGACGACGGCACAGCGATAGGCCGCGTGCCGGTGTCGACGTTGGTCACCGTGACGCCGTGAAAAAATCCACCTGCATTACTCATAGTTGAACTCCAGAAACAACAAAACCCCGCCAGGGCGAGGTTTGTGTTGGGGGGGGGGGCGGAAAATGCTTTAAAGAGCCTTTTGGCCGAGGGTGAATGTCAGTGCAATCTGTGAAATCGCTTTCAGGTAGGCCAGCCCTGGGTCAGCATGTCTTCCGCATAGCTACCTTCGGCTAAAGCCTCCAATAGCTGATTCTCTCGGTCAAAACACGCTTGGACGTGGGTTCGAACCGCTGCTGCGATATCTATGAGTTGCTGAGCATTTAGCTCAACAGGACCATTCAACGCCTTCCAGGTGCAGCGATAGGTAGGGTCAACGACTGCAGATAGAGCGGCACCAGTAATCAGAATTTGACCGTCACGTCCGGTGTCGATGGCTATATCTCCAAATCGAATACCGGCCGTTTCGTAACGAAAACGTGCAGCTGAAATACGCTGAGAGTGATTCACCTCTCTATCCGATTTCTGAAGACCGTCCTTGGGCGTCCATGTCCAGATGGAGTCAACGAAAGCATTAACTTGCTGCCATTGTTCTTCATTGATCTCTATTGCACGTTTGGGGATGTCATGAACGCCATGAATCAACAGGCTTTTGAGGACACCAGCATCAGAGAAAACTGCGTATTTTTTAGCCATGTCAACGCCCCAGCGCAATCCAGAAAAAGTTGTACGGACCGTTCGTTGCCGTATAGCTAATGATCATCGACTCTCGCCCTAGCGACTGGACGTTAGCGGCGGCAGAGCTGACATTGCCGCCAACAATCGAGTTAGGCCAAGCTCCTGCGATATAAGCCTCAGTGGGAAAAGGTACGGTAAAAGCAGAGGCCGCTCCCGAGGAAAACAGCCTACTCCCCCACATCAAAACCCACCCACCTAACCAAGAAGGGAAGAAAACGTAACCGTTCGGTGCAATAAGAAGCTGGCACCCCGCTCGCATTTTTTTTGGAGTAACAAAGCTTTCGTCATCCAAACCCGCGTTCACCTGTAGCTGCGTTGCGACTCTGGCTAAACCCAGCGCTGCCTCAGTTGCTTGAACTAACAACTTCTTCAAGCGACGGGCAAGCTTCAACGGTGTAACTGTCCTTGCGTCAGTTGTTCCTTGCGCCACATCTTCGTCCGTTGCGTTAGCTTGGATGCCGGAGGTGGACTCTGTGGCTTCAACAATGTGTTTCTTAAAGAACTGAAAAATCCGAAGGATCGTCGCTGGCTTGGAATTATCAAAATCCGCATCTGCTTCCGCGTCCTTTTGACTGGCAGGCACAATTTCGTATTCAGCCAGCGTGGTTGGAGAAGTGCCCGCCAGCACGCGGCCAAATTTATCAACCGTAACACTTCGATAGGTACCAACCCCTTCTTTTGCTGTTGCGGAAAGCAACTCGAAATTCAGAGCGGTGACGCCCAGCACGATGGCTGTGTCGTTGGTCAGCGTCCACACCGTATCCGCATAAACGTTTCCACGCTCCACAGCGACGGTCAGTGCCGAGGTTACCTTCGCACTGCTATCCGCGTCAGGCGCACGCGACCAGGCACCGCTAGCCACAATGTAGATACCGTTAAGGTTCGCTTGTGCCTGCTTCCTGACCAACACACGCCAGCCCGGCTCAACAGGAACACCGTCAAGCACCTGCGTGCCGCTGAGAGCGATATCGGCAATGCTAGCCGCGACCACGGACTGTTTGTTATCCAACTTGCCAAGCTCGTCAATCACCTTGAGGTCAACGTACTCGCGAGTAGCGAGGACTACGGCAGGGTCTATCTTCAGCACGATATTGTTGGTGCTGGAAACAATGAAGTTCATCCGCACGATCTGCGTGCGGCCTGACCCCTGGTCCAGCGCCGGCTTAAAGCTGGGCGCGCAGTTCGATACCGCGACCAGGTCGCCGTCCGAATCGTATAAACCGATCTCGCGAATCCACCATCCCCCGACATCGGCCGGAATCACTTGCTCGGCAATGATCACCGCCGAATTCACCGGGTCAACGCGCAGCTGATTCAGCGGTGCCCGACGTTGTTCGTTGATCAGCTTGGTCTGGGTCGCGCTGGGGATCGGGTCAGTGCCATTCGCATCCCCAACCCCAAGCGCAGTGAGGTTCCAGGAAATGCCCAGTGCATTGGCATTCGCCAGCTTCGCGGCCCCCACGTTGGTGAGGATCGCCATAAATTGCGAGTTGCGATCAATCATGGGTAAACGTCCAGAGTGTCTATGCTGTGTTCGCGCCCAACCACGCCGATGTAGCTCGTGACTTCGATGTCACGCTGCACAGGTGGGTAGACGTCGATTACGTCGCCTTCGTAGAGGGCGACACCGATGTGTATGGCGCCTTGGGTTTCCAGGCTGATCGCCAGGCCGGTCAGCGGCCTGCTGACGGGCTTGGCGTCGTCAATCAGGCGCTCCAGCTCCAGGTACATCTCTTCGGTTATGCCGGTATCCAGCACGCCGACCTTCAACGCGAAGGTGCCGGGTATGCCCTTGGGCGTGGTCTGCCACCACTCCAGCACCTCGATCAGGTAACCGAGGGGCTCGACTACACGTCGCAGGGCGCCGATGGTGCCCTTGTGCGCATGCACGTAGAACGCGGAGCGGATGGCTGAACGCTTGACGGCTTCCGACCATTTGTTGTCCCAGCGGTCGACCGACCAGGTCCAGGCCAGCCATGGCAGCAAATGCGCCGGGCAGGTGTCAGGGTTGTAGAGGTCGCGCAATGGGATCTTGGTTTTCTCGGCTAGGGCGGCCTCAATGGCGCGCTCCAGTTGCGTGCTGTTCAGGGGAAGCAAGCTGGTCATTTCGACCCCCCAAGGACGACGCTAAAACCCGTGCAATACGCCGCTTGGGCTTTGGTGGGTTTCAGGTCGACCCAGTCACGCAGCTCGACCCGGCCGACGCCGCTGATGTGCAGTTGGGCATCGACACCGGACTGAGCTACCTCCAGCGCCAGGCGCTTGCGTGGATTGATCCAGGACGCGAGGCGCTTGGTGGCTTCGGCCAGGATCGCGTCGTTTTCCGGGCCGGCGCCTTGCATGTGCAACACGGCATCAATCCGGTAGTTGAGGATCTCGGCACTCTGCACGATGAGGCGGTCGCCCACCGGGCGGACGTCATCGTCGCTGAGTTTGGCGTGTACCGCGTCAAGCAAAGGCTGATCGGCCAGGCCGCTACCGGTAAGGCTCAGCACGGTTACTACCACAACGGCCGGCGACGGGCTTTCTGCCGAGGCGTCCGCTACCAGCGCCGAGGCGTTGCGCGCATGGAAGATGTAGCTGTTGCGCGGGCCAGCAGTGGTCAGCCCTTCGTAGACCATCTGGATACGTTCACGCAGGGCGTCGTCCGACTCCTTGACCTCCTCTACCGGCGGCACCGCCAGCAGGTTGGCCGGTTGAATCACCAGGCGCTGGAGTTTGACGTTGGCCGCGAGCTGATCAAGATCTTCCTTTTCGGCGTAGGCCAACATCAGCGCCTTGGCCGCATCGTTGACACGTGCCCGATTCTGCATCTTGCCGTACGCCGCCAGCTCTACCAGCTTGACCACCGGGTCGCTCTCCAGCGCTGCCGACCAGTTGTCTCCCATGTACCCGCGAAACGCCGCAAGCCCCTCTTCGTACAGCGCTTCGTAGTCCAGGGCCTCCAGCACCTGCGGCGCTGGCAGTGCCGATAAATCCACTGTGCTCATGCCGACACCTCCAGCAGCAGGCGTTCGCCCTGGTATTCACCGGTTAATTTGAAGTCGATGCGCCCGCTGACCATGGCAACGACCTGCACCTGTTCGAGCTTTAGCCGCGGCTCCCAGCGCCCCAGCGAACGAGCCACCTCGGCCTGTACCGCACTCTTCCAACCAGCGTTAACCGGCAGATCGACGAAGCGGCGGACCTGGCTGCCGTACTCTGGTCGCATCCGCCGACTGCCAATCGGCGTGGAGAGAATGTCCCCGATGGACTGCCGGAGATGGTCGAGCCCGGACAACGGTTGGCCGGTGCGGCGATCCATTCCGATCATCGGGACTACTCCTGCACCAGTTCCGGATGGGTCTTGAGGAAGGCGAATTGCTCCTCGGTAGTGGCTGTCACGCTTGCCTTGGTCACGGCCAGGGCGCTGCCATCGGGAAGGATCAGCGTGCGTGAGGTGTAGAGCGTGTCGCGAAACACGCGACGAGGCCCAATATCGTCCTGGCTGTCGGATTTGTTCTTGCTCATCAGTGGATGCTCCTAAAACGAAAAACCCGCACTAGGCGGGCCGGAATCAGTGTTTGTGGTTGGGCGTGTTGCCGCCGACATCGATGACCTTGCCGGCACTGTTGATGTCGCCAGTCGTACTCAGCGGGCCGTCAATGGTGACCGTGCCTACCAGGTCAATCGCGCCCGACACCAACCGAATGCTTTCCGACGTCATTTCCCAGACCGACGCACCGACCTTGATCGTGACGTTGCCCGCTGGCAGATCGATGGTGTAGCTGCTGGCTTCCCAGTCGTAGACCAGCGAACCGCCATCATCGAAACGCCAAACTTCGACGTGGTCGCGATTGTCCGGTTGCGCACCGGCATTGCCGTACAGACCGGGGATAAACGTGCCCATCGCCGGCTCGCCGCTGGGACTGATCAATGCGCCCTGCTCGCCCAGGCTCGGCACCCGCCAGTGGCGCGCCTTGCCAGCCGCCTGGCTATGCCAACGCACCCACGCGCTGGTCCAGTCACCCGACTGCACGCGCACCATGGCGGTGGTCAGATCCACCGCCACCACGACGCAGGGCATCACCGTCGAGGCGATCATCCGGTCATGCTGGGCAACGGCGTAACTCATTGCAGCTCTCCCGGATTAATCGGGCCAACGTCTGGCCCCAGATCGATGACCAGCGAACCTGGTGGTTCATCCGGCCACGGCCATTCTTCGGCGCCCAGGTAAACCGTCTGATCCCACTCCACCAGCCAGACGAAATAGCCGTCCAGTTCGGGCTTGGTCCAGTCCTGGGTGGAGCGCACGAATTCGGCGCAGTCGACCGCCAAGCCCCAGCTTTGCCCGCGCAGCAGTACCGCCAATTGAGACGCCAGCTGCACAGCCTGCCGTTGCGGGTCCGTGCTGATCGAGTCGACGATGATGCGCGCCTCGAACTTGCAGGTGAGCGAAGTTTCACCGGTGCCGATATCCGGTGCCGGTTCCATCTCTGCCATTTCCAGCAGCACCACGGGCGTGGGAATGCTGGTCGCTGTCGACAGATCCGGCCAGAATGACACACCCTGAATTCCCGGCAGATGCTCCTGCAGGTGTTTCTCGACGGCCGTATACAACTGATCGAGGCTGAAAGGTTGATCAGACACGGGCGCTCCCCTTGAGGTACTTCTGCAGTTCAAAGTTGAGTTCTTGCTTGAGGATCTCCAGCAAACGTTCATCGGCGCGTTTGACCCAGCTGTCGAAGTGCGGTCGCACCTGGTCCAGCGAGACCTTGGCTTTCGCCAGCGGGAAACGGTTGTCGCTTTCCGCGATGAAGCCAGAGCTGCGTCGGCCCTGAGTGCTACCGGGATAATCCGTGGCGTTGAAGTGCTTGCTCGACGTGCGGATCCAGATGTCTGGACCGCTGCCGTAAACCTGCTTGAAGAACGCACCCTGGTACCGCCGCCCCGCCACCGAAACACCGGCGCGGGTTTGCCGAGACTTCCCGATCCGACTGGCCTCAATGGCGTTGACCCCGAACCACAACTTGCCGCGCATCGCCCCGCCGCTGACCGGATAAGCCCGAAGGCGTTGCCGGACGGCGCCGATGGCGATGCGCTCCTGCTTGCCCACGGACCGGGCGATGTGAGTGCGCAGCCAGCCCAACGTCTTGTTGATCGCACGGCGTTGAGCTGCTGCGGCTGCCTTGGGGACCAACTGGCCGAACTCACGCAGGGCCTGGGAATGCACCGCCGATGGCTGGATGTTGATCATGCCGCTGTCGCGGGTTTGCTGTACGTGGCTGCCGACGCTCATGGACGCTTCCTCAAGATCAGGGCCACCAGGCCATTACCGTTGGGCTCCAACTGCAGCAGGTCGTACTCGCCACCACCATCCAAAACCGGTACGTCGACCGTGACCCGCAGTCCTTTGCTGAGGCCTTCCGAATCCTTCACGCGGATTTCAAAGCGAGGCTCGCGTATGGCGGAGTGGACCTTGCCGAACGCGGGTTGCTTCCAGGGTGCCGAGAACATGCCCAACACCGGTTCGGCGCGGCCTTCGATCTGGGCACTGTCGCCCAAGGTCTCGAAGACCACGTCGTCGATGTCATCGATCAGGTCGCGGAAGGCCACGGTCACATCTCCAGCAGGATCTGCGCCCGAGGCCGTGTGCACAGGTGCAGTGGGTTTGACTGCGCTTCGCCGGCCACCCCCTTGTTGAACGGCAGCGGTTCGATCTTGCTGTAGTACGGGATGCCCTGGGTATTGACCGTTTCCATGTAGTCAGCCGGTGCGAAGGACGAGATGTACAGATCCGGTACGCCCTCGGGGATCAGCAGCGCCTTGTCGTCGTGGACGAACGCAACGCCGGCCACCTTGCCGCGATAACGCTCCCAAACGATCCCGCCGAACTCGAAGCTTTCACGGGCATCGCCACGCAGAGACGCGGCCTGCATCGTGTTGAGGTAGGTCTCTTTCACCGACTTATGAACAATGAGCTTGTTCCAGAAGTTCTTGCCGCACAAACCGCGAGAACCGCTGCTGGTGACACTGCCGAGGGCTTCCTCCTGCATATCCAGCGCTTCACCGCATTTGACCCGCAGTTCGGTATCTGGGCTGTTCAAACCCATCTGCAGCTTCTGGCGATTCACGCCGAAGGACTTGTAGATATCCAGCAGGACAGTCTTGCCATCGGCGTCCAGCACCTGGCCGTTCAACGCGCCCATGCGCTGGAATTCGTGGGTGGCATCCAACTGTCGCCGCGCCTTCGCCAGGCGCTTGTTGACCACGTCCTGCACAGCCTGCAATTCGCTGCGGGTGCCGAAGGCGCGAATACCCTGGATTTCATCGGCCTTGATAGTGAAGCGCTCCGGCAGGTGTACGGTGTTGAATGGGATCAGCGTACGTTTGGTCCCACCAACCACCAGACCCGAAGTGCCGCGCTCACCAGATGGCACCAGGGCCAGAGTGTCGCCGTCCTTCTCGATCTGCACAGTCAGGGTACTGATGCCCTCTTCGCGAAACAGACCCAGGCTGCTGATGCGGCCCGGCAGGTATTCTTGTTCGTTGATCGCAGCGGTCAGCGAGGAGACGCTGAACGCATCGTCTTCAAAAATGGCGATATCGGCCATGGGGTACTCTCCAGAAACGAAAAATCCCGCACGCGGCGGGATGGATAAGTGGGGTGAACGTCTTAGCGGACGATCACGAAATGGGACGCCAGGGCCTTTTCGGCGGCCGGGTCGAGGCCGGTCAGATGGGCTTCGCTGACCTCCGCCAATCGCACGACAGCGCGACCGCGACGAGGAACATCGGACTCGCCCAGCGGGCCGTAGAGGATCGCGACGGCGTTTTCGGTACCGTCCTCAGCGGTTGGCTGATACGGCGCAAATTCGCTGGTGGCGGTGATCAGGCCCAGAATCTGGCCCGGCTCCAGCGCTGCACCAGCCGCGACGTTGATCGCTTCGCGAGAAATGTTGCCAGCGCCTTCGGACAGCAGGAACTCGCCCGCGTGCATCGATTCGGTTTTCATGCTCTTGCTCCTTTCGAGGTTCCGTTCTGAGCTGCCTGACGACTGCTCCAGATTGCTTGGGTGTCGACCTGCTTGGCCTTGACCGTGGGTTCGGGGTCATTGTCCAGCGGCAGGCTGTTGTTGATTTCAAAGCCGCCGCCACTGCTCACCAGCTTGTCGAACAGGCGCGCCCTGACCGCAGCTTCATCCAGGCCAGCTGCGATGAACTCGCCAGTCAGCTCGGGTAGCCGTGCAGCAACGCAAAGGCCGTGAAGCGTTTTAGCCCTGGTCAGCGCCGCCGTGACTACCGCTTCGCTCTCCAGCTTGGTGGTAGCAAGAAGCGGCTCTATCAGGTTGCTGATGCCTGCCGCCGCACAACTCTTGGTGACCAGCAGTGCCAATCCGGCGGCGTCCAGTACAGGAGCCGGATCAGGGTGAATATCTGGCTCTTTCGGTTCGACATCAGGCTCTTCATCCAGCTGGGCGAGCAACTCAGGCGGGGCATGTTGGAAACGCTGCAGCACGCTGCCTTGGCCGAGGCAGGCGCTAACCTTGAGGCCGTCACCCACTTCATCAGCCAGTCCCAACGCCACCGCTTCATTGGCGGTGAGCCAGGTTTCCGCGTTGACCATGCGCCGTAGCTCGGCTTCGTCGATGTCCGGCGCCTTGGCTTTGTAGGCTGCGATGATCGCTTCCAAGGTCTGGTCCAGCACATCCGCGACGCGGCGGAAATCCTCGGCGTCGCCGCCAGTGAAGGTGTAGGGGTTGTGGATCATCAACATGGCGTTGGCCGCGATCACCACCCGGTGAGCGCCGCACACCGCGACACTGGCCGCGCTGGCTGCCAGCGCATCAATGCGCCCGGTACAGCGCTCGCCCAAGCGCGACAGCGCGTTGTGGATCGCTAGGCCATCGAACAGGTCACCGCCGATACTGTTGAACGCGACGATCACTGGTGACGCACCATCATCCATGGCGCGCAGATCCTGCACGAACTGATTGGCGGTGACGCCCCAGGCGCCGATCTCGCCATAGACGAAGATCTCGATGCTGCGCTGTTCGGCTTCGCCGCTGGCCTGGAAGGTGTACCAGCTTTTATCGGCGACCTTTACCTGTTTGCCCGCCTTGTCATAAACGCGGGGCTTGGTTTTTTTGCTCATGGTTGTTCCTTGTCATCGATCACCTCGATGGCTTCAAGAGTCGTGTAGTTGAGGCCAAGGCCCGTAGCCCTGACGAGATCGGCAGCGTTTTCCGTATCGACCGTTTCCGCGTCGTAGCCGGTGCGCAGCACCATCTCGCTGCGCGAGGCAAAGCCCGCCTGCACTTCCATCCGCCGCGCCTGTACGTCCTGCACCGGCTGAATGTAGGCCCAGCCTTGCGGCACCCAACGCGTGCGCAGGTATTCGCGACGGCGTTGCGCGTAGTCCTCCAGCACCAGCGCGCCGGACAACACCGCCATGTCCATCCAGGCCGCCCGCACCGGGCGGCACAGCTGGTGCACATACACACTGAACTGCAGCTGCTCCAGGCGCCGCCGGAACTCGTTGAGCACGACCCGCAGCGCCCGGTCGTTGACCTCCCGCATGTCGCCAGTGAGGATCTCGTACGGCGTGCCCGAACCCGCCGCCGCAGCCATCAGCTGCTGACGCATAAAGTCGGGGTAGTTGTTGCCGGCGTCCGGTGGCTTGGAGAACTCCACCTCTTCACCTGGCCCCAGCTCCTGCATGGTGCCGGGCTCCAGGGCGACCATCGGCGTGAAGCCGTCGCGGTCGGTGGTCAGGAGTTGCCCCGTGACAGGGTCACGCGGTTGTTGCCCCATCTCCGGTGATGGCCGCTTGATGAAACCGGCAAACAAGTTCGCTACTTCCTGACGGAACAGCACCGCGTCATCGTAGTTATCCAGGCTGCGCAGACGCTTCAACACCGGTGCCAGACGCGGCACCCCGCGCAACTGCCCCGGCTCCATCGGTTCAAAGATATGCAGCACCTGCGCCGCCGGCACACGCACCAGTTGGTTGTAGCCTGCGTTCAACGACGACGAATCCCGTGGGTGTGACAGGTACATCCAATACGCCACACGCTTACCGGCCGGGTTGAATTCGATCCCGGCGCGGATCACGTTGCCGTTTTTGGCGGTCTCGAACTTGTCGTGGGGGACAAACTCAGGGGCCAGCGCCTGCAGCTGCAGCGGCACCGCCAAACCTTCATTCGGGCTGCGCGGCCTGAGCCGTACAAAGCACTCACCGGCCGTTTCAACAGTGCGCGCCACCAGGGCCTGCATGCCGTAGAAGTCAGTCAGCTCGTCGGCGTCGGCCTCGTCCACCCAGTCATCCCACAGCTGCTGTTTGAGTTTGCGCAGCGCCGCATCGTCCGTGGTCGGCCTGGGCGTGATGCCGGTACCGATCAGGTTGCTGACACGCTTGTCGATGACATTGAACGCGTAAGGGTCATTGCGTACCGCCGCCCGTGAACGCGCCCGCAGGTTGCGCAAGGCCGGGGTGTTGATGCTGTTGATGCCGTTGTCGGTGGCTTCCCAACTGGCCGAGCGACGGCCCTCCCCGGCGCCTTCGTAACTGGCCTTGATGTTCGACGGCAGCAAGAATCCATTACGGGTGAGCGTCGGATAATGTCGGGCCATTAGAGTCCCTTGCCTCCGTGGGTGAGCCGGATCACGCGAGAGCGTGGCCCGGCAGCGTTGGTCAGCGACGTGCGGATCTCGTCGCGGGCCTTGAGCAGTTCGTCGATAGAGCGGTATTCCACCGTGCGGTCGCTGTAGCGCACGGTCTTTTCACCGCGTGCGATGGCGCGCTCGATGGCTTCGAGGTGCTTTGGGGTAAACGACACTCACAGAACTCCAAGCCAAAATTCTTTACACACAAAGAACTGGGCCGTCGTAGGTTATGGTTAGCAATCGCCTTGCATTACTTCAGGAGAAATTAACTTGGCACTTTCGAACATTGAGCAGTTTGATGAGTACACAGGGCAGATCCTTGGCCGTTTGTATGAGAAGTTTCCGTTGCCTGTCAGGGTCATGGCCTCTGACTACTTTGAGTGCGGACCAATTTCTATTGCGAATAACGAATACAAATTCACCGGACATGACGCAGAGATCTTCCAAGCAACTGCAAATTGGCTGGTCCTAGCCGGATACATACATACCCCAGGTAAACAAAATAGCTTCCTGGACAGCGCGGTCCTCACAGCTAAAGGATTGGAACTTCTGAAGCTCACGCCCTCAAGCGTCGAAGGAGGCCTATCACTTGGTGAAAAACTGACCCAAGCAGCAAAAGATGAAAGCCGCGAAGCGTTCAGAACCGTTGCATCAGAAATTCTCGGCATGGGCGTGCGCTTTGTAAGTCCCCTGATTGGTCTACCTTCGTAAATCATCGGCGTTTGAGATAGCCACTCGTTGAGCTACGACGTTGAGTCGGTGCAGTCGGTCGCGATTGTGTGGCTGGGACGACGGCTTGCGGCGCCACTTGCGGTGTCGCGGGAGCCTGCTCGGCGACCGTGACTCGTTCGGCCGTGACCACCTTTTCATCGAACAAACCGGCCTGTGCCAGCGAGTTCCGTACCCGGTCCCAGTCGTGTTCCTGATACCGGTTGATGCCGAGGTAATGCGCCATCGCCAGGCAATACACCATCAGGTCGAGCGCTTCGTTGCGCTCGGCCTTGCCCTTGATCCACTCGATCCGCTTGTGGCCCCGCACGTACTTGGCGACCTTGCGCTCGGCCACGCACTGGGCGAAGAACTCGTCCGGCAGGTCGTTGGCAAAGTGCAGCGCGCCTGGCCCGGATTCGAACGGGTAGCGGTTGTAGATCCAGTCCTTCGCGGTGTCGGTGCCGACAAACCACAACTCGGCGCCGCCGCGTTCGGTCTGGCCCTTCCAGGTCACATCGACCATCGAGGGCCGCTGAGCAATCACCGGCTTACCGGGCTTGCTCGCGCCCTTGATCGCGAAGATGTTGCGCCAGCGCCGCACGCGGCAGAACTGGTAGACCTCGTCGGTGTGGTGACCACCGGAGTCAACGGCGACTGCGAGAATGCCAAGGCCGACGCCGCACGGATGTCGGTAGCGCTCCTTGAGCAGCTCATCCAGAACCGCCCAAGTGCGTTCGTCCGAGGGGTCGCCCGCGATCACCCGATGATCGATGACCCAGCGTTCCATGCCCACGCCCCAGCCCATTGCCATGAACTCCAGGCGGTCGGCTTGTACGTCGACTGAGCCGGTAATCATCATCACGGCGGCAGGCATCGCGCCGAGGGAGAACCCTTCCCGGCGTGCCCGTTCGATCAGCACCGAGGCCTTGGTTTGCTCCTGCGCGCTGTCCCATACCTTCGCCAGGCGGGTGTTGTAGAACACCTGCATGGGCTCAAGGTCGCCCTTGGCCTGGGCCTTTTTCGCCTTCTCGAATTGCTTCGCCAGCGACTTCCAACCCGTCCAACCCAACGGCGAATACAGCGCGTTGAGGTGGAAACCGACCGTCTCACCGTCGCCCTTGGCATGGGCGCGCCACTCGCCACGGGCAAGCATGTCGCCCTTGTGGTGTTCCTCGATCAGTACATCGCAGTCAGGCCCGGCGCACTCGTAGTGCACCACGCTGAAGTCCTGGGAGTAATGCAGTCGTTCCCACTCCAGGGTCTGCATGTGCCCGCAGGTCGGACACGGCACGTAGTAGTAACGCTGGTCGCTGCCCTCGAACAGATCGTCGATGCGCGAGGCGCCCTTGATCGTCGGCGAGCTGGAGAAATAGAACTTGGCGTTGCGACCGAAAGTACTGCCCCGCGTTTCCGCCAGCTCGATGGGGTCACCCTCCTCGCCTACGTCAACCTCCCAGCGGTCGATCTCATCGCCGTACACATAGCGTGCCGATAGCTCGGCCAAGTTGGCTGCAGAGCCAGCGGTGGTGACGTACAGCGAACCGCCTTCGAACTCCTTGGTGTCCATCGTGTTACGCGAGTCCCGCGAGCGGCTGGCAGCCACACGTTCACGCAGCACCGGGGTGGCCTTGATGGTCTTGCCGATCCGCGACGACACCCGCTTTGCCAGGCCCAGGCTTGGCAGCAGCGTGAGGATGTTCGACGGCACCATGTGGATCAGCGCGCCGATCCAGTTCAAGGCGATCTGGGTTTTCATCAGCTGCGAGGCAACCATAGTGACCACGCGCTTGCACGGGTGCGCTGGTGACAGGCACCGCATTGGCTCGCGAGCGTACGGCGTTCGCACAGTGCGATATTTCCCTGGCTCGGCGGCGCCGGTATCACGCGGGATGCGCATGTACTCGTCGGCCCACTCGTCCACCCACAGACTGGGGTCTGGACGCAGCCCACGGAAATACGCCTCACGGTACACCTCGGCGCCGTCAGGTTTTTCCGTTTGCATGGGTTAACTCGTAGTGGTCAGATCGCGTTCAAGGTCGGCCGAGGACATGCGCTCGGCCTCTTCCAGGGATAACCGCAACGCCTTCGTGAGATGCTGTTCGATCTCCCAAGGGTCGGTCATGGCCGCCAGTTCAGGGGCCAGTTGCGGGGGCATGCTGAGCAGTTGGTCGCGCAGCATGCGCCCGGCGTTGTAGGCCCCGGTGGTGACCGCCTTCATGTCCACCAGCGAGCCCTGCACCTTGTGGAACTCAGCCTCGGCCAACTGGGCCAGGTAGTACTCGCGGTGTGCGCGGGCCTTTTGGAAGTCAGGTTGCCCGCTCTTCGCGGCAGCAGGCTGCGGCGGCGCAGCCGTGTTAGTCGGCTCGACCATGGGGGACAGTTGACTGTAAACGTCACGCTGGATCCGGTCCTGCTGGTGTCGAGCCGCGACGGCGGCCTTGCTGGGGTCGGCGGTTTCGAGGATCAGTGCTTCGGTTGCCAGCACGTCGACCTTCTTGCCATCCGGCGAAAGCACCAGGCGGTTGTTGTCTTTCAGCCAGGTGATGTAGCTCGGCGTCCTGCCGATGCGAACCGCGAAAGCGCTTTTAGACAGGAACAGTGGATCCGTCATAAGCCCTCCTTTTCAACGGCTTTTCAATGGAAACCTTTCAATTTCAATAGATTGAATTTCAGTAAGCTGGCAGCCCTGCCGCTAACGCTTTCCCGCGGGTTTCATGCCCCGTGTCCCTCGAATGCCCCCAGGGTCCCCGGCGGCCTTTCTGCGCTTCATTTTGGTGCGATCCCCTACAGGCCACGTATTCCGTGGCCTCCAGCGCATCACGCCTGACCGCCGCCCGTGGGCGGCACATCGCACACACCCAACCGCTTGGCGGCCCAGCGTTCGTACAGGCCGATGGCGACATCGGCGCCGGCCATCGCGGTGAGGCATCCGATACTTCCCGCTGCCAGGACCGACATGCCTGACGCGTGCAGCAACATCATGGTGGAAAGCCCGCAGACCACGCAGGCCCCGGACCGAAGCAGCAAGCGGCGGACCAGGGACCAGCCGCTTACCCCCGCCTTGTCGGCCCGCCATGCCTCGCCGGAAATCCCGCCGACCAGGGACAGTAGGATCACCATCCAGACCGGCATCTCAATAAGCGCTTGCTGCTCGTTCGTCATACACAACTCCAGAAATGCAGAAGCCGGCTTTCAAACCGGGTTCTTTGATAAAGTTTACTCATTCGCCCCAACTGCGATTCAAGGAGAATCAGGTGGATACATCGCTTTTCGTTCAAACAGTCATCGCGTCTGTAATCTCAGGCGGTATCGTTGCTTGGCTGTTTGCCAGCCCAGCGAGCAGAGAGAGTGCGGCAATGCAAATACGGAAGATTCGGTCATTCGGCTTCAAAGTAGCCGTATTGGTCATGGCGGCATTCGTAATGGCTAGGAGTGCATATGGCTTTGCAACCTTTGCAACATCGAATGGGCCAGTGAGCAGAATTGAAGTGATCGAGCTCTTTGTGTATTTCATGAATTTCTTCGCGTTCCTTTGCGCCGGAACTCTATTCGCCGCTCTTTGGCGAGCAACCGTGCTCAAGGAAAGAGCTGAAAAAGCGAAGCCCTCTGAGAGTTGAGTAAATCACCTCTGTTACCCCCATAAACGCAAAAACCCGACGCAATGGCCGGGTTCAGTGTGGTGGTGTGTCCCGCTGCTCGCAGTCGCACCTATCGAAGATGGGTACTTTTTACAGGTGGATTCCGGTGGCAGCAAGAGAGTTTTAATGCCATGGCGCAATACGGGTGCAATACAGGTATGACGCAGGTGCAACGCAGGGACAACGCATTCAATCGGCTATCGCTTCTGGTGCCCCGTCTGACCTGTCTCACTACTCCTGATCGAAGTAGGACAGCTACAGGCGCCTAAATACGGGGCACTGCCCTACTGTCCTACCTTTATTCCTTTTCTCTTGTGTATAGAGAGAAAGCTAAAAGCACGCATGCGCGCCATTGGCGCGATTACGTACCCGCTATGCTCATGTGTGCGTGGGGCGGTTGAAGGTTGGACGGTAGGACAGGCCAACAATGGCGCGGCCTGCGCCTGTCCAACTGCGCTAAATGGCAGTCGGACAAGGGCAGACAGTAGGACAAAGGCACACGGAGTAACGCCGGGGGTCATGCAGCCTTCCCCATCAGCATGCCGGCAATGTGCAGGTGGGCTTCGTGCAGACGCTGGTAGTAGGTATCCCGACCGCATCCGCAATGGGTGTACTTCTGCGAGAGGAAGCTTTCGTGGTTGCAGTAATGCTCACGCACGACGACCGACAACTGCGGCGGCAAGTGCTTGTTGACGATCAGCTCAATGTCCGCCGATTCATCCAACAGCACCCGACTGCCGCGTGTGCCGCGTATCAGCTCGCCCTTGCACTCCATGAGCATGGCGATCATGTTGCCGCCACTCGAACCTCCCATGTTTTCCGGCATAGGCGAGTGCAGATCCTGCGCCCATAGTTTGAGCATCTCGTCGATTCGCTTAATCAAAGCAAGGCTCCTCGATCACGGCCTGCTGCAACGCAGACGCACGCCCCCAACCCGCAGGCTTTTCATAGGCCCATGGCCGCACGCCGCTTTTCGGCAGTGCCGGCATACGCCGCTTGCGCCATCCCAGCCGATGCATGATTGCCCCGACCCGCATCTGCTCAGGCTTGCCCCAATGGCCGAAGTCCAGCTTGAGCGCCTGGGTGAGGATCTCGTTGCCGGTGGCTGTTTCGCCGATTTGCGACTCTTCCATCCAGGCCAGAATTGGCCCTTCCCATTCGTCCACTACGAAGCGCTCGTCCTGGGCCTCGGCGAACATCTTCGATTCGTCCTTGTTCACCCACCAAATATCGCCGGCCTCGAAGCAAAACAACGCCTCAGCCCATAGCTGGTCGCGGATCTCGCGCAATTGTTCCAGATCCACCTTGTTGCAAAACACCGGCCAGTAGCGGCGGTTGCCCGTGGCGTCCTTGAGGTACTCCTCTTGGTTGGTGGTGCCCACGAAAACACACTGGCGTGGCACGTCATTCGTTCTGCGTCCGTAGCTCTCGCGGTAGGTGTCGGTGGACGCGGAGAAAAACTGTTTGGCCTTGGTGCTTTCGGCTTTGTTAAAGCTGTCCAGCTCGCCCAGCTCGACGATCCACTTCCCGCGAATCGCCTGGAAGCTGTCCTTGTCGCCGAGGGCAAAGGGCGTATCCATGAACCATTCGCCACCGAGGACACCCATGGCTGTGGACTTACCAGCACCCTGCCCGCCTTCGAGGATCATCACAGAGTCTGCCTTACAGCCTGGGCGCATCACCCGAGCGACCGCCGAGATCAGCCAGCGCTTGCCGACCTTGGCCGAGTACTCGCTGGCCTGGACGCCCAACACATCAGTGAGCCAGGTTTCGATGCGAGGCACGCGGTCCCACTCCAGCTTCTCCAAGTACTCGCGCACCGGGTGGAAGGCATGGTCGTGAGCAACAACGCTGACCGCCTCGATCACATGGGAGGCTTTGACCCGTAGGTTGTACTGCTGCGCGAGCCACTTCATCACTCGCATGTCGTCAATATCCGCCCAATCGCCGGCACCACCACCGAATGGCGCAGAACGCAGTTTGACGATCTTGGAGCTGAACACGCTGTAACCGATGACACCGGCCCAGCGTTCGTCGTTGCCCAGGATCAGCTCGACGTTTTGCATGTGCGCGATCAGGGAGCCGTTCTCGGTGCGGGCGAGCTGGTCTTTCCAACCACCCGCTGCAGGCGGCTTGACCACCGCCAGCACCTGGCGGCGGACGGCCTCCAAACCCTCGGCGACGTGCAGGTCGTTGAAGTCAGTCCACTTGATCTCGCGCTCACCGGAGAACACCGGGGCAACCACCTGGCCGCCGACAACCAGCGCGGCGTTGTTGGCCTTCTCTTCGCCAGGGTTCCAGGGGTCGCCGTTGGGGCGTTTGGTCTTCCAGTCATCATCGCGACAGATGATCAGCGGGCAGCCGGGGAAGCGCTCGCGCATCGCCTTGGAGACCGGCAGCAGGTTGCCCGCGTCGAAGGCGATCGCAACGGTGAGCGAAGTCGCCATATGCAGGCTTGCACCCGTGGCGTAGCCCTCACACACCAGCACCGGCTCGCCGGGTTCAGGGTGTGGGCCGATCAGGTGGAAAGCGCCTTCCTTCGACATGCCGTAGGGCCAATACGCTTTGTCCCGACCGGTGTCCTCTTGCTTCGCGGGGAAGATCACCTGCAGGCCGACGATCTGGTCGCGCACGTTGCACATGGGCACTAAAAAAGCGCCGGTCCGGGGTGCATAGCGAACCTTGAAGCCGACGATCTGCTTTCGATCCAAGTAGGCGCTCTTGCCCTTTTCCGGCATGCGCTTGAACAGTCCGGCAGCGCGGTTGGCCGCTCGACGTGACGCGTTGGCCGCGATCTCAGCGGCCTTGCGCTTGGCATCCTCCTGGCGAGCGCGCATGACGTCGCGCTCTTCTGGGCTCATACGACCCGCCTTGACCTTGATCTTCTGGGTGTCGCCGGAGCGCCAGTCACCGAAGCTGCCGAAGATCAGCGTCTCGTTCTTTTCGGTGCGGTGTTCGTGGATGACGTACCAGCCGTTCTTTTCCTTGCCCTTATCCTGGGCGGTTTTGCAGCGGGTGAGCTTTCCGAATACGAGGGGCTGCGCGGGTTCGAGACCGTAGTCCGCGAACTGATTGAGCACGTCATCGAGCATAACGGGCAGCCCTCTGGTCATCGACGGTCTTGCACTCAATGCAGAGCGTGCAACCGGGTTGTGCCAAACGACGGGCTTCGGGGATGGGGCCATCGCATTCGTCACAGAACATCAGCGAATGCTGAGCCGTGTTGGACATCAGCGCCAAGCGTGCAGCAACGGCCTGATCGATGCGCTCTTGCACCAGGTCATTTGCGAAATCAGCGATATCAGCCACGTTCCACCCCACAAGTCGTCTGGTTGACGTAGCGGGCGCGGTTGTACATGCCCAACAATCCCTGAATGCCGCGAAACACCAACTGGCGGATCTCAGCCAGTTCACCGTCGTCGACCTTGCCGTCGCCAATGTGCTTGGCCCAGGTTTCGGACAAATCAGCGACCTGCCGGAAAAACATGGCGATACCCGTGGTCAGGGTCTCAGGCATGTCGTTGGTGTACGCCTCAGCCAGTTCCTGCCAGATCGTGTCGCCGACAAGGGCGTGCACCGCATCGAGAATGCGGCGGTCCTTAGTCAGTTCGAGGATCTCGCCGAACTCCTGGATGTTGACGGTGTGCGAGGGATGGGTGGGAGACAACTTGTGCTGCAACGTGGTGGCATTGCGGCCGGTGGTGGCGGCGATTGCGGCGGCACCGCCGGGATAGTCCCGTGCGGCGTGGTACAAGGCTAATTCGAGCGTCAGTACTTCCTTTTGCGCTCGATCAACACAGCTTAAAGCTACTCGGCTCATGGCATTAATCCTACTAAGTTGCCAGTGCCCCGCGACGTGTAGGGGTGATACATTTGCCGCGTGGCTTGAAAGGGCCCAAACGCCGGCAAGATCTAGGGATCGAAACCGGCACCGTGCCGAGGCGAACAATCCGTTGCTCACCTATGGCGCAACAGCTGCCTAATCTGTGGTGGAAAAGGCAGCAACCCAAGACATCCGTGTCTTGGCAGCGCGATAAAGGGAGGTGGTTTGCATGTGGTGTGCCCTCCTACCTTCGTCGCGACCCGACAGCACTGTGGTGGTGTGTGCCGGGAGGAACTGGGCGGCCTTTGGGTCGCCTTTTTTCTATCTACGCTGCAGCTTTCTGAGGGGCCGATGCATTAAGCAACCAGGCAGCGTCAAACGCGTTGCCCTTCTTCTCTGCTGCGGTCGCTAAGAGTTTTGCGTAGTGGGTTTCACCTGTGTAATCGGTGCGGGGAAGGCTGGCAGCCAAGCGCCATTTATTGAGCGCCTGATAGCTCCTTTCACACACCTTGGCGGCGGCTCCAATGCCGCCTACTGCTTCAAATGCGAACGCGATGGCGTTCGGAAAATCTGCGGGGTCCAACATGGCAACCTCCATTTATCAACTCACGGTTGATATTAACATCAACTGACTATTGCGCAACCCCTGTGAGACTATCAACTCATGGTTGATAAGAACGAGTTACGGGCAGCTTTCACGGCGCGCCTTCACGAAGCACTCGACGATGCCGGTATACGCACCCGGGGACGTGGAGTGGATATTCATAAGCACTTGAAAAGTCTTGGGGTTAGCAAGAGCCCACAGGCGGTCAGCAAGTGGTTGAATGGTGACGCTATACCTGAGGCTGACAGCATGGCTGTGCTGTGCTCCTGGCTGAAGGTGCGGAGGGAGTGGCTGGAATACGGTGTACTACCCAAAGATCAAACGGGGAGCAGTAATGTTCACCAACTCGGTACACGTAGCGACAGCAATATTCGAGAAGTAACTCGACCTTTTGAAAAGGTCCCGCTGATTTCGTGGGTACAGGCTGGCGCGTGGTGCGAATCAAATTTTGAGCAGCATGACGGAGAGTCTTGGCTATCCTGCCCAGTACCAATCAGTAAGAGCGGTTATGCGCTTAAAGTGCTCGGCGACTCCATGACGAATCCTAGTCCAGGTCGTAGCTATCCAACTGGATGTATCATATTTGTGGACCCAGACGTAGAGAGTAAAACCGGAGATAGAGTAATAGCTCGGGTTCCCCGCACTAACGAGGCTACTTTTAAAGTATTAGTAGAAGACGCCGGGCGGCAATTTTTGAAACCTATCAACCCTCAGTATCCGATAATTGAAATCACTGAAGAAACTCATATATGCGGAAAAGTGGTGGGATCCTTCATACCTGAATAATCCCACAATAATTAGAAAGGTCCGGAAGCGATAATTTCGTCAAGGACGCTATCCATATTCCACTTCTTTTCTTTTAAAACCGCATATAGCTCAGCAAAGCTTTCTTTAGCTTCTTTAGTTCCAATATCTTTCACTCGATATGTAACCATATCTATATCCTCAGGCCACTCTTCCGGTGGTATAGAGGCCAACGTATTTAGATTGGATCGCCCGGGATAATAGAAGAGCACGTATCCCTGACCGCCATCCATCATCGACCATTTATGCTTTTCGTCATACAAAAAGAACATTTCACCATCACCCCCACCATCAACGACGTCGGAGATTTTTTCTTTTTCCATGATCATTACATTTACTGCAATTACAATTTTGCTCATTTTCGCCCCCCTACAATTTCATCAATAACTTGAATATTCAGATGTCTTATTTTCTCCCTAACCTCACTAACCAAAGATCTTTTAATTTGCTCTGTAATTTTTTTCCCCTTATCACTTTTAGTAATGACACCTTCAATCAGAACTATTTGCTCAGCCATGATCAATTTAAGTTTGTCATTACCTCTAACCTGCCCTAAAAACTCATGCAATATATTCATTATCACAACATTTTCATCATCATCAGCCGCTGAGTACTCATTAATACGATCTAACTTTTCCTTCAACTCTGTCAAAGACAACTGATATGAGTAATTTAGCAACAAAGAAAATACCGATGCGATAGCGTTGCGTTTAAATGCAAAAAGATATATTGCGATTCCGGAAGCGCCAATCGTGAAAATATCAGCGAACAAGCCAGTGATATCTATTAGTAGCTTCAAGCACTCCCCCTCCATAGCAGCGATATCCGCTTTTTAGATCCTCTAGGCGCAGTGGACGCATGACTTGATAGCAGATTGATCGCACATGAGCAAGTTCTCGGCTGTCACAAATCAACCACCAGTTGACAATGATCAACCGCTGGTTGATATTCGCCTTACTCTTCCACCACAGAGCGAGGCAACATCATGCACACCACAGCTACCCTGCACGTCCACCCGGCCGCTGCTAACCCCTCCCGCATCTTTGAAATCCGCCGACTGGCACAAGACTGCGGCTGCGCCTACATCGCGTCCAAACCCAAACTGAAACAGCGCTCCGCACCTGCCCCATTTGACCCAAACGGCGGAGGGCACGCGGCATGAAAAAGTACAAACTCGATAACCGCACCCTAACCCTGCTCAAGGCCCAGGTCTGCCTCACCGAAACCTTCAACCACCTTCTGCGCGCCGAAACGCAGCATGAGGCCCAGGCCTTCCGGCTGACGGTCGAGCGCCGCAAAGTCGACACGCACTTTACCGTTGAGCTGGGCAGCGAACGCCACACGCTGACCCTGGCCAATACCAAGAAGATGCACCTTAGGCTTGCGGACTTCATTGAGGAAATCGTCAACGGGCCAACCACCCCAAACGAACAATCGTCCCTGCCGCACGCAGACCGACGCTACGGCGTGTTCGAGACTGAACACAAGCAGCAGGTATTCGACCTGGTACAAACCGGCGGAGCACTCAGTCTCGATATGGGCTTCGAGCAACCGATCAACTTGGCAATCCACCGCAGCAAAACCCGCCCCGGCATCACTACCATCATGAGTATCGGCGTCAGAAAGCCGCGCACCAAGTGTTTTACGGTGTACGGCAGCGACGTGGAGATCTACTCCATGGTGGCCGAGTCCATCACCCATCTGGCTGCCGTGGCGACACCCGCCGCGCATGCAGCCTAGGAGGCCGAGATGGAACGTAGTCTGGCAGAAGCCGCCAAGTACTTCGGCCTCACCCGCCCAAAGCTGATCGCTCTGATGCGTGAAAAGGGCCTGATCAACGACCGCAACCTACCTGCCTTCCCTGTGCGGGACCGCGAGTACCTGCGAGTCAAGGACAGCAACTGGTACCACGAGACCGCTGGCATGCAGTACAGCCAGTCGACCAAAGTCCGCCAAGCCGGCATCCGCTGGCTCGCCGAGCAGTTGGGCCTCGAACTGCCAGCCATCCCGGCAGACAACCGTGACGTGGCCTAGGGAGTACGCCCGCCAGATCGTCGCCATGCGCACACGCGAGGAGCGCAACGCCGCGCTCCTCGAAGTGCCGGAACATCTGCGGGAGCTGACCAAACGCCATTGCCTGAATGCCTGGAACCACCCTTCACGACTCAGACGCAAGGAGGCCGCTGCTCATGAGCAACACCAGTCAAACACCGCTACGACTGCAACCCGCGCCGGATAGTGCGACCGTCGAGATGCTGCACCAACTCTTCGGTGACGTGCTTATCCCGCTGGAAAAGCTGCGCGTGCATTACTTCAAGAACCTCAACGAAAAGACCTTCACCGAGGCGATCAACAGCGGCCGGATTCAGCTGCCGGTGACCACGTTGGATCACAGTGTGAAGGCGTTGCGGTACGCGCACATCAAGCACGTCGCGGCACTGATCGACATCCGCGCCTACAAGGCAGACGAGGACATGCCACGACCGCAAAACGACTCAACCGAGCTAAACCAGTAACCCCAACGGCTGCCACCACCAGCCAACGCAACTACCAGGAGCACACCACATGACTGCAATTCAAATCTGCGCATTGATCAGCATCGTAACCGCCGCCGGGATCCTCTATTGGGTCGGCTATCGAGGCGGCCTCACAGACGGCAAAAATGATGGCTACGACGAAGGCTATTCCCATGGGTACGTCTCGGGCCGGGACGAATCTTCAGCCGCATACGCTGCCTCTCTCAAAGAGATCTCAGATCAGTGCATGCGCACCGAACTCCTATTAAGCCGGGAGCCGCAAGACCGTTACACCCTTTTGGCCATTGCCGAAAAGCTGAAGCTCGCCGCAGAAACCTTCCGCGCTGTCAGATCCGAAAGCCAAGCAACTCAGGCGCTCGCCCTACGTGACAAGGCACTGAATATGGCTGCGCTGATGGATCGCTTCGAGTTGAAGGGGGATGCAGCATGAGCCGAGCCACCCCTATGCTGCGCCTGACACCACAAGCCGCCGGCACACTGCAGCAGCAGCACGCCAAGGCCAATAAGGAACTGCGCGCTCTGACTCGCTACAGCAAAGAGTTCGACCGTCAGTTGAAAGCCCTGATCGGCTATGAAGCTCTGCGCCAGTTGCACAAGGCGACCGACAACGCCTTGCTGCTGGCCGACCTGGTGAGGGAAGCCGCATGAACTGGATCCTCACCTCCACCGGCAAGCGCTTCGACTTGTTCGAGCCTGACGCTGACATGATCGACCCACGGGACATCTCGCACGCGCTGGCCCACCTGTGCCGATTTAACGGCCACACCCGCGAGTTCTACAGCGTGGCCCAGCACAGTTGCATCGTCGCCGAGCTGGTGCCGGACGAGCACAAGCTTGCGGCATTGCTCCACGACGCGACCGAGGCGTACCTGGGTGACATGACCCGCCCGCTCAAGCAGTGGATCTCTGCCTACCGGCACTTCGAGGATGTTATCTGGGAGCGTGTTTGCGAACGCTTTGACCTGGCTCTTGATCTTCCCGCCTGCGTACACCAGGCCGATTTGATTGCGCTGGCAACCGAACGCCGCGACCTCATGCCAACCGATCCGGCTATCTGGGATTGCTTGGTCGGCATCGAACCCATGGTTGAAACCATCCGCCCATGGTCTGCCGCAGAAGCCCGGCTCACCTACCACCAGCGGCTGATGGACCAACTCGCAATTGAACATCGGAGGAAAGCGGCATGAAGAACCAACAGGATGACTTCCCTTCCCTGTCCGCTTTGCTCCGCGCTGCAGACAGCGTCGACACGCTAGAAACAAACAGCCTCTGCTGCGCAGCAGCAGGCATTATTGCTCCTTCCAGCGCCACCGCCGAGGCACTTATACCCCACGAAAAGCTGCGCGGGGCAGCGCTCGCTGATGCAACGCTTAACGCTCAGGAACGCCCGCTCGCGCAGCCTGCCGTGGGGTATAGAGCCGAACTCAAAGCGCTGATGAGCATCCACGGAGTGGGCCGTCAGACAGCTGGGCGAATCCATGCAGCTGGATTCCGTCTGACCGATTCAAATGGAGTCCACAACGAGACTCAGGTCGATGCACAACCAATATGCCATATCGGTCTGAAGGATCTTGAGTACATACAAGGCGGTACAGATCGACACGCCGTGGTCCGCTCTGGAGCAGTATCAAAATACAAAGTCCCGCTCTACACACGCACGCCTTGTGGCACAGCCAGTCATTCAGACAACGACGCATCGATAGCAGCAATCCAGTTCGCCCTCTCTGCAGAAGAGGGCATGACATTCCTTCGAATCTGGAACGAAGGCGAGTTCGACACTATCCGCGAGGAGTGGCCGGAGGCACCGGAAGAAGTGTTCATCGGCGCGGATCCGCTGTATGTCAGGGAGCAACGGGTATGACTGCCTTCAATCCAGCCCCAATCACATCAGCCGTCAAAACCCAATTCGGTCTCGACTTTGCCGGCGAGATCCGCGTTGACCTCTTCGCCGGTGGTGGCGGCGCAACCATGGGCCAGGAGATGGGCACCGGCATGCCGGTCGACATCGCCATCAACCACAACCCCGACGCGATCAGCATGCACAAGCGCAACCACCCAAGCGCCGAACACTACATCACCGATGTCTACGACGTGTGCCCGCGTGTGGCAACTCGAGGCCGCCCTGTTGCGCACCTGCACGCCAGCCCTGAATGCACCCACCACAGCCTCGCTGCCGGCGGTCAGGCGCGCAGCACCACCAGCCGCTCCCAATCGTGGGTCATCCTTAAATGGGGAGGCCAAGCAAGACCCCGCATGATCACCATGGAAAACGTCGTGCAGATCCTCCAATGGGGTCCACTGATCGCAAAGCGCTGCACCAAGACTGGCCGAGTGATCCGCCGGGATCTGACCGTTGCCGCTGCCGGCGAGCGTGTGCCGGTGCAGGATCAGTACCTGGTGCCAGATCCAAAGCGCAAGGGACAGACCTGGCGTCGTTTCGAAAGCATCCTGCGGTCCATGGGTTACGACCTGATGTACGGCAAGCTCAAGGCTTGCGACTTCGGCGCCGCTACTACCCGTGAGCGCTTGTTCCTGATCGCACGTCGTGACGGACAGCCACTGCGTTGGCCGGAACCGACGCACTTCAAGAACCCGGGTAAGGGGCAGTCTGCATATCGCACTGCCGCCAGTTGCATCGACTGGTCGATCCCGTGCCCGAGCATTTTCCTTACCAAGGAAGAAGGCCGTGCTGCAGGCGTCAAGCGACCACTGGTGACCAACACGATGGAGCGCCTGCGCAAAGGCGCCAAGCGCTACGTCATCGAGCACAAGAACCCGTTCATAATCAGCGTGAACCACACAGGCAACGACCTGGCACGATGCCAATCTGTGGACGACCCGGCAAAGACCATCACAGGCGCTCAGGGCTTTGCACTTGTCACTCCCCAGCTCGCGCCCTTCATCACCGAACACGCCAATGGCAGCAGCCAACGCAACATGCCAGGTGATGATCCCCTGCGCACAATTTGCAGCGGCGTGAAGGGGGGACACTTTGCGCTGGCCGTAGCCTATGTTGCACAACACAACGGCGGGTACAACGAAACGCCAGGGCATCACCCTGTAAAACCCCTGACAGCCATCACAACTACAGGCAGTCAGCAGCAAGTCGTCACCGCGCACCTATCAACACTTCGCAGGAACTGCGTTGGCCGGGCCATGGACGAGCTGGTGCCGACCATTACGGCCGGTGCCGAACATCACGCGCTGGTTGAGTATAAGCTCGCTCCAGGGGTCGAGGCCGGTGCTATGCGTGTCGCCGCCTTCCTTATGGGCTACTACGGCAGCGACAACACCTACGACCTGCGCAACCCGGCCGCGACCATCACCACGCGGGATCGCTTGGCGCTTGTGACGGTGACGATCAAGGGCACGCCGTATGTGATCGTGGACATCGGCATGCGCATGCTCATCCCGCGTGAGCTTTACCGTGCGCAGGGTTTCCCCGACAACTACGTGATTGATCGAGGGCACGACGGACGGAAATTCAGCAACAAGACTCAGGTGTTGATGGTAGGGAACTCTGTGTCGCCGTGGCCGATGATGGCACTTGTTAGGGTGAACAGCGGCCAAGATGAAAGCGAACTGTTCAAGGAGGTCGCATGAATACCCTTTTCTTATTAATGGCCCAGTATGAGGGGCAAGCAGTCATCTCATTGGATCGAGTCTGCGCCGACTACATGCACTTAACCGTAGAAAAATTTAAGCGCAAGCGTCTAGATGGGGAAATAGACATTCCCGTAGTGAGGCTGGGTGCAGACACCCAAAAGGCAGCACTAGGGATTCACCTCAAAGACTTAGCAGACTATATTGATCGACAACGAGAAAAAGCAGCAAAGGAACAAAATCAACTGATGGGCAGAGCGGCTTAACAATGAAAGCGAGGCTAATTTAGCCTTGCTTTTCCTACGCCCCCATTACTCAACATACATTGATACTTCTGCACGCAGCTTATTAGCAGTCACAAACCCTGCAGCCTGAACAAACATCACAACAAGAACAGTTAACAAGCAAGCACCACGAACAGATAACGCACCCCACGCCCAGAACTCAGCACAAACCAGCCGCTGCATAAATGCCATTTCAGTCAATGCACCTAAGACATAGGCCAAAACGAGCAACATCACAACCACAACAACATTAAGGATCACCTCGCGTTTTAATTCTGTCAAAGCGTCTACAACAACCAAGTAAACTTTCGAGCTTTTCAATTTCAATTTCTTCGGAACGTCTTTCATGACTCCTTCGACATAATTGAAAAATGCCAGCGACAGAGCCCCAAAAAGTGTACACAGTACAAACAATACAGCATTAATGTTACTAAACAGTGGGCTCACCTCTCCCGCCGTCCCCCACAACGACAGGAAAGAAAGACCGAACGACGTAACAAAAACTAAGAGCAGGCGGAGCATACTAACGCCTCAACAACTCACCTATAGCAGAATAAACATCAGCCACCATCCGAGCATCATTATCCAAACGACCCGGTGCAGGCTGTCCAGTTTCCAGTTCTAGCTGACCCTCATTTATTAACACATCATCCGAGGGAACATTCAAATCAATCTTAACTATAGCAGATATACTTTTATGGACTTTTTTTCCATGATGATCATCCTCTGTCGTTACACTCCACTTACCCTCTCCCTCTTCAATATAATCCACATAATCTTCGATTGGCGATGGTGGGACCTTCAGATCACCGTACTCATTGATCAGAGCAATTTTTACTTCATCCTGACCAAAAAGCTCTTTCATTGCCTTCAAAGCATCACGAGCCTTAATATTGGTTTCGAGAATATTTGGAGATATAAGTTCTAATTCAATCTCATAAACTTTTTTATGAGAATTGATTACATTCCAAAACTCACCCTTAATGGTTTTTGGCTCAATAAAAATTGAATAATTAAATTCGTCAAGCACAGGATCCTTGAGCCCTGTATGTATAGCGTTCGCAATCTGCTCCTCCGTACCAAATCGCCAGTCATGTTGCACAAAAATATATTGATCAACAATATCGACTACGGTAATTACGGGAACCCAATCATCTGCATCATGAGGAACTATGTCGCCGGGAATTTTATCTCCCACTTTCGTAATCTTATGCTTGGCAGTTTTCCCCACCAAAAACCTGCCTCGGGGAAACTCATCAGCCATAGGTTCGACATAAGAAAACCCAACAAAGCTATAACGAACTTTGTTTTTTACAAACTCTCGACCATCATCCTGAAGAGCTGACACAACAACCGCACCCTTGGGTACCGGTAAAGGCTGGGGCACAAGGGCGCCTTGTTTATTTTCGATCAATGAATATCGCAACACTAAAAACGGCTTGATTCCTTTCACAACCCAATCCTTCAACGTCTATTAGATGATCAGCATTGACCGGCAACCTACCCTTTTTAGGGCGTGATCTCAATATGCAATCACACCTCGTCATTGGGGCCGAGGTCGCCTAGCCTAGTCACCTGAATCAATTTGTCTTTCCACTCCCATTTCTCATAAGCATCTCCTCTTCCTCGCAGGTGGGTATACCGGCGCAACGAATTCCAATCTCGGTGGCCCGAAACACTCGACACTCTCGGAATGTCCCAATCCATTTCAAACAATCGACTGACCCCTTCATGGCGCAAATCATGAAAATGGAGATCACCGATCCCGAGCATCGGACACGCTCGAGTGAAAGACGCTGACACCGACTTGGCGTTATATGGAAAGATCTCCATTTCGACCTTCGGCATAGTGTGCAATATCGCCCAGGCTTCGTCCGGCAGGTGACACCACACGTCATTACCGATTTTCTGCCCCGGATTTTTCATATCGCGAACCAGAACAGACTGCCGAGCACAGTCGAGATCAGCCCAGCGAATTCGTGTGATCTCTTCCTGCCGCCGCGTTGAGAAGAGCGCGAAAGCGATCATTTTCGGCATGTGGATTGAGTCAGGACGGCGCTCCAGAATCTCGAAAAAATGACTCATGAGCTTATCCAGCTCATCGAGGGTGGGCCGGCGATTGCGCTCCTTGCTCTTGCTGACCATGCCCAACTTGCGTAACACCTTCCGAGCGTCAGGCATTGCATGAGGATCGACTTCATAACCCCATGCTGGCCGTGCCACAGACAACACTGCCCCCAGGTGTGACAGATCGTTCCCGACCGTCTGTGCCTGAACACCTCCGCCCTCTTTGCCCATACGCCACTGGGCGAACTCGACCAACTTCTGGCTGCTCAACGCTGAATCGTCCAACTCACCCAGCCAAGTCTCTTTGATCGCACTCAACGTCGCGCTCTTGGTCTTCCCCAGCGGCCGAATCTTCTCGTACTCATCCAGATACTGCTCGATCATCTTCTTGACCGTCACTCCTTTCCGATTCGCCCGCTCAATAGCACCTGGCTGGGCCAGCTCGGTCTCCCGTCGCTTGATCCAGGCCTGAGCAACCTGCTTACGGTCGAAGGTTTGGCTTTCCTGATAAACTGTCTTGCCATCCCGATTGATCCGTATCTGCGCCGTGTAGGCTGTCGAGTTGTCCTTGCGCTTACGTGCTGTGATCGTGCCCATTTCCAGTTGCTACATTGCCGAATTCGATCGCTACAATGTAGCAACCGACTCTAGAAAACAAGGGAAAACGGGTAAAAACCGCTGTATAAAAGATCAGTATTAATGAATTCCGAAAAAGCCGTATCTCCAGTAAACGCTAGCCCTTCCCGCTCAGAGCCGTCCCGCCGCTTCTCCGTCGCGCCGATGATGGACTGGACCGACCGCCACTGCCGGTTCTTCCTGCGCCTGCTCTCCAAGCACGCGCTGCTCTACACCGAGATGGTCACCACTGGTGCGATCCTCCACGGCGACCACGACCGTTTCCTGCGTCACAACGAAGCCGAGCACCCGCTGGCCCTTCAGTTGGGCGGTAGTGTTCCGGCTGATCTGGCGGCTTGCGCGCGTATGGCCGAGGCCGCTGGCTACGACGAGGTGAACCTGAACGTCGGTTGCCCCAGCGACCGGGTGCAAAACAACATGATCGGCGCGATTCTGATGGCTCATCCTGCCCTGGTTGCCGATTGTGTGAAGGCGATGCGTGACGCGGTGTCGATTCCGGTGACGGTGAAGCACCGCATCGGCATCAATGGCCGGGACAGCTACGCCGAGCTGTGTGATTTCGTCGGGACGGTGAAGGACGCGGGCTGCACCAGTTTTACCGTGCATGCGCGGATTGCGATTCTGGAAGGGCTGTCGCCGAAGGAGAACCGTGACATTCCGCCGTTGCGTTATGACGTGGCGGCGCAGTTGAAGCGGGATTTCCCTGAGTTGGAGTTTATTCTCAACGGCGGGATCAAGACGCTGGAGCAGTGCCATGAGCATTTGCAGACGTTTGATGGGGTGATGCTGGGGCGGGAGGCTTATCACAATCCGTATTTGCTGGCGCAGGTGGATCAGCAGTTGTTTGGCAGTGAGGCGCCGGTGATCAGTCGGGCTGAGGCGCTGGTTCAGTTGCGGCCGTATATTGCGCAGCATTTGGCGAGCGGTGGTTCGATGCACCATATCACTCGGCATATTCTGGGGTTGGGTACCGGTTTTCCGGGGGCGCGCAAGTTCAGGCAGTTGTTGTCGGTGGATATTCACAAGGCGAGTGATCCGTTGGCGTTGCTGGATCAGGCTGGGGCTTTGCTGGAAGGGCGGTAAGTCCATTCAAGTTCGGGGGCACTGGTCTGCCGCTATCGGGGGTAAGCCCCCTTCCACCTTTGAATTGTGGTGATCATGCGGGAATTGGGTTGAACCTGTCGGCAGTTTTGGCCTCCTATTTAGCACCAAGACAAGGCATTCAAACGGCCGTTTTCAGGTTGTTGCCCTCGCAAACGATCGAACGCATTTGCGCCCTTGAGCGCCTGCCGGTGCTCGGGTAATGTCATCAGACCCACAGGACAGAGCACGCCCATGACTTCCAAGCTGGAACAACTCAAGCAATTCACCACTGTCGTAGCCGATACCGGCGATTTCTCCACCCTCGCCAAGCTCAAGCCGCAAGACGCCACCACCAACCCTTCCCTGCTGCTCAAGGCCGCTTCGATCCCAGGCTACGCCAAGCTGCTGGATGAGTGCGTGCAGGACTGCAACGGCGATGTGGGCCTGGCCAGCGACCGGTTTGCGGTGGCGGTGGGTCAAGAAATTCTCAAAGTGGTGCCAGGCCGTATTTCCACTGAAGTGGACGCCCGACTGTCGTTCGACGAAGACGCGATTCTCAAGCGTGCGCATCGCCTGATCGACCTGTATGACAAAGCCGGCGTTGGCCGTGACCGCGTGCTGATCAAGATCGCCTCCACCTGGGAAGGCATCCGCGCGGCGGAGAAGCTGGAAAAAGAAGGCATCCAGACCAACCTGACGCTGCTGTTCTCCTTCGCCCAGGCCGTGGCCTGTGCCGAAGCCGGTGTGTTCCTGATCTCGCCGTTCGTGGGCCGTATCTATGATTGGTACAAGAAGGCCAACGGCAACGACTACACCGGTGCCGAAGACCCGGGCGTGCAGTCGGTGACGCGCATTTACAACTACTACAAGGCCAATGGCTACAAAACCGTGGTGATGGGCGCGAGCTTCCGTAATCTGAGCCAGATCGAGGAGTTGGCCGGTTGTGATCGCCTGACCATCAGCCCGGACCTGCTGGAGAAACTGGCGGCGGATGAGGGCAAGCTGGAGCGTAAGCTGTCGCCGGGGCATGCCGGTGAAGCGCGCGTGCATCTGACTGAAGCGCAGTTCCGTTGGGAGTCCAACGAGGATGCGATGGCGACTGAGAAGCTGGCGGAAGGGATTCGTCAGTTTGCTCGGGACCAGGAGAAGCTGGAGGCGTTGCTGACTGCCAAGTTGTAAGGCAGGCAGCGGCAAAAAGGGCGGTTCCCTCGCGGGTACCGCCCTTTTTTGTGCTCAGCCGATCTGAAGCCTGTCTTACTTCAATGTGGGAGGGGGCTTGCCGCCTCCCACATTTGGAATGCATTCAACCCAGGAGGTCAGTGGCGCTCAAGGGCGTTGACGAGGTCGTGGAAGGCTTCGCGGTTGGAATCATTCAAGCCCATCAGGATCTTGTGCGCTTCCAGCACCTTGACCCGCACCACTTCCTCGGACTGGTCCTGGGACGGCAGGTCGGTGAGGCATTCCGGGCATGGGATCGGGCGGTCAACGATGTTGAACACCTGGTCGAAGCCCATGGACTGCAACAGGCGGGTGATGTCTTCGTGGGTGGTGACGACGGTCGGCAACAGGCCGACCTTCTGCCGAGACAGAATGGACAACTTGGCCAACAGGCCCAAGGTGGTGCTATCGATGCTGCGGGTTTCGGTCAGATCGATCACGATCGCCGAGAAGTTCAGCGCTGTGAAGATCCGCTCAATCGTCGCATCCAGCGCCGAACACAAGGTCAGGCGCACTTCACCGACAAACTTCAGGACGAAGGTCCCGTCTTGCTCGGCGAATTGGATTCTTCCGGTACTCATCAAAGATTCCTGCTCAACACCAATAGGGCGATATCATCCGGCATCTCCCCCAGCGTGGCCAATCCAAAAACCTGCCGCAGGCCATCCAGGCTGCCGCCCGCCGACTTGACCTTTTGGGGCAAGGCGGCTTCTTTCTCTTTGAGTGTAGGCTCTGGAAGCAGGTCCAGGATGCCATCAGACATCAGCGTCAGGCTGAACGTCGGCGGCAGCTCCAGGATGTGGTCTTCGTAGGTCGCTTCATTGAACAAGCCTACGGGCAGGCCACGCCCTTCCAGGTAACGCACACTGTCAGGAGTGTATAAAACAGGCATCGGCAGGTGACCGCCGATGCTGTAGGTCAAAAGACCGGTTTCTTCATCGATCACGCCGCCGACCATCGTCACGTGCTTGCCCAGCTTGCAACTGATCAGGCCTCGGTTGATGTGACCCAGCACCTCGGAGGGGGTGAACTCCGGCAAGGTGCCGTTGCGCTTGGATTCGAACAGCAACCGTGTGGTCATGAACTTCAGCAACACGGTGACAAAAGCCGAGGAAGCACCGTGGCCGGACACATCGGCCAGGTAGAACGCGACACGCCGCTCGTCGACGCGAAAGTAGTCGACAAAATCACCCGACAGGTACAGCGACGGGATGATCTGGTGGGCGAACTGGAATTCGTCGATGGTCCACGGGCTGACCGGCAGCATGTTCATCTGCACCTGGCGCCCGGCATTCTGGTCTTCCTGGAGCAGGTTGAGGCTGGCTTCGAGTTCGCGGTTGGCGGTTTCGAGCTTTTCGCGGTAGCGCTGGTTTTCAACCAACAGGCGCGCCCGGTCCAGCGCACGGCGCACTGAGTGCTCCAGCACTGCCAGGTCTTCCAGGGGCTTGATCAGGTAATCGGCAGCGCCCAGGCGTAACGCTTCGACGGCATCGTTCATCACGCCGGCACCGGACACGACAATCACTGGCGTCTGCGGGGCGAGCTCGGTCACTTGGCGAATCAGCTCGAGGCCGCCCATCTGGGGCATACGCAAGTCGCAGATCACGAGGTCGGGCTGGTCGCGCTCGAACACCTGGAGACCCTGTTGGCCATTGCTGGCCTGCAGGACGCTGAAGCCACTGTCTTCCAAATAGGCCGCGAGGCTCGCGCGCACTACTTCGTCGTCATCGATTATCAGCAGCGTGGCACTGGTTTTTTGCATGTGGGCAAACGGCGCCAGAATTAGGTTGGCGTAGGTGGCGCGACAATGGCCGGGCTCACGTACTGGATTCGCTTTCTAGCCTCTCTGTCCTACAAAGCATTGGGATTTTTCCCATGCACAATGGTAAAGCAGAGGTGCCCTTCTAAGGCGCAGACGGTACTCCCATCCGTCAGGGGTTTCAAGCTCATGCCGATGGTCGCCGAGCGTCTTTACACCGCAAATCACCGGGAGTTATAAGAACAGGCACGACCACAACACAAAGAAAGGATGGAACCCATGAGCGAACACGAGCGCGACTACGCCGAAAAACGCGATTTCATCCGCATGCGTGTGGATGCCGATGTGTCTCTGATCCACGCAGGGCAAGAGATTGCCGGGGTTTGCGTGGACCTTTCCAGCTCCGGCATGCAGGTGCAGGCGCCGCGCCAGTTCAACACGGGCGACCTGTTGACCGTGCGCATCGACTCGGAGCACGCCGCGCTGAAGGGCCTGGAGGCGGACACCGAGGTGGTGTGGACCAAAACCACCGGCGAAGACCAGCACCTGGGCCTCAGGATCCTGAAAATGCGCTGAAAACCGCGCACAAAAAAGGCGACCGCCGGGGTCGCCTTTTTCATGTCAAAACATAACGGCTTAGAAGTCGTCGACGACCTTGCCGTCCTTGACCTTGAACTCGCGGTTCTGCAGGTACGCGTTACGGATAAAGGTGTATTTGTCACCGGTGATCAGCTTCTCGCTGTCAAGCAGGCTGGCACGGGTATCGACGATGTTCAGGCCGAAGGTGCTGTTGCGCCAGCCGATATCGTTCATGTAGCGATACGGCTGGGTGTAGCTGTCCACATACTTGGACGGCGCGTCACGCAAGGTGCTTGGGCCCAGCAGCGGCAGCATTACGTAAGGGCCGCTGCCGACACCCCAGTAGCCGAGGGTCTGGCCGAAGTCTTCATCACTGCGTTGCAGCCCCATTTTGGTGCCTACATCGATGAAGCCCAACACGCCGAAGGTGGTGTTTACCAGCAAACGGGCCGTATCTACACCAGCTTTATGGGGCTTGAGCTGCAGCACGTTATTGGCCAGGTTGCCGACATCGCCGATGTTGCGGAAAAAGTTGTGAACGCCATCCTGGACGAATTGCGGGGTCACGAACTGGTAACCCTGGGCCAATGGCTTCAGTGCGTAGGTATCAACGGTGTCGTTGAAGGTGAAGATCGGGCGGTTGACGCTTTCCCATGGATCGTCTTCCGAAGCTGCCTGTGCGGCGAACGGCGCCAGAAAGATAGTGGCACACACCGACAGCTGAGCGAAATAGTGGCTCCAGCGCATAGCTTTTGCTCCTTGAATGGTCTGTCATGGGCGCTATGCCCTGAATAAGGCGGTCAGTATATGCCGGAAGTCGCCAATTAGGCAGCTGCTAGGAAACGTCTGATTCAAAATGCACAAAATTCCTACAATCAACCCGACTGTCATCGGCCTGTCATGGTGCCTGGATAGCGTTAGCGCTATTTCAGGGATGTCGACATGCCCCACGCCGAGATAGCCATCGCCAGCGCCCCCGCCTTGACCGCCGTTCTGTTTGGCCTGAGTGGCTGTCTGGTGGACTTCGGTTCCCGGGCCCGTACCGACTCCCAGGCCCCCGACTCCCAAGCCACACCGGGTGCGCTGAAAATCTTGCGCAGCCTCAAGGAACAAGGCGTGCCCTGCGCCTGGCTGGATGAACTCCCCCCCGCCGTCACCATGCCGTTGGCCGCCACGCTACCCAACTGGGTCAAGGCGGCATCGCCCTCCTCCATTCGCTGGCCGGCACCCCATGCCTGCTGGCAAGCCTTGATGGAGCTGAACATCGAACGCCTGGAAGGCTGCGTACTGGTCAGCGGCGAACCGCGCCTGCTGCAATCGGGCCTTAACGCCGGGTTGTGGACCATCGGCCTGGCCTCCTGCGGCTCGCTGTGCGGCATGGCACCCGAGCAATGGCAGGCCCTGAGCGAGCCGGAACGCGAGCTCAAGCGCGGCAAGGCCACCCTCGCGCTGTACGGGCTGGGCGTACACTCGGTGATCGATCACCTGGGCGAGCTCGGCACCTGCCTGGCGGACATCAGCCTGCGCCAGCTCAAAGGCGAGAAGCCCTGACACGGATCATGCACAGTCGACGCCAGTGGATTAATCTACAGGCTAGCCCGTAGACCTTTCTCGGCGTGCCGCGGTCTATGCCAGTGCCTATCGATAAAAGGAAACACATCATGCCTGATCGCAAAAAACTGGAAGACCAGGTCGAAATCCTGCGCGGGCAGTTGGAACAGCAACCGCCGCTGTCGGAAGAAAAACGTGAAGCACTGGAGGCCTTGATTGCCAAGTTCGAGTTGCAACTTGAGCTGGAACCGGCCACCCAGACACCCAGTATTTCCGACGATGTGAATAAAGCGGCCATAGAGTTCGATGCTGAACACCCGGCCATTTCCGGGGCACTGCGCAATATCATGAACACGCTGGGCAGCATGGGAATCTAATCTGCCCGACATGTGGGAGGGGGCTTGCCCCCGATAGCAGAGGTTCAGACACAGGTTCTGTGACTGACACTCCGCCATCGGGGGCAAGCCCCCTCCCACATTTATCTTGCAATAAGCCTACTGACGGGCCAGGCGCACGTTGTGGAACGCCACATCCTCAGTACTGCGATACGGGTTGATATCCAACCCACCCCGCCGCACATAGCGCGCATACACCGTCAATCTTTCCGGCTTCAGCAAGCGCTGCAGGTCCAGGAAGATGCGCTCTACGCACTGTTCATGGAAGTCCGAGTGCTGGCGAAAGCTCACGATGTACTCCAGCAGGCTGGCGTGTTCCAACGCGTGACCACGGTACTCCACCACCACGCTGCCCCAGTCGGGTTGACTGGTGACCGGGCAGTTGGATTTGAGCAGGTGACTGTGCACGCTTTCTTCGACGATGCGCGAGTCATCGCAACGCAGCAGCTCCGGGCGCGGGTGCTCGTAGTTGCTGACGCTGATATCCAAATCATCGATGCAAACACCCGGCAGCGCCATCACGCCTTCGGCCTCGATCTCGGCCAGGCTGCGGATGCGCACGCTCACCGGTTTACCGGCTGCGGTGCTGAGGTCTGTGCGCAGAGTGGCTTCCAGGCTGGCCGTATCGGCAAACGCGGTCTGGTTCAGCGAGTTGAGGTACAGCTTGAACGACTTGGACTCGATGATGTTCGGCGAGTCGGCCGGGATGCTGAATTCGCCGATGGCCACCACCGGCTTGCCCGACGGCAGCAGCCAGGACAGTTCGAAGCAGTTCCAGAAATCCACGCCCTTGTACGGCAGGGTCTCGGCGCTCAGGCCCAGTTCGGCCCATTTGGCGGCGCGTGGAATCGGGAACAGCAACGACGGGGTGTAGGTGGAGATGTATTCACTGGACTTGCCCAGCGGCGAATGTTCGGCTGCGGGATGCATGGCGGAAACCTAGCTAAATAAACCGCGCCAGTCTACCAGCCTTTGCCCCCGCGCCTAAGCGCCAGCGGATCAATCGATGTTGAGTTTGCCGACCATGCCCGCCTGGTAATGCCCCGGCAGGTTGCAGGCAAACTCAAGGCCCGTGGCCTGGGTGAACGTCCAGGTCAGCTCGGCGGTTTTACCGGGCTCGACCAATACGCTATTGGGATCGTCATGCTTCATCGCACCATGGCCCATGGCGCCGTGGTCCATGTTGCCCATGCCGGTGGACGTGAGCATACCGCTAGCCTGCATCTGTAACATTTCCTTCTGGTGCTCGGCATGCATCGCCGCGTCACCCAGGTTGAATTCGTGGAGCAACTGCCCTTTGTTGACCAGTACAAAGCGCACCGTCTCACCGGCTTTGACATCCAGGGACTTGGGCGAAAAGGAAATGTCCTGCAGGGTCACTTCCACGGTACGCGTGGCCTTACTCGCCGGTGCAGCTTCACCGAACGCATAGGTATGGGCGCCATCGGCCATCGCCTCAACACTCAACGCCAACAGGCAACCCGCCAACAACAAGGGTGTACGCAACGCCATCTGTTTTCTCCAAAATGTGTGACCAGGCAGGGGAACACTCTAAGAATGCGCCGCTGCCAGCCAGCTGACTGCTAGATTACAACTTTGTCAGGTTGCCCTCCTGCCCTGGCCCCCAAGGTATAAAGCCGTCGTCCATCGTTGCCAAGAGCCGCCCATGAAACTGCTGATCGTCGAAGACCAACCCAAAACCGGCCACTACCTGCGCCAGGGCCTGGCCGAGGCAGGGTTTACCACCGAATTGGTGGCTGACGGCACCGGCGGCCAGCACCTGGCATTGACCGGTGACTACGACCTGTTGATCCTCGATGTGATGCTGCCGGGCCGGGATGGCTGGCAGATCCTCCAAGCCGTGCGCAGCGCCGGCCTGGATATCCCGGTGCTGTTCCTCACCGCCCGCGATGCCGTGGAAGACCGCGTGCACGGCCTGGAACTGGGCGCCGACGACTATCTGGTCAAGCCGTTCGCCTTTTCCGAGCTGCTGGCCCGCGTGCGCAGCCTGTTGCGCCGGGGCGGCAGCACACCGCAGGAAACTGCGCTGCAACTGGCCGACCTGCGCCTGGACCTGATCCGCCGCCGCGTCGAGCGGGACGGCCAGCGCATCGACTTGACCGCCAAGGAATTCTCACTGCTGGAACTGCTGCTGCGGCGCCAGGGCGAAGTGCTGCCTAAATCGCTGATCGCCTCCCAAGTGTGGGATATGAACTTCGACAGCGACACCAACATCATCGAAGTCGCCATCCGCCGCCTGCGCCTGAAAGTCGACGATAACTTCCCCAACAAACTGATCCACACCGTACGCGGCATGGGTTATGTGCTGGAGGAGCGGGTCAATTGATCAAGCGCCTGTCCCTGGCCAGCCGCCTGGCGTTGCTGTTTGCCGCCTGCACAGCGGTGGTGTCGTTGATTGCCGGCGTGCTGTTCAACCGTGCCAGCGAAGCGCACTTCATTGAGCTGGACCAGCAACAGCTCGACAGCAAGCTGGTCGCGCTGCGCAGTACGTTGCAGGGGGTCGACTCACGGGAAGCGCTGGCCCAGCGTGAAACGCAATTGCGCGCCGAACTCAATCGCCAGCCCGACCTGACCCTGCGTATCACCGCGGCCGGCCAACGCTGGCTGGACGATGCACCCAGCATCGACTTGCCCGCAGCGCCCGGCCTGCACAGCCTGCAAAACGCCGACACCGACTACCGTGTCTACAACGCGCCGCTGAGGGCCGACCAACCGGATTCGCCGCAGCTGACGCTGATGCTCGATATCACCCACCATCAACATTTCCTGCAACGCATGCAGCATCTGATCTGGCTCACCGTCGGCCTGTCAGCCCTGGCCACCGCCCTGCTCGGCGCATGGGCCGCTCGCAGTGGGTTGCGGCCATTGCGACGCATGGGCGAAGTGGCCGCCAGTGTGTCGGCCCATTCCCTGACCCAGCGCCTGCCCCAGCAACATATGCCGGTGGAACTGGCCGAGTTGGCACAGGCCTTCAATGCCATGCTCGGCCGCCTGGACGATGCGTTCCAGCGCCTCTCGGCGTTCTCCGCCGACATCGCCCACGAACTGCGCACGCCGCTGTCAAACCTGCTGACCCAGACCCAGGTCATCCTCACCCAGCCGCGGCCGCTGGAGGATTACCGCGAGGCGCTGCACAGCAACCTGGAAGAGCTGCAATGGATGGCGCAACTGGTCAACGACATGTTGTACCTGGCCAAGGCGGATCATGGCTTGCTGATGCCCAAGCGCGAGCCGTTGGCGCTGGCTGATGAAGTGGATGCGTTACTGGAGTTTTTCACGCTGCTGGCGGAGGACAGGCAAATCAGCCTGGTTCGCGAGGGCACGGCCCATACGACGGGCGACCGTGGGATGTTGCGGCGGGCACTGTCGAATCTGCTGGATAATGCGCTGCGGTTCACCCCGCAAAGTGGCCAAGTGCGTGTGCGTATGGAAGATGGGGTGAGGCTTTCAGTCGAAAACACCGGGGGCGGTATTCCAACCGAGTTGCTGCCAAGATTGTTTGACCGATTCTATCGGGCCGACCCGGCGCGGCATGAAGGCAGTAGCGAGCATGCGGGGCTGGGGTTGGCGATTACCCAATCGATTGTGCGGGCGCATGGGGGGAGGATTTATTGTGAATCCGGGGCGGGATGGACACGGTTTGTGATCGAGTTGCCTGCTGGAGATTGATGCAAGCTGTACCGGCCCTATCGGGGGCAAGCCCCCTCCCATATTTGAATGTATTCACAGATCAAAGTGTGGGAGGGGGCTTGCCCCCGATGGCGGTCTTGAATATTACGAATATCTCAGCGCATGCGCCGGCTCAATCTTCGCCGCCCGATACGCCGGGTACAGCGTCGCCAAAAAGCTCAGCACAAACCCCGCCGTGCAAATCAGCACCACATCCCCACCCTGCAGTTCCGAAGGCAGGTTGCTGACGAAATACACGTCCGAACTGAAGATATGCTGCCCGGTGACCCGCTCCATCCAGCCCACCAGTTCACTCACATTCAACGCCGCAATCACGCCCAATACGCCACCGATCAAGGTGCCCACGATGCCGATCACCGTGCCCTGCACCATGAAGATCGCCATGATCTGCCGTGGCGTGGCGCCAATGGTGCGCAGGATCGCAATGTCCGCGCCCTTGTCGTTCACCACCATGATCAAGGTGGCGATGATGTTGAATGCCGCCACGGCGACGATCATCAGCAACAGCAGACCGATCATGGTCTTTTCCATCTTCATCGCGCTGAACAGACTGCCCTGGGTGTGAGTCCAGTCATCGGGCTTGTAGCCGTTGCCCAGGCTGGCGGCGATATCCGCCGAGACCTTGGGTGCCGCGTACAGGTCTTTCACCGCCAGGCGCACGCTTTGCACCTGGTTTGGCTGCCAGTGCTGGATCTCGGCAGCGTCGGCCATGTGGATCATGGCCATGGAGCCATCCAGTTCGGCACCGACCTTGAAGATCCCCACCACGTTCAAGCGCTGCATGCGTGGGGTGATGCCACCCGGCGCAGTGCTGATTTCCGGCACGATCAGGGTCAGCTTGTCGCCCACATTCAGGCGGAAACGCCGGGCAGTGATTTCGCCGACCACGACGCCGAATTCGCCGGGTTTGAGGTCATCCAGTTTGCCCTGCACGATATGCTGGGCCACGATCGACACCTTGCCTTCCTGCGCCGGGTCGATGCCGCTGATCTCGATCGGCTGCATCGCGCCTTTGTAGGAGAACATGCCGTCCATCTGTGTGAATGGTACCGCTGCGGTGACTTCCGGGTTCTTCATCGCGGCGGCGGCCACGGGCTGCCAATTATCGATCGGGTTCACACCGACGATGGTGGCATGGGGCACCATGCCGAGGATGCGTGAGCTCATTTCGCGTTGGAAGCCGTTCATCACCGACAACACCACGATCATCGCCAACACGCCCAGGGCGAGGCCGATCATCGAGGTCATCGAGATAAACGAGACAAAACGGTTGCGGCGCTTGGCGCGGGTATAGCGCGTGCCGATGAAAATCGATAACGGTCTGAACATTCGCTTGCACCGCCTGAAAAAATGAAAAAGCCCGGCGCATGAAGCACCGGGCTTGAAACGGGTCAGATGGCGACCAGGTGACCTTCCTGCAGGTGCAGCACGCGGTCCATCTGGCGGGCCATGCTCATGTCATGGGTCACCACCAGGAACGCAGTGCGCATCTGGGTGCTCAGTTCCAGCATCAAGTCCTTGATGCCCTGGGCCGTGTGGGAGTCAAGGTTGCCGGTAGGCTCGTCGAGCATCACCAGGCCCGGGTTGTTCACCAGGGCACGGGCGATTGCCACACGCTGGCGCTCGCCGCCGGACAGTTCGGCCGGCTTGTGCTCCAGGCGATGACCGAGGCCGACGCGCTCCAGCAGAGCCTTGGCGCGCTGGCGGGCTTCCGGGATCGCGGTCTTGCCGATCAGCAGCGGCATGCACACGTTTTCCAGGGCGGTGAATTCCGGCAACAGGTGGTGGAACTGGTACACAAAACCGAGCGAACGGTTGCGCAGTTGGCCACGGGCCTTTTCGCCGAGGGCCGAGAGTTCTTCACCGGCCAGCCATACGCTGCCCTGGGACGGCGTATCCAGGCCGCCCAGCAGGTTCAGCAAGGTACTTTTGCCGGAACCGGAACTGCCGACGATCGCCACGCGCTCGCCCGGGTGCAGCTCAAGTTGCAGGTTGGACAACACCACCACCGACTCCGGACCTTCCTCATAGGATTTGCCCAGGTTGCGGCAGCTCAGGATTGCTTTTTCACTCATGCCCGATTCACTCATAACGTAAGGCCTGTGCTGGCTGGGTACGCGCCGCGCGCCAGGCTGGATACAGGGTGGCAAGGAAACTCAGGACCAACGCCGCGCCGCCTACCATCAACACGTCCTGGGCCTGCACCTGGGACGGCAAGTAGTCGATGAAGTAGACGTCGGCATTGAGAAACTTGTGGCCGATCAGGGTTTCGAGGCCGGCGATGGCGGCACTCACGTTCAGCGCGGCCAGAATGCCGACCGCCGTGCCGATCAAGGTCCCGACCACGCCGATCACGGTGCCCTGCACCATGAAGATCGCCATGATCTGTCCCGGCGTGGCACCGAGTGTGCGCAGGATGGCGATATCGCCCTTCTTGTCGTTCACCACCATCACCAGCGTGGAGATGATGTTGAAGGCGGCCACGGCGACGATCAGCAGCAACAGCAGGCCGATCATGGCTTTTTCCATGCGGATGGCCTGGTAGAGGTTGCCGTGGGTACGCGTCCAGTCGCGGGCGTAGTACTGGCTGTCGCCCAAATGCTGGGCGATTTCCCACGAGGTGCGCGGTGCGTCGAACAGGTCGTTGAACTTCAGGCGCAGGCCCTGCACCTGGTCCGGCTGCCAGCGGTGCAGGCGGGCCAGGTCGGTAAGGTTGGTCAGGCCGAGGTAGCCGTCGATCTCGCCGGCGCCGACGTGGAAGGTGCCCACCACGGTAAAGCGCTTCATGCGCGGGAACATGCCGGCCGGGGTCACGGTGACTTCCGGCGCGACGAAGGTCAATTTGTCGCCCAGGCCCACGCCCAGCTTGGCCGCCGCCTTGTCGCCGATCACGATGCCGAACTCGCCGGGCGCCAGGTCATCGAGTTTGCCCGACAACATGAACTTGTCGATGATCGACACATTACGTTCCTGGGCCGGGTCGATGCCATTGAGCAGGATCTTCTGCACCTTGCCGTCGTTGGTCAGCAACCCTTGCATCTGGGTAAACGGCGCAACGGCCAGTACCTTGGGGTTCTGCTTGACCTTGGCGGCCAGGCTTTGCCAGTCGCTGATGGGCGCATCGCCCTCGATGGTGGCGTGGGGCACCATGCCCAGCACGCGGGTGCGCATCTCATGATCGAAGCCATTCATCACCGACAGCACCACGATCATCACGACCACGCCCAAGGCGAGCCCGATCATCGAGGTCAAGGAAATGAACGACACAAAATGATTGCGACGCTTTGCACGGGTATAACGCGTGCCGATAAATACGAAGAGAGGTCTGAACATGTCGGGGCTTGTTCGGAGGAAAAGAAGACGTCCCGGTGGCGGGGTCTGGTAAGCAGCTTTACACTCAGACCATTAACGCTACTTGGGGTTCGCCATGTCGACATTAGATGAAGAAGAGCGCCGCGAATACTACCGTATCGCCGACATGATCGCACTCCAAATCAAAAGCCTGTCTGCCCCCGAGGCGGCGAGCAAGGAAGTGTTGCTGGATGATTCGCCGCTGTTCAATCTGCTCAGCGAACTGCACCTGAGCGAATTCGAGGCCCAGCACCTGTTGCGCCAGATCAATGAGAAAGATCGCAGCCTGGCCGCCTTCCTCAAAGTACAGAACAAACGCCTGGACCTGCTCAGCCAGATCATGGCGCGCGGCCTGCTGGATGAAGTCGGCGCGCCGCAGCCGGTGATCATTTCCGAAGGCGGTATCGACTTCCAACACCCCACGCCCCTGTCGCCCGGTGCGCACCTGGCGGTCAAGCTGGTGCTGATGCCCCAGGCACTTGGCCTGCTGCTGCGCGCCCGCGTCACCCATTGCGATCCCAAGGGCACAGGTTTTGACGTGGGCACGGAATTCGAAGCCATGACCGACGCCCAACGCCAATTGCTGGCGCGCTATATCCTGCAGAAACAGGCGCAGGAACGGCGCCTGGCGCGGGAACAGAGCGACGCCCAGGACACCTGAATTCGTATTACCCCGCCAGCAGACCTGGCGCATAGGAGCAACTGTGACCCTGATTTACGGCCACCGCGGTGCCAAAGGCGAAGCACCGGAAAACACCCTGACCAGCTTCCAGGAATGCCTCAAGCACGGCGTACGCCGCTGCGAACTGGACTTGCACCTGTCCATGGACGGCGAGTTGATGGTCATCCACGACCCGACCCTCAAGCGCACCGCCGACCGGCGCGGCAAAGTCGTCGAGTATTCGGCGGCCGACCTGGTGAAGATGGATGCGCGCAAAGGCGGCCCGGGCTGGGTCAAGCCCTGCCCGATCCCACGCCTGGAAGAACTGTTCGAGAAATGCGACTTCGATCACTGGCAACTGGAAGTCAAAAGCGCCTCGCGTACCCGCGCCGCCACCACCGTGCTGGCGATTCGGGAGATGGCCGTGCGCTTTGGCCTGATGGACAAAGTCACCGTCACCTCAAGTTCGCGGGAAGTGCTGAAAGCTGCGGTTGAGCTCACCCCGGACCTGTCACGCGGCCTGGTTGCCGAATACGCCTGGCTCGACCCGCTGAAGGTCGCGCAGAACTATGGCTGTGAGATCCTGGCGTTGAACTGGACGCTGTGCACCCCTGAGCGACTGGAAAAAGCCCAGCGCCAGGGCTTGCACGTGTCCGTGTGGACGGTCAACGAACCCGCGCTGATGCGCAGGCTCGCCGACTTCGGCGTAGATAGCCTGATTACAGACTTTCCCGGTTTGGCCACTGCCACCCTCGGGAATTACTGAAATCGGTCTCCCCGGCCGGCTCAGGCCACCGGCCGGAGCCGCTCAAAAAAGCCGGTTGAGGCCGTCGTAGGCCGCTACCCGATAGGCTTCGGCCATGGTCGGGTAGTTGAACGTGGTGTTGACGAAGTACTTGAGGGTATTGAGCTCGCCCGGCTGGTTCATGATCGCCTGGCCGATGTGCACGATCTCCGACGCCTGGTAGCCGAAGCAATGCACGCCGAGTACCTCAAGGGTTTCACGGTGAAACAGAATCTTCAGCATGCCTTGCGGCTCGCCGGCGATCTGCGCACGCGCCATGCTCTTGAAGAACGCCTTGCCCACTTCGTAAGGCACCTTGGCCTTGGTCAGTTCGTGTTCGTTCTTGCCGATCGAGCTGATCTCGGGAATGGTGTAGATCCCGGTCGGCACGTCGTTCACGTAGCGCCAACTGCCATTGTCGACAATGCTGCCTGCCGCCGAACGGCCCTGGTCATGGGCGGCACTGGCCAGGCTCGGCCAGCCGATCACGTCACCGGCACCGTAGATGTTCGCCACGCAGGTGCGGTAGTTCTCGTCCACTTCGATCTGGCCACGGCTGTTGACCTTGACCCCGATGTTTTCCATGCCCAGCTTGTCGGTGTTGCCGGTACGGCCGTTGCACCACAGCAAGGCATCGGCCTTGATCTTCTTGCCGGACTTGAGGTGCAGGATCACGCCGTTGTCCAGGCCTTCGACGCGCTCGTACTCTTCGTTGTGGCGTACAGTGATGTTGTTGTTGCTGAAGTGGTAGCTCAACGCCTGGGAGATTTCCGAGTCGAGGAAGCTCAGCAACTGGTCGCGGTTGTCCACCAACTCCACCAGTACGCCCAGGCCGCTGAAGATCGACGCGTATTCACAGCCGATCACGCCGGCGCCGTAGATGATCAGTTTGCGCGGGGTGTGGCCCAGGCTCAGGATGGTGTCGCTATCGTAGATACGCGGGTGGTGGAAATCGATGTCCGCCGGGCGATACGGGCGCGAACCGGTGGCGATGATGATGTGCTTGGCCACCAGCTTTTCGACCACGCCGTTGGGGCAGACCACTTCGATGGTTTGCTCGTCGGCAAAGCTGCCGGTGCCGAAGAACAGGTCGACGCGGTTACGGGCGTAGTAGCCGGTACGCGACGCGACTTGCTTGGAGATGACTTTCTCGGCGCTTTTCAGCACGTCCGGGAACGAGAACCAGCGTGGTTCACCAATGGCCCGGAACATCGGGTTGGTGTTGAATTGCATGATCTGGCGCACGGAGTGACGCAACGCCTTGGACGGGATGGTACCCAGGTGGGTGCAGTTACCGCCGACCTGGCGACGGCTATCGACCATCGCCACCTTGCGCCCAGCTTTGGCAGCGTTCATCGCCGCACCTTCTCCAGCCGGGCCGGAACCCAGTACCACCACGTCGTAGTTGTAGACAGCCATGCGTACTCCTCAGAACAGGCCAGGCGTACGGTTGGACGCCTGGCTAAATCATGCCGCGGCCAGCGGTCATGAAGGACAATTTGGCTCAAGTGTGTGAACCGGGGCACAGTCTATATAAGGCTCAACGCCGCGAACATTAACCCTTGGTCGCGTCGTAGGCCAGCAATGCCTTTACTACACAGCGCAGATTATCCCTGAACCCTGTCGCTGCCGGAAAATGAATTAACCTGTAGCCACGGATCTTTTCGGGACGCGCCATTATGCGGCATCTGGTTTTCGGTTTAATGCTGATGTTGTCGATCGCCGCACAGGCCAATGAGCCGAATCGACTCAGGCAAGCCGACTTTCCGACACACTCCCAGGCATTGGTGCTGAAAAACCAGACGGTGCTCACGTACCTCTGGGCGGATGTGTATGCGGCCGCGCTGTACGCCCCGCCGGATTTGAACGCCAAGCAGGCCTGGGACCAACAGGCAGCGCTGCGCCTGACGCTGTATTACTTTCGCGACATCGACCGCAACGACGTGATCAAGGCCGCCAACACCACACTGGCGCGCCAGCACATCAGCGACCGCTTGAAATCCGAAGTGGACAAACTGCATGCCGTCTTTCGCAACATCCATAGCGGTGATCGCTACGCACTGGATTTTCGACCCGGACGCGGCTTGGACCTGGAAATCAATGGCGAAGTGTTGTTCAGCAGCAGCGACAATGAGCTGGCGAAGGCTTACCTGGGGATCTGGTTAGCGCCCAAGGGCTTGTCGGAGAGGTTGCTGGAATGAAGGCGTGTATTGTCTGGACTGACGTCATCGGGGCAAGCCCCCTCCCACACTGGACCGCATTCACCCTGCAGGAATGCGGTTTAAATGTGGGAGGGGGCTTGCCCCCGATGAGGCCCTTCCAGCCACAAAAAAGCCCCGAACCAGTCGGGGCTTTTCATTCAACGCAAATGCTTAACGCGGGAACGCCGGCGGGTTGACCCCAGCCATGTCTTCCATCACGCGAACCACCTGGCAGCTGTAGCCGAACTCGTTGTCGTACCACACGTACAGGACAACGCGGTTGTCCTGGGTAATGGTCGCTTCGGCGTCCACCACACCGGCGTGGCGCGAGCCTACGAAGTCGGTGGAGACCACTTCCTGCGAGTTGACGAAGTCGATCTGCTTGTGCAGGTCCGAGTGCAGCGCCATGTAGCGCAGGTACTCGTTCATCTCTTCACGGGTGGCGGCTTTCTCAAGGTTCAGGTTGAGGATGGCCATGGACACGTTCGGCGTCGGCACGCGGATCGCGTTACCGGTCAGCTTGCCGGCCAGCTCAGGCAGGGCCTTGGCTGCAGCGGTGGCAGCACCTGTCTCGGTGATCACCATGTTCAACGCGGCGCTACGGCCACGGCGATCGCCCTTGTGGAAGTTGTCGATCAGGTTCTGGTCGTTGGTGTACGAGTGAACCGTCTCGACGTGGCCGTTGACGATGCCGAACTTGTCATTCACCGCCTTCAGCACCGGCACGATGGCGTTGGTGGTGCAGGACGCGGCGGACACGATCTTGTCGTCAGCGGTGATTTCAGCGTGGTTGATGCCGTGAACGATGTTCTTCAGCTTGCCCTTGCCAGGCGCGGTCAGCACAACGCGGTCGATACCCGGGCAGGCCAGGTGCTGGCCCAGGCCCTCGGCGTCACGCCATACACCGGTGTTGTCCACCAGCAGGGCGTCCTTGATGCCGTACTGGGTGTAATCCACCTCGGACGGGTTCTTCGCGTAGATCACCTGGATCAGGTTACCGTTGGCGGTGATGGTGTTGTTTTCTTCATCGATGACGATGGTGCCGTTGAACGGACCGTGTACCGAATCGCGACGCAGCAGGCTTGCACGCTTGGTCAGGTCGTTCTCGGCGCCCTTGCGCACCACGATGGCACGCAGGCGCAGGCCGTCGCCGCCACCGGTTTTTTCGATCAGGATGCGTGCCAGCAGGCGGCCGATACGACCGAAGCCGTACAGCACCACGTCGGTGCCTTTGCGGGCCGCGGCATTTTGCTGGCCAACCACATCGGCCATTTCTTCACGCACGAACTGCTCGGCGGTACGGCCGGCGCCTTCCTTGCGGAATTTGTAGGCCAGCTTGCCCAGGTCTACCGAGGCCGCGCCGAGCTTGAGCTCGCTCATGGCTTTAAGCAGTGGGAATGTTTCGTGGACGGAGAGTTCGCTGTCGTCCGCAGAGCGATGGCGTGCAAAGCGGTGCGCTTTGAGAATCGCGATGACGGACTGGTTGATCAGGCTGCGGCCATAGATCGAGCTCACCACATTGTTATTGCGGTACAGCTGACCGATAAGCGGGATCATCGCTTCTGCGAGTGCTTCACGGTCGATCCATTCACCAAGACACTGGTCGGGCTTCTGAGTCACGGGAACCTTCCACATGTAGGGGCTGAAAAAAGGGGCTACATTATGCCGCCCGACCGCCCTCGGAGCAATGCGCGCGCCACAACAAAAACCCCTTGCCAAAAAATACCGCCCCGCTACAGCCCAGTAAATACGCGGGTTCCAGAAGGCCACCAGTTGGGAGAGCAGGCCAACTTGTCCGTAACCCTCCTAAACAATCGCGTATTTCGGCACTACATATTGAGTCAAAACGCGCCATTGTTTGTCTTAGCCACTACATTTCCCGCAAACCGTAATAGGCTCAGTCAGAAACTGACAGGCGGCACCTTGGGCCGTTACAATTACCGACTTTGTCGCAACGCTTGGAGCTCAACCTTCCGTGCCCGTTCTGCGTCTACCGCTACTCCCTGCCGAGGCAGGTAAACAGCATTGGGGCAACCTGCCCGGTGCCGCCCTGAGCCTGGCCATCGCCGAGGCTGCCAGCGCAGCCAAGCGCTTTACCCTGCTGCTCACCGCCGACAGCCAAAGCGCCGAAAGGTTGGAGCAGGAGCTGAGCTTCTTCGCCCCCGATTTGCCGGTGCTGCATTTCCCCGACTGGGAAACCTTGCCCTACGACCTGTTCTCGCCGCACCAGGACATCATCTCCCAGCGCATCGCCAGCCTGTACCGCCTGCCGGAACTGGCCCACGGCGTGCTGGTGGTGCCGATCACCACGGCACTGCATCGCCTGGCGCCGACCAAGTTCCTGCTGGGCAGCAGCCTGGTGCTGGATGTCGGCCAGAAGCTCGATGTGGAGCAGATGCGCACGCGCCTGGAAGCCAGCGGCTATCGTTGCGTCGATACGGTATACGAGCACGGTGAGTTCGCGGTGCGCGGTGCGTTGATCGACCTGTTCCCGATGGGCAGCAAACTGCCCTATCGCATCGACCTGTTCGATGACGAAATCGAAACCCTGCGCACCTTCGACCCGGAGAACCAGCGCTCCATCGACAAAGTAGACTCGATCAAGCTGCTGCCGGCACGGGAATTCCCGCTGCAAAAAGACGCGGTCACCCGCTTCAAGGCGCGCTTTCGTGAACGCTTCGACGTGGACTTCCGCCGCTGCCCGATCTTCCAGGACCTGAGCAGCGGGATTACCCCGGCCGGTATCGAGTACTACCTGCCGCTGTTCTTCGACGAAACCTCCACCCTGTTCGACTACCTGCCACAAGACACCCAGGTGTTCTCGCTGCCCGGTATCGAACAAGCGGCGGAAAACTTCTGGAACGATGTGCGCAACCGCTATGAAGAGCGCCGCGTCGATCCATCGCGTCCTTTATTGCCGCCCGCCGAGCTGTTCCTGCCGGTAGAAGACTGCTTCGCCCGCCTGAAAAACTGGCCACGCGTGGTCGCCAGCCAGCAGGATGTGGAAAAAGGCGCCGGCCGCGAGCGCTTCCCGGCAGGAATGCTGCCGGACCTGGCGATCCAGGCCAAAGCCACGCAACCGTTGGAAGCGCTGTCCAACTTCCTCGGTGACTTCCCGGGCCGTGTGCTGTTCACCGCCGAATCCGCGGGTCGCCGAGAGGTGCTGCTGGAGCTGCTGGAACGCCTGAAGCTGCGCCCGAAAACCGTCGACAGCTGGCCGGATTTTGTGGCGAGCAAAGACCGCCTGGCGATTACCATCGCGCCACTGGACGAAGGCCTGCTGCTGGACGATCCAGCCTTGGCATTGATTGCCGAAAGCCCGCTGTTCGGCCAACGCGTGATGCAGCGCCGCCGCCGTGAAAAACGCGCCGACGCCAACAACGACGCGGTGATCAAGAACCTGACCGAGCTGCGCGAAGGCGCGCCGGTGGTGCATATCGACCATGGCGTCGGCCGTTACCTGGGCCTGCAGACCCTGGAGATCGACAACCAGGCCGCCGAATTCCTCACCATGGAGTATGCCGAGGGCGCCAAGCTCTACGTGCCGGTGGCCAACCTGCACCTGATCGCCCGCTACACCGGCAGCGACGACGCCCTGGCGCCGTTGCACCGCCTGGGCTCCGAGACCTGGCAGAAAGCCAAGCGCAAGGCCGCCGAACAGGTGCGCGACGTCGCCGCCGAGTTGCTCGACATCTACGCCCGCCGCGCTGCCCGCGAGGGTTATGCGTTCGCCGACCCGAAAGCTGACTACGCCACCTTCAGCGCCGGCTTCGCCTTTGAAGAAACCCCAGACCAGCAAACCACCATCGAAGCGGTGCGCGCCGACATGCTCGCGCCCAAGCCGATGGACCGCCTGGTCTGCGGCGACGTGGGCTTCGGCAAGACCGAAGTGGCGATGCGCGCCGCCTTCATCGCAGTGCATGGCGGCAAACAGGTGGCGATCCTGGTGCCCACCACCCTGCTCGCCCAACAGCACTACAACAGCTTCCGCGACCGCTTTGCCGATTGGCCGGTGACGGTCGAAGTGATGAGCCGCTTCAAATCAGCCAAGGAAGTGAATGCTGCCGTCGCCGACCTGGCCGAAGGCAAGATCGACATCGTTATCGGCACGCACAAGCTGCTGTCGGATGACGTGAAGATCAAGAACCTGGGGCTGGTGATCATCGACGAAGAACACCGCTTTGGTGTGCGCCAGAAAGAACAGCTCAAGGCCCTGCGCAGCGAAGTCGACATCCTCACCCTCACCGCCACGCCGATTCCGCGTACGCTGAACATGGCGGTGTCTGGCATGCGCGACCTGTCGATCATCGCCACGCCGCCGGCACGTCGCCTGTCGGTGCGCACCTTCGTGATGGAGCAGAACAAAAGCACGGTCAAGGAAGCGCTGCTGCGCGAACTGCTGCGCGGCGGGCAGGTTTATTACCTGCACAACGATGTGAAAACCATCGAGAAATGCGCCGCCGACCTGGCCGAGCTGGTGCCGGAGGCGCGTATCGCCATCGGCCATGGGCAGATGCGCGAGCGCGAACTCGAGCAAGTGATGAGCGACTTCTACCACAAGCGCTTCAACGTGCTGATCGCCTCGACCATCATCGAGACCGGGATCGACGTGCCGAGCGCCAACACCATCATCATCGAGCGCGCCGACAAGTTCGGCCTGGCACAGCTTCACCAGTTACGCGGCCGCGTCGGACGCAGCCACCACCAGGCCTATGCCTATCTGCTGACGCCACCGCGCCAGCAAATCACCGGCGATGCGGAAAAACGCCTGGAAGCGATCGCCAACACCCAGGACCTGGGCGCCGGTTTTGTGCTGGCCACCAACGACCTGGAAATCCGTGGCGCCGGCGAACTGCTGGGCGATGGCCAGAGCGGGCAGATCCAGGCGGTGGGTTTCACCCTGTATATGGAAATGCTTGAGCGTGCGGTGAAAGCCATCCGCAAGGGTGAGCAACCGAATCTCGATCAACCTTTGGGCGGCGGCCCGGAGATCAACCTGCGCTTGCCTGCGTTGATTCCCGAGGACTACCTGCCGGATGTGCACGCACGGCTGATCCTGTACAAACGCATCGCTTCGGCCACCGACGAAGAAGGCCTCAAGGACCTGCAGGTGGAGATGATCGACCGCTTCGGCCTGTTGCCCGAGCCGACCAAGAACCTGGTGCGCCTGACCCTGCTCAAATTGCAGGCCGAGCAACTGGGGATCAAGAAGGTCGACGCCGGACCGCAGGGCGGGCGCATCGAATTCGAGGCGCAGACCCCCGTGGACCCATTGGTGCTGATCAAGCTGATCCAGGGCCAGCCCAACCGCTACAAGTTCGAAGGGGCTACGCTGTTCAAGTTCATGGTGCCGATGGAACGCGCCGAAGAACGCTTTAACACCTTGGAGGCGCTGTTCGAGCGCCTCATCCCGAAACCTGCTTGAAGGACGCCCGAATGCGCCTGTTCCGCATGTTGAGCCTGTTGTTGGTGGTCGCGGCACCTGCGGCGTTCGCCGACAGCCCGTACCAGGTGGAAATGATCCTGGTGCGCCAGAACGCCGAACCGGTGATCAACAGCCGCGCCGCCCCGGAAAACTGGGATGCTGGCGCCGCGCGCCTGGGCGACCGGCTGAGCCCGCCGCGCCTGTCCAACATTGTCGATAAGCTGCGCGCCGACTCCACCTACACGGTGCTGCTGCATAAGGCCTGGGAACAGAACCTGGGCGAGCAGCCGGTCAAGGTCGCCATCACGGACGGCCAGGAGCAGTTCGGCCAGTTCCCCATCGAGGGCGTGCTGAGCCTGCAACTGGGGCGTTTTACCGATATCGATGCGAACTTCTGGATCAACCAGTTCGACGCCAACGGCAGCGTGATCGCCAGCGAACACCTGAGCCAGACCGACGTGCGCACCAAGAACAACCAGCTCAACTACCTGGACGGCGGCCACCTGGCGTTGCTGATCAAGATCACCTCGCTGACCGCCAAGCCCCCCAGCGCACCACCGCCCGACCTGCAGGACTGATCCATCGCCATGCCCCTGACGTCGTCGCTGACCAAACCCCTGGCCCCTTCGTGGGCCAATCGCTTTAAAGAGCAGAGCCTTGAGCGCGGGCGGCGTTATGCCCTGGAGAACCGGGTGCGCATCGTCGAATCCGGCGACAGCACCATCATCGCCAGTTGCGAAGGCTCAGGCGGCAACGTCTACCGGCAGACCATTTCGCTGCGCGAATCGGCCAAAGGCACGTTGATCCTGGTGGACAGCCGCTGCACTTGCCCGGTGCGCACCAACTGCAAACACATCGCGGCGGTATTGCTCAAGATCCAGGAAACCCTGGCCTTCCCCGCTGCCGCCCAGGACGCAGAACTGCTGGAAAAACTCCAGGCAGTCCTGGAAAACCGCGCGGTGTTGCCGCAGGTGGTCATGGAGGATGTGGTGCCGGTGCCGCGCCTGTGGATGGCCAGCGTGGAGTTCAGCGCGTTCGAACCACGCAACGGCAAGATGCAGCGCTATATCCAGCACAGGGCGGCGCTGTCGTTCAACTATTTGGGCAACTATGTCAGCGGGCAGAAAAACACTGACATCATCGTGCGCCAGGACACCCAGAGCCTGCGCATCAAGCGCCATCCCGAGCTGGAACAGCCGTACCGCGAGCAAATGCGCCTGCTGGGCTTCAAGATCGCTACGCGCCAGAGCAAGGCCCTGCCTGAGAGCGCCGGGGAACTGTTCGAGATGGTCAATGACAGTGCCTGGCTGACCTTCACCCTCAATGCCACGCCGACCTTGCGGGCCGAAGGCTGGGAGCTGCTGATCGATGATGATTTCGGCTTCGACCTGAGCGCCGTCGATGACTGGTACGCCACGGTAGATGAAGGTCCGGAGCGTGATTGGTTCGATCTGGAGCTGGGGATCATCGTCAACGGCGAGCGACTGAGCCTGTTGCCGATCCTGCTGAACCTGATGCGCTCCCACACCGAGATACTCAACCCGGAGAAGCTGGCGCGGCGTCGCGATGATGAGCTGATCCTGGTGAATATCCCTGGCCTGCCCAATGGCCACGGCCCCATACAAGTGGCGTTGCCCTATGGCCGACTGAAACCGGTGCTGGCCACCCTCGGTGAGTTTTATCTACAGGAAGCCGGCACCACCACGCTGCGCCTGGCCAAGGCTGATGCAATCCGCCTTAACCCGCTGGAAGACCTGCCGCTGCAGTGGGAAGGCGGCGAAAAGATCCGCAACTTCGCCCAACGCCTGCGGGACATCAAGGATTTCACCTGCGTGGCGCCCGAAGGGCTGAACGCGACCCTGCGTCCATATCAACTGGAAGGCTTGAGCTGGATGCAGTCGCTGCGCCAGCTTGATGTGGGCGGGATACTTGCGGATGACATGGGCCTGGGCAAGACCCTGCAGACCCTGGCGCATATTCTCACTGAAAAGAACGCCGGGCGCCTGGATCGCCCCTGCATGGTGGTGATGCCCACCAGCCTGATTCCCAACTGGCTGGACGAAGCGGCGCACTTCACGCCGCAACTCAAAGTGGTGGCGTTGTATGGCGCAGCCCGCAAGAAACATTTCGCGAACCTGCAGGACTATGACCTGCTGCTGACCACCTATGCACTGCTACCCAAGGACATCGACCAGCTCAAGGTCCTGCCCCTGCATGTACTGATCCTCGATGAAGCCCAGTACATCAAGAACCCGTCCAGCAAGGCGGCCCAGGCGGCACGCGAACTGAATGCGCGGCAGCGCCTGTGCCTGAGCGGTACGCCACTGGAAAACCACCTGGGTGAGCTGTGGTCGTTGTTCCACTTCCTGCTGCCGGGCTGGCTGGGTGATGTAAAAAGCTTCAACCGCGATTACCGCGTGCCCATCGAAAAGCGCGCCAGCGACGTACGACTGCAGCACCTCAACGGTCGGATCAAACCCTTCCTGTTGCGCCGCACCAAGGAACAGGTGGCCACTGAGCTGCCGCCCAAGACCGAGATCATCCATTGGGTCGACCTCAACGAGGCCCAGCGTGACGTGTACGAAACCATGCGCCTGGCCATGGACAAGAAGGTCCGCGACGAGATCACCCGCAAGGGCGTGGCACGCAGCCAGATCATCATTCTTGAGGCGCTGCTCAAGCTGCGCCAGGTGTGCTGCGACCTGCGCCTGGTCAACGACGCCACCCTGCCCGCCCGTGGCAGCAGCTCGGGCAAGCTCGATAGCTTGATGGAAATGCTTGAGGAGTTGTTTGAGGAAGGTCGGCGGATCCTGCTGTTTTCCCAGTTCACCTCAATGTTGAGCCTGATCGAAGTCGAGCTGAAAAAGCGCGGTGTTGCCTACGCCTTGTTGACCGGCCAGACGCGGGACCGGCGCACGCCGGTGAAGGATTTCCAGAGCGGCAAACTGCAGATTTTCCTGATCAGCCTGAAGGCCGGCGGTGTGGGCTTGAACCTGACCGAAGCCGACACGGTGATCCACTACGACCCCTGGTGGAACCCGGCGACGGAGAACCAGGCGACTGACCGTGCGTATCGCATCGGCCAGGAAAAGCCGGTGTTCGTCTACAAGATGATTGCCCGGGGCACGGTGGAGGAAAAAATCCAGCACCTGCAAAAGGAAAAGTCCGACCTGGCGGCAGGTGTGCTGGATGGCCGTACGACCGGGGATTGGCAGTTGGGCAACGAGGATATAGAAGCGCTGTTTGCGCCGTTGCCCAACAAACAGGAAAAGCGCTGACAGCTCGATCGCCATCGGGGGCAAGCCCCCTCCCACATTCGATCGCAGTCGTCATGTGGGAGGGGGCTTGCCCCCGATGGGCTCGACGCAATGTTCAGCCGATCAGCTGAGCATCCCGCAACGCAGTCAGCGCCGCCAACCAACGCGGATCCTGCTTGTACTCGGTCGAAGCAACCGCCTGCCCACGCATGCGCGCAATGCGCACCGATGGCGTGACCTTCATGCGCTGCGCCGCACTCAGTGCCAACTCAGCCGCCGCGCGATCGTTGCACACCAATCCCATGTCGCAACCGGCCGTCAACGCGGCCTCGATGCGGCTGGCAGCATCACCGACAACATGCGCCCCCGCCATGGACAGGTCATCGCTGAAAATCACCCCATCGAACTGCAACTCGCCGCGCAGGATGTCCTGCAACCAGCGGCGCGAGAAGCCGGCTGGCTGGGTGTCGACTTGCGGGTAGATGACGTGCGCAGGCATAACAGCCGCCAGTTGCTTACTCAGGCGTGCGAAAGGCACCAGGTCATTGGCGCGAATCTGTTCCAGGCTACGCTCATCATTGGGAATGGCGACGTGGGAATCGGCCTCGGCCCAGCCGTGACCGGGGAAGTGCTTACCGGTGGCGGCCATGCCGGCGCTGTTCATCCCACGGATGAATGCACCCGCCAGCACGGCGGCCCGCTCGGGGTCGCCCTCGAAGGAACGGGTGCCGACCACGGCGCTGCGCTGATAATCCAGGTCCAGCACCGGGGCGAAGCTCAGGTCCAGGCCCACGGCCAGCACTTCGGTGGCCATGATCCAGCCGCACTGCTCGGCCAGGTACTCTGCATTCGGGTTATCCGCCAAGGCACGCATGGCCGGCAGGCGCACAAAGCCCTGACGCAGGCGCTGTACGCGACCGCCTTCCTGGTCGACCGCCAGTAGCAGGTCTGGGCGCACGGCACGAATCGCCGCACTCAACTCGCGTACCTGGCGTGGGTGCTCGATATTGCGCGCAAAAATGATCAGGCCACCCACCTCAGGCTGGCGCAGCAGGTGGCGATCCTCGGCCGTGAGCCAAGTGCCGGCAACGTCGACCATCAAAGAACCTTGCAGGGCAGCAGTCATAAACCTTCCTTATAAAACGCACACAACCCGTTGCCCCCACCAGGCACAGTGAGCACAACAGGTTGCGAGTAAATAGCTGAATTCGGCATGGGCCGCTAGCTTAGCGGATGCAGGCGGCTGCGCACACCCGGGTGGCTCAAACCTTGGCGGGGCTTGGCGCGGATTTGCTGCGCGGACGTAATTGGGCGGCAGCCATCGTCGGGTCGGTCACACCGGTTTCAGCACGCATACCGGCGGCCAGGAACGGCACCATCAGGCGCATGACCTGTTCAATAGAGGTGTTGACGCCGAAATCAGTCTCGGCAATCGCCCGCAGCGCCTTGATCCCCGACATGCTGAACGCCGCAGCTCCGAGCATGAAATGCACGCGCCAGAACAGTTCAATCGGTGGAATACGCGGAGCGGCCTCGTTGACCAGCAACATATAGCGACGAAATACCTTGCCGTACATGTCCTCCAGATAGCGCCGCAAGTGACCCTGGCTCTGGCTGAACGCCAGGCCGAGCAGGCGCATGAAGATCGACAGGTCGTTGCCGCTGCGCGGTTGAACCACCAATGCTTGTTCAACGAGGATTTCCAACAGCTCTTCGAGTGTCGGCTTGTGGTCGGTCTTGCCCTGGCGACGCTCGAGTTCACGGTCGAGACTGGCGCAGAACGGCCCCAGGAAGCGCGAGAACACCGCCTGGATCAGGGCTTTTTTTGAGCCGAAATGATAGTTCACTGCTGCGAGGTTGACGCCAGCCTTGCTGGTGATCAGCCGCAATGAAGTTTCAGCAAATCCTTTTTCCGCGAACAATTGCTCGGCAGCATCGAGAATGCGTTCAACGGTTTCCGACTGGGCCATGGCTACTCCGCCTGACAAACACTTGTTTGAAACATACGTTTCAGGGTGTGTCTTGTCAAGCCTGCGAGTTCGCTTTCCGGCCGGGCAGTCATGTATTTCATCGCTATTTAATCACATCTCTATTGATCTGTAGGCAGCGCTATCTCGGGCCTGTGGGAAGCATCAGGGATGACCGTCCAGCGGAGGGCTGGAAAAGGATGATTGCCAAGCGCAGTTCACTGTATATAATCCCAGTCACTGTATAAAAAGACAGAGCGATCAACATGCTAAAACTGACGCCACGCCAAGCTGAGATTCTGGCTTTTATCAAGCGCTGCCTCGATGACAACGGCTACCCGCCGACACGAGCAGAGATTGCGCTGGAACTGGGTTTCAAGTCCCCCAACGCCGCCGAGGAACACCTCAAGGCCCTCGCTCGCAAAGGCGCGATCGAGATGACCCCCGGTGCCTCACGCGGTATTCGCATCCCTGGCTTCGAGGCCAAGGCCGACGAATCGACCCTGCCGATCATCGGCCGCGTCGCCGCCGGTGCGCCTATCCTGGCGCAGCAGCACGTCGAGGAGTCCTGCAACATCAACCCTACCTTCTTCCATCCGCGCGCCGACTACCTGTTGCGGGTCCATGGCATGAGCATGAAGGACGTGGGCATCTTCGACGGCGACCTGTTGGCCGTCCACACCACCCGCGAAGCCCGTAATGGCCAGATCGTCGTTGCCCGTATCGGCGACGAAGTCACCGTCAAACGCTTCAAGCGCGAAGGCAGCAAGGTCTGGCTCCTGGCCGAGAACCCTGAGTTCGCCCCGATTGAAGTGAACCTGAAAGATCAGGACCTGGTGATCGAAGGCTTGAGCGTCGGCGTCATTCGCCGCTAAAGGAGGCATCATGCAGCTCGTCCACACCCCACAACACACACAACTGTCGCTGTTCGAGGCCTTCATGGCCCAACCCCTTGCGCCCATCCTCAAGGAAACGATCGAAGCGCCCTGGAGCGCGGAGCCTGAGGCGTTCAGTGAATTGTCGTTGCGCGGTGCAGCGGGGAGCTGCCTGAGCCTGCTGGCGCCGATCCTTCGCGAATTGAGCGAAGAGCAGGACGCCCGCTGGCTGACGCTGATCGCCCCGCCCGCCAGCCTGACCCAGGCCTGGCTACGGGACGCTGGCCTCAACCGCGAGCGCATCCTGCTGCTTCAACCACGCGGTACGCAAAGTGCCCAGCAGTTGACCTGCGAAGCCTTGCGCCTGGGTCGTAGCCATACGGTAGTGAGCTGGTTGAACCCGCTGAATGCCAGCGCCAAGCAGCAACTGATCAGCGCTGCACGTACGGGCGATGCCCAGAGTTTGAATATTCGATTGGGCTGAAATCACAGGCCTTGCCTGTGATATGCGAGCGTCTGCTGTGAGCGGGCTTCTGTGGCGAGCGGGCTTGCCCCGCGCTGGGCTGCGAAGCGGCCCCAAAACCAGGCACCGTGGAATACCTGATATACCGCATTAAATCCATCTAGGACTGCTTCGCAGTCCAACGCGGGGCAAGCCCGCTCACCACAGCAAGCCCGCCCGCCACAGAAGCCCGTTCAACGCAGAAGCCAACTCACCACAACAAACCCGGTCATTGTAAAAACCGACCTGTCATCTGGGCTCAATGAAGAACCCGCGGCCCGTCTTCTTTCTCCGGTTCGCCTTCTGCCAGGCGACCTGCCATCTGCACACCCACGCTCAACATGGCTTTAGCCACTTCCACATGCTGGCCCTGCAAGAACACCTTGGCATCCTCGGAAAAATCCAGAATGACCAGAGAACCTTCGTCCTCTGCCCGGCGCAGCTCGATTCGGCCGTCAGGCAACTCAACAATTTCCAGAAAGGACGTCGGCATAAAAGTCTGTTCTCCACGAAAGGCCGGGATTATATCAGTCATCCACCCAGCCTCGCAGAGGATCTGAACAGGTTTCTTGACAGCTTGATGAATGGTCGCCGCCCAATTCCTACAGGATGATCAACATTCATTAAGGCCTTCACGAAAGCGCAGCGCCATCTTTTTCAATTCCTGGCGCCAGCCTCCCAGCTCTTCCCGGCTCAACGGCTTGGGCTCTTCCTCTTCCACTGCAACCGCCACGATCAGCGGCTGGGTCACATCCCCCTTGGGCACATGGGGAATGCGCGGCGGCTGGAACATATCGGCATGCGCCTTGAGCAAGCGTGCGATCCAACTGTCGGGGCTTTGCGCCATTTCCACCAGCTCAGCCAGCTCAGGAATCGCCATGGTGTCCAGCACTTCGCGATTCATGATTATTTCCGCACGGGGCGAACCGGCCTGGGGCAGGCGGTAAAACCCGGCGATTTCATGACACAGGCCCAGCAAGGCGCCATACAGGTGGAACAACGCCGCTTCACGCCCCGCCTGGACCAGCGCAATGGCATTCATCTCTTTCCCTTCCTCGGCACGGCCAAGGGCTTCCAGGGACAAACCCGCGAAGTAAATTTTCTGATTGGTACGGGTATAGAGTTCGTAGGCCATGACGGCAATCTCCACAACGAATAAACGTGATGCTGGCTGAACAGTGTCACGGATCAGCCGAGCCTACTGCAAGTGCAATAAACCGCCGCTTATGCGGGTCAAAAGTCGACTTTCAGAACCAAACAGACCCAAATGAGGAAGGGGGCAAGCCCCCACCCTCATTTGGGTCTTCAGCGCATCCGCCGGATCAAGCGCCCTGGCGTTTATCCTCGACCTTCCACTTGCCGCCGTCATAGAACGCTTTCCAGCCAGTCGGCTTGCCGTCCACTTCGGACTGCACGTACTGCTCCTTGGTCTTGCGGCTGTAGCGGATCACGGCTGGGCGACCATCCGGGTCCTTCTTCGGCGCTTCGCACAGGAAGTGGTACTTCGGATCGATCTCGTCCTTGTGCGGCACGATTTCCAGCACCAGCGGCGCACGGGTCTCGCGGTTCTTAGGGAACTGACTGGCGGCCAGGAACAACCCCGAAGCACCGTCACGCAGGATGTAGGTGTCGTTGACCTTCTCGCACTTGAGCTCCGGCATCTTCACCGGGTCCATCTTCGGCGGCGCCGCATCACCGCTTTTCAGCAGCTTGCGGGTGTTCTTGCAGGTCGGATTGGTACAGCCGAAGAACTTGCCGAAACGGCCGGTCTTGAGCTGCATCTCGCTGCCGCACTTGTCACATTCCAGGCTCGGACCTTCATAGCCCTTGATGCGATAGGTGCCCTCTTCGATCTCGTAGCCGTTGCAATCCGGGTTGTTACCGCAGATGTGCAGCTTGTGTTTCTCGTCAAGCAGGTAGGCGTCCATCGCCGTACTGCAGATCGGGCAGCGGTGCTTGCCACGCAGTACCAACGACTCGGACTCGCCCTCGTCATCGGCCGCGATTTCGTCGCCCGGCACCAGGTTGACGGTGGCCTTGCAGCGCTCTTTCGGCGGCAGGCTGTAGCCCGAGCAACCGAGGAAAACGCCAGTGGACGCAGTACGAATCTGCATCGGCCGACCACAGGTCTGGCACGGAATGTCGGTCATCACCGGCTGGTTGGCACGCATACCACTCTCAGGGCTTTCGGCCACTTCGAGTTTCTTCTTGAAGTCGCCGTAGAACTCGTCCAGCACGTTTTTCCAGTCACGCTCGCCCTGGGCCACGTCATCGAGGTTCTCTTCCATCCCGGCGGTGAAGCCGTAGTCCATCAGGTTGGAGAAGCTCTCGGACAGACGCTCGGTGACGATGTCGCCCATCTTTTCCGAATAGAAACGACGGTTGTGCAGCGCCACGTAGCCGCGGTCCTGGATGGTGGAGATGATCGCCGCGTAGGTCGAAGGACGACCGATGCCGCGTTTTTCCATCTCTTTGACCAGGCTGGCCTCGGAGTAGCGCGCCGGCGGCTTGGTAAAGTGCTGGGACGGGTCGAGCTTGATCAGCTTCAGCGTATCGCCCTGGGCCATGTCCGGCAGCACGTCATCATCGCCCGGCTTGGCGATCTGCGGCATCACACGGGTATAGCCGTCGAACTTGAGGATACGGCCCTTGGCACGCAGCTCGAAGTCGCCAGCGCCCACACTCACGGTGGTGGACAGGTATTGCGCCGGCAGCATCTGGCAGGCCAGGAACTGGCGCCAGATCAGCTCGTAGAGGCGCTCGGCGTCGCGCTCCATGCCGCTCAGCTTGGCGGGCGTGGTGTTGGCGTCGGAAGGACGAATCGCTTCGTGAGCCTCCTGTGCGCCTTCCTTGCTGCTGTAGACGTTCGGCTTCTCCGGCAGGTACTTCTTGCCGAATTCGCTTTCAATATAGGTACGCGCCATGGCGACCGCGTCCACCGACAGGTTGGTGGAGTCGGTACGCATATACGTGATGTAGCCGGCTTCGTACAAGCGCTGGGCCATCATCATGGTCTTCTTCACACCGAAGCCCAGGCGGTTGCTCGCAGCCTGTTGCAGGGTGGAGGTGATAAACGGCGCCGACGGCTTGCTGCTGGTCGGTTTGTCTTCACGCTTGACGATGCTGTAGCTGGACGCCTTGAGCTTTTCCAGCGCGGCCATGGCCTGGGCTTCGTTCAGCGGCTTGAAAGCCTCGCCTTTCTCACGGGCCACTTCAAAGCGCACGTTGGCGCCCTTGGCGGTGCCGAGGTCTGCGTGGACTTCCCAATATTCTTCGGGGATGAACGCACGGATCTCGCGCTCACGCTCCACCACCAGCTTCACCGCAACCGATTGCACTCGGCCGGCAGACAGGCCACGAGCAATCTTCGCCCACAGCAGCGGCGAGACCATGTAACCCACCACGCGATCGAGGAAGCGACGCGCCTGCTGGGCGTTGACCCGGTCGATGTCCAGCTCGCCCGGCTTGGAGAAGGCTTCCTGGATAGCTTTCTTGGTGATTTCGTTGAACACCACGCGCTTGTAGCGGCTGTCATCACCTCCGATGGCTTCCCGCAGGTGCCAGGCAATGGCTTCCCCTTCGCGGTCCAAGTCCGTCGCGAGATAGATGGTGTCAGCATCCTTGGCGAGCCGGCGCAGCTCTTCGATGACCTTTTCCTTGCCGGGAAGGATTTCGTACTTGGCCTTCCAGCCATGTTCCGGGTCCACCCCCATACGCGAGACCAGCTGCTTGCGCGCTTTCTCTTTAGGGGTGAGCACCGGACCTTCGCCCGCAGCCGCCTTGCCGCGCTTGGCGGCTGGCTCCTTGCTGGCGCTAGCCGAACCGCTGGTGGGCAGGTCTCGGATATGGCCGATACTCGACTTCACCACGTACTCGTTGCCCAAGTACTTGTTGATGGTCTTGGCCTTAGCCGGGGATTCCACAATGACCAGCGATTTGCCCATGGATCGGAAAATTCCTGAATTCGAGAAGTGAAAGGCAGTTGGCGCCTGTCGCGGCAACGCTATATATAGTGGCAACAAGGTGAGGTCAAGCGCAGCAGTCTGCGCGACCTGCCGTTATTGCCCTGAAAAAAGACTGGGTTCGGCCTGGACCAAAGCAAAGCGCGGGACCTGCTCGCCGTCAACTTCGACGGTCTCCAGGAACATGCTCAACGGGCGTACCCAAAAGCCGTAATCGCCATACAGAGCTTGATAGAACACCACTTCTTCTGCGGTCTCGGAGTGGCGCGCCACACTGAAAACACGGTACTGCGGACCTTTATAATGTTGATAGAGCCCTGGTTCGACTTTCATGCTCTGGCCCTCTTACAAAATTTGTTGAAAAAAAATATTAAAAATTCCAAAAAACAAAAACCGGGGCACTGGGCCCCGGCTTCCGTCACGCCAACGCTTAGACGCGTTCGAAGACGGTGGAAATGCCTTGGCCGAGACCAATGCACATGGTTGCAACCCCGAGGTTGCCGCCATTTTGCTTCATCACGTTAAGCAAAGTGCCAGAAATCCGCGCACCGGAGCAACCGAATGGGTGGCCCAGGGCAATCGCGCCGCCGTGCAGGTTAACCTTCTCATTCATCTTGTCGAGTACTTTCAAATCTTTCAGCACTGGCAGGGCCTGTGCGGCGAAAGCTTCGTTGAGCTCGAAGAAGTCGATGTCGTTGATGGTCAGGCCCGCGCGCTTCAAGGCTTTTTGTGTGGCCGGTACTGGACCATAGCCCATGATTGCCGGGTCCACACCCGCCACCGCCATCGAACGGATCACGGCCAGCGGCTGGATACCCAGGTCCTGGGCACGCTGCGCCGACATCACGATCATGCATGAGGCACCGTCCGTGATTTGCGACGAGGTACCGGCTGTCACGGTGCCGCCCTTTGGATTGAAGGCCGGCTTGAGCGCCGCCAGGCTTTCCAGGGTGGTGTCCGGACGAATGGTTTCGTCGTAGTCGAACAGTTTGAGGAAACCGTTCTCGTCGTAGCCGTTCATCGGGATGATTTCATCCTTGAACTTGCCTTCCACGGTCGCCTTGTGGGCCAACTGGTGGGAGCGCAGGCCGAACGCGTCCTGGGCTTCGCGGGTAATGCCGTGCATTTTGCCGAGCATTTCCGCGGTCAGGCCCATCATGCCCGAGGCTTTTGCCGCGTACAGCGACATGTGCGGGTTAGGGTCGACGCCGTGCATCATGCTGACGTGGCCCATGTGCTCCACGCCACCGACTACGAACACATCACCGTTGCCGGTCATGATCGCCTGGGCGGCGGTGTGCAGCGCGCTCATCGACGAACCGCACAGGCGGCTGACGGTCTGGCCGGCAGCAGTATGCGGGATCTGGGTCATCAACGACGCCATGCGCGCGATGTTCCAGCCCTGCTCCAGGGTCTGGTTGACGCAGCCCCAGATCACGTCCTCGACTTCGTTCGGGTCGACCTTGACGTTGCGTTCCAGCAATTTGCTGATCAGGTGCGCCGACATGTCTTCGGCACGGGTGTTGCGGTGCATGCCGCCCTTGGAGCGGCCCATCGGTGTGCGACCGAAGTCGACAATCACCACGTCTCTTGGATTCAAGCTCATAAATATTCTCGCTCTAGTCGTCTGGGCGCTTAACCGAAGAAGCTCTGGCCGTTCTTGGCCATTTCACGCAGCTTCGCGGTCGGGTGGTACAGCGGGCCCAGATCAGCGTATTTGTCAGCCAGGGCAACGAACTCGGCCACACCGATGGAATCGATGTAGCGCAGTGCACCACCACGGAATGGAGGGAAACCAATACCGTACACCAGGCCCATATCGGCTTCGGCGGCGGTTTCTACGATACCGTCTTCCAGGCAACGCACGGTTTCCAGGCACAGGGCGATCATCATCCAGTTGATGATGTCTTCGTCGGACACCTCACGCTGCTCGTAGATGACCGGTGCCAGCACTTCGTGCACGGACGGGTCGGCCACTTTCTTCTGCTTGCCCTTCTTGTCCGCCTCGTAGGCGTAGAAGCCCTTGCCGTTCTTCTGGCCCAGGCGCTTGGCCTCGTATAGCGCGTCGATCGCCGAGCGGCGGTCGTCTTTCATGCGGTCCGGGAAGCCTTCAGCCATCACGTCGCGGCCGTGGTGGCCAGTGTCGATGCCGACCACGTCCATCAGGTACGCCGGGCCCATCGGCCAGCCGAATTTTTCCATGACCTTGTCGATGCGCACGAAGTCCACGCCAGCGCTGACCAACTTGGCGAAACCACCGAAGTACGGGAACAGCACGCGGTTGACCAGGAAGCCCGGGCAGTCATTGACTACGATCGGGTTCTTGCCCATTTTCTTGGCGTAGGCAACGGTAGTGGCCACGGCCAGCTCGCTGGACTTCTCGCCACGGATCACTTCCACCAACGGCATCATGTGCACCGGGTTGAAGAAGTGCATGCCGACGAAGTTTTCCGGACGCTTGAGGGCCTTGGCCAGCAGCGAGATGGAAATGGTCGAAGTGTTGGACGCCAGGATAGTGTCGTCTTTGACCTGGGCTTCCACTTCAGCCAGTACGGCTTGCTTGACCTTCGGGTTCTCGACAACCGCTTCGACCACCAGGTCGACATGGCCGAAATCACCGTAGGACAGCGTAGGACGAATGCCGTTGAGCACTTCAGCCATCTTCGCTGCGGTCATACGACCTTTGTCCACACGACCGACCAGCAGCTTGGCGGCTTCCGCCAGACCTTGTTCGATGCCGTGCTCGTTGATGTCTTTCATCAGGATCGGCGTGCCTTTGGACGCCGACTGATAGGCGATACCGCCGCCCATGATACCGGCGCCGAGTACGGCAGCCTGTTTCACGTCGCGGGCGATTTCGTCGTAGGCCTTGGCCTTCTTCTTCAGTTCCTGATCGTTCAGGAACAGGCCGATCAGGCTCTGGGCCGCCGAGGTCTTCGCCAGTTTGACGAAGCCCGCCGCTTCCACTTCCAGGGCCTTGTCGCGCCCGAAGTTCGCGGCTTTCTGGATGGTCTTGATCGCTTCAACCGGCGCTGGGTAGTTCGGGCCGGCCTGGCCAGCCACGAAACCCTTGGCGGTTTCGAACGACATCATCTGTTCGATGGCGTTGAGCTTGAGTTTTTCCAGTTTCGGCTGACGTTTGGCCTTGTAGTCAAACTCGCCGCTGATGGCGCCCTTGATCAGGTTCAGTGCGGCTTCGGCCAGCTTGTCCGGAGCGACAACTGCGTCGACGGCACCGACTTTCAGGGCGTCTTCAGCCTTGTTTTCCTTACCGGCGGCGATCCACTCGATGGCATTGTCGGCACCGATCAGGCGCGGCAAACGTACGGTGCCGCCAAAACCTGGGTAGATGCCCAGCTTGACTTCGGGCAGGCCGATCTTGGCAGTGGCGGACATGACGCGGAAGTCTGCCGCCAGGCACATTTCCAGGCCGCCGCCCAACGCGATGCCGTTGATGGCAGCGACGGTCGGTACGTTGAGGTCTTCGAAATCGCTGAAAATCTTGTTGGCTTCGAGGTTGCCAGCCACCAGCTCGGCATCGGGCAGCTTGAAGTTGTCGACGAATTCGGTGATGTCAGCGCCGACGATGAACACGTCCTTGCCGCTGGAAACGATCACGCCCTTGACCGAAGCATCTGCTTTGATGGTGTCTACGGCCTGACGCAATTCATTCAGGGTTAGACGGTTGAACTTGTTGACGGACTCACCCTTGAGGTCGAATTTCAGTTCGACGATGCCACTTTCAAGAGCCTTAACCGTGATGGCTTTACCTTCGTAAATCATCAACTGATCTCCACGATATGGAAGCTGAACAGTACACATTGGACGCTGGCCTATGGGTTGGACATTGATGAAATCGTCAATGTTCACGCCAATCCGCCAGGCACACCCGCCAATGCGATAGTCGGGATTCTGTATGAGTCGTCTGACAGACAAACGCTCAATTCATACGCCCGTTTGATTTGGGTACGCCACCTTCATCCAATTCCGGGCAATTGTCAATCGCTCCAAAGGCTAGGAAAAACGCGACTTTCCAGTCAGTTCAGAACCTCACGCCCACGCCCGCGCATTATCAATATTTGAATATTCACGAAATCAATAATAGAAAAGATGTGGGAAAAGGCTGTACAGAATGAGATATGCGGCTAGGCTAGCCGCAACCAACGATTTACCGGCCTGCCTGGCCAACTCCAGCCCGATGATGACTGTCGGGCTTTTTATTGCCTGCGATTCAGGCCAACGCCTTGAGCAGCGCATCGATATCCTTCAACACGCTCGCCTCGCCCTTCTCGCCCCAGTACAAGGCGATCATCTGCTTGTCTGCCTCGACCTTGTAGACGTTGGCCGGCAGCGTCGCAAAATGCGGCAACAACTTTTCATCGACGCACACTTCGCGCCATTGATTGACCCACACACCTGGATCCAACTGCCAATAACACCATATCGCCGGCGTGCTGCCGCGTCGTGGCCGACAGTACTGCGCGCAAGGGCTCGGCGGCTCCTGCTTGAGCCAGTGCGGCCACTCCTGGGGCGCCAGTTGCATGGCCAGGCCGATACGGCGCGCCTCCATGCGCAGGGCCATGCGCCCGCTCTGGTGGCGCGACGGGCGCAACCATGCCAGGGGGCTCAGCAGCACCACAAGGATTGACACCACTATCCAGACCGTCATATGTGTACTCCCGAATTTACAGATGAGCGGATTTGATCTGACGCAACCCCATCCGCTTGAAAGCAGCCATACTGAATCTATTGCAGTCCCCCTGGAGGAACGCCTCATGCCCTACCAACATATTCTGGTCGCTGTCGATCTGACCGAAGAGTGCGATCCAGTGATCAAGCGCGCGCAGGAATCTGCATTGGCCAATGGTGCGGTGCTGTCGCTGGTGCATATCGTCGAGCCCATGGCCATGGCCTTTGGCGGTGACGTTCCGATGGACCTTTCCCAGTTGCAGCAACAACAATTCGACCAGGCCAAGGAGCGTCTGGACCGCTTGATTCTCAAGTACCCGCACCTGAAAAAGGAAGACTGCCACCTGACATACGGCCAACCGCGCCAGGAAATCCACCACCTGGCCAAGGAAAAAGGTTGTGATCTGATCGTGGTCGGCAGCCATGGCCGTCATGGGCTCGCATTGCTGCTAGGCTCCACGGCCAACGATGTACTGCATGGTGCGCCATGCGATGTGCTGGCGGTGAAGCTGCTCAAAAGCTCGTAAGACCAGGAGGGGGCTTGCCCCCTCCCACATTTTGAATCGCATTTCATATGAAAAACCCGGTGTTCATCCAAATGAACACCGGGTTTTTCAATGCATTTGGATCAATCAGGCATCCAACTCAGCCCAACGCTCGACCAACACTTCCAGCTCCTGGTTCAGTTTCTCCAGGGAAGCGATGACCTCGGCGGTTTCCGCCGCCGGACGCAGGTAGAACCCCGCGTCAGCCATTTGCGCTTCTACCGCGGCAATCTGCTGTTCCTTGGCGTCGATATCACCCGGCAAGGCTTCCAGCTCACGCTGCAGCTTGTAGCTGAGTTTCTTCCTGGTCGCCGGCGCAGCGTCCTGGGCCGGTGCAGCAGCAGCGACCACCGGGGTCACGACGGCGGAGGTCAAGTCGGCTTTGCCGGACTTGCTCTCGGTCACGCCCAGCAATCGCGGGGAACCGCCCTGGCGCAGCCAGTCCTGGTAACCACCGACGTATTCACGCACCTTGCCCTCACCTTCGAAGACCAGGGTGCTGGTGACCACGTTGTCGAGGAATGCCCGGTCGTGGCTCACCATCAGCACGGTGCCGTTGAAGGTCAGCAGCACTTCTTCCAACAGCTCGAGGGTTTCCACGTCGAGGTCGTTGGTCGGTTCGTCGAGGACCAGCAGGTTGGCCGGCTTGCTGAACAGCTTGGCCAGCAGCAGGCGCGCACGCTCACCACCGGACAAGGCTTTCACCGGGGTACGCGCACGCTGCGGGCTGAACAGGAAGTCGCCCAGGTAGCTGAGCACGTGACGGCTTTGGCCGTCGATATCGATAAAGTCGCGGCCTTCGGCGACGTTGTCGATCACGGTTTTTTCCAGGTCCAACTGATGGCGCAACTGGTCGAAGTAGGCCACGTCGATCCGCGTGCCCTCCTCCACTTTACCGCTGGTCGGCTGCAGGCCGTTGAGCATCAGCTTGAGCAAGGTGGTCTTGCCGGTGCCGTTGGCACCCAGCAGGCCGATACGGTCACCGCGCTGCAGGACCATGGAGAAGTCCTTGATCAGGAACGGGCCGTCCGGGTGATGGAAGCTGACGTTCTCCAGCACCATCACCTGCTTGCCCGACTTGTCGGCGGTGTCCAGCTGGATATTGGCCTTGCCGGTACGCTCGCGACGCTCGCTGCGCTCGACACGCAGGGCTTTAAGGGCGCGTACGCGGCCTTCGTTACGGGTGCGGCGGGCCTTGATGCCCTGGCGGATCCAGACTTCTTCCTGGGCCAGTTTCTTGTCGAACAGCGCGTTGGCGGTTTCTTCGGCGGCCAGCGCGGCTTCCTTGTGCACCAGGAAGCTGGCGTAGTCGCCGTTCCAGTCGATCAGGCCGCCACGGTCCAGTTCCAGGATGCGCGTTGCCAGGTTCTGCAGGAAGGAACGGTCGTGCGTGATGAACAGCACGGCGCCCTGGAATTCCTTGAGGGCTTCTTCCAGCCAGGCAATCGCGCCGATGTCCAAGTGGTTGGTCGGTTCGTCGAGCAGCAGCAGGTCCGGCTCGGACACCAACGCCTGGGCCAGCAATACGCGACGACGCCAGCCGCCGGACAACTCGGCGAGGGTCTTGTCCGCCGGCAGTTGCAGGCGACTCAGGGTACTGTCGACCAACTGCTGCAAGCGCCAGCCATCACGAGCTTCCAGGTCTTGCTGGACGTGCATCAGCTTGTTCAGGTCATCTTCGGTGACACAGTTCTGTGCCAGGTGATGGTATTCGGCGAGCAGTGCGCCAACGCCGTCGAGGCCTTCGGCAACCACGTCGAACACTGTCCGTCCGTCGGCCACCGGCAATTCTTGCGGCAATTCGCCGATCTTGAGGCCCGGCGCGCGCCATACGGAGCCGTCATCGGGCTTCTGATCGCCCTTGACCAGCTTCATCATGCTGGATTTGCCGGTGCCGTTGCGGCCGATGATGCACACCCGCTCACCACGGGCGATCTGCCAGGACACCTTGTCCAACAACGGCATGGCGCCGAAAGCAAGGGACACATCGCTGAATTTGAGCAGGGTCATACGCTTCTCCAAAAACTGGGCGCGCATTCTACCTGAGTTAGGGGCTGAGGCGGCCGGGATTTTCTCAGTCGACATACTCTGAGAGACATTTCCGAGTAACTTGAACGAAGCGGCGGTCAAAGCTTTCATCGGCGTCAGGCAAAAGGCTAAGCTAGGGGCAATCAGTGTCGGCAGCGCCGGCACTTGTCCAGATTCCTCTGCACGGACGTCTCATGCGCAGTCGCCTTTTCAACTTTTTATCTTGTCTGCTTCTTTCCGCCACCGCCGTCCAATCCGCCCAGGCCATGGACCTCACCACCCAACGTCAATATTACGATGAAGCCAAACGCGCCCTGGCCAAGGGCGATACCGGCCCGTACATGCAATACAGCCAGGCCTTGGCCGACTACCCGCTGACGCCCTACCTGGCCTACGACGAACTGACCGCTCGCCTGAAAACCGCGAGCAACCAGGAAATCGAGCAATTCCTCGCCAAAAACGGCGACCTGCCCCAGGCCAACTGGATGAAACTGCGCTGGTTGCGCTGGTTGGCCGAGCGCGGCGACTGGCAGACCTTTGAAAAGTACTACGACTCCAAGCTCAATTTCGTCGAACTGGACTGCCTGCACGGCCAGTACCAGCTCACCCATAATCTGAAGGCCGAAGGCTACAAGACCGCCGAAAAACTCTGGATGACCGGCAAGTCCCAACCGGCTGCCTGCGATGTCACCTTTGGCCAATGGGCGGCTGACGGCCAACTCACCGAACAGAAGATCTGGGACCGCGCCAAGCTCGCCGCCGAAGCACGCAACTACGCGCTGGCCAACAGCCTGGTAAAAACCCTGCGCACGCTGGGCCCTCAAGGCCGCCTGATGGTGGACGTGGCGCAAAAGCCCGACATGCTCAGTGACCCATCGCGCTTCCTGCCGGCCACCGAGGCCATGTCTGACGCCGTGGGCCTGGGCCTGCGTCGCCTGGCACGCCAGGATCCGGACAAGGCCATGGCCCTGCTCGATGGCTACGCCAGCAGCATGCACTTCTCCCGTGACGAAAAAGTGTCGATCGCCCGGGAAATCGGTCTCACCCTGGCCAAGCGCTATGACCCGCGCGCCCTGGAGGTGATGACCAAGTACGATCCCGAGTTGCGCGACAACACTGTGTCCGAGTGGCGCCTGCGCCTGCTGCTGCGCCTGGCCCGCTGGGAAGACGCCTACCAGTTGACCCGCAAACTGCCACAAGACCTGGCCACCACCAATCGCTGGCGCTACTGGCAGGCCCGCAGCCTGGAACTGGCCGAGCCGAAGAACCCGCAAGCGCTGGTCCTGTACAAGCACCTGGCGCAGGAGCGTGACTTCTATGGGTTCCTGGCCGCTGATCGCTCCAAGGCGCCGTACCAGTTGAAGAACAAACCGTTGCTGATGAGCCAGGCGCTGGTCAACAAGGTACGCAATACCCCGGGCGTGCGTCGTGCACTGGAGTTCTACGCACGTGGCCAGGTGGTGGATGGCCGCCGTGAGTGGTACCACGTCAGCCGTCACTTCAACCGTGACGAAATGGTCGCCCAGGCCAAGCTGGCCTACGACATGAAGTGGTACTTCCCGGCCATCCGCACCATCAGCCAGGCGCAGTACTGGGACGACCTGGACATCCGCTTCCCGATGGCCCACCGCGATACCCTGGTGCGTGAAGCCAAGGTGCGCGGCCTGCATTCCAGCTGGGTGTTCGCAATCACTCGCCAGGAAAGCGCCTTCATGGACGACGCCCGCTCCGGCGTCGGCGCCAGCGGCCTGATGCAACTGATGCCCGGCACCGCCAAGGAAACCGCACGCAAGTTCAGCATCCCCCTGGCCTCCCCGGCCCAGGTGCTGGACCCGGATAAAAACATCCAGCTCGGCGCCGCCTACCTGAGCCAGGTGCACAGCCAGTTCAACGGCAACCGCGTGCTCGCCTCCGCCGCCTACAACGCCGGACCGGGTCGCGTACGCCAGTGGCTGCGCGGCGCCGATCACCTGAGTTTCGATGTGTGGGTGGAGAGCATCCCGTTCGACGAAACCCGTCAGTATGTGCAGAACGTGCTGTCTTATTCGGTGATCTACGGGCAGAAGCTCAACTCACCGCAACCGCTGGTGGATTGGCATGAGCGGTACTTTGATGATCAGTAACAGGAGAAGCTTCAAGCGGTAAGATTGAAGTTTCGATAGAAATGCCCGCATTGAGAGATGCGGGCATTTTTTATGGGGCGCCAGGACGTTCACTTTGCACAGCTTCGGCTAAAGCCAGGTTCAACGCCTGCAGCATGAACTCAACGAACGGGGTCGCTTCCGCTTGCTGGTCGGCTGCCGACAGCGCGGCGTAGTAAGCATCCTGTTGTTCCCGAATCACAGCTTCCACCGGCAGGTAAGCCAATACAGGACGCCACTGGCTAAGAATCAACGTTTGCCAGAGTCGTCCCATCCGCCCATTTCCGTCGGCAAATGGATGGATAAACTCGAATTCATAATGAAATACGCAACTGGCGATCAACGGGTGCCAATTGGAAACAGCCAGCCATTGCAGCAAATCGTCCACAAGATGTGTGACACGGCTGGCGGGCGGTGCCATATGAACCAATTGCTCACCACGATAGATGCCGACTCCTGACTGCCGGAATCGACCCGCATCATCGATCAATCCAAACATCAGCAATTCATGCGCCTTGAGCAAGTCAACTCGATCGCTCGGACTCCACTGCGTCATAGCCTCGTAAGTGGCAAATGCATTACGCACTTCCTGGATTTCCCGAGGCAGGCCCAACACTCGTTTACCTTCCAGAACGGCAGTCACTTGCTCGACGCTGAGAGTATTGTTCTCGATAGCCAATGAGGCCTGGATGGTGCGAATGCGATTGCCACGCCTGAGCTGAGGCGTTTGGCGATTATCATCACCGACTGAAAGTTGACCTATCTGCTCACTGATATCGGCTACCAGGGTGAGCATCTTTGTAGTCAGGGTCAACGGAGGTTGATAACGGCTCATGTCCTCATCCAGCTCAATCACGAAAAAACACATGATGCCTCAAGGGCGCCGCATTGCGCAGCTTCAATCAATTTCCACCCCATCATTGAACTGCAACGCCGCCAACCTTGCATACAACGCATTGCTCGCAATCAACTGCTGATGCGTCCCCACTGCCACCAGCTTGCCCTGGTCCATCACGGCAATGCGGTCGGCGTTCTTCACCGTGGCCAGTCGATGGGCGATCACGAGGGTGGTGCGCCCTTGCATCAGTTGCGGCAGCGCTTGCTGGATCAGGTGTTCACTCTGGGCATCGAGGGCGCTGGTGGCTTCGTCCAGCAGCAGGATCGGTGCGTCCACCAGCAAGGCGCGGGCGATGGCCAGGCGCTGGCGTTGACCGCCGGAGAGGCCCATGCCGCCGTCGCCCAGGTGGGTCTGGTAGCCGTCGGGCATTTGCAGGATGAAATCGTGGGCGTGGGCAATGCGCGCCGCCGCTTCGACCTGTTCCTGGGTGGCCGTCGGGTGGCCGTAGCGGATGTTCTCTTCGACGCTGCCAAAGAACAGCGCCGGGCTCTGGGACACCAGGGCGAAGTGGCGGCGCAGGTCCATGGGGTCGAGTTCGGTCAGCGGGTGGCCTTCAATCAGGATGCGGCCTTGCTGGGGGTCGTAGAAGCGCAACAGCAGGTCGAAGATCGTCGATTTGCCCGCACCGGATGGGCCGACCAATGCCAGGGTTTCACCAGGATTGATGGTCAGGTTCAGGCCGTCGATGGCGTAGCTGTCCGGCCGTGAAGGGTAGGAAAAGCGCAGGTCCTGCAGTTCCATGCGCCCGCTGACCCGGGCCGGCAGTCGGACAGTACCGGCGACCGGCGCCTGGATGTCGTTGCTCGACTGCAGCAACTCGCCAATGCGCTCGGCGGCACCGGCGGCACGTTGCAGCTCGCCGAGCACCTCGCTGAGGGTGCCGACCGCGCTGCCGACGATCAGGCTGTAGAACACAAACGCCGCCAGTTCACCGCCGGAAATGCGCCCGCTGATCACGTCCATGCCGCCGACCCACAACATCACGCCCACGGCACCGAGTACCAGCATGATCACCAGGGTAATCAGCCAGGCCCGCTGGGTGATGCGCTTGCGCGCGGTGGTGAAGGCGTCTTCCACGGTCACGGCGAAGCGCTGTTCGTCCTGCACCTGGTGGTTGTACGCCTGCACGGTCTTGATCTGGCCGAGGGTCTCGGACACATAGCTGCCCACATCGGCGATGCGGTCCTGGCTCTGACGCGACAGACTGCGCACCCGGCGGCCGAAGATCAGGATCGGCGCCAGCACCAGCGGCAGCGCCACCACCACGATGCTGGTGAGCTTGGGATTGGTGACAAACAGCAGCACGATACCGCCGATGACCATCAAGGCATTGCGCAGGAACAACGACAGCGAGGAACCGATCACCGATTGCAGCAGCGTGGTATCAGTGGTCAGCCGCGACTGGATTTCCGAACTGCGGTTGTTCTCATAGAAGCCCGGATGCAGGTAGATCAGGTGGTTGAACACCTGCCGGCGAATATCCGCGACCACCCGTTCGCCGATCCACGACACCAGGTAGAACCGCGCAAAGGTGCCGACCGCCAGGCCCAGCACCAGGATCATGAACAGCCCGATGGACTGATTGAGCAGGTGCGGTGACTGCGTCATGAACCCCTGGTCCACCAGCAGGCGGATGCCCTGCCCCATGGACAAGGTGATGCCAGCCGTGACGATCAGCGCCAACAGGGCGCCAAGCGCCTGCCAGCGGTAGGGCGCGATGAAGCGACTGGCCAGGCGAATGGCACGGCGTTGGCGGACTGAGAACATGGAGGGCATCACCGATAAGGAGTCTGTATACCTACATGGGGGGAACTTGGGCGAATAGCAATGAGTCAGGTTAATTATGCCCGCCGATGCTGATCCCTAGAGGCTATCGGTCTAACCCCCGGCTGGAAATATGTATCGGTTTCTGGTGGACTGGGTGTTCGAACCGCTGACCTGGCAGGGAGTTGTAACAGCCTGGTCACGCGCGGGTTTTAGAATAGGTACACAACCTGATGAGGAGACAGGCCATGACCTTGCAGAACAGCAGCGATGCCAAGATTGAAGTGATCCGCCAGCAGCAGCAGTTGCCTTGCTCGTACATCGATGCCCAGGGCCGCGAAGTGCAGATCACCGAAAAGATGATCCAGCAAGCGTGCAGCGAACTGGAACAGCGACTGGTCAAGCCTGCACAGCAAGGCTGAAGCGCCCACGCTCGTTCAAACCCGGCCCTGGTGGCCGGGTTTTTTATCGGGTATCTAAACCGCTACTGCGCCCAACGCGGACACGATGCTGGACAACACCGCCGACTCACCCTGGATGCGCACCTTCAAACCATCGATCTCGCGGCGCTCGGGGTAGTGCTTGCGCAGCAGGTCAAACGCCTTGCGCTGCTCGTCCACCGTTCCTACGAGGCTGCGGCGGAAATCCGCATCATCCCGGCGTGGGTCGTACACGCTGCGGCACAGGGTCGCCAGTGCCCACGCGGGGTCGGTGGAAGCATTCAACTGCACCTCGGCCAACCACGGTGGCGGCAGCAGGTCACTCAAGTGAATGCTCGGTTCCTGGCCCAGGTGCGCGCAGAACGCCTGATAGATCTGCGCCGTGCCGCGCTGCTTGCCGTCCAGGCTGTAGCCGGCGATATGCGGCGTGGCCAATACACACAGGTCAGCCAGGTCGACGTCCACCTGCGGCTCGCCCTCCCACACATCCAGCACCGCTTGCAGGTCTTCGCGGTCCAGCAGCACTTCGCGCAGGGCGGCATTGTCGACCACCGGGCCACGGCTGGCGTTGATCAGCCAGGTGCCAGGCTTGAGCTGCTCAAGACGCTGGCGGTCGAACAGGTGCCAGGTGGAGCCGTTGCCGGACTTGGTCAGCGGGGTGTGCAGGCTGATCACGTCGCATTGCTCGATGATCTGCGCCAGGCTGACGTAATCGCCGTCTTCGGCGATTTGCCGGGGCGGGTCGCAGACCAGCACGTTCCAGCCCAGGGCCTTGAGTACCTTGACCAGTCGCCCGCCGACTTCACCGGCACCCACTACGCCATAGGTGCGCTGGTTGAGGTCAGCGCCCTCGATCTCGGCCAGGGTCTGCAGGCTGCCCAGCACATAGTCCACCACACCGCGGGCGTTACAGCCGGGGGCGCTGGACCATTGGATGCCGGCCTGCTGGAAGTAGTCGAGGTCCAGATGATCGGTGCCGATGGTGCAAGTGCCGACAAAGCGCACGTTGGTGCCATCGAGCAAGGCACGGTTGACGTTGGTCACCGAGCGCACCAACAACACGTCGGCCTGCTCTACCGTCGCACGGTCGATGGAACGGCCAGGCACACGGCGAATCTCGCCGAAACCCTGGAAGAAGGCATCGAGCAGCGGAATATTTTCGTCGGCAACAATCAGCATGGCAGGCTCCTTAGGCGGACCCGCAGTGTACAGGGATCGCAGCCCTCGCTTACAAATCGCTAACACAGGTTTTTTCCTGACCGATGCGTCAGCGCGTAGAATCCGCCGTCCTGCGCTTGCTTCGACTGGACACCTGCACGTGAACACTGCCGCCGCCCCCCTTACCCGCCCCGCCCGCATCCGCCGGGAAGTGCGCGGCCTGCTGACGCTCGCCCTGCCGATCATGATCGGCCAACTGGCCACCACGGCGATGAGCTTTGTCGATGCGGTGATGGCCGGACGCGTCAGCCCCCAAGACCTGGCGGCGGTGGGCCTGGGCAACTCGATCTGGATTCCGGTGTACCTCTTGATGACCGGCACGCTGCTGGCCACCACGCCCAAAGTCGCCCAGCGCTACGGTGCCGGGCAGTTCAGCGAGATCGGCCCGCTGGTGCGCCAATCACTGTGGCTGGCGCTGGTGGTGGGTATCACGGCAGCGCTGTTGCTGCTCTGCGCCGAGCCCATCCTGCATGCCATGAAAGTCGAACCCGACCTGATCAAACCGTCCATGGGCTACCTGCACGGCATCGCCGCGGGCATGCCGGCCATCGCGTTCTACTACGTATTGCGCTGCTTCAGTGATGGCCTGGGCCGCACCCGGCCCAGCATGGTCATGGGCCTGTGTGGTTTGGCGCTGAACATTCCACTGAACTACATCTTCATCTACGGCCACCTGGGCATACCGGCCATGGGCGGCGTGGGCTGCGGCTGGGCCACGGCCATTGCGATGTGGGTGATGATGCTCGGCCTGGCCGGATGGACCCGCTGGGGACCGGCCTACCAGAGCAGCGAACTGTTCAAGCGTTTCGACTGGCCGCAGTGGGCGGTGATCAAGCGCGTGCTTGGGATTGGCTTGCCGATTGGCATCGCGATCTTTGCCGAATCGAGCATTTTTGCGGTCATCGCCCTGCTGATCGGCAGCCTCGGCGCCACGGTGGTCTCGGGCCATCAGATCGCGCTGAACGTCAGCTCGCTGGTGTTCATGATTCCCTACTCCCTGAGCATGGCCGTGACAGTGCGTGTCGGCCAGGCCCTGGGCCGTGGGGAACCGCGTGAAGCGCGTTTTGCCGCAGGGGTCGGCATGGGCACGGCGCTGGCCTACGCCTGCCTGTCCTGCAGCCTGATGTTGCTGCTTCGCGAACAGATTGCCGCGATCTACACCCCGGACCCGATCGTCATCCACCTGGCCTCCACGCTGATCGTGTTTTCAGCGCTGTTCCAATTCAGTGATTCGATCCAGGTCACTGCTGCCGGTGCCTTGCGTGGCTACCAGGACACCCGTGTCACCATGGTGCTGACCTTGTTCGCCTACTGGGGGGTGGGCCTGCCGGTGGGTTACGCCCTGGGCCTGACCGACTGGCTCGGCGAACCGAGTGGCCCGAGCGGCTTGTGGCAGGGGCTGATCGTGGGCCTGAGCTGCGCGGCGGGGATGCTGCTGGTGCGCCTGGCGCGCAGTGCACGCCGGCGCATCCGCGCAGAAAAAGCGCAGGGTTAAGCAGACTTCTTGCGGATCCAGTACAGGTACGTACCCGCCTGTTCCTGCTGATCCACCAGTTCGTGGTCCAGGAACACGCAGAACTTGGGGATATCGCGACGCGTGGACGGGTCGGTCGCGATCACCTTGAGCAGGCCGCCGGGCGGCAGGTCGCGGATATGCTGGTGCAGCATCATCACCGGCTCCGGGCAGTTGAGGCCGGTGGCGTCGAGGGTGGCATCGACGGGCAAATCGAGGTTCATACATCACTCCTGAAACGGATGCCGCTCCAAAGGTGGGAGCGGGCTTGCCCGCGAAGACACGGGCACATTCAACATTAGTTTCGACTGTTATACCGCTTTCGCGGGCAAGCCCGCTCCCACAGGGGTCCTGTGGTGATTTCAACTGTTCAGCGAGCCTTGGGTTTCTTCGCTGTTTCCAATCGACGCAAATGGCAGGTCACTTCCTCACGGTCGTGGTACAGCTGCTTGCAGCCGATCTCCACACGAATGCCACGCGCCTTGAAGCCGTCCTCGATGCGCTCCAGCAAACGCTTCACTTCGGCGTAGCGCTGCTTCATCGGCAACTTCAAGTTGACCACCGCCTCGCGGCAATGCCCTTCGCCGATCCAGGTTTCCAGCAGCGCGGCGTTACGCGCCGGCTTCTCGACGATGTCGCAGACCATCCAGTCCACCGGCTGTTTGGGCACGAAGGTGAAGCCGTCGGCCATCAGGTGCTGGACCAGGCCGGTGTCCATCAGGCTTTCGGCCATGGGTCCGTTGTCGATGGCGGTCACCAGCATGCCGCGGTTGACCAGTTGCCAGGTCCAGCCGCCTGGCGCCGCGCCGAGGTCGACACCGGTCATGTCGCCGTGCAGGCGCTCGTCCCACTGGTCGCGGGGGATGAAATGGTGCCAGGCTTCTTCCAGCTTCAGGGTCGAGCGGCTGGGCGCCTCGCGGGGGAACTTGAGGCGCGGGATGCCCATCGGCCACATCGCCGAGTTATTCGACTCGGCCAGGCCCATGAACACTTCGCGGCCGCTCTTGAAGGTCAGTAGCAGGCGCGGTTTGCTCGGGTCGTCCACCAGCTTGCCAGCGTTGAGCAACGCCTTGCGCAAGTGCACTTCGAATTTCTTGCAGAAGTTCGACAGCTCCTTGCCGTCGTTGGTATCGACCATCTCCAGCCACAGGCTGCCGCACACCGGGAAGTCGCGCAGGTGGGCGAGGATCACGCTGATGCGGTCGGTTTCCGGCAGGTCGATGAATACCCCGCGCGCCCACTGCCTGGGGAAGATCAGCTCGGCAAAGCGCTGGCCGTGCATCAAGCGCTGGGCGCCGTCTTCTTCGGTGCAGACGAATTCGGCGCAGGCGCTGCCGGTCTTGGCCTTGGCGTAGCCGGAAACGTTCAGGCGCGCGGCGTGTTCCGCGATCTCGGAACAGACTTCGCCTTCAAAACCCGGGCGGCAGTGCATAAAAAGGGTGTTCATTGAATCTCCTGGCAACTGGCTTGCGCTATCGCAATACCTGTCATGAAAACCCGCGCATGATAACGGAGTTCGGAACCTTGGACTTAACGATAGAGTCCAGTTATTAGCCTGCTAATGAAAACAGGGCTAAGTTGATAGCTCTGTTCGTCCCGTCGGGTCCGTAGCCGTGCGGACCATAAGGAGTTGTGTCATGTCATCGCTTGATAGCCTGAGAACCCTTAAAACACTGCAAATCGACAACAAGACCTATCACTACTTCAGTTTGCCTGAGGCCGCCAAGAGCCTGGGTGACCTCGACAAGCTGCCGATGTCGCTCAAGGTGCTGCTGGAAAACCTACTGCGCTGGGAAGACGACAAGACCGTCACCGGCGCCGACCTCAAGGCCATTGCCGCGTGGCTCAAGGAACGCCAGTCCGACCGCGAGATCCAGTACCGCCCGGCCCGGGTATTGATGCAAGACTTCACCGGCGTACCCGCCGTGGTCGACCTGGCCGCCATGCGCGCCGCCGTGGCCAAGGCCGGGGGCGACCCGCAGCGCATCAACCCGCTGTCCCCGGTGGACCTGGTGATCGACCACTCGGTGATGGTCGACAAGTTCGGCAGCACCAGTGCCTTTGAGCAGAACGTCGACATCGAGATGCAGCGCAACGGCGAACGCTACGCCTTCCTGCGCTGGGGCCAGAGCGCCTTCGACAACTTCAGCGTGGTGCCGCCCGGTACCGGCATCTGCCACCAGGTCAACCTCGAATACCTGGGCCGCACGGTGTGGACCAAAGACGAAGACGGCCGCACCTATGCCTTCCCGGACACCCTGGTCGGCACCGACTCCCACACCACCATGATCAACGGCCTTGGCGTACTCGGCTGGGGCGTGGGCGGGATCGAGGCGGAAGCGGCGATGCTCGGCCAACCGGTGTCGATGCTGATCCCGGAAGTGATCGGCTTCAAGCTCACCGGCAAATTGAAGGAAGGCATCACCGCCACCGACCTGGTGCTGACCGTGACCCAGATGCTGCGCAAAAAGGGCGTGGTGGGCAAGTTCGTCGAGTTCTACGGCGACGGCCTGGCCGACCTGCCGTTGGCCGACCGCGCCACCATCGCCAACATGGCCCCGGAATACGGCGCCACCTGCGGCTTTTTCCCGGTGGATGAGGTGACACTGGACTACCTGCGCCTGTCCGGGCGCCCGACAGAAACCGTGAAGTTGGTCGAGGCGTACACCAAAGCCCAGGGCCTGTGGCGCAACGCCGGCCAGGAACCGGTATTCACCGACAGCCTGGCCCTCGACATGGGCAGCGTCGAAGCCAGCCTGGCCGGGCCGAAGCGCCCACAGGACCGGGTAGCCCTGCCGAATGTGGGCCAGGCCTTCAGCGACTTCCTCGACCTGCAATTCAAACCCACTACCAAGGAAGAAGGTCGCCTGGAAAGCGAAGGCGGCGGCGGCGTGGCCGTGGGTAATGCCGACCTGGTGGGCGAAGCCGACTACGAATACGAGGGCCAGACCTATCGCCTGAAAAACGGCGCGGTGGTGATCGCCGCGATCACCTCCTGCACCAACACCTCCAACCCCAGCGTGATGATGGCCGCCGGGCTGGTGGCGAAAAAGGCCGTGGAAAAGGGCCTGACCCGCAAGCCGTGGGTGAAAACCTCGCTGGCCCCCGGCTCCAAGGTGGTCACCGACTACTACAAGGCCGCCGGCCTGACCCAGTACCTGGACAAGCTCGGCTTCGACCTGGTCGGCTATGGCTGCACCACCTGCATCGGCAACTCCGGACCATTACCGGAGCCAATTGAAAAAGCCATCCAGAAGGCGGACCTCGCGGTGGCATCGGTGCTGTCCGGCAACCGCAACTTCGAGGGCCGGGTGCACCCACTGGTGAAAACCAACTGGTTGGCGTCGCCACCACTGGTCGTCGCTTATGCCCTGGCCGGCACCGTGCGCATCGATATCAGCAGCGAACCGCTGGGTAACGACCAACAAGGCAACCCGGTGTACCTCAAGGACATCTGGCCAAGCAGCAAAGAAATCGCCGACGCCGTGGCCCAGGTCAGCACCGGCATGTTCCACAAGGAATACGCCGAGGTGTTTGCCGGTGACGCGCAATGGCAAGCGATTGAAGTGCCACAGGCCGCCACCTACGTGTGGCAGAAGGACTCCACCTACATCCAGCATCCGCCGTTCTTCGATGATATTGCCGGCCCCCTGCCGGTGATCAAAGACGTCAAGGGCGCCAACGTGCTGGCCCTGTTGGGCGATTCGGTGACCACCGACCACATCTCCCCCGCCGGCAATATCAAGACCGACAGCCCCGCCGGCCGTTACCTGCGCGAACAAGGCGTTGAGCCTCGCGACTTCAACTCCTACGGCTCACGCCGTGGCAACCATGAAGTGATGATGCGCGGCACCTTTGCCAACATCCGTATCCGCAATGAAATGCTCGGCGGTGAGGAAGGCGGCAATACGCTGTACATCCCAACCGGCGAGAAAATGCCGATCTACGACGCCTCGATGAAATACCAGGCGTCGGGCACGCCGCTGGTGGTGATCGCCGGCCAGGAATACGGCACCGGCTCCAGCCGCGACTGGGCGGCCAAGGGCACCAACCTGCTGGGGGTGAAGGCGGTGATCGCCGAGAGTTTCGAGCGTATCCACCGCTCCAACCTGGTGGGCATGGGCGTGCTGCCATTGCAGTTCAAGCTGGACCAGAACCGCAAGTCGCTCAAGCTGACCGGCAAGGAGAAAATCGACATTCTCGGGCTGAGCGATGTGGAGATCGTTCCGCGCATGAACCTGACGCTGGTGATTACGCGGGAGGATGGCAGTACGGAGAAGGTTGAAGTGTTGTGCCGGATCGATACGTTGAATGAAGTGGAGTACTTCAAGTCGGGTGGCATCCTGCACTATGTGCTGCGCCAGTTGATCGCCAGCTAAAGATCAAAGGTGATCAAATGTGGGAGGGGGCTTGCCCCCGATGGCAGTGTGTCAGGCTAAGCATTTTTGCCTGATCCACCGCTATCGGGGGCAAGCCCCCTCCCACATTTCGACCACGTTTAACGTTTCAAATCAGCCGAACAACCACTTCCACAGCAGCACCAGCACGACTACAGCCAACACCGGCCGCGCAATGCGGTAAGCCTTCGGATGCTTGCGCTTCCACTGCTTGACCACGCCACTGAACTTGTCGCTGAAGGTCTTGCTCCAGGCATACGCCTGGTTGATCCCGCCCACGCGCTCGTCATCCAGGTTCTGCGGCGCAGTCGCGCGGCCCAACTGCTTGCTGACCCAGCGATTGACCCGGGTCATCAGGCGGTTACTCAGCGGTCGCTCGATGTCGCAGAACAGGATCACGCGGGTCTGTTCGGTTTCGTTCTTGACCCAGTGCACGTAGGTCTCGTCGAACATCACGTCTTCACCGTCGCGCCAGGCATAGACCTGGCCGTCGACGAAGATGCGGCAGTCGTCGGAGTTCGGCGTGGACAGGCCCAGGTGGTAACGCAGGGAACCGGCAAACGGGTCGCGGTGCGGGTTGAGGTGGCTGCCGCCCGGCAACAGCGCGAACATCGCGCCTTTCACATTGGGAATGCTGCTCACCAAGGCCACGGTTCTGGGGCACAGCGCCTCGGCCGATGGCAGGGGTTTGTCGTACCACTTGAGGTAGAAACGCTTCCAGCCCTTCTTGAAAAACGAGCCAAAACCGGCGTCGTTGTTCTTTTCGGCGGCGCGGATGTAGCCCTCGTCGAACAGGTGCATGGCCTCTTCGCGAATCACTTCCCAGTTGTCCTTGAGCACATCCAGTTCCGGGAACTTGCTGCGGTCCAGGTACGGCTTGGACGGCACGGCCGAGAACAGGTACATCAAGGCGTTATACGGGGCGAACAGCGCCGAATGGTTGACGAACTGGCGCAACATCGGCAAACGCGCCTTGCCGCGCAGGTGCACATACAGCGTGCTGCCGATAAACAACGCCAGCACCGACAGCTTGGCGGCCAAAGAAAAGGTCATGCAGCAACTCCTGGAAATAAGCGCCTGGCCAACAGCAGACGTAGCAGCCGGCCATGATAAACAGTTGGGCCAGTATGCAGAAGGCCTAAGGTATTGGCGCTGACATACATCAAGCCTGGTTTTCCTGCTCGGTAAACAAATCGCTGAACAGCATGCTCGACAGGTAACGCTCACCGGAGTCCGGCAGGATCACCACGATGGTCTTGCCCTGCATTTCCGGCTTCTCGGCCAGGCGCACGGCCACGGCCATCGCCGCGCCGCAGGAGATACCGCACAGAATCCCCTCCTCCTGCATCAGGCGCAGGGCCATGGCCTTGGATTCGTCGTCGGTCACCAGCTCCACACGGTCAACCATCGACAGGTCGAGGTTCTTCGGCACAAACCCGGCGCCGATGCCCTGGATCTTGTGCGGGCTGGGCTTGATCTCTTCACCGGCCAGGGCCTGGGTGATCACCGGGGAGACCATCGGCTCGACCGCTACCGACAGGATCGGCTTGCCCGCGATGTTCTTGATATAGCGCGACACCCCGGTGATGGTGCCACCGGTGCCCACGCCCGCCACCAGCACGTCCACGGCGCCATCGGTGTCATTCCAGATTTCCGGACCGGTGGTTTTCTCGTGGATCGCCGGATTCGCCGGGTTTTCGAACTGAGCCGGCATAAAGTAGGTGGCCGGATCGCTGGCGACGATTTCGCCGGCCTTTTCGATTGCACCCTTCATGCCCTTGGCCGGCTCGGTCAGCACCAATTCAGCGCCGAGGGCCTTGAGTACCTTGCGACGCTCGATGCTCATGGATGCCGGCATGGTCAGCAGCAACTTGTAGCCACGGGCAGCGGCGACAAATGCCAGGCCGATGCCGGTGTTGCCGGAGGTGGGTTCGACGATGGTCATGCCCGGCTTGAGTTTGCCGGTGCTTTCGGCGTCCCAGATCATGTTGGCGCCAATGCGGCACTTCACCGAGTAGCCCGGGTTACGTCCTTCGATCTTGGCCAGGATGGTCACGCCACGCGGTGCGATCCGGTTGATCTGCACCAGGGGCGTATTACCGATGGAGTGCGCGTTGTCTGCAAAGATGCGGCTCATGACGGGTCCTATTGGCGGTATTCAGGAAGGCAACAAGGGTATGCCTCGTGCTGCAAAGCGTCCAGTCGGAGGAACGTTGCGCCCATCGCAAGAGTCCATCCCCTATACGGACAGAGGACCCCTCTCATGAAACGTCGCTACAGCTGGCCACTATGGACCGTTGCCGGAGTACTGGTGGTACTGGTCGCCTTGAGCATTGCCCTGCCCTATCTGGTGCGCAACTACCTGAATGACAAGCTCGCTGACATGGGCGACTATCGCGGCCACGTCACCGACGTCGACCTGGCCCTGTGGCGTGGCGCCTACAAGATCAACGGTTTGGAGATCATCAAGGTCGACGGCAAGGTGCCAGTACCGTTCGTCAAGGCGCCGCTGATCGACCTGGCAGTGAGCTGGCACTCGTTGTGGTACGACCATGCGGTAGTGGCCAAGGTGCTGTTCATCAACCCTGAGGTGAACTTCGTCGACGGCGGCGCCAACCAGCAGGCCTCCCAGACCGGTAAAGGCACTGACTGGCGCGAGCAGTTGAGCAAGCTGGCGCCCATCACCCTCGATGAAGTGCGCATCGAAGAGGGCAAGATTGCCTTCCACAACTTCAGCTCCAAACCACCGGTCAATCTCAATGCAACGTCGGTCAACGCCAGCTTCTATAACCTGACCAATGTGGTCGACGTCAAGGGCAAGCGCGATGCCCGCTTCGACGGCAAGGCCCTGCTCCAGGGCCAGGCGCCGCTGGAAGCCAGCGCCACCTTCGACCCGCTGAGCAACTTTGAAAACTTCGAATTCCGCTTCCGCGCCAAGGACCTGCAGCTCAAGCGCATGAATGACTTCGCCTCGGCCTATGGCAAGTTCGACTTCAAGGCCGGCACCGGTGATGTGGTGATCGAAGCCCAGGCGGATAACGGCCAGTTGACCGGCTATATCAAGCCGCTGCTGCGCGATGTCGAAGTGTTCGACTGGCAGCAGGACGTGGAAAACAAAGACAAGAACATCTTCCGCTCGATCTGGGAAGCCGTGGTCGGCGCCAGCGAAACCGTGCTGAAAAACCAGCACAAAAACCAGTTTGCTACCCGTGTCGAACTCAGTGGCAGCGTGCACCAGCAGAATGTCAGCGCGTTCTCGGCGTTTTTGGCGATTTTGCGCAATGGGTTTATCCAGGCGTTCAATGCGCGGTATGAACAGCCCAAACCTTCGGCGGATTGAATGTGACCGGTCATTCAAAGACTGAATATTCCACCTGCGTTCACAGTCGCTGGGGCTGCGCGGTATAGTCCCGGCATTGATGAATGCGAGGAAGCACCGATGAAGTTCGAAGGCACCCAGGCCTATGTGGCTACCGATGACCTGAAACTGGCCGTCAACGCCGCCATCACCCTGGAACGGCCGCTGCTGGTCAAGGGCGAACCGGGCACCGGCAAGACCATGCTCGCCGAGCAACTGGCCGAGTCCTTCGGTGCCAGGCTGATTACCTGGCACATCAAGTCCACCACCAAGGCCCACCAGGGCCTGTACGAGTACGACGCGGTGAGCCGCCTGCGCGACTCGCAACTGGGCGTGGACAAGGTGCACGACGTGCGCAACTACCTGAAGAAGGGCAAGCTCTGGGAGGCCTTCGAGTCCGAAGAACGAGTGATCCTGCTGATCGACGAAATCGACAAGGCCGACATCGAGTTCCCCAACGACCTGCTGCAAGAACTCGACAAGATGGAGTTCTACGTCTACGAAATCGACGAGACCATCAAGGCCAAGAAACGCCCGATCATCATCATTACCTCCAACAACGAAAAAGAACTGCCGGACGCGTTCCTGCGCCGCTGCTTCTTCCACTACATCGCCTTCCCCGACCGCACTACCCTGCAGAAGATCGTGGATGTGCACTACCCGGACATCAAGAAAGACCTGGTCAGCGAAGCGCTCGACGTGTTCTTCGACGTGCGCAAAGTGCCCGGCCTGAAGAAAAAGCCCTCCACCTCCGAACTGGTCGACTGGCTCAAGCTGCTGATGGCCGACAACATCGGCGAAGCGGTGCTGCGCGAGCGCGACCCGACCAAGGCCATCCCGCCGCTGGCCGGTGCGTTGGTGAAGAACGAGCAAGACGTGCAGTTGCTGGAACGTCTGGCGTTCATGAGCCGTCGCGGTAATCGCTGATGTTGCTCAACCTGTTCAACGAGATGCGCGCCGCCAAGGTGCCGGTGTCGGTGCGCGAGCTGCTTGACCTTATCAATGCGCTGAAGCAGCGCGTGACCTTTGCCGACATGGACGAGTTCTACTACCTGGCCCGGGCGATCCTGGTCAAGGATGAACGGCATTTCGACAAGTTCGACCGGGCCTTCGGTGCCTATTTCAACGGCCTGGAAAAGCTCGACGACCACCTGCAGGCGCTGATCCCCGAAGAGTGGCTGCGCAAGGAGTTCGAACGCTCGCTGACCGATGAGGAACGGGCGCAGATCCAGTCCCTCGGCGGCCTCGACAAGCTGATCGAGGAATTCAAGAAGCGGCTGGAAGAACAGAAAGAACGCCATGCCGGCGGCAACAAGTGGATCGGCACCGGTGGCACCAGCCCGTTTGGCTCCGGCGGCTACAACCCGGAAGGCATTCGCGTCGGCGATGCCGGCAAGCGCCAGGGCAAGGCCGTCAAGGTGTGGGACCAGCGCGAGTACAAGAACCTCGATGACCAAGTGGAACTGGGCACGCGCAACATCAAGGTCGCCCTGCGCCGCCTGCGCAAGTTTGCGCGCCAGGGCGCGGCGGAAGAGCTGGATATCGACGGCACCATCGACCACACCGCCCGCGACGCCGGCTTGCTGAATATCCAGATGCGCCCGGAGCGGCGCAACACCATCAAGCTGCTGTTGCTGTTCGATATCGGCGGTTCGATGGACGCCCATGTGAAGATCTGCGAAGAGCTGTTCTCTGCGTGCAAGACCGAGTTCAAGCACCTGGAGTACTTCTACTTCCACAACTTCGTGTACGAATCAGTGTGGAAGAACAACCAACGCCGCACCTCGGAACGCACCTCGACCCAGGACCTGCTGCACAAATACGGCGCGGATTACAAAGTGATCTTTATCGGCGATGCCTCGATGGCACCGTATGAGATCACCCAGGCCGGCGGCAGCGTCGAGCATTGGAACGAGGAGCCTGGGTATGTGTGGATGCAGCGCTTCATGGCCAAGTACAAGAAGCTGATCTGGATCAACCCGTATCCCAAGGACACTTGGGGGTATACGGCGTCAACGGGGATTGTGCGGGAGTTGGTGGAGGATCAGATGTATCCGCTGACCTTGCGCGGGCTTGAAGAAGGGATGCGTTTCCTCTCCAAATAAACGCCCCCCCTAATACTGTAGGAGATCCAATGTGGGAGGGGGCTTGCCCCCGATAGCAGAGGCCCAGTCACTGATGTGTTGACTGAGACACTGCCATCGGGGGTAAGCCCCCTCCCACATTTTGACCTCAGTGTTTTTCAGGTCGTGGTGAACCGCTTCAGAAAGTCGATGTGCTGCTGGTGCGCCGTCTCCTGCACCACCGGCGCCAACCGCACCGTCTCCCCCGGCAAGCATTGCGCCAGCCGCGCCAGCGACAACGGCGTCAATGCACCCAGGCGCGGATAGCCACCGATGGTCTGTCGATCATTGAGCAACACGATCGGCTGCCCATCCGGCGGAACCTGGATCGCGCCCAGCGGAATGCCTTCGGAAATCAGCGACGGTCCCTGGTATTGCAACGGCGCGCCCAGCAGGCGCATCCCCATGCGGTCGGCGCGGCTGTCGAGGGCCCACGCGGTGTTGAAGGCGTCGAATAGGCTCTGGCCGCTGAATTGGCCAATCTGTGCGCCAACGATCACATCCAACGGTTTACCGGATTGCAAATCCGGTGCACTCAGCACCTTCATTGCACCACCTGTACCGGAGTAGACCAAGCGCCCTCCCTCGGCCAACGCCTTGCCGAAACCGTCCACCCCGCCCAACTCTTCACGCACAACCGTGGCGCAACTGCCAAGCACAGCCGGCGCATCAAAGCCGCCCGGTGCCGCAAGATAGGCCCGCGCACCGCTGAACGGCTGGGTGAAGCGCAAACGCTGGCCCTTTTGCAGGATAAAACTGCGGCCCGGGCTGATGGCGCGTTCATCGATGTACGCGCCCAGGTCTGCACCGGCCAGGGCCAGCAGGCAATAATCCTCGGCCTGCACGGTGAAACCGCCCAGGGTGATTTCCACCACCGGCGCGTCCAGTGCATTGCCCAGCAGCCAGTTGGCCCAGGACATCGACACCCAGTCCAGCGCCCCGCCCTGGGTCACGCCCAGGTGGCGTACGCCAAAGCGACCGGCGTCCTGCAACAGGCACAACGGCGTGCTGGCCTCGATCAGTAAGCGACTCATGCCTGCGCCTCCAACGGCGTGTCATCGCCACCCAACTTGATGAATTCAGCACGCTCGACCGCTTCGAAGCGCACCGTGTCGCCGGGCTGCATCAGGCTGTAGCCGTCGCGCCCGCGGTCGAAGAGCCTGGCCGGCGTGCGGCCGATCAGGTTCCAGCCGCCCGGCGACACCACCGGGTAGGCGGCGGTTTGTCGTTCGGCGATGCCGACGCTACCGGCCGCTACGCGTTTGCGTGGGGTATTCAGACGCGGCGTGGCAAGAACTTCATCCACCAGCCCCATAAAGGCGAAGCCGGGCGCGAAACCGAGGGCAAACACCTGGTATTCGTGGGCACTGTGGCGGCGGATCACTTCGTCTATAGCCAAACCGCTGCGCTGGCTGAGCAAGGTCAATTCCGGGCCGACGCTCAAGTCGTACCACACCGGCAGCACATGGCACTGGCCGCCGCCCTGGGCTTGCGGCTGCAGGTCGGCAAGGGCCCGCTCGATCAGTGCCCGCGCCTGGGCCGGGTTCACGGCGCCGAGGTCGTAGTGCACCATCAAAGTGGTATAGGACGGCACCAGGTCCACCAACGCCGCGCCGAAGCCACTGCGCAGGCGCTGGGTAGCGGCGAGCATCCACGGCATGTTGGTTTCGGCGATAGCATCAAACAGGCGCACCATCAGGCAGTCGATGGCGACCACTTCAATCCGTGGCTTCATGCTGGCTTCAATGCCTCGCGGATACGCTGTACCGCCGCGACCGAGCTTGCATTGTCGCCGTGCACGCACAGGGTATTGGCTTGCAGGAGCAGCGGGCTGCCGTCGCTGGCAATCAGCGCCTCACCACGGGCAAGGGTCAGGGCTTGCTGCACGATGGTGTCGGAATCATGGTGCACGGCGCCCGGCAACTGCCGCGACACCAGGTGCCCTTTGTTGTCATAGGCGCGGTCGGCGAAGGCTTCGAACCACAGGGTGACACCGTATTCGGCGCCCAAGGCCTGGGCCGCGCTGTTGTCACGGGTGGCGAGCAGCATCAGCGGCAGTTCGCCGTACGCCGCCACGGCCTGGATCACTGCGCGCAATTGCACGGGGTTGACCATCATGTCGTTGTACATCGCGCCATGGGGCTTGACGTAGCTGACCCGCCCGCCCTGGGCACGGCAGAGACCATCGAGCGCACCGATCTGGTAGTGCAACAGGTCCTGGATTTCCTGCGGGGTATAAGCCATGGAGCGACGGCCAAAGCCTTGCAGGTCCTGGTACGCCGGGTGTGCACCGATTTGCACGCCATGCTTGAGCGCCAGGCTGACGGTCTTGCGCATGATGCTCGGGTCACCGGCATGGAAACCGCAGGCCACGTTGGCGCAATCGATGAACGGCATGACCTCGGCGTCCAGACCCATGGTCCAGTTGCCAAAGCTTTCGCCGATGTCGCAATTGAGTAAAAGACGGCTCACGGACTGTCGCTCCTGTAGGCTTTGTTTGCTTGTAGTGTGGGATTTTTTACGCAGAACTCGCAACTTGTCCTGACACCCCAACGGCGCTTATCGTGCAATGGCTCGATTTTTGGCGCTGGCCCGGTACGGCGTCCAACTAATAAAAACCGATCCATGCATAAGAAAAAGTTGATCCCATGAATTTGAAGTTCCTCGAAACCTTCGTCTGGGTGGCCAAGCTCAAGAGTTTCCGCCTGACCGCCGAGAAGCTGTTCACCACCCAGGCCTCGATCTCCAGCCGCATCGCGGTGCTGGAAAGCGAGTTGGGGGTGAAGTTGTTTCTGCGTGACTCACGGGGCGTGAGCCTGACCCCGGAAGGCTTGAAGGTGCTGGATTACGCCGAGCAGATGATGGTGACCATGCAGGGCCTGAAGCAGTCCCTGGAGACCACCAGCAGCAAGGTCGGGCGCATCCGCATCGGTGCGATGGACACGGTGATCCATACCTGGCTCAGCCCCTTGGTGGCGGAATTGATGGACCACTTCCCCCTCGTGGAAATCGAATTGGTCGCCGATACTGCACTGAACCTCAGCGATCAGCTGCAAAAAGGCTTCCTCGACCTGATCCTGCAAACCGACCTGCTGCGCCTGGAAACCGTGCGCAGCCTGGAACTGGCCAGCCACCCCATGGCCTGGATCGTCGCCAGCCAGTCGATCTACAACCGCGACTACGCTTCCCTCGCCGAACTGGCCCAGGAGCGCATCATCACCTACTCGAAAAACTCCCACCCGCACCAGGACGTGATCAGCCTGATGCAAGCCAACGGCGTGGCCGCGCCACGCATGAACTGTGTGAACTCGGTGTCGGCCATCACCCGCCTGCTGCGCGATGGCTTCGGCATCGGCGCACTGCCGCCGGTGCTGGTCAGCGAGGAACTGGCGCGTGGGGAGTTGGTGATGTTGCCGATGGCGCAGAAGCTGCCGAACTTGCAGGTGGTGGTGTCGTGGCGCGTGGGGGTGGAGTTGGTGGAAGAGATTGTGGGGCTGTGCCAGAAGGTGGTTGCACGGTATGCCGAAGAGGTTGGCCTAGAGCGGATGCTACTGAGCACACAACCTCACTGAAGACACAGGATTAAAACTGTGGGAGGGGGCAAGCCCCCCACATTTTGTCTCAGAGGCCCTTGAGGTCGCGCTCTTCGATCGGCCGGCTCTGGCGCAGGCGCTTGCCGCCCAGCACCACCCAGTCGATCAGGCGGAACAGGCATTCCAGACCAAACGACAGCAGCATCGCCCCGCCCAGCCCCCAACCCATGGCCTCGGGCGTCAGCAGGATCTGGTAGCTGTAGCCGTTCCAGGTTTCCAGGCGGATATCCGGGTCAGCCGCCACCGCCACCTGCAGGGCGCGGATGTACCACGGGCCTTGCATGGCCTGAAATTGCTTGTCCAACGCCACCTGGCGGTCAAGCATGGCGCCCAGGCTGTTGGCATCGCTCTGGAACACCGGGTCATCACTGGCGCGGTAATGCGCCACCAACGCTTTCAAATCGCCGTTGAAGAACTGGCGTGCGGTGTTCTCAAACCCGCTGAGGCCGGTCTGGGCCTCGATCAGGTGCGCTTCGACGCGCTTGGCATAGTCGTTGATAAACCCCGGGACTTGCACGCCGATCAGCAGGCCAATCGCAAACAGCACCAACCGCAGATAACTGAGCAACATGGGCGATATCCTTACTCGGTAATGCCCTGGCTGACGCATTCACCGCGTCGCCACAGGCTCCATTGGCCCGGTTCGTAGCGGGTCCAGTTTTCGTTGTCGGTCAAAGGTTCAGTGGCAATCACCGTCACCACATCGTTAGGTGTGGTTTCGGCCTGAAAGTCGACGATCACGTCGACATCTTTCAGGCGCGCCGGGCCGAACGGCGCACGCCGGGTAATCTGTGCCAATTTGGTCGAACAGTAGCAGAACAGCCAGTCACCATCGCTGAGCAGGCAGTTGAACACGCCCTTGCTGCGGTATTCGGCACAGGCGGCGATCAGGTCCGGCAGCACTTTTTCGATGTCCACCGGCTCGGGGAAGGCTTCACGCACGCGGTTGAGCAGGTCGCAGAAGGCCGCTTCACTGTCGGTGTCGCCCACCGGGCGGTAGAACGTGGCGCGGGGATTGAAGTCCGCCAACTGGCCGTTATGGGCGAAGCACCAGTTGCGGCCCCACAGTTCGCGCACGAACGGGTGGGTATTGGCCAGGCTGACCTTGCCGACATTGGCCTGGCGGATATGGCCGATGACCACTTCGCTTTTGATGGGATAACGCTGCACCAGCAGCGCGACTTCCGACTCACTGCTGGCGGCCGGGTCCTGGAACAGACGCAGGCCACGGCCTTCGTAGAACGCGATGCCCCAACCGTCACGGTGGGGGCCGGTGCGCCCACCGCGCTGCATCAGCCCGGTGAAGCTGAACACGATGTCGGTGGGGACGTTGGCACTCATGCCCAATAATTCACACATGCCAGGGCTCTCGCTGCAGGGCGGACGACGTTAAAGGCGCGGTTCGACGCGCATACCGCTCACGGGTGCAGGACGGCGGAAGGGCACGTCGTCTTCATCTTGATCCGGCTCGGCGGCCAGGGCCGCATCGGCGGCGGCCTTGCGCTCGCGACGGGCCTTGGCGGCACGCTCGATGGGCCAGCGGATCAACACGAACACGAGGTACACGCCAAAGGCGATCATGGTGTACATGAACAGATCGGAGATGGCCCGCCAGGCGTTATTGCCGACCTTGAGCACCAGATCGAGGGCGGTGATGGCCACCGCCGGCGCGAACTGGGTCTTGACCGGGTCGACGATGGTCGGGCTCAACAGCAGCACCGCCATCAGCAATTGCAGCGGCTCGCGCAACCAGCGCCAGATCCAGCGGGTCATGCGCCACCACACCAACAGGCAGCCCAAAGCGGCGAAGGCGTAAAGGCCCCAAGCGGTCAGATAGTCGTTCTCGGTCATGGTGTCCATGGCAAGGTTGGCAAACAGGCGGCTATGATAACGGCTTTTGCGTGTCGCGGCTGCAATGCCTGCCACCGTCTGCCAGATAGAGATCAATCCTATGCCTGTATCGACTGCTCCGATTGCCCGCAAGGCCCAAGGCCCCGATCCGTACGCCTGGCTGCAAGAGCGCGACAGCGCCGAAGTGCTCGATTACCTCAAGGCCGAGAATGCCTGGCAGGAAGCGCAACTCGCCGACCAGAAGGCGCTGCGCGACAGCCTGTTCGAAGAGATCAAGGGCCGCATCCTCGAAACCGACCTGTCCCTGCCCTCGCCGTGGGGGCCGTACTTGTATTACACCCGCACCACCGCCGGTGACGAGTACGCCCGCCACTACCGCTGCCGCCGCCCGGCGGATGACAGCAACCAGGTGGATGACAGCAGCGAAGAGCTGTTGCTGGACCCGAACGTACTGGCCAATGGCGGTTTCTTCTCCCTCGGCGCGTTCAGCATCAGCCCCGACCACCAGCGCCTGGCCTACAGCCTCGATACCAGTGGCGAAGAGATCTACACCCTGTACGTGAAGGAACTGGCCACCGGCAAGGTCAGCGAGCTGGAGTTTGAAGACTGCGACGGCAGCATGACCTGGGCCAATGACAGCCTGACGCTGTTCTTCGGCGAACTGGACGACACGCACCGCCCGCACAAACTCTATCGCTATCGCCTGGATGGCACGGCGGCGCAGGAAGTGTTCCACGAGCCCGACGGGCGTTTCTTCCTGCATTGCTACCGTTCCAGCTCCGAACGCCAGTTGCTGCTGTCGCTGGGCAGCAAGACCACCAGCGAAGTCTGGGCGCTGGATGCCGACCAACCGCAGCTGGCGTTCACCTGCCTGGCACCACGGGTCGAGGACCATGAGTACGATGTCGATCACGGTCAGCTGAATGGCGCGTGGACCTGGTTTATCCGCAGCAACCGGGATGGCATCAACTACGCGCTGTTCGTGGCCACTGACATTGGCGACGTGCCGACCGAAGGCGAATGGCAGAACCTGATCCCTCATCGTGAGGACGTGATGCTCGACGGCGTCAGTCTCAACACCAGCGCCATGACCCTGAGCCTGCGCATCGGCGGCCTGCCGGTGATCGAGGTGCACCCGGAAGGTTTGCCGGTGTATCGCGTGGAATTGCCCGACGCAGCCTATAGCCTCTACGTACAGAACAGCCTGGAGTTTGTCAGCGACAAAATCCGCCTGCGCTACGAAGCCCTGAACCGCCCGGCCCAGGTCCGCCAGTTGGAACTGGCCAACGGTGCACAACAGGTGCTCAAGGAGACCCCGGTACTGGGCGTGTTCAACGCCGACGACTACGTGAGCCAGCGCCTGTGGGCCACCTCCGCGGACGGCACCCGGGTGCCGATCAGCCTGGTGGTCAAGCGCGACCAGCTCGGCAAGCCCACACCGCTGTACCTGTACGGCTACGGCGCCTACGGTTCGAGCCTCGACCCTTGGTTCTCCCACGCCCGCCTGAGCCTGCTGGACCGGGGCGTAGCGTTTGCCATCGCCCACGTGCGCGGTGGTGGCGAGCTGGGCGAGGCCTGGTATCGCAACGGCAAGCAGGAACACAAGCAAAACACCTTCAGCGACTTTATCGCCTGTGCCGAACACTTGATCGCCGAGGGCCTGACAACATCCAGGCAACTGGTGATCAGCGGCGGCAGCGCCGGCGGCCTGTTGATCGGCGCCGTGCTCAACCAGCGCCCGGCGCTGTTCCAAGCGGCGATTGCCGAAGTGCCGTTCGTCGACGTGCTCAACACCATGCTCGACCCCGAGCTGCCGCTGACCATCACCGAGTACGACGAGTGGGGCAATCCGCAAGAGCCCGAAGTATATGAGCGCATCAAGGCCTACGCGCCTTACGAAAACGTCAGCGCCCAGGCCTACCCGCACCTGCTGGTGATCGCCGGCTACAACGACAGCCGCGTGCAATACTGGGAGGCCGCCAAATGGGTCGCCAAGTTGCGCGACACCAAGACCGACGACAACCTGCTGCTGCTCAAGACCGAACTGGGCGCCGGCCACGGTGGCATGAGCGGTCGTTACCAGGGATTACGTGACGTAGCGCTCGAATATGGATTTGTGTTCAAGGCGCTGGGGCTGGTTTAAGGAACTTAGCCGGGCGGTCCTGTCTGACCACAGGACCGCCTACTGATTGATGGATCAAGATTGCAGCCATGGCACTACCGACATTAATGAATACCGAAATCCGCGACATGCTCATGGATTGCGGCCTGTTCGACCCGCTGTTGCCGGAAGACTTTCACGTCGCCGCCGGCTACTTCAACATCAGCAGCATCGCCCGTGACGAAGCGATCTTCCTCGAAGGGGACGCCGGCACCTTCATGTGCATCATCCACAGTGGCCAGGTGGCGGTGCAGAAAACCAATCATGACGGCCAGCGCCTGACCATCGCTACCCTGTGCAGCGGTCGGGCCTTTGGTGAAATGGCGGTACTTGACGGCGAGCGGCGTTCCGCCAGTTGCGTGGCGGCCAGTGACTGCGTGCTGCTGAACCTGGGCCGGGATTCCCTGGAAAAGATGCTCAACGAAGCGCCCAGGATCGCCGCCAAGATCATCCGCGCGATAGCCATCGCCTTGTCCAAGCGCCTGCGCATGGCCGACGGGCAGTTACTGTCGCAACAGTTTTAACCGCCCGGCGACTTCGGCTTGCTGTCGTTTTGCAGCAGGCCGGGCACCGTCTGGTCCTTCGGCGGCGTGGGCAGCACGATAGGCACCAGTGGTGGCGAACCGTTGGTCTTGGGCACGGCAGGCGGGGTGACCTGCGGGTACAACGTCGGCGTCGGGGTGCCCGGCGCGCCTGGCGTCGGGGCGGGCGCGACCGGTACGGTTTGCAACTCCTGAGCCTGCGTCGCACCACAGGCGAGCGCGCTCAACACAATGACCGTTAGAATGCTGCACTTCATCGATGGCTCCATGGCCTGACCGGAATGTCACAAGGCTACTCCCAACCGCGCAAGAATGCCCTTCCCAATGAGATTTCCATGAAACGTTTCGTTCTGCTCGACACCACCCCGATCCCCGACAACGGCGGTGCCTTGTGCCTGTTCGAATACGGTGAAGATTTTGTCATCAAGATCCAGGGCGGTGACGGCGGCCAATTGATGAACACGCGCATGCATGGCTCCGAAGATGCGCTGGCGGAAATTCCCTGCCGCAAAGTTGCCGGGCGTCCGGATTCGCGGGTGCTGATCGGTGGCCTGGGCATGGGGTTCACCCTGGCTTCGGCGCTCAAACACCTGGGCAAGACCGCCGAGGTGGTCGTGGCAGAACTGGTGCCGGGGGTCGTGGAATGGAACCGTGGGCCGCTGGGAGAAAAATCCGGCCGGCCGCTGCTGGACCCACGCACGGTGATCCGCCTGGAGGATGTCGCCAAGGTGCTGCAGGCCGAACCCCAGGGTTTTGACGCGATCATGCTGGACGTGGACAACGGCCCCGAAGGCCTTACGCAAAAGGCCAACAGCTGGCTTTACTCCGCCGGTGGCCTGGCCGCCTGCGCCAAGGCCCTGCGCCCCAAGGGCGTGCTGGCCGTGTGGTCGGCCAGCGCCGACAAGCTGTTCAGCGACAAACTGCGCAAGGCCGGTTTCAAGGCCGAGGAAGTCCAGGTGTTTGCCCATGGCAACAAGGGCACGCGGCACACCATCTGGATTGCACAGAAGGTGTGATCGGTTAGCGCAGGGAATTGCGGTAATCGATCACGTACGGCACTTTTTTGTCGAAGGTCTTTTCCAGTTCGTTACGGTCGAGCCTGGTCATGCCGCCCAGTTGATGGGCGGTAAAGCCGCTGTCGCCGACCTGTGAGCCGGGCGCCAGGCTGACCATGCGCTTGGCGACGGCTTCGATGGCGTCCTTGTAACCACCCTTCTTGTTCAGGTTGTACTTGCCCAAGTCAATTTGAGTGCGCAGCCAATTGCCCCAGTAGAACTCCAGGAACTCCGGTGCGACCTCGCCAGCCTCAGGTTTGCCATAGGCGGCCTTGCGGGTGAAATACACCAGGCTGCGGAACGTGTCGTCCTGCAGGTTCTTGAAACCCAGGTGTGCCGGCAACTGCTCGGGCGGCAGGGTCTGGCCCTGGCTGTCCTTGAGCCAGACCTTGCGCGCCGCTTGCATGCGCAGCCAGAAGCTCTTCATATCCGGGCTGCTGCTGAAGTCATCCGTGACCTTGACCCACATGTTCAAGCGAGGGCCGCCACCAGGGACTTCCCACAAGGTGGTGAAGCTATGGTGACCATCGGTCAGGTACAACTGGCCGCCGGGGCCGACTACCACGGTTTTCATGTCGTCGGGATGGGTGCCGACCGGGTCCTGGCAGGTAAAACTCGACGGCTGGTGCAAGTCCGCGCCCTTGGGCACCTTGTCGGCTTCGCCCTGGCCGTTGGTCTCGCAGTATTCATCGAAGACCTTGGCGGGTTTGTCCGCGAACAGCCCCAGGCTGTAGTAAATCTGGTCGAAGCCCACCACGGCCTGGGTCGGGTGCAGTTGTTCGAGGGCCACCTCGATCACTTGTCCGGGTTTTGGCGTGGAGAACGCTTCGGCGTGGGCAACTACCCCACACAACAACAGTGCAACAGTCCATGGATGCAGACGCATGAGTTTCAGATCCTTATGAGTAAAGTGAAGCGGTTATTTACGTCGCGAGCGGCTAGAATCAACCCTATCCGTGAACCACAAAATAGCCAGGAGCCATGATGAGCTCGACCAACCCGCCCTCCCACACCGCCAAGCTGGATCGCATCCTTGCCGATGCCCAGCGCGACCGGGAAATGGGCTACCGCGACAAAGCCTTGAAGATGTACCCCCACGTGTGCGGCCGCTGCGCCCGTGAATTCTCGGGCAAACGCCTGAGCGAACTGACGGTACACCACCGCAACCACAATCATGATGACAATCCCCAGGACGGTTCCAACTGGGAATTGCTGTGCCTGTACTGCCACGACAACGAACACTCGCGCTACACCGACCAGCAGTACTTTGGCGAAGGCTCCACCAGCAGCCCGACGATTGCCAAAGCCACGCATAACCCGTTTGCGGCGTTGGCGGGGTTGATGAAGAAAGACGACTGATAGTCCATTGTTGTTAGCACCGGCCTCATCGGGGGCAGGCCCCCCTCCCACATTCTGACCGGCGTACGCAGGCCTAGTGTGGGAGGGGGCTTGCCCCCCGATGGCGATCGTCCAAGCAACACATCCCCCCAAGGCCGTATAATCGCCGTTTTTCTCCAAGGCACCCTTCCCCGTGGGCAATAAACGCTACAGCTGCATCGGTCTGTACAACCCCAAATCCCCCGAAAACGTCGGCTCGGTCATGCGCGCCGCCGGTTGCTACGGCGTGGCCTCGGTGTTCTACACCGGCGTGCGCTACGAGCGCGCCCGGGATTTCATCACCGACACCAAGAAGGTCCATCACGACATTCCGCTGATCGGCATCGATGACCTGAAAAAGATTCTGCCCCTGGGTTGCATCCCCGTCGCCGTGGAGCTGGTGGAAGGCGCCCGCCCGCTGCCTGAGTACACCCACCCCGACCGTGCGCTGTACATTTTCGGCCCCGAAGACGGCTCGCTGGATAAAGAGATCCGCGACTGGTGCGAAGACGTGGTCTACATCCCGACCACCGGTTGCATGAACCTCGCCGCCACGGTCAACGTGGTCCTTTACGACCGCCTGGCCAAGGGCAACAACACCCGTTCAGGCCCCAAGTACTGATATTTCGGGAACATCCAGCGTCTGCGGGCAGTCAGCTAATTATCAATAGCCCTTGTTGGAGACAGATCATGAGCGACAGCAAAACCTTGCGACCTATCATCGAACACACCCCCTTCGAGACTCAGCCAAGGCAGAACGTGCACGGTTGGGAACGCATCGGCTCGGTGGCCGGTGGTGTGATGATGGTGGGCAAAGGCCTGCGCCGGGGTGGGATTTTCGGCCTGATCCAGGTGGCGATCGGCGGCGTGGCGCTGGCCCGTGGCTTTACCGGGCACAGTTCGCTCAAGGACAAGCTGGAGCAGGGCCGCCAGGAAATGAACAGCGTGCGTACGAAGATCGAGCGTGCCGGCGCAGAGTTGAAGAACTTGAAGACCAAGGCCGAAGTGGCGGCCGAGAAGGCCACCAAAACCAGCGTCTAACGCAGCAGCTTGCTGTCCAGCACCACCGACGACTCGCCGATGATGCTTTCAGCCAACTGCACAAACTCCGCCGTGGTGATGCGGCTGGCCCGCATCACCGCTTGCGTCAGGTCATCCAGCGACCGCTTGTTATGAGTCTTCACGCGGATCTCGCGATCCAGCTCCTGCAGCAGCACCACCGCCCGTGACACTGTCGCGCCGCTGACGTGCTCGCCACGCAGGCTGGTCACGTCCTTGCCTTCCTTCGCCAAGCGCGCCTGTATCGCCTGGTAACGCTCATCGGTGATGCCGCCGGCGCGGCGCAGCAACTCGATTGCGTAATATTCGCCCAAGCCCTCGCTGATCCAATCACTGGTGTCGTGATCGTTGAAACGCCCTACCGCCTGTACCACTTCACGAATCAGCGGGCTGCCGCCGTTTTCGCTGACCAGCGGCGTGCGGCTGTTGAGGTAGATCGAGTCATGCGCCGAAAACGCACCACGGCGCATCGGGTCGCTGGCACCCACCACCAGCAGCTTGGCCGGGTGACGCGGGAACGCCGTTTCCACCTGCGGCCAGACGAAGGTCAGCAACGTCAGCACATCCATACGGCGCATGGCCTGGCCCTTGGGCGAAGCCACGGTGACGTCGGTTTCGCCCAGGCGTACGCGACGACTGCCAAGGTTGCCGGCAAGCATCCAGCCGGTGGGCCGGTCGAACAGGCGCGACACGTTGTCGATGCGGAACTTGTTCTTGCCGATTCGGGGCCAGGCAGTTTCGACGCTTTTCCAGCCGTCCGGCAGTTCAAACACCAGGCGCGAGACCAACTCGACGCCGTCCTGCTGGTCGAGCCGCGCCGTCGGCACCAGGTCATCGCCGCGAAACAGCGCCCAGCTTGGTGTCATCCGCGCTTCATAGATACCCGGCTTGCGCGCGTGGGTGAGGCGCACGCGGTAGGTCAGGCTGGCCTTGTCGGCGCTGGGTTGCCACAGGCCACGGTGTTCCTTGACGCTCCACTGGCCGTCGGCCTTGAAGTCGCTGTAGTCGCCGTCGCGACCCAGGTCGAAGTTCAGGCTGCGCACCGCCGAGCCCTGGGACAGGCTCAGGCGTACCTCGGCCTGATCGCTCTGGGGCAGCAGTTTGACGTGATAATCCAGGTCGACTTTCTTCGCGCACCATCCAGGCTGACTCAGTAGCAACAACACCAGGCTCGCCGCCAGCTTGGTTCCCACCCTCATACATACTCCCCTCTCAGCCCGCGCGGAAAATCAGGTAATCCTCCCAGTCGTCCTCGGGCACGCTGCCTTCGCTGAGCATGCGCCCGGACTGGGAAATGCGTTCATGGTGCACGGCATCACGGTCGCCGCACACCAGGTGGTGCCACAACGGTAAGTCCTTGCGCTCGCTGACCAGGCGGTAACCGCAGGTGGGTGGCAGCCATTTGAACTGGTCGGCCTGGCCCGGGGTGAGCTGGATGCAATCGGGCACCGATGCACGACGGTTGGGGTAGTCGGTGCACTGGCAGGTCTTGAGATCGAGCAGTTTGCAGGCGATACGCGTGTAATAGACGCTGTTGTCGTCTTCATCTTCAAGCTTTTGCAGGCAGCACAGGCCACAGCCGTCGCACAACGACTCCCACTCCTCCTGGTCGAGGTGTTCGAGGGTTTTGCGTATCCAGAAAGGTTCGACTTTGGCGGCCATGGCTCTACATCAGTATCGGTAGGTGAAAAGGCCGCCAGTCTAGTGCCCACGGCTGCGGGATCCAAGCGCTTACGACTGGCGGCGTTACAACACTTGTCAGTCTAGTGGCTGCGCAGTAGCTTTGAGGGCCGAATTGACGATCAGGAACTGCTCCATGACACGTGTTGCCGACTATCCGATCCACACCCAGTTCACCGACCGCTGGTCGCCTCGCGCCTTCACCGGCGAGAGCATCTCCAAGGAAACCCTGCTGAGCTTCTTCGAAGCCGCACGCTGGGCCCCTTCCGCCTACAACTCGCAACCCTGGCGTTTTCTCTATGCGCGCCGCGACACGCCGGACTGGGAGCGCTTCCTGGGTTTGCTGAATGAATTCAACCGTGGCTGGGCGCAACATGCGTCGGCCCTGGTGATCATCGCCTCGAAAACCGACTTCACCGCCCCCGGCGCCACGGAGGAAACCCCGGCGCTGTGGCACACCTTCGACACCGGTTCCGCCTGGGGCCACCTGGCGCTGCAGGCCAGCCTCAGCGGTTGGCACACCCACGGCATGGCCGGCTTCGATCAGGAACTGACCCGCAAAGAGCTGAAGATCCCGGAGGGCTATGCGCTGCATGCTGCCGTGGCGGTTGGCAAGCTGGGGGACAAATCGAGCCTGCCGGAGTACCTGCAAGGCCGTGAAGCACCGAGCCCACGCAAGCCACTGAGCGAGTTGGTGTCCGAAGGTGACTTCAGCCTGTAGCGCCCGGTGAACACTGCCCCCGAGGGGGCAGTTGTGCGATCTACGCGATCAGCTGACGGAACTGCGCCCTGAGCTTGTCGGCGTCACGCAGGAAGTCATCCCGGTGTATCGCAAACGTCGACTCATCAAAGTGCAGGACATCCTTGGGCGGAAAGTCGAAATCCACGGGGTAGACTTTGTTTTCCTTCGCCGAATACATGAAGTTGGACAACTGCACATCGTTGGGAAACATCTCTTTCTTCTGCAGGTCCGCCAACATCTCATCGAGTGCCTGCTGTGCTTTTTTCGGCAAACTGCGCGGCGCAATGGCATCCAGCGCGACTCCGTCGATCTTTTTCATTTTTATATAGCCGCGGCCGTTTTCGAACAGCGTCATGGCAAACCCTTCGCCGTGATACTCATTCAGGCAAGCCGCTTGCCGCTTGAAGTAATCAGGCACTTTTACATGACCCGGCTCCCGGTTTTCCTTATAGACATGAATGCCGTCGAGACTTTCATAAAGACGGCTCTCGGAGCCCCCGCCCATCATCCGCCCCAGGTCCGATGCAACGCTGGGCGGGTTCCCACCCCTTGCCCCCAAGCGCATCCACTGGTCGCCCTGCACATGCTGCACCAGCAGCGGGGTCTGCCGATTGGCACTGTAGATCCGCGCCTGGACCACGCCTTCAGGCGTGCGGGTGACTTCACGCACTTCATAGACCGCCGCCTGGCCACTGCTGTCGATATGCCGGATATGCGCGGTGTGCCCATCCGCCGCCCTATACACGCCCTGGCTGTTGCGCGTGCGCCCGGCAAGGTTGGATTCAGACACCCTGTACTCGCGAAACAGCGTGTTGCTCAGCTCACGGCCAGGCGCAACTTCAACGGTGACAATAGCACCGTCCACAGCGCGCGCTTTGGCGGCGAAGTCTTCCAGCGGGCTGCCATAGGCCTGCATCCGGTCCGCATCAAAGCTATACCACTTGCCGTCCTTGAGCACCGCGCCGCCTTCCACTGTCTGGCCGGCCACCTTGAATGTCCCGGTGGCGGCCACGCCATGCTGTTGGCTCGCGGCCTTCAGCACGTCATAGCTTGCGCTGCGCCCCGTAAGCTTATTGAGGCCCCGTAATCCCACGCGGCCGCCTTTGTACAACAGCCAGCCGCTTCCCACCACCAGATCCCCTAGCCCCGCCACCGGGTTGAAGGCTTCAATGGCTGTCAGGCCAACAAAACGCAGCGCTTTCGATAGTCCGCGAATGCTGGTCACCCCCTTGGAAAAAGCTTTGCCGGCCTGGGCGGCCTTGCCGGCCCCCAAGGTCAACAGACCGACCACATCCAGCGCCAGGTCAACGGCTCCCTCACCATAGTTACCCTTGATGAAGTTGGCGATGGCCGACCTGAACGGGATCAGGTTCAAGAAGAACTCCCCGACAGCCTGGTTGGTGACGCGGTTTTCATCGTAGGAGGTGACACCTCTGGCATACGCCAACACGTCTTCGTTTTTCAAGTCCAGGGACCTGGCGAACACTTCGCCGATGGCATCGAATCGGTTGCCACTGGTCCCTTGTCCCGGACTCAAGGTGTCAAAGAGCACGGTTTTACTGACGACGTTCGCGGTCCTGGACTCCATGTTCCTGGCGGTGTAGGGCTCCGTATAGCGCCCCCTCAAGTGGTTCTGTTTTTGTATCGTGCCGCTGCGCGTATCAATCTCATAGACGTTGACCTCCCCACCCCGCGTTGTCTTGACATGCAGGGTATGCCCGCGCGTCTTGAGGGCCAGCGGGGTAAGGAAATCCGTGGCCATGGTGTATTCGTTGGTATGGAAGAACTCGAGCTTGCCGTGCTTGAAGTTGTTCCTGTCTTCCTGCGCCAAGGTGGAAACGAGGTAACTGGCCAGGCCCTTGTGCCCGTCTTCATGGGCTTGGATAGCCAGGTCATACTGGCGCTTGAAATCCTCGGCCACCTTGAAGGTACCGCCTTCATACAGGTGGCAGAACCGTTTGACCGGGATGCGGGCATCCTTGGAAATCCAATGCTCTTCGTGACCCAGCGGCGCACCCTCCATCACGATATCGAGCATGGAATGCATGCCCGGAAAGAGCCCAGGACGTCCCGGCCTCAGCCAGGCTTTCTGGATATCACGGATCTCGAACACACTCGGGTCCACACCGGGGAAGCATTCCTGGAGTCGAGCCAGGGCCATCGCCCGGCGACTGGGAATCTCGATCTGCACGGCGGCGCTGGCTTTCATCAGCGTGCTCAATTGGCTGTTGTAGGCGTTGCGCGCGCGTTCCAGGTCACTGTCGGTCAACGTCGATGAGGCATCGAGCACGCCGTTGGCCAGTGCCCAGTCGGTCAACGCCTTACGCTGCACATGCTGGCTATCCAAGCGGTCAGAACCGGTCTGGCCGGCCTTCGCCAGGACTTCGGTATAACTCATAGCGGGCGTGGCCCCAGGCGAATCGGCTTCGACCCTGTCGACCGCCATCGCCAGTTGCGCCCAGATGAGGCTGCCGTAAGTCACATTGGCGGGGATGTCCTTGACCAGAAACTCGGGAGCCCTCAAGGCAAGGAGCAAGCGCGCCGCAAATGTCGCGGTTTGAGGCGTGGCCCGCCCTTGTTCGACCAGATGGGCACCCACGCCTTCGATCACCACTGAAGCTGGCTGCCCCCGGTAGCCGCTTTGCCCCCGGATAAATCCGTGGATCGAGTTCAGTGGATCCAGCCCTAGCTGGAGTGCGGCGATCACGTAATCCTGGTTGCTCGCGTCTGTCGGCAAACCACCGAGTTCACTCTGGATGACCTGCTTCAGTGCCTGAGCTTTGGGTGAAGCCAGCAGTTTTTGCAGGGCAAGTGCCAGGGTTTTCAAGTCGGCGTCGGTCACCGCGCTACCGCTGAGCAAATCCCCCAGCACGCCTTTGCGACTGTCCGGCATCAGGTCGAGGATGGCTTGCCGCTGCGATTCAGTCAGCGGAACCGGCCAGGACAGCGCCCCGCCGAAATTACCCAGTACGGGAGCAGGTGCCGGTGCGGCCGTGGCTGTTTCACTTGGACCGGTGACGGCCGGGAGGGGAGTATTCACATTGCCCGCTTGAACAAGCGGGGCGGAAACGCGGTGAGCAGCGTCGATAGCGGTCATGGTGTTCAGCGTCCGTGGCCAAGGAGTCACTCTTGGTGCTGGAACCTGGCAAAACGGTTCCAGCGGGACGGTGAGGCGTGATCAGTAACCGCGGTCGAAATCCACTTCCCCGCGCAATGCGTTCTTGGCCTGGTACGCCCGCAGGTTTTGCACAAACAGTTCCACCATCAATTCCGGCGAGGTCGGCGCGGAACTGTGCCCGGTCAGCAACAGCCCCCAGGCGGTCCAGAACGGATGCCGTTGCGGCAATGGCTCCTGGCGGCAAACATCGATCACTGCACCGGCCAGGTGTCCTTCCTTCAAGGCTTCGACCAGGTCGGCATCCACCACCGCCACCCCGCGTCCGACGTTGATAAACAGCCCGGTCGGCTTGAATTGCTTGAACAGCGACGCGTCGTACAGGTCGTGGGTGCTCGGCGTGTTGGGCAGCAGGTTGATCACGTAGTCCACCTCGCCCACCAGACGGCCCAACTGGTCGAGCCCGGCCACCTCGATAAACGGCGCCTGCTCACGTGCAGTACTGGCGATACCGTACAGTTTCACGCCAAACGGCACGAGAAACTCGGCAACACGCTGGCCGATATCGCCGGTGCCGACAATCAACGCCTTGCGCCCGGCCAGGCTCTGGCCCATGCGGTTGTCCCATTTGCGCTCGACCTGACTCACCAGGCGCGCCAGTACTTCGCGCTCATGGCCGAGCATGTAGGTGAGCACGAATTCAGCCATGACCTGGCCAAAGATACCCACGGCACGGGTCAGTCGATAATCCCGCGGCAGGCCCTCGGCCAGCAGCGGGGTGATACCGGCCCAGGTCGATTGCAGCCATTGCGGGTGATGGCCCTGGCGCAGCAGCGTCGCCAACAGGTCCGGCTGGCCCAGCCATACCGGGCAATCGGCGGCCAGGCGCGACAACTCGGCCGAGTCGCCGCTGGTCAGCACTTCAAGGTCCGGTGCCGCTTCGCCGAGCAATTGGGCGTAGAGCGGGTGATCCTGTTCAGCAATCAGAACACGCATGCATAAAACCTTTCAAAAACAGTACGGACGGCCGCCCGCATCCTTACGGCCACCGCCCACTTATACGATTCCATTGAAGCGAGTGCCCCGGATGGGGCACCGGTCGATCACATCGGGTCGTTGCGGCGCAGCAGCTCTTCGGGCAAGTGTTCGATGTACTCGTCCTCGGCCGGCGGCATTTGCAGGTGGTAGCCCTGTTTGTCGAGGTTTTCCAGGACTTGCACGATGTCTTCCTGTTGCAGCTTGCGCTCGGGCGTCAGCACCAGGTCAAACGCGTGGGCCGGCTTGCCGAAGATCGTGATCAGCGCTTCAGGCACACGTTCAAGGGCATCGCTCTTGAGTACATAGAGGTACATACCGGTGCGTTTGGAGCTGCGGTAGATGGAGCAAATACGTTTCAAGGCTGTTCTCCGGCGGTGGCCAGGCTGTCGAGCAGCGCCTGGCCCATCAACTCGCGGCGCCAGCCACGCAGCGAGTCTGGCAATTGGTAAGGCCCATCGGGGTAGCCACTCTTGACCAGGGCTTCGAGGGTTTTCTTGCGCAGCATCAGTTCCGGCGCCATGTCCAGGCGTTCGGCCTCAGCCTGGCCAAGGGCGCGCAGTTGCTTGATCAGTGCGGCGGCATCCACCGGCAAAGGCTCGGCAACGGCGGGCGGCCATTGGTCCATGGGCACGCTGGCGGCACGCTTGATCAGGTCCAGCAGGAACTGACCGTCCTGACGCACAGTACGCGGGTGCATGTCTTCGATCTTGCCCAGGGCGGCGAGGTTATCCGGCTGGGATTTGGCCAGGGGCCAAAGCGAGTGTTCGCGAATGATGCGGTTGCGCGGCAAGTCACGCGCGCGGGCTTGCTGCTCGCGCCAGGCGCACAGTTCACGCAGCACGGCGAGCTGGGCGCGGGACAGTTTCCACGCCAGCTTGGCGTCGCGGTACACCTCGTACGGGTCGACTTCGCGGCGCAGGTTGGCGACCAGCTCGGCACCGTCTTCCAGGACCCAGGCGTACTTGTCGTCGGACAGTTGCGGACGCAGCCGCGTATAGACCTCGGCCAAATGCACCGCGTCTTCGGCGGCGTAGCTGACCTGGGTCTCGGACAACGGCCGCTGCAGCCAGTCCGAACGGGTCTCGCCCTTGGGCAGCTCAATGTCCAGCACGGCTTGCACCAGGCGCGAGTAGCCCATGGAGAAACCGAGGTTCAGGTAAGCCGCCGCCAATTGGGTGTCGAACAACGGCGCGGGCAGGCTGCCGGTCAGGCGCAGCAACACTTCGAGGTCTTCGCTGCAGGCATGCAGCACCTTGATCACCGCCGGGTTCTCCAGCAGCGCAGCCAGGGGTTGCCAGTTGTCGATGGTCAGGGGATCGATCAGGTAAGCGCGCACGCCATCACCGATCTGGATCAGCCCGGCAATGGGGTAAAAGGTGTCGACCCGCATGAATTCGGTGTCGAGGGCGACGAATGGCAACTGCTGCCATTCGGCGCAACGCTGGCCGAGGCTATCGTTGTCGCAGATCCAGTGAATATCGATGGCCACACGGCTCTCCCTTGAAGAATGGCGCGCAGTATATATCGCGAAAGGGGCTAGCGAGCATCCGCAGTGCACAGCCGACCATGAAAACTCAGACAGGAGATGAAGAATAGTCCGACAGGCGGGAGTTATCCTCTCTTACGAAGAACGTAGACCCGCCACAGGTTGGAGCCCGGCATGAACTCGTGATGGCTCAGGACCTTGAAACCGGCCTGGCGGAACTCGTCCTCAACGCTTGTACGAGAAGGCACAGAGACAATCACCGAGTCGCGGCTGACCCGATGAAACTCGCGCAGCAACGCCTGGCGCTCTTCACTGCCGGGCACATGGCGAAACAATTCCAGGCAGAAAATGCAGTCCACCGCATTCGCCGACAAGCCGATGGAAAACGCCGACCCCTGGAATGTCTTGACCCGCTTGAGCAACGCCGCCGCGTGGTGGGTAAGCGCGTGGTCGAGCATGTCCTGGGAGTTGTCCGACGCCAGGATAACCCGGTTGACGTGTTCGGCCAGCACCGGCCAGAAGCGCCCCGACCCGCAGGCCAGGTCGAGGATAAGGCCCGGCTCACCCGCAACCTTCAAGGCCTGACGCACCAACCACTCGCTGCGCCAGGCCGCCAGGCGCTGCGTCAGCCCGGGCGGGCGCGTGTCGCCGCAGACCCTGGCGTGCTCACGACCACAGCGCTCGGCGTATTCAATCTCGATGGAGGAAGGCGTGTGTGGCGACATCGCGGGCTCATATGGGTGAAACGGCTGTGAACGACCTTGATTCGCAGCTTAACCAGCGCAACGTGAAAAAAAGGTCGAAACCGTGATTGCCACCCGATCGATCACGCCTGATGCAAATACCACCGCCAGTCTTGCTCCCCGACCTCGCCCATGAACTGGCGGTATTCGGCGCGTTTTACCGCCAGGTACACGCCAAGGAACTCACTGCCAAACGCTTCCCGTGCCCAACTGGAAGCCTCCAGTGCGCGCAGGGTGGTCAGCCAGTCGGTGGGCAGCAGCGTCTTGGCCTGGGCATAGCCGTTGCCTTCCACCGGGGCGCCGGGGTCACGTTGCTCGCGGATGCCGCGATGGATCCCGGCCAGGATCGCGGCAGCCGCCAGGTAGGGATTGGCGTCGGCACCGCAGATACGGTGTTCGATATGCCGCGAATTGGCCGGCCCGCCCGGCACCCGCAGGCTGACGGTGCGGTTGTCCACTCCCCAGGTGGCGGCCAGCGGCGCGTAGCTGTTGGTCTGGAAACGCCGGTAGGAGTTGGCGTTGGGACAGAACATCAGCAATGAGTCGAGCAAGGTACTGAGCATGCCACCCACTGCCTGGCGCAACAGCGGCGTGCCATCAGCGGCCTCGCTGGCGAACAGGTTATGGCCCTCGGCGTCCGCCAGGCTCACGTGCATGTGCATACCGGTGCCAGCCAGGTCGTCGAACGGCTTGGCCATGAAGCAAGCGGTCATCCCGTGTCTATGCGCCACGCCCTTGACCAGGCGTTTGTAGCGCACCGCTTCGTCCATGGCTTGCAGGGCATCGGTGCGATGTTCCAGGGTGATCTCCACCTGGCCCGGCGCGTATTCGGAAATGGCGGTGCGCGCCGGAATACCTTGCAGCTTGCAGGCGCTGTAGAGGTCGGCCAGGAATGGCTCGATCTGCTCCAGTTCGCGCAGGCCATAGACCTGGGTCGAGCGCGGTCGCCCGCCGTCCACATCGCGTGCCGGTTGCGGATGGCCATTGGCGTCAGGCTTCTGGTCAAGCAGGTAGAACTCCAACTCGGCCGCCATCACCGGGTAGTAACCGTCGGCCTTGAGCCCGTCGATCACCTTGGCCAGCAGGTGCCGTGGGTCGGCCACGGTGGCAGGCAGGCCTTCGGTGGGGTGCATGCTGACTTGCACCGCCGCAGTGGGGATCAGCCGCCACGGCATGCGCTGCAGACTGCCACCGATCGGGTAGGCGCGGCAGTCGATATCGCCCACCTCCCAGACCAGGCCGGAGTTTTCCACATCGTCGCCGTTGATGGTCAGGCCGAGGATGGTGCTGGGCAAAGGCCGTCCGCTCTCGTACACCGCCAGCAGTTCGTCGCGGTGCAGCCACTTGCCGCGTGGCACGCCATTGTTGTCGAGGATAAACAGCTCGAACATCTCGATGTCCGGGTGTTGTTCAAGGAAAGACTGGGCTTCCTGCAGGCAGGCAAAGACACTCATGGGCATTCTCATACGTAGGGGTCGGGCAGGCGCGCAGGTGCACGCCATCGAACAGGATGGATCAACGTAGGAACGCGGTATCTGGTGGGCGGGCGTGCCGGCAGTGGAACAGGGCCCAGAACGCGAGGGCAGACGGCAGTATCGCGGAGTGAGTGTCGGAGGAGCCGTCCATGCGGGGGTCACAGTGCAAGAGATAACTACCAGCGTCACACGCCGGCGCAGGGCAATTAAATTCAGGGTTGACGGAGTTTGGTTGCAACTTGGCTAAACATTCAGCGTGCCTTGCCACCCTGCCCCACGCTGGAAATAATGGCCGCCCCGACCATGCCCCAAGGACTCGACCGCATGAAAGCTCTTTTCGCCCTGTGTGTACTCGGCCTGGCCACCAGCGCCGTGGCCGACACCGCGCCCTCGCGCCTTGACCAGGTGCTCGAGCGCGGCACACTCACCGTCTGCACCACCGGTGACTACAAGCCCTACACCTCGCTACGCGCCGACGGCACCTATGAAGGCATCGACATTGCCATGGCCGAATCCCTGGCCAAGAGCCTCAACGCCAAGATCCACTGGGTGCCCACCACCTGGAAAAGCCTGATGCCGGACTTCCTCGCCCAGCGCTGCGACATCGCCGTGGGCGGCATTTCGGTGTCCCTGGAGCGCCAGAAAAAAGCCTTCTTCAGCCAGGCCCTCGGCGTCGACGGCAAGATCCCCCTGGTGCGCTGTGCCGACGTGCAGCGTTACCAGCGTGTCGAGCAGATCAACCAGCCGAATGTGCGCGTGATCGAACCGGCGGGCGGCACCAACGAAGTGTTTGCCCGTGCCCATCTGGGCCAGGCGCAAATCCGTTTGCACGACAACGTGACCATCTTTGACGAACTGCTGGCCGGCAAGGCCGACGTGATGATCACCGACGCCAGCGAAGCGCGTTACCAGCAAAAGCTCAAGCCCGGGCTATGCGCGGTCAACCCGGAACGGCAGATGCAATACAGCGAGAAAGCCTTCCTGCTGCCCCGCGATGACGTGGCGTGGAAGAGCTATGTCGACCAATGGCTGCACCTGAGCGTCGCCACCGGCGTGTACGACGGCATCGTCAATCAGTGGCTGGCGGCGCCTTGATCAACGCGACAAAGGTCCGGCACGCGGCGCTGCGATAGGCGCCCCGGCGACTGAGCAGTGCCACGTTGCGTTGCGGTAACGCAGGTTCAAGGGCGACCGCGCGCAACTCCGGCTGGGCCTGGGCAATCGCACTGGGCAGGATGGTTACCAGGTGGGTGTTGCGCACGATTTCAATGATCGCACTGATGGAGTTGGCCTCCATCGCAATCAACGGCTTTACCCCTTGCTCGCGGCAATAGCCATCGATGTAGCGCCGCGTCGCAAAGCCTGAGTTGAGCAATACCATCGGCTGCTCCAGCCACTGCCGGTCTTCCACCCCTGGATGGCCAGCCCCCACCACCACGCTCAACGCTTCGGCAAACAGCCCTTCGCACTCGATGTCCGGCAGATGCTCGCCGGTAAAACCGATGCCGATATCCAGCAGGTCCTCGGTGAGCGCGGTTTCCATGCGATCCTGGGTCAATTCTTCGATGCTCAGGGTGATTCCCGGATACAGGGCGTTGAACCGCGCCAACAAAGGGCCGATCAGGTACGCGGTGAAGGTCGGCGTCATCGCCAGGCGCAGGCTGCCCCGGCTCAAGTCCTGTACGTCATGCATGGCCCGCGTGCCGGCCTGCAGGTCCTGCAAGGCCAGGCGCGCAAAGCGCACATAGGCGGCGCCGGCATCGGTGAGGCTGACACTGCGCCCGGAGCGGTCCAGCAACGGCGCGCCGAGGGTGTCTTCCAGCTGTTTGATCTGTTGCGACAAGGTCGGCTGCGACACGTGCAGCGCCTCGGCAGCGCGGGTGAAATTACGGTGCTCGGCAACGGCCAGCAGGTAACGGATATGGCGCAACAGCATCGGCGGCCCTCCAGCTATAGGCATGACTTATAGAAACCATAATAAGCCGGTCTTGGACGCTATAGCTGAAAACTTCCATCCTTGCCCCATCAGCGACGCAAGGAGAACCCCATGCAAGACCTCATCAACGGCTTTCGCAAGTTCCAGTCAGAAGTCTTTGGCCAACGCAGCGACCTGTTCAAACACCTGGCCACCACCCAGAACCCCGGCACGTTGTTCGTGTCCTGTTCCGACAGCCGGGTGGTCCCGGAACTGCTGACCCAGCAGGAACCCGGCGATCTATTCGTGATCCGCAACGCCGGCAACATCGTGCCGTCCTACGGCCCGGAGCCGGGCGGTGTGTCGGCCACGGTCGAATACGCAGTGGCGGTGCTGGGGGTGCGCGACATCGTGATCTGCGGCCATTCCGACTGCGGCGCCATGACCGCGATCTCCACCTGCAAATGCCTGGACCACCTGCCGGCCGTGGCCAACTGGTTGCGCCACGCCGAGTCGGCCAGGCTGGTCAACGCCGCCCGCGAGCATGCCTCGGACGCCGCCCGCCTGAGTTCATTGGTGCGCGAAAACGTGATCGCGCAACTGGCCAACCTCAAGACCCACCCTTCGGTCGCCCTGGCGCTCGGGCAAGGCCGGCTGACCCTGCATGGCTGGGTGTACGACATCGAGAGCGGTGCCATCGACGCCCTGGACGAACGCAGCGGTGGCTTTGTGTCGCTGCTGGATCAGATTCACGCTGCCTGACCTATTCCAACCAAAGAGGACACCACCATGTTGCAATCCCACTTCGCCCAAACCCCACGCCTGGCCCTGGCCGATACCGTGATCGAACTCAAGGCGCGCAAGAACCTGTCCTGGCAGGACCTCACCGACGGCACCGGGCTGAGCCTGGCATTTGTCACCGCCGCCCTGCTCGGCCAGCACCCGTTGCCCAAGGAGGCGGCTGATGTAGTGTGCGACAAACTCGGCCTGGACCAGGACGCCAGCCGCCTGCTGCAAAGCGTGCCCATGCGCGGCAGCTTCCCCGGCGGTGTGCCGACGGACCCGACAATGTATCGCTTCTACGAAATGCTCCAGGTCTACGGCTCGACCCTCAAGGCGCTGGTCCACGAGCAATTCGGTGACGGCATCATCAGTGCGATCAATTTCAAGCTGGACATCAAGAAGGTCGAGGACCCGGACGGCGGCTCGCGCGCTGTGATCACCCTGGATGGCAAGTACCTGCCGACCAAACCCTTCTGAGTGGCCCGCGACCGTCTACGCTCTTGTCACACCAACAAGATCGAGGGACGGGTAATGAAGGCACTGCTTCGAACCACCTGGCTGCTGCTGTTGTGTTTCAGCCAGGTGCACGCCGCAACGGCTCAGGATGAGGACGCCCAGGCCGCCAAGGCGCTGCTGGAAAAAGCCTTGGCTTACTACCAGGGCAATGGCGACAAGGCGTTTGCCGCCTTCAGTCGCCAGGGCGAGTTTGTCGACCATGACCGCTATGTGTTCGTGGTCGACACCCGGGGCGTGCTGCTGGCCAGTGGCGGGCCCTCTTCCGCCTTGATCGGCCGCGACGTGTCCGAGGTGCTCGGGCCGGAGTTGCGCCAGTCATTCAAGGACGCGCTCAAGGTGCCGGACGGCCAGGGCATCCAACAGGCCGATTACCGCTGGCAGAACTGGAACGACGGCAAGGTCGAGCACAAGCACGTGTTTTATCAACGCGTGGGCGATCGCATCCTGGCGGTGGGTTACTACCTGCCCCGAGCCACTCCGGAACAGGCCCGGGCCCTGCGCAACAAGGCGGTGAACGCACTGCTCAAGGATGAAGCCGGCACGCTCAAGGCCATCAATTCCTTGCAGGGCGGTTTCCTGCAGGATGACCTCTACGTGTTCGTGGTCGACCTAGATACCCAGCGCTATGTGGCCCATGGCACCAACCTGCGCCTGATCAACACCGACTTCAGCAAGATCAAGGACCCCGATGGCAGGCCGGTGGGCGAGCCGATCCTGAAGCTGATGGCCGAGCAGGACCAGGGCGAATACAAGTACCGCTGGAAAAACCCGGTGACCGACAAGGTCGAGAACAAGCATGCGTATGTGCGCAAGGCCGGGCATTTCATGGTGGCGGTGGGTTACTACAGCCCGTGAATGGTGTCCTGCCGGCTACTTAGCTTTGTCTTCACGGCCGCGCAGTACCCGGTTGGGCATTGCGACAGCGGCCGCGAGCCCCAGCAGCGACACCGCTGCGCTCACCATCAACAAATGCCGGAAGGTCACCGCCAGTTCCCCGCGCAGGGCGTCCTGCGCCGGGCCGGGGGCTGCGTTGAGGCCGTCGAGCAGCACGTTGCCGGAACTGCCCTCGGCCACCAGCGCACCGCTGGCCAGGTGGGCGAAGCTGGAGTCCTGCAACAGCGCCAGCAACAGCGCCGACATGCACGCCACCCCTACCGCCCCGCCCAGGGAACGGAACAGGTTGGTGGTGCTGGTGGCGACGCCGATGTCGCGTTGTTCCACCGAGTTCTGCGTGCCCACCAGCGAAGTGGGGAATTGCATGCCGGCCGCAATCCCGCACAGCAACATGAACATCGCCGTCAGCCCCACCGCCTGGGGCGCGCTCAAGGCCATGCCAAGAATCGCAAAGGGGCTCAGCAAGGCGCCACTGAGGATCATCGGTTTATAGCGGCCGGTCACCGAGGTCATGCGCCCGGCAAAATAGGCGCCCATCGGCAAGCCCATCGCCAGGGGCAGCAGGTGCAGGGCCGCGCTGTCAGCGCCTGAGCCGGTCACCGTCTGATAGCGCAGCGGCATCAGCACCGTCAGGGAAATCGCCTGGAAGCTGGTGAAGAAAATCGTGCACCAGCACAACACCGCGCTGCGGTTGGCGAACAGATGCATCGGCAACAACGGCTCCCGGGCGCGCCGTTCATGCCAGACAAACACCGTTAACGCCACTAGCGCACACGCCAGCAAGCCGAGCACCTGATCGTCGCGCCAATGATGGCCCTGACCGATTTCGGTAATGCCCAGCAACAACGCGGTCAGGCCGATGATCATCAGCAACGTGCCGAGGTAATCGATGATCGGCTTGCGCTGCGGCACCGGCAGCCCCACCAGCGTGCGATGGGCCACGTACCAGGCGCCGGCGCCCAATGGCAGGTTGATCAGGAATACCCAGCGCCACGACAGGTACTCGGTCATGTAGCCGCCGAGCACCGGCCCGGCCACGCTGGCCACCGCGTACATGCTGCTGAAATAGCCCTGGTAGCGCCCGCGTTCGCGGGGCGGGATGATGTCGCCGATGATCGCCTGGCTCACCGAGATCATGCCGCCCGCGCCGATGCCCTGGAGGATCCGCGCCAGCACCAGTTGCTCCATGCTTTGCGCCATGCCGCAGAACAGCGAGGCCAGGGTAAACAGGCCCATGCCGATCAGCATCATCGGCCGCCGCCCGTACAGGTCGCCCAGCTTGCCGTAGATCGGCACCGCCACGGTCATCGCCACCATGTAGCCGGAGATGACCCAGGCCAGCAGGTTGACGTCATGGAATCGGGCGGAGATCGCGGGCATGGACACGGCGACAATCGTCTGGTCCAAGGCCCCCAGGAAGATCGCCATCATCAGTGAGGCGAGGATGCTGCGCACGGCGGGCAGCGGCGGAACGGGCTGATTGAGGTGCGTCACGGCAAGACCTTCGAGCAGGGCCCGCGGGAAAAGGCGGCCCACGGGAATGCTCGATACGATAGCAGGCTATTCGATAGCTTCGTAAGGAAGCCCGACGTAATTTTCGGCGATGGTCTTGCGCCCGGCCTCGGAGTGGATGAAGTAATCGAGTTCACTCTCGGCGATGCGCTGGCTGAAGCCATCCGCCTCGGGAAACTGATGCAGCATCGAGGTCATCCACCAGGAAAACCGCTCGGCCTTCCACACCCGCCGCAGGCAGATGGCGGAATAACGCTCCAGCAAATCCACCCGTCCTTCACCGTAGACCTTCAGCAGAATCCGATAGAGGGTGCTCACGTCACTGGCCGCCAGGTTCAAGCCCTTGGCCCCGGTGGGCGGCACGATATGCGCGGCATCGCCGAGCAGGAACAGACGCCCGTACTGCATCGGCTCCACCACAAAGCTGCGCAGCGGCGCGATGCTCTTCTCGATCGACGGACCGCTCACCAGGTCGGCTGCGAGGTGGCTGGGCAGACGGGTTTTCAGTTCGTCCCAGAAGCGCGCATCGGACCATTCATCAAGCGGCTCTTGCACCGGCACTTGCAGGTAATAACGGCTGCGCGTCGGCGATCGCATGCTGCACAAGGCGAAGCCACGCGGATGTTTGGCGTACACCAGTTCAGGGTGAACCGGCGGCGTATCGGCGAGGATACCGAGCCAGCCGAAAGGGTAGACCCGCTCGAAGACGTTCAGTGATTCAGCCGGGATCGATTGGCGCGCAACACCGTGGTAACCATCGCAACCGGCGATATAGCCGCACTCCAGGCGAAAGGCTTCGCCCTGATGTTCGAAAGTCAGCCAGGGTCGATCACTTTTGAGGTCGTGCGGTTGCACGTCATGGGCTTCATACAGGGTGATGGCGCCCGCGGCAGCACGGGCGGCCATCAGGTCGCGGGTGACTTCGGTCTGGCCGTAGATCATGACCGTCTGGCCGCCGGTCAGCGCCTTGAGGTCGATGTGGGTCAGCTGGCCATTGAGCGCCAGCTCGAAGCCCTCATGCACCAGGCCTTCGTTGTCCATGCGCTGGCTGACGCCCGCCTGCCGCAGCAGGTCGACCATGCCTTGTTCCAGCACCCCGGCACGGATGCGGCCTTGTACGTAATCGGCGCTCTGGCGCTCCAGGATCAGACTCTGGATACCGGCGTTGTGCAGCAGTTGGCCGAGCAACAGTCCGGAGGGACCGGCGCCAATAATGGCGACTTGGGTTTTCAGCGTTTTCATTATTTTTATGGTCCGCAAGTTCCACTCGAACGGATTGAGTGAAAGAGTTGTCATTGGTCTTGTTGCTGACATTTTTCACTTGAGTGGCCGGCATAAGAAGGTGAAAACTGAGCCAAAGCCTGCGCTTTTTGCCAATTGGGGCGATTACCGCACCACTCTCCTGAGTATCGGATTGAAACCATGATCAAAACCGCGATTCCGGTCTTCAAGCTTTACGGGGAAAACCAGCAATGGCCAACCCCCGATTTGTTGCACTGCGAAACCATTTCCCGGCGCAGTCGGGAATACCAGTGGGAAATCCAGCCCCACCGGCACGCGGATCTGTGCCAGTTGCTGTATGTGCACAAAGGTCAGGCACAATTGGAAATCGAAGGGCAGCGCACCACGCTGAACGAAGCGACGCTGCAAGTCCTGCCGCCGCTGTGTGTGCACGGTTTTCGGTTTCCCGAGGATGTCGAAGGCTACGTGGTGACACTCGCGGCGCCGCTGGTCAGCCACCTGCAGACACAACTGGGGGCGACGGTGGATGGTTTGCAGTCCCTGGGCAGTTACCCGGCGGGCAAGGACAGTGATTACCTGAACAGCCAGTTCGCCCGCTTGCAGGATGAATACGCCGACGCACAACCGGCCAGGGACATGATGATGCACGCGCTGGTCAGCGTGCTGCTGGTGTGGATCAGCCGCCAGGCCATCCAGAAGCGCCACCCACGGGCGCCGAGGGGGCGTGAATACTTCCGCCGCTTCACCCAACTGGTCGAGCAGCATTACCGCGAACACCCGAAGATCGAGGATCTGGCCCACAAGCTGGGCATCTCGGTGTCACACCTCAACGGCACATGCCGGGAACTGGGTGGGCAGCCTGCGCTGCAGATCATGCACGACCGCCAATTGCTGGAAGCCAAGCGCCTGCTGACCTACACCAGCATGACCATCAATGAAATGTCGGAAGTGCTGGGTTTTTCCGACCCGACCAACTTCTCGCGGCTGTTCCGCCGACGGGTCGGGTTCTCACCCAAGGCGTTTCGCGAGCAACTCAAGGCTCAACAGCCGATTACCTGAGCGCACTGAAACTGCCGGTATGCGGCACGCATTGATCCTGATGGCAGCTGATCGCAAAAGTCGGCTGCATGCGGGTCAGTTCAACACGGTAGGCAGCGGTCCCGTAAAGCGCGCTGGCGATGGCGCACAGGGTGACAATCATCAGGTACTTTCTGGTTTTAATGCTCATGGCACAGACCTCTGCGGATCTAAACGGTGCTGTTTAAAGCATAGGTCAACCAGGGCGAGTTGCCATTATCGGGCGACATTCAACAGGTTTATGTCGCCCTACAGACCGACGTCCCACGCAGGCTCCTCCGGGAACCTCAGCACCAGAAAATCCAACAGGCTGCGCAGCGCCGATGGCATGTGCTTGCGCGAGGCGTACACCGCGTAGATGTTCATCTGCCGGGGCTCGGCGTCGGGCAGCAGGCGCACCAGTTCGCCACGGCGGATGTAATCGCCGGCCTGGTAAGTAGGCAGCATCGACACGCCGGCCCCGGCCAGCGTCACGCGCAACAAGGTGCTGGCCTCGTTGGACGTGATGTTGCCGGTGATGGGCACCGAGACGTGCTCGCCCCGCTCTTCGAAATGCCACAGGCTCTTGCCGAAATAGGAATGGGTGAGGCAGTTGTGCCCGGCCAGGTCTTCGACTTTCTGCGGGGCTGGATGCTCCAGCAGATACGCCGGCGAGGCGCACACCACCGAGCGACACAGGGTCAGGCGGCGCGCAATGAGATTGGGGTCCAGGTCGTTACTGGTGCGGATGGCCAGGTCGATGCGCTCATCCACCAGGTTCACCGTGCGGTCGAGCATTTGCAGATCGACGGTTACCAACGGGTAACGCTTGACGTACTCGGCGATGGCTGCGGCCAATTGCGCCTGGCCGAACGAGGTGCTGACGCTCAGGCGCAGCAGGCCACGGGGCGCGTCATCCGGCTCGCTGACGGCGGCTTGCATATCGCAGCACAGGTCCAGCAATTGTCGGCAGCGCGGCAAGGTTTCGCCGCCGGCCGCCGTAAGGCTGAGCTTGCGCGTGGTGCGGTGCAGCAGGCGTGCGCCGACCCAGTCTTCCAGCTCGGCCAGGTAGCGCGACACCACCGGGCGCGACAGGTCCAGATGATCGGCGGCGGCGGACTGGCTGCCCAGGTCCACCACGGTGACAAACACGCGCATTGCTTGGAGACGGTCCATGATTTGCCCGATTTCAGAAACAAACTATGTCCCAGCATCGCATTTTTAGTCTGGTTTTGTGCAACTAAGCTCTGTGCATCCTTTACCGATGCTGGAGCTGCCCGATGTTCTCCCCCCTCAAGCGCCTGACCCTGGCCACCGCCGCCCTGGCCTTCGCCGCCCACGCGGCCGCCGCCGAGCTGAAGCTGGACGTGTACAACCCTGGCGACGCCGCGATCTTCCCGGTCACCTCGGTGCTGGTGAGCGGCGCCAAGGATGCGATCCTGGTCGACGCCCAGTTCGGCAAAGGCCAGGCCGAACAACTGGTGCAGAAGATCCGCGCCAGCGGCAAACACCTGACCACCATCTACATCAGCCACGGCGACCCGGACTACTACTTCGGCCTCGACACCCTCACCACCGCCTTCCCCGACGCCAAGGTGCTGGCGCCGCAACCGGTGGTCGATCACATCAAGGCCACCGTCGCCGGCAAGCTTGAGTTCTGGGGCCCGAAAATGGGTGCGGACAAGCCGGCCAAAACTATCGTGCCGCAGGTCCTCGAAGGCCACAGCTTGAGCCTGGAAGGCCAGCAACTGGAGGTAATCGGCCTGGACGGCCCACAGCCGGATCGCAGTTTTGTGTGGATCCCTTCGATCAAGGCCGTGGTCGGTGGCGTGGTCGTCGCCGAAAACATTCATGTGTGGATGGCCGACACCCAGAGCGCGCAGTCCCACAAAGACTGGCTGGCCACCCTACAACGCATTGAAGACCTGCAACCGCGCACCGTGATCCCGGGCCATTACCTGGGTACGCCATCTGTTCAATCCGTGAAATTTACCGCCGACTACATCAAGGCCTTCGACGCCGAAACCGCCAAGGCCAAGGATTCCGCGGCCCTGATCGCGGCCATGAAACAGCGTTACCCGACCCTCGCCGACGAAAGCTCGCTGGAACTCAGCGCCAAAGTCGCCAAGGGCGAAATGAAGTGGTGAACCGTTTCAAACCTTAACCGTACTGGAGAACGTCATGAGCAAGATCGCAATCATTGGGGCCACCGGCCGTGCCGGTAGCCAACTGCTGGAAGAAGCCCTGCGTCGCGGGCATAGCATTGTGGCCATTGCACGTAACACCGACACGCTGGCGGCGCGCCCTGGCGTCACCGTCAAGCAGGTTGATGCCCTGGACGCAGAGGCCCTGCAACAGGCCATCAGCGGCAGTGACGTGGTGATCAGCGCCGCGCACTTCGCCACTCTACCGGCCAGCGCCGTGATCGGGCCGGTAAAGAAAGCCGGGGTGAAACGCCTGCTGGTGGTGGGCGGTGCCGGTTCGCTGTTGTTGCCGGGTGGCGGTCGGGTGATCGACAGCGCAGGTTTCCCGGCTGAGTACAAAGCCGAAGCCAGTGCAGGTGCCGCGTTTCTCGACACGCTGCGTCAGGAAAAGGAACTGGACTGGACGTTCCTGTCGCCTTCGGCGGAGTTCGTCGAGACCGAGCGCACCGGTCAATTCCGCGTGGGCCAGGACGATCTGCTGGTGAGCAGTGAAGGTCGCAGCTGGATCAGCTTTGCCGACTACGCCATCGCCTTGATCGACGAAGTCGAAACACCCAAGCACCCGCGCCAGCGTTTCACTGTCGGCTACTAGCATGTGGGAGGGGGCTTGCCCCCGATACCGGTCGATCAGTCACACCTGTATTGACTGGCACACTGCAATCGGGGGCAAGCCCCCTCCCACATTTGATAGATGAATGTCAGGAGATTTTGGCTTGGGTGACCAACCAATCCATCAACGCTTCAAGCCCCGCCGAAGGCTCGGTGCCCGGTGGATACACCAGGTAATAGCCCATCCCCGTCGGCACCCGCAGCTCAAACGGCGTCGCCAACCGCCCGGCCTTCAAATCGTCGCCAATCAACGCGCGGTCGCCTATCGCCACACCGGAGCCTTGCGACGCCACCGTCATCGCCAAATCCAGCGTCTCAAAATGATGCCCCTGGCTCAGGTTACTCAGTCGCGTCTTCGCCGCTTTCAGCCACAACGCCCAGTCCCGTTCATCCCGCGTGGGGTGCAGCAGCACCTGTTGCTGCAAGTCTGCCGGGCTGTGCAGCACACCGAGCAGCGCGGGCGTGCAGACCGGGGTGAGTTGTTCATCGAACAGATGCCGCGCCTCGGCCGACTGCTCGGCGATGGGCGCATAGATCACCGCCGCATCGAATTGCTCGCGGCGAAAGTCCACGGTGTAGGCCACGGTGGTAGTGAGCGCTACCGGCACATCCGGACGCTCCTTCTGCCACTGCATCAGGCGTGGCAACAACCAGCGCATCACACAGGTGGAGGCCTTGAGTTGCAGGACCTGGCGGCGACTGCCGATCTGCTCCACCGCCTCGCCGATCAGACCGAAGACCTGCTGGGCGCGCAACGACCACTCACGCCCCTCCTCGGTCAGGCTCAAACCCCGCGCCTGGCGTTGGAACAGCGCGTAGCCCAGGTGGCTTTCCAGCCCGGCAACCTGCCGGCTCACGGCACCCTGGGTGATGTGCAGTTGCTCGGCGGCGCGGGTGAAGTTGCAGCATTGGGCCGTGACCCAGAAGGTGTGCAACGCGGACAGCGGCGGGAGGCGTTTCATCGGGGCGCAGCCATGACGTGAGGACATGGCTAGTATGACTTTTTATCGATTGTTGCCGCTACCGGCCAGCCGGTCCAATAACGCCTTATCTCAACAACAAGAGCGACGTTTATGGCGACCTGCGGCGAAGTATTGGTCAACCTCCTGGAAGGCTATGGCGTGGACCAGGTGTTTGGCATCCCCGGCGTGCATACCGTGGAGTTGTATCGCGGCCTGGCCCGTTCCAGCATCCGTCACGTCACCCCGCGCCACGAACAGGGCGCCGGCTTCATGGCCGACGGTTATGCGCGCACCAGCGGCAAGCCCGGCGTGTGCTTCATCATCACCGGCCCCGGCATGACCAATATCACCACCGCCATGGGCCAGGCCTACGCTGACTCGATCCCGATGCTGGTGATCTCCAGCGTACAGTCGCGCAGCCAATTGGGCGGCGGGCGCGGCAAGCTGCATGAGCTGCCGAACCAGGGCGCGATGATCGCCGGCGTGGCGGCGTTCTCCCATACGCTGATGTCGGCGGCCGAGTTGCCCGGCGTGTTGGCGCGTGCCTTTGCGTTGTTCCAGGCCGGACGACCACGCCCGGTGCATATCGAAATCCCGTTGGATGTACTGGTAGAAAACGCCGACGCACTGCTGGGCAGTGAACCGGTCAGCGTGGCGCGCGCCGGTGCCGCGCCATCGGCGATCAAGCAGATGAGCCAGTTGCTCGCAGCGGCCAGGCAGCCCTTGATCCTGGCCGGTGGCGGCGCCATCGATGCAGCCGCAGAACTCACGCAACTGGCCGAAGCCCTCGGCGCGCCGGTGGCCCTGACGATCAATGCCAAGGGCATGCTGCCTGCCAACCATCCGCTGTTGATCGGCTCGACCCAGACCTTGGTCGCCACCCGCGCCTTGGTCGCCGAAGCGGACGTGGTGTTGGCCATCGGCACCGAGCTGGCGGAAACCGACTACGACGTCACCTTCGCCGGCGGCTTCGGGATTCCCGGTGCGTTGCTGCGCATCGACATCGACCCGGACCAGACCGTGCGCAACTATCCGCCGCAGGTTGCCTTGGTGGCCGATGCACAAATCGCCGCCGAAGCGCTGCTGGTCGAGTTGAACAGCAAACCCTTGCCGCCCCGCAATCGCGCGTGGGGCGCTGCGCGTGTGGCACGCTTGTGGGCCGAACTGAACCCCGGCTGGGACGCCGCCACCCGCGCACAAACCCGGTTCCTCGACACCGTCCTGGAGGAGTTGCCCAACGCCGTGCTGGTCGGCGACTCGACCCAACCGGTGTACAGCGGCAACCTCACCCTGAACCTCGACCACCCGCGCCGCTGGTTCAACTCATCCACTGGCTACGGCACCCTGGGCTACGCCCTGCCCGCCGCTATCGGCGCCTGGCTGGGACGCGGCGACGGGCAACCGGTGGTGTGCCTGATCGGCGACGGCGGCCTGCAATTCAGCCTGCCGGAACTGGCCAGCGCTGTGGAGGCGCGCACGCCGATCATCGTGCTGCTGTGGAATAACCAGGGCTATGAAGAGATCAAGAAATACATGGTCAACCGCGCCATCGAGCCGGTGGGTGTGGACATCTATACGCCGGACTTTATCGGCGTAGCCAAGGCGTTGGGCTGTGCCGCTGAAAGCATCCAGGGCATCGCGCATCTGCGGACGGCACTGCGCAGCGCCGCTGATCGCCAAGGGCCGACGCTGATCGAAATCGACCAAGGCCTGTGGATGAAAGAGGTGGCGGTATGAGCGCGGTGTCGAACGGGATCTACATCGACGGCGCGTGGCAAGCCGGCCAAGCCGTACTCGAGGTGATCAACCCGGCCACCGAGGCGGTATTGGCCCGGGTCAGCGTCGGCGATGCGACGGCGGTGACCCGGGCGGTCGACGCCGCCAGCGCGGCATTCAGCGAATGGTCGAAAAGCACCGGCCGTGATCGCGCCGCCCTGCTGCGCAAGATCGCCCAGGGCGTGAGCGAGCAGCGCGAACAGCTGATGCACCTGCAATCGAGCAACAACGGCAAGCCACTGTTTGAAGCCGCAATTGATGTGGACGATGTGATCGCCACGTTCGAGTACTACGCCAGCGTTGCCGAAGAAATGGACGCCGCTCAGGACCAGCCGGTGGCGTTGCCCGGCGATGACTTCAGCGCACGTATGCGCCGCGAGCCCTGCGGCGTGGTGGGGCTGATCGTGCCGTGGAATTTCCCGATGGTGACCACCGCCTGGAAACTCGCCCCGGCCCTGGCCGCCGGTTGCTGCGTGGTGCTCAAGCCCTCGGAAGTCACGCCGTTGGCCGAGTTGCAGTTGGCGCGGATCATCGCCGAGGCAGGCTTGCCCGCTGGCGTGTTCAACCTGGTGTGCGGCACAGGCCTGGATGTCGGCGCGCCGTTGGCGGCGGACCGTCGAGTAGCGAAGATTTCCTTTACCGGCAGTAACGCCGTTGGCGTGCAGGTGATGCAGCGCGCGGCCGAAACCATCAAGGGCGTGAGCCTGGAACTGGGCGGCAAGTCTTCGCTGCTGGTAATGGCGGATGCCGACCTGGACCTGGCGGTGGAACTGGCCTGTGGTGGCGGTTTTTTCAACGCCGGGCAGATGTGTTCAGCCACCAGTCGCGTGTTGGTGGCTGACACGCTTGCCGATGAATTCCTGGTGCGTGTGCAGGCGCGGGCCGAAGCGATTCGCGTGGCGGACCCGTTTGCCGATGACGTGGAAATGGGTGCGCTGATCAACCGTACCCAGTATCAGCGGGTGCTGGGACATATCCAGCGCGCAATCGCGGACGGCGCCCGCTTGCTGTGCGGCGGTGAACGCCCGGCGGACTTGCCCAAGGGCTTTTTCATTCGCCCCACAGTGTTCACCGACGTGCCGCTGGACAGTGCGTTGTGGAACGCAGAGATCTTTGGTCCGGTGCTCTGTGTCCGGCGTTTTACCTGCGAGGCAGAAGCGATCGCCCTGGCCAACGACAGCGACTTCGGCCTGGTGGCGAGTGTGGTCAGCGGCCATGCCGAAACCGCCGAGCGTGTGGCGAATGCCTTGCAGGCCGGGCTGGTGTGGATCAACGCGCCGCAAGTGATCTTCCCGCAGACCGCGTGGGGCGGTTACAAGCAGAGCAGCATCGGCCGCGAGCTGGGACCGTGGGGGCTGGCGGCTTTCCAGGAGATCAAGCATGTGATCCGGTCTATCTAATGTGGGAGGCGCCTGCCCCCTCTCACATTTTGACCAGCGCAATTTTTAGATAGACCTAGCGACTTTCTCATTTGCCCCCTGCTCCCACCCATGGCCTGATTCGCCCTTGATCACTCAAGGGCCTCCCATGGAAACCGTTCACGCAAAACCCACCACCGCCCTCTGGCTGATGACCAGCGTCGTGCTGGTCGCCCTCAACCTGCGTCCGTCGATGGCGGCGGTCGGCCCGTTGTTGTCATCGATTCGCGGCGATGTGTCGCTGAGTTTCAGCAGCGCCGCGTTGCTGACCATGTTGCCGGTGATGGCCATGGGCTTGGCGATGTTCTTCGGCATGGGCCTGGCCAAACGCTTTGGCGAGCACCGCAGCATCGTGGTGTCCCTGCTGGTGATCGGCGTGGCCACGCTGTCGCGGTTGTTCCTCGATTCGGCGCTGGAGTTGATCGTCAGCGCCATCGCGGCCGGGGTGGGGATCGCGATGATCCAGGCGTTGATGCCGGCGCTGATCAAGTCGCGGTTCAGTGACAATGTTGCGCTGTTCATGGGTGTTTACGTCACCGCGATCATGGGCGGCGCAGCACTGGCGGCGTCGTTCTCGCCGTTCGTGCAAGTGCAGACCGGCAGTTGGCGCATCGGCCTGTCAATCTGGGCGGTGTTGGCAGTGCTGGCGTTGGTGTTCTGGTACGCGCAACGCTCGGTACTGCCACCGTTGCCGCAAGCCGGCACAGCTCAACAGGCGTCATTTTTCGGCAATGGCCGGGCCTGGTTGCTGGCGGTGTTTTTCGGCCTGGGTACCGCGTCCTACACCTGCGTACTGGCGTGGCTCGCGCCGTACTACGTGGAGCAAGGCTGGAGCGAGCTGAATGCCGGCCTGCTGCTGGGCTTCTTGACGGCCATGGAAGTGGTGTCCGGCCTGGTCACTCCCGCCATCGCTAACCGCCTCCAGGATAAACGCGGTGTGGTGGCGGTGCTGCTGGTGCTGATCATCCTCGGTTTCTGCGGCCTGATTCTCAGCCCGCACCACCTGAGCCTGTTGTGGCCGTGCCTGCTGGGCCTGGGCATTGGCGGTCTGTTCCCGATGAGCCTGATCCTGTCCCTTGACCATTTGGACAACCCGCGCCGCGCCGGTGGTCTCACCGCCTTTGTGCAGGGTATCGGCTACCTGATCGCCGGGCTGTCGCCGCTGATCGCCGGGATGATCCGCGATCAACTGGGCAGCTTCGAATGGGCCTGGTGGTCGCTGACAGCGGTGATTGGGGTAATGCTGCTGATCGTCACGCGCTTCAACCCCAGGCATTACGCACGACATATCCGCTGACGTCGTATTGCAAACAGTATTTGTCTCAAGCCAAACATAGAAACGCCCTGCAGAGCTTTCTAATGGCACGTTCGTTCCGTTAAGCTTTTGTGCTGTCTTGTACTGAGTTCGGTACAAAGGGTTTACGGACGAAACCGATGCTAAACAGTAACTTGCTCAGAAAGCTCGATATGCAGGACTTGATGGTGTTTATCGCCGTCTACGACCAGAGCAGTGTTACCGAGGTGTCCGAAACGCTGTTTGTCAGCCAGTCCACCGTGAGCTACAGCCTGAAGAAGCTGCGCACCAGCTTTGAAGACGAGTTGTTCATCAACACCCGGGCGGGCATGCGCCCAACGTACAAGGCCACCACCATGTACGGGCATGTGCAGAAGATCCTCGAATGCATCAACCTGTGCCACGCCGGTGGCCAGGCCTTCGACCCGACCCAGAAGGCCGTGACCTTCAACGTGTGCGCGCCGGAATACTTCGAACAGTTGATCCTGCCGCGCCTGTTGAAGCACTTCGACCGTGCCGACCTGCCGGTGATCATCAACGTGCAAAAGCTGGAAACCGACATCCCCGCGGACGACCTGCGCGAAGGCCGCCTCGACCTGGTGATCTGTTTCGGCCCCAACTTCCACCGCGCCCACAAGGACTTGCGTACCCAGATGCTGCTCGAAGACGACCTGGTGTGCGTGTTCGATAAACGCTCGGCGCCACGGGAACCGGCGTTCAGCCTGCAGTCCTTCGTCGAACGGCGCCACGTGTTCCCCACGCCGTGGACCTCCGACACCAACATGATCGACGGCTGGCTGGCGCGCCAGGCCCACAAGCGCCAGGTGATCGCCCGCGCCAACAGCTACAGCGCAGCGTTGAAGATGATCACCGGCACCGACTTCATCGTCACCCTGCCGCGTCGCGTACAAAAGTTGCTGGCGCCCACCACGACGTTCGGCCACTGCGAAGTGCCCAACGGGTTGCCGGGATTCACCCTGGAGATGCAGTGGAACGAAACCAGCGAACAGGACAGTGCCAATACCTGGTTTCGTGAGCAGGTGGTGAAGGTGTGCGCGGATCAGGGTTTGTTGTAAACCTCAGCCGATGGCGACTTTGCTGTAGCAGTCGCGATCCATGTCGACCAGTTGGACGCTGAGTTGAACCTGGATACCCTCCGGCCAATCGCCCATGTCCTGCAGGGCTGCCAGCAGGCTGTCCGACAGCTGTTTCTTGACCTGGGGTGGGCGCCCGCTGAGCAGCGACAGCTTCACCGCGATAAACCCGCGTGCTTCGAGGGAGGTGCCCACCTGGAACGTCTCGACCTTGACCACACGACTTTTGATGTCCAACTCGGAACTGAACTGCCCGGACGCCATCAGCACGTTGTTGAGCCGCAACAGGGTCTTCTCGACAGCAAGGCCCGTCAGGTTGGCGGTGTATTCCAGGTGCAGGTGCGGCATGGATGGCTCCGAGTCTTTGGTAGGAAGATTCCTAGATATACCACGGATAAAAGCATCAGGCTTTGCTGGCCAGCCCTCTGTCGCTCATAAATGCTTCGAGCCGCGAACGTACCCAGCGCTCAGCCGGGTCGGTGTCCACGTGGCTGAGCCAGACCATCGACAAATCCAGGGTTGGCGTTTCGAACGGGAACGGCTCACAGAACAGGTGGCCCGACACTGCCATGGCCTCGGCGGTGTAGTCCGGCAGGCTGGCGATCAGGTCAGTGCCGGCGAGCAAGGCCGGCAGCGCGCTGTATTGCGGCACCGACAGCACCACATGGCGTTTGCGGCCGATCTCCGCCAGCCACTCATCGGCAAACCCCGACACGTTGGCGGTATGGGAAACCAGCACGTGGGGCCGTGAGCAATATTCATCAAGGGTCAGCGGCGTTTCAGACGCATCGGCGCGCAGGATACGCGGACGGATATGGCGCAGCAGCTTACGCTTGGCATTCGCCGGCAGGCCACGGGTCTGGGTGATGCCGACGGTGATATCGCCGGAGGCCAGCAGGTCGGGAATGCGCCAGTAGTCCACATGCTGCACCACGAATACCACTTGCGGCGCTTCCTGGCGCAAGGCGCGCAGCAAGGGCGGCAACAGGCCGAACTCCACGTCATCGGAGAGGCCGATGCGAAAGGTCATGGTGCTGATCGAGGGGTCGAAATCGTGGGTCAGGCTCAAGGCCGATGACAACGAATCCAGGGCCGGCGACAGGTGCTGAATGATCTCCTCGGCCCGCGCGGTGGGCTCCATGCGATGGCCGACGCGAATGAACAGCGGGTCGTTGAACAAGGTACGCAAGCGGTTGAGGGCCGAGCTGATGGTCGGCTGGCCGAGAAACAGCTTCTCCGCCACCCGCGTCACGTTGCGCTCCAGCATCAACGCTTCGAACACCACCATCAGGTTGATGTCGGCTTTGCGTAGTTCATTGCGATTCATCGGCGCCTGCCCTTTTCCCAAGACAAGCCGCAGTTTAGAAAGCCCCGTAGCCGGCGTCTACGTGTAGGACGCTTCGCTGGCCTGCGCACCACGCTCAGGTTCGTGCCCCATGCGCAAGCGCAGGGCCGCCACGGCCGCCACCACCAGCACCAGCGCAATGACTTTCAAGCCGTTCATTGCATTGCCGGTGCTCATCTCGATCGCGCCCATCACCGACGGCCCGACAAAGCCGCCCAACAGCCCGCAGGCGTTGACAAATCCCAGCCCGCCGGCCAGCGCAACGCCCTTGAGGCGCGAAGCCGGGTACAGGAAGATGATCGACTGCACCACAAAGAACATCACCGCCGACAGGCAAAAACCCAGCAGGCTGAACACCGGCCCCGACACCGAGGCAATGCCCAGGCCCAACGCCATGGTCAGCAGGCCGGTGACCAGCAAGCGACGGCAGCGCCCGGGTGTGGTGGCAAAACGCGGAATAAACAATGCCCCGAGTGCCGCCGCGATCCACGGTAATGAAGTCAGCAGGCCGACGTTCATGGTGCTCAGTTCGCCATACTTGCTGATGATGCTCGGCAGGAAAAAGATCACGGTGTAGAGGGTGATCTGGTGACAGAAGTACACGAAAATCGCCAGCAGGATCTGCGGGGTCAGCCAGTTTTTCAACGAGTGACCGTCCTCGCCCGCGCCCTCCTCGACTTCCCGGGCAATGCGCTGCTCGATACCGCGCGCTTCCTCGGCCGACAGCCACGGCGCCTTGCTCGGACGATCCGGCAGTTTGCGCCAGACCACCCAGGCAAACGCCACGGCTGGCAAGCCTTCGAGCAGGAACATCCACTGCCAGCCGTGCCAGCCGAGCAGGCCGTCCATGCGCATCAGGGCCGCACCCACCGGGCCACCGATGATGTTGGCAAAGCACACGCCGAGCAGGAAATACCCGGTGGCCCGCGCCCGTTGCTCACGGTTGAACCAGTAGGTCAGGTACAGCATGACCCCAGGAAACAGCCCCGCTTCGGCGATGCCCAGCAACAGGCGCAACACGTAGAACGAGGTTTCGCCCTGCACAAAGGCCATGGCCGCCGAGATCAGGCCCCAGGTCACCATGATCCGCGCGATCCAGAATCGCGCGCCGACCTTGTGCATTATCAGGTTGCTGGGGATTTCCGACAGCGCATACGTCAGGAAAAACAACCCCGCGCCCAAGCCATAGGCGGCGGCTGAAATGCCCAGATCGACGTCCAGGTGATGCTTGGCCAGGGCGATGTTGGTGCGGTCCAGGAAGCTCAGGATGTAGGCGATGATCAGCAAGGGCATCAGCTTGACGAACATCAGTTTGTTCAACGCCTGCGGTGTGCGGGCGGCGGTGGCGGTAGTCATCGGCAGTTCCTCTTGGCGCCCCGCCAGGCGGGCTGGGGGGCGCATCGGTGTTGTTCTAGGAGTCGAGTTGCAGCGCCAACGCCTGGGGGCGATGGGAAAACAGTTGCAGCAGCGCGCCGCCGAGGGCACAGCCGGCCATCACGAAGAAACACACGGTGTAGCCGTGCAGCGTGGTCCAGCCGCCGCCCATGGCGATCAGGCTGCCCATCAGCACCGGCGCCAGGCCGCCGCCGATAAACATCGCGGTGGTGATGATGCCGTTGGCGGTGGACGTCGCCGACGGCTCGGCCGAGTCGCAGGCCACCGCGTAGTAGATCGGCCACACCGCGTTGGCCACCAGGCCGAACAGCAGTTGCACGACGATGATCAGGGTCAGGGTGTTGGCGAAGTAGAACGCGCCGACACTCGCCGCCATCCACACCCCGCAGATGATCAGGGTGGTGCGTCGGCCGATGATGTCCGACAGCGACGGCCACACCAGTTGCCCGAGGATGCCGGTGAGGGTGAACACCACGCTCATCCCCGCCGACTCGGCCAGTGACAGTCCGGCGATGTTGTAGAGGTAGGCCGGTAACACGATGTTGACGCCCATGTACACCACCTGGGTGAGCATCGTATTGCCCGCCGTGAGGGCGATATTGCGGTTGCGCAAGGTGGCGATGAAAGTGCGCCAGGCCTCGCCCTTCACCGAACTGGCCGGCGCGTTGTCCGGTGGCGTCATGCCCTTGGCGGCGATGTCGACGTACAACGCGGTGATGCGTTCGGCGGTGGAATAACGCGCCCAGAAAATCATCAGCGGCAACGCCACCACGAAGGCGAAGAAGAACACGTAGCGCCAGTTGTCCTCGCCAAACACGGTGATGACGAAACTGGCGACGATACCGCTGAGCATCGCACCAATCGGATAGCCCGTATGGTGCGCACCCAGGGCGAAGCCGCGCCGCTCCACCGGCCACCATTCGGCGGTGTTGCTCACCCCCACCGGCTCACCCCAGCCGGCGCCGAGGTTGACCCCGACGCGCAGGGCAATGAAAGTGGCGAGGTTGCCGCTCAGGGCCTTGAAGCCGGACAGAAACGAGATCGCTGTGTAGCCCAGCACCAGCGGCACCTGGAAACGTGCACGTTTCCAGCCGCCGCCGTAGCGGTCGCTCCACATGGAGCCGGGTATATCCAGCAACGCCAGGGCCAGCATGACCACCGTGGCCACGGTGCCCCATTGGTCGGCGGATAAATCGAAGTGCTTGGAGATGGTCGGCCCCAGGCGCAACACGATCTCACGGTCGTAGGCGTTGAGAATCCAGATCATCCAACAGACCAGCAGCGACACCCAGGAATGCCGGTGAATGCTGCGCAGCGACGCTTTTTTGATAGTTGCCATGGGCCTCTCCAGGCGCGCGAGGGCGCGCACTGACACAAGGTTGCGAAGGAATATGCCTTGTCACACACACGCGCTAGCTGGCGAACCGTCGCTCGGCTATTCCTTGCACGCCCAACCCGGTAATGGCGAACAGCGCTCCGCGCTGCTGGCCGTCCGCCGGAAAACGCGGCAGCGGCGGCTTGGCCATGGAAGTCACAAACAGGGTGTCCAGGTTCGGCCCGCCAAAGGTCAGGCTGGTGACCTTTTTCACCGGCATCTGGATGATGCGGTCGACGTGACCGTCGGGGGTGTAGCGCACCAGTTTCCCGGCGTAGACCAAGGCTTGCCACAGGCAGCCCTCGGCATCCACCGTGCAGCCGTCGGCAGCGCCGCCGCCCGAGGTGTCGACCCTGGCGAAGGTGCGGCGGTTGCTCACATTGCCGGTGGCCAGGTCATAGTCGTAGGCCCAGATCTCGCCGGACCAGGTGTCGCAGAAATAGAAGGTGTCACCGGACGGGCTCCAGCACGGGCCGTTGGACACGATGATGCCTTCGTCCAGGGTGTGCAGGCTCAGGTCGGCGTCCAGGCGGTAAAGCCTGGCGCTGGCGTTGTCCTCCAAGGTGTCCATGGAGCCGAAGATGAAGCGGCCCTGGCGGTCGACCTTGCCGTCGTTGAGGCGGTTATCCGGCAGGTGCGGTTCCGGGTCGATGACCAGGTTGAGCTCACCGCTGTTGAGGTCGAGGGTGTGTACGCCGTTTTGCAGGGCGACAATCGCCGACTCACCGTTATGGCGCAGGGCCATGGAGCCGATTTTCTGGCCGACCTCCCAGGCACGCAGTTCGCGGCCGTCGTCGGTGCAGCGCAGGATGCGGCCGTCGGCGCTGTCGATCCAATACAGGCGTTGTTGTTCGACGTCCCACACCGGGCCTTCGCCCAGGGTGGTCTTGACGTCGACGAGCACTTCGATACGCATGGTGTGATCCCCTTATTGTTGTTGTGCGGGATGCAGGCCGCGCCGTGACGCGGCAGTTGGTCGGGTTAGAAATTGACCTGATCGCGCCCCTTGAGCCCGAGGATTTCCCGCGCTTCATCCGGCGTGGCGACGCGATGGCCGAGCGCCTCGATCACCGTACGGATACGTCGCACCTGGTCGGCGTTGGACGCGGCCAATTTGCCCGGGCCGTCCCACAGCGAATCCTCCAGACCGACACGCGCATTGCTGCCCATGGACAGGCCCATGGTCGCCAGCGGAATCTGCCCACGCCCGGCGCCGAGGATCGACCACACATAGTCGTCGCCAAACAGGCGGTCGGCAGTACGCCGCATATGCGCCAGGTCTTCGGGGTGCCCGCCGATGCCACCACGCAAGCCGAACACTGACTGGATAAACAACGGCGGCTTGAGCAGGCCGCGTTCCAGGAAATGCGCGGCGGTGTACAGGTGGCCGATGTCGTAGCACTCGATCTCGAACCGCGTGCGGTTCTCGGCACAGGAATTGAGGATATGGGTGATGTCACGGAAGGTGTTGCGGAAGATCCGGTCGTCACTTTCTTCCAGGTACGGCCGCTCCCAGTCGTGCTTGAAGTCGGTGAAGCGGTTGAGCATTTCATACAGGCCGAAGTTCATCGAGCCCATGTTCAGCGAGGCCAGTTCCGGCTTGAACTGCATCACCGGTTGCAGGCGTTCTTCCACGCCCATGGTCGGCGCGCCGCCGGTGGTGATGTTGATTACCACGTCGCTGGCGGCCTTGATCTGCGGCAGGAATTCGGCGAACAGCGCCGGGTCCTGGCTTGGGCGGCCATCGTTGGGATCGCGGGCATGCAGGTGGACAATCGCGGCGCCGGCTTCGGCGGCACCGATGGCGGCATCGGCGATTTCCTGCGCAGTGATCGGCAAATGCGGCGACATCGACGGCGTATGAATCGCACCGGTAACGGCGCAGGTGATGATGACAGGACGATTTTTGGGCATGACGACTCTCCGACTTTTATTCTTATGAAAAAAATCCTGGGTGCAGCGCGCTGTGTTCTTGCGTGGCTTACAGGTACTCGACGTTACCGTCGACGCTGATCGCCTGGCCGGTCACGTTGCGTGCGGCGGGCGAACAGAGGAACAACGCCATGGCAGCCACGTCTTCGGCGGTGACCATGCGTTTGAGGGAAATTTTGTTGAGGTATTCCTGGCGCATCTCGGCTTCGGGCACGCCGACCTGCTCGGCACGGGCACGAATCACGCCGTCCATGCGTGGGCCTTCGACAATGCCGGGCAGCAAGGCGTTGACGCGGATATCGCTCTCGCCCAGCTCCGAGGCCAGGGATTTCATCAGGCCGACAATCGCCCATTTGGTCGCCGCGTACGGCGTGCGCCACGCGTAGCCCAGGCGCCCCGCCACCGAGGCGATATGCAGCAGGTGGCCGTGGGACGACGCCTTGAGCATCGGCACCGCATGGTGGGCAAAGCGGTATTGCGCGGTGAGATTGATGTTGATGGTGGCCTGCCACTCGGCGTCGCTGATCGCATCGATGCCGCCGGTAGGCCCGGCGATCCCGGCGTTGTTGACCAGCACATCGAGACCGCCGAAGTGCTCGCGCTGCACCTTGAATACCGCCTCGATCTGCACGGCATCGCTGACGTCGGCGCGGGTGGCGACGGTGCCCGGGTACTTGTCGCGAAACGCGGCCAGGGCCGGCTCGCTGACGTCACACACATGCACCTGGGCACCGGCTTCCAGATACGCCGCCGCCAGCACTTCACCAATGCCGGCAGCCCCGCCGGAAATCAACACACGTAACCCAGGATAGGGCTGCAGCCGCTGTAAGACACTCATGCACGTTTACCTCCTGAAGCAGACGGCCGCGAACGGTCGTTCTTGACGAGCAGGCGCGCCAGGGAATCGGCGGCCTGCATGATGTCATCGGTCACCGCTGCGCGTGCACCGGCGCCATCGCGGGCCGCCAGGGCTTCGACGATGCGCGTGTGCGCCTCCATCGAGCGTTGCAGGTGAGCTTTATCCGGGGCGACCAGCGCAAAGCACGGGCCCATGTGCAGCCAGAAGTTTTCCACGGCGGCCATGGTCAACTCGGCCTGGGCCACGGCGTAGATCCGCCGGTGAAACGCAAAGTTGGTCCACAGGTAGCGCGACACGTCGACTTCGTCGGCGGCGTGCTGCATTTGCTGGCAGAGGTCGGTGATTTCGTCGAGGTCGGCCTTCTGCAGGCGCAGCACGGCTTTTTCCGCCAGCAGCCCTTCGAGGGCGACCCGTGCATCACGAATTTCACGCAGGCGTTCGACCGTCATCAAGCGCACGCGCAGACGAGAGGTTTCGGTGACTTCAAAGGCGTTTTCGGCGCTGAGGCGTTGCAGGGCTTCGCGCACCGGCATCGGGCTGGAACCGAGGGCTTCGGCAAGGCCGCGGATGGTGAGTTTCTGGCCAGGCTGGAAACGGCCACTCATCAGCGCTTCGCGGATCTGGCGGTAGACCTGGTCTTGCAAGGTATCGCGGGACACCTGGCGCAGGGTGGGCAGGAGGAGCGGACCATCTGTCATGAGGCAAAACCTGTGTTGTCGTTCTTATGGCCTCAATATGTGATCACAAATCAAATATGTCAAATAGTTTCCTGATTTTGGGAGTTGCACATACAACTGTGGGAGTGGGCTTGCCCACTCCCACAGTTGCAGCGCATTTAACCTGATATCAGGGTTTTAGCGGACGCTCCTGATCCCGCTCTGAAAGCTCGGTGCCATCATCGGGATGTTTCCAGGTCTGCGGTTTTTCTTCCTCCCGCCGCTGGGGCTGCTCACGTTCCGGCTCGTCGCGCCGTTTCTGTTGATCCGTCATTGCCACCTCCCATCCGTAAGAATTGGTCACATCTTCAGCATAGACAGCGAACGCATTTCCGACTGCATTACCGATTGATAGCCAACGAACATCAATCTATCCAAAATTGTCACTTAACATTTCTAAATGTGTCAGCCACTATTCCAGGTCTTAAGCGAAACAAGCACATTCAAAAAGAACGCTGGAGACATAAAACCATGACTAGCCCTACCCGGCCCGACTCTACCCGTTCGAAAGTGGGGGCGGTATTTCGCGTTACTTCGGGCAACTTCCTCGAACAGTTCGACTTTTTTCTGTTCGGTTTCTACGCCACCTACATCGCTGCCGCCTTCTTCCCCGCCGCTAATGAGTTTGCGTCATTAATGATGACCTTCGCCGTATTCGGCGCAGGGTTTCTGATGCGTCCGTTGGGCGCGGTCATCCTGGGTGCCTATATCGATGACGTCGGTCGCCGCAAAGGGCTGATCGTGACCTTGTCGATCATGGCCAGCGGCACCCTGCTGATCGTGCTGGTGCCCGGTTATCACACCATCGGTTTGTGGGCACCGCTGCTGGTGCTGCTCGGTCGTTTACTGCAAGGCTTCTCGGCCGGTGCGGAACTGGGCGGTGTGTCGGTGTACCTGTCCGAAATGGCCACGCCAGGCCGCAAAGGCTTCTACACCAGCTGGCAATCCGGCAGCCAGCAGATCTCCATCGTGGTCGCCGCCGCACTGGGTTATGGCCTGAACGTGTGGATGGAGCCGGCCGTGGTGGCCGATTGGGGCTGGCGCATTCCGTTCGCCCTCGGCTGCGTGATCATCCCGTTCATTTTCATCCTGCGCCGCAACCTGCAGGAAACCGAAGAGTTCGCCAACCGCAAGCATCGCCCGACCATGCGCGAAGTGATGGCGACCCTGGTGAAAAACTGGACCGTGGTCATCGGCGGCATGCTGATGGTGGCCATGACCACTACCGCGTTCTACCTGATCACCGTGTATGCGCCGACTTTCGGCAAGACCGTGCTGCAATTGAGCACGTCCGATGCGCTGCTGGTGACCTTGCTGGTAGCCGTTTCGAACTTTGTCTGGCTGCCGATCGGCGGCACCTTGAGCGATCGTTTCGGTCGCAAGCCGGTGCTGATCGCGATGACCGTACTGACCGTTCTCACGGCTTACCCAGCGCTGTCCTACGTGGTGAACGCGCCAAGCTTCGCCCATATGCTGGAAACCCTGCTGTGGTTCTCCTTCCTCTATGGCATGTACAACGGCGCGATGATCCCGGCCCTCACCGAAATCATGCCGGTGGAAGTGCGCGTGGCGGGCTTCTCCCTGGCCTATAGCCTGGCCACCGCGATCTTCGGCGGTTTCACCCCGGCGATCTCCACCTGGTTCATCCACATCACCGAAGACAAGGCCTCGCCGGCCTACTGGATGATGTTCGCCGCAGCATGCGCGCTGTGCTCGACCCTCGCGCTGTATCGTCGTGCCAACGCCCGTGGGCAAGTGATGCAGGGGGCCGCACAATGAAGGCTCTGCTCAAGACCCTGACGGCCCTGGCCCTGGGCGCACTGGCATTGTCGGCCCAGGCCGAGCAGTTGAAGGTAATGACATCGGGTGGCTTCACTGCCGCCTATAAACTGCTTGGCCCGCAATATGCCAAGCAAAGCGGCGATACCCTCGACACTATCCTCGGCCCGTCGATGGGCAAGGCGCCGGAAGCGATTCCCAACCGCCTGGCCCGAGGCGAACCCGCTGACGTGGTGATCATGGTCGGCTACGCCCTGGATGACTTGATCAAGCAAGGCAAGGTCGACCCGGCCTCCCGCGTGGAACTGGCAGACTCGCGCATCGGCCTGGTGGTAAAAGCCGGCGCCGTCAAACCGGCCATCGGCACCGATGCCGAATTGAAAGCCACCCTGAGCAAAGCCAAGTCGGTCGCCTATTCGGACAGCGCCAGCGGTGTATACGTCGAGAAAGAGTTGTTCAAGAAGCTCGGCATGCCCGCCAAAGGCACCATGATCGAACGCCAGCCGGTGGCCGAACAGGTGGCCAAGGGTGACTACGAAGTCGGCCTGCAACAGGTGGCGGAATTGTTGCCGGTGCCAGGTGTGACCTTCGTCGGCAAGATCCCGGAAGATGTGCAATCGGTGACGCGCTTTGCCGCCGGCATTCCGGTCAACGCGCAACACCCGGAGCAGGCCAAGGCGTTGTTGCAATTCCTGGCCTCACCCCAGGCGCAACCGGTGGTGCAATCCACCGGCCTGGACTCGGTGTCACGCTGAGCGAAACGGCATCTCCCGCAATAACCGCTCCAACTCCAGCGCCGCTGGCGGCAATGTCCGCCCGCGGCGTTTTATCAAGCCCACGTTGCGCATCACCTGCGGTTCCACCAGCGGCACGCCGACCAGGATCGGGTGCTCCAGGGCCGGCATCGCAATCGATGGCACCATCGCCACGCCCAATCCCGCCTCCACCAGGCCGATCATGGTAGTCACATGGTGCGTTTCGCAGACACTCGGCTTTTTCACCCGTATGCCGCGCAAGGCCTGGTCAAGCAGGAGGCGGTTGCCGGAGGTCTTGTCCAGGGTGATGTAATCATGTTCGCAGGCCTCGGCCCAGCTCACGCTGTCGCGCTGGGCCAGCGGGTGATCGCGGCGACAGGCCAGCACGTAGCGCTCCTGCAACAACAGTTCGAATTCCACTTCCTCGGCCAGGCTGCCGCTGAAACTCAAGCCGAAATCCGCTTCGCCACTCTCCACCGCGCTGCACACCTCGCCGGCACTGGTATCCAGCACCCGCAAGCGGATCTTCGGGTACAGCTTGCGGAATTCGGAGATCACGTGGGGCATGAAGTAGTACGCGGTGGACGGCACGCAGGCGACAGTGACATTGCCCATGCGCGTGGACGCGACGTTGCTGATGCCCATCAGCGCCACGTCGAGATCGTCAAGCATGCGTTCGACTTGTGGCAAAAACGTACGGCCCACCATGGTCAGGCTGACCCGCCGGGTAGTGCGTTCGAACAGCTTCACATCAAGGGCGGTTTCGAGCTTTTCGATGCGCCGGCTGAGGGCCGGTTGCGAGATGCGGATGGCCTCGGCGGCGCCACGGAAACTGCCCTTGTCTACCACGGCGCGGAAGGCCTGGAGGTCGTTGAGGTCGAAGTTGATGATCACGGGAGGGCCAATATGGTCGAAGTGGCGGGCATTATCGTACGCGAGCCGCAGGGTCGCCATCTGTGCGTGACCGATACGCCGTTAAATGACCCGCGTCACTGGCCAAACAGAAGGCCCAAACTATAGTCCCCCAGGGCACTTTTTAAAGTGACGCCCCCCCCGAACGAATCCGCTTGAAACAATTCCAAACAGCTCAATTTAGTATAGATTGCGCGCACCGCATCAATGGCATTCAAGGAGGTTACCGTGGCAACTCTGCAAACGAACACAATCCAGGCCCTGCAAGCTAATCGCAGCTCTCTCCTTGACCAATGGAAAGCCCGTCTCGAAGCCTCGGGGGCCACGCGCAATATCAAGCCTGACGACGTGCAAACACAGACCGCCGAGTTCCTGGCTCTGCTGACTGAAGCCCTGCAAAATGGCGGTTCGCAGCACATCGATCATGAAAACTGGGCACAAACCCGCCTATTCCTGGAAAAGCTCTCCCACACCCGCGCCCTCGCCGGCCAGGACTCGCAGCAGACCGCCAGCTTCATTTTTGTCCTCAAGGGCCCGCTGTTCACGCTGTTGCAGCGTGAATATGCCGACCAACCGGCACAATTGGCCGAACAACTGCTGACAGTCTCCGAGCTGCTCGACGCCCTGGGCATGCACACCATCCGCACCTTCCAGAAATCCCGCGAGTCGGTGATCAAGCGCCAGCAGGAAGAGTTGCTGGAGCTGTCCACGCCGGTGGTCAAGTTGTGGGAAGGCGTCCTGGCCCTGCCGATGATCGGCACCCTGGATTCGCAACGCACCCAGGTGGTGATGGAATCGCTGCTGCAACGCATCGTCGACACCGGCGCGGAAATCGCGATCATCGACATTACCGGCGTACCGACCGTCGACACCCTGGTCGCCCAGCACCTGCTCAAAACCGTCACGGCCATCCGCTTGATGGGTGCCGACTGCATCATCAGTGGCGTACGCCCGCAAATCGCGCAGACCATCGTGCACCTGGGTCTCGACCTGCAAGGCGTGGTCACCAAGGCCAACCTGGCCGATGCGCTGGCACTCTCCCTCAAACGCTTAGGCGTTACCGTCACCAAGGCCGTTTAAGCATGGAACGCATCCCTATTTTGCAGATGGGCGAGTTCCTGCTCGTGACCATCCAGGTGGACATGCACGACCAACTCGCGCTGACCCTGCAGGACGACCTGTCCGAGCGCATCAGCCGTACCTCCGCCCGCGGTGTGCTGATCGATATCTCGGCGCTGGACATGGTCGACTCGTTCATCGGACGCATGATCGGCACCATCTCCGGGCTGTCGCGCATCATGGATGCCCAGACGGTATTGGTCGGCATGCAGCCCGCCGTAGCCATTACGCTGGTGGAACTGGGCATGACCCTGCCTGGCGTGGCGACGGCGTTGAATGTCGAGCGCGGCATGAAACTGCTGCGCGACCGGGTAGAACACTCATGACCCAAGCCAGCAATGGCACCCACCCGGTGCTGATCGAACAGGACGTCGTGCTGGCTCGACAACTCGTACGCAAACTGGCCCAGGACTGCGGCATGCGCCTGATCGACCTGACCAAGCTGGTCACGGCGGTCAGCGAGTTGGCGCGCAACACAGTGGTCTATGGCAAGGGTGGCTACATGGACTGGGCGGTGGTCGAAAAAGACCACCGACCCGGCCTGCGCCTGACCTTTCGCGATGAAGGCCCGGGCATTCCCGACCTGAAACTGGCAATGACCGACGGCTGGACCTCCGGCAGCGGCCTGGGCCTGGGGCTCACCGGGGCCAAGCGCCTGGTGGATGAATTTGAACTGGAGACCGCGCCAGGCCAGGGCACCCGCGTGACGATCACCCGATGGGCCTGAATATTCCCAGTGCCTTGACGCATGTGCTGCTGATTGAAGACACCAGCCAGGTCGGCCACGCCCGCCGCACGGCGCAGCAACTCGCCGAGCAGTTGGGCTTCGACGACACCGATGCCGGGCGCGTGGCCCTGGTGGCCACCGAACTGGCCAGCAATGTCCTCAAGCATGCCGAACATGGCCAACTGCACCTGCGCACCACCGGTAATGGCGGCCTCGAACTGGTCGCCATCGACCGTGGCCAAGGCTTCGACCTGAATAGCTGCCTGGTGGACGGTTACTCTACCGGGGGCACCCAAGGGATTGGCCTGGGTGCGATTTCGCGCCTGGCCCAGGTATTCGATGCCTACGCCAATCCACGCGGAACGGCGATCCTGGCCAGGCTGTATCCACGCGGCTCAGTGGCAAAGGACATTCGCTACGGGGTCAGCCAGCACTCACTGCATGATGATCCGCATTGCGGCGATGCCTGGCACCTGGCAATCGAACCCGGTGGTTTCAGTGTGATGGTGGCCGATGGACTGGGCCATGGCGAATATGCCGAGCAAGCCGCCCGGGCAGGTGAGGTGGTATTTGCCCAGAATGCCTTCCTGGATTCGACGGTGCTGATGAACGATCTGCACATTGCCATGAACGGCACCCGCGGTGGCGCCCTCGCCGTGGCCCAATACGATGCCCAGGCCGATAACCTGAGGTTTACCGGCGTGGGCAATATTGGCGCCAGCCTGATCGGGCCGGAAAAGTCCCGTGGCCTGGCCTCCCATCCCGGGATCGTCGGCGTGCAGTTTCGCAAGGCACATGCCTTCGACTACGCTCAAGTGGGCGGCCAGTTGCTGATCCTCTACAGCGACGGCCTGCAGTCACGCTGGAACCTGTCGGACTACCCCGGGCTCGTCCACCGCCACCCTGCCCTGATCGCCGCCGTCCTGCACCGTGACTTCTGTCGCGGCCGGGATGACGTCACGGTCTTCGTGATTGCCCTGGAGGCCATTGATGGCTGATACCCCTGCCGCGCTCGCCGCTGAAATACAACGCCTTCGCCTGGAGGCGGACGCCCTGCGTGCCGAGCTGGACGAAACCAACCAGGGCGTGCTGGCACTGTATGCCGAACTGGACACCCAGGCCGACCAACTGCGCCAGGCGTCGGACCTCAAGAGCCGCTTCCTGTCCTACATGAGCCATGAGTTCCGCACGCCGCTGGGCTCGATCCTGAGCATCACCAGCCTGCTGGCCGATGAGCTGGATGGCCCGTTGAGCGAGGAACAGCACACCCAGGTCGGCTTCATTCGCAACTCGGCCCGCGAACTGCGCGAGATGGTCGATGACCTGTTGGACCTGGCGAAGATCGAGGCCGGACGTATCAGCATTTCCCCGGCCTGGTTCGATATGTTCGACCTGTTCTCGGCGTTGCGCGGCATGTTCCGGCCGATTGTCGATGCGTCCTCGGTGGACCTGATCTTCGAAGAGCCCTCCGGCTTGCCCAAGCTCTACACCGATGACAAGAAACTGGCGCAGATCCTGCGCAACTTTATCTCCAACGCGCTGAAGTTCACCGCGCAGGGCGAAGTGCGGGTGTCGGCGCGCATGGAGAATGAACACGAGATACGCTTTGCGGTGCAGGACACCGGCCTGGGTATACCGGGTGAATTGCACAGCAATCTGTTCGAAGACTTTTCCCAGATCGATTCGCCGTTGCAAAAGCGCCTGCGCGGCACCGGCCTGGGCCTGTCCTTGTGCAAGCGTTTCGCCGAACTGCTCGGTGGCCGGGTAGGCGTGGAAAGCACACCCGGTGTGGGCTCGCTGTTTTTTGTGGTCATTCCCTTTTCCATCGCCAGCGAGACCGTCGATGAAACGTGACATACAACTGCTGATCGTCGACGACAACGCTGCCACGCGCTATGCCCTGCGCCGACGCCTGGAGCGCCATCATTACCTGGTACTGGAAGCCGGCACGGGCCAGGAAGGGCTCGACCTGATCGCGAGGGGCAAGATCGACGCACTGATCCTGGACGTCAACCTGCCGGACATGAGCGGCTTCGACATCGTGCGTGGTTTGCGTGCCAACCCGGCCACGGCCTTGCTGCCGGTGGTGCACGTTTCGGCGGCGTCCATCGAGACCGGCGACATCATCACCGGCCTGGACGCAGGCGCCGATGCCTACCTGATCCACCCGGTAGACCCCGAGGTGCTCCTGGCGACCCTGCGCACCTTGCTGCGGGTACGCGACACCGAATACGCACTGCGCGAAAGCGAGGCGCGCTTCCGGGAAATCTTCTTCAATATCAGCGCACCGATTGCGGTGATGGACGCGCAGTTGAAGGTTCACGAGTGCAACCACGCCTTCGCCCAACTGATCCACGACAACCTCAACCCGGACGCCCTGCTCGAATGCTTCGCCAGCGATCAATACAGCGTCATCCAGGAGCTGTGCCTGCGCCTCGCGGCGGGTGAACGCTGGAAGGGCACGCTGCAGATGAAGGTCGATGGGCAACTGCGCGAAACCGAATGGCAGATTTCGCCCTATGACCGCGCCGAATTGAGCCTGGTGTTTGTCGAGGACGTGACCGAACACCGCCATCGTGAACGTCACCAACAGGCCGAGCTGGCCAACGCCGCCACCCAGTTGGCACGTACGGAAGCGCAACTGCTCCAGGCCCAGAAAATGGATGCCCTGGGCAAGCTCACCGGCGGTATCGCCCACGACTTCAACAACCTGCTGACGGGCATCATCACCAGCCTGGAACTGATCAAGAAGCGCATCGAAAGCCAGCGCACCGACAAGGTCCTGGGTTATGCCGACGCGGCGCTCAGTTCAGCCCTGAGCGCCGCCGGCCTGACCAACCGTCTGCTCGCCTTCGCCCGCCAGCAGCCGCTGGACACCCGGCCGACCGATATCAACGCACATATCCGCTCGCTGGAAGAGTTGCTGGTGCGCACCATCGGCGAACACATTGCCCTGAAACTGGAGCTGACGAGCAACCTTGCCGTGGCGCTGGTAGACCCGATCCAACTGGAAAGTGCGGTACTGAACCTGGTGATCAACGCGCGGGATGCACTGCCCCAGGGCGGGATTATCTGGGTGACGACTTACCCGTCGTATTCCAACGGCAACCTCAAGCTGGAAGATGGGCCGTACGTTGCCCTGTCGGTACGGGACAACGGTGTGGGCATCGAGCACAGCGTGATCGACAAGGTGTTCGACCCCTTCTTCACCACCAAACCCGTCGGCCAGGGCACCGGCCTGGGTCTGTCGACCATCTATGGCTTTGCCCGCCAGTCCGGCGGTGATGCACAGATTCGTAGCGTGACCCGCCAGGGCACCGAGGTGACCCTCATGCTCCCCGCCGCCGACGGCCCCGCCACCCTTGCCACCAAGACCGTGGCGGTGCCGGGCAACAGCAAGGGCGAACACATACTGATCGTTGAAGACATGCCCTCGGTCCGCAGTTTTGTCGCCGAGGTACTGACGGATGCCGGCTACCGCTGCAGCCTGGCGGCCGATGGTGACGAAGCCATCGTCATCCTGAAAGCCAATGCGGGCATCGATCTGCTGCTGACGGATGTCGGCTTGCCGTACATGACTGGCCGGGAGCTGGCCGACCACGCGCGAGCCCTGAACCCCAACCTGCCGATCCTGTTCATGACCGGCTACGCCGAGAATGCGGCCAACCGCCAGAACTTCCTGGGCGAACGCATGGACCTGATCACCAAGCCTTTTCATATCGATGAGCTGCTGGAAAAGATCAGACAGGGCGTAGGGGAGCAGGGCTAGGCGCCGATAGACCGGGACACCTAACAGGGCAGGAAGCCTATCTGCTGGCGGAAGGCGGCAGCGATCCGGTGCTGGAACGCACGCGTGCCCGGGCCTCAGAAATTTTCACCGTAAAACTGCGCAGTATCACTCAATTGATCGAGCCGCGAACCTGTCAGGAATGACAGTACCGCTGGTCTTGCAACGCGTTGACGGGTGGCCGCTTCGGGACTTTGCTTAGGCATACCGCTACCGGCAATGTGTCGGCGTACAGCGGGAGACATGGGTTTGCGAGGATACGAAGAATGAGCGGAAGACAAAACGGTACGGTGAAGTGGTTCAACAGCGAAAAAGGGTATGGGTTCATTACTCCGGAGAGCGGGCCTGACCTTTTCGTTCATTTCAGAGCGATTCAGGGGGATGGATACAAAGAATTGAAAGAGGGGCAGAAAGTCACTTTCGTAGCCGTGCAAGGTCAGAAGGGCATGCAGGCGGATGAAGTGGCCGTGCAGGTCTGATCCCCTTCGGATCAACGTTTGAGGCCCTCACTGAAGTCGCTATGTTGCACTGAAAAAGGAGAACGGCCATGCCCTGTAAAGCTCCGCGGACTGCAATCACCACCAGCAGCGAGACAGCGACCTACGATGACCAGGATATCTTCTTCCACAGCCCGTCCTTCGCCAGGGGAGGCCAGTTGCTACGCGAAGGGCAAACCGTGACCTACGAGTTGAGAAGAAGAAGCGACGGTGTGCTGGAGGCATTCAACATTCGCGTTGAGGAAGAACCCAGTACGCATTAGTGCAGCCTACGGCGTGCCATGAACCGCGTTCGCGGCACGCCTTTCACTCTTTCCTCCCCCGTACGGCCAACGCCCCACCTGCGCACGGACTGCTGCCTCGTCATGCAGTGCGTGCCAGAGCGTCGCATCGATAGCACTGATGATTACTATCGAAACGAGCGCCTGCCCGATTTTCAGTACCGGTTCCTATAATCGCCTCCAATTTCCCTCCCCCGCGCCTGGCTTCAGGCGACATTCACCCTGGAACCCAACACCATGCCAAGTGCCAGCCAAGCCCCCAGCGGCCTCCCCGAACATAATCAACAGAGCGTCAAACAGCAGTGGCTGGCGATTCTCTCGGTCGCCGTCGGTGCCTTCGCCCTGGTCACCAGTGAGTTTCTCCCGGTGGGCGTGCTCAACGACGTCGCCGCCGACCTCGGCATCAGTGCCGGCCACGCCGGTCTGATGGTGACCCTGCCCGGCATCATGGCGGCCCTCGCCGCCCCGTTGCTGTCGGTGATCATTGGCGCCATGGACCGCCGCTACCTGCTGATCGGCCTGACGCTGATCATGATCATTGCCAACATGGTCGTGGCGTTCGCCAGTGACTTCAGCCTGCTGCTGTTCGGCCGCGTGCTGCTGGGCATCAGTATCGGCGGTTTCTGGGCGACGGCCATCGCCCTCAGCGGCCGCCTGGCGCCCAAGGGAGTGGACGTCGCCAAGGCCACCTCGATCATCATGATGGGCGTGACCCTGGCCACCGTACTGGGCGTGCCGGTCGGTACCTGGCTCAGTGGCTTGATGGGTTGGCGCATGACGTTCCTGGTCACCGCGCTGGTGGGTATCCCGGTGTTGTTGGCGCAGGTCCTCCTGCTGCCCCGGCTGGACCCGGAGAAAGCCATTCTCGTGCGCGACCTGCCCGCCTTGTTCATCAACCCACGGGCTCGGGTCGGGTTGATCGCGGTATTGCTGATCGGGTTGGCACACTTTGCTGCGTACACCTATGTCGCACCGTTCTTTAAATACAGCTCCGGTTTCGACGGCCCAACGATTGGTTCACTGTTGCTGCTCTTTGGCGTGGCTGGGGTATTCGGAAATATTTTTGCCGGTTTTGCCGCCAACCGCAGCGTACGCCACACCTTGATGCTGGTTGCACTGATGATCGGCACCAGCACCGCCCTTTTCCCTTACTTCGCCACCGGCATGACCGGCGCAGCGATGCTGATCGGCCTGTGGGGCTTTGCCTTCGGCGCCTTCCCGGCCTGTGCAAGTATCTGGATGTTCGTGGTCGCGCCCAAGGATGTCGAACGCGGCATGCCGCTGTTCGTCGCCTTGTTCCAGGTGATCATTGCCCTGGGTTCGTTCTTTGGCGGGCGGATCGTCGACCAGATGGGCAGCTCGGTGTTGTTGAGCCTGGCCACGGCCTTGGTCGGCGTCGGTTTTATGACCGTGCTGGTGCTGGGGCGGAATGTAAGCAATAGCCTGGCGGCCCAACCCGCCTGAGCGAAGAGTGCCCACCCAAAAAGCCTGCTGAGCCTTAAGCCCAGCAGGCTTTTTTATTTTCAATGTCGCAACGACCGTCACAGCGATGGAAAAGCCTGGTAATGAGAATTCGCACAATGAATCTTGTGCCCCCGGGCCCCTGGGCTAGCCTGAAAAAGTCGCCGCCGTGGCGACAGACTGCCAAGGAGGTTATATGCCAGCTAGATATCGTGATGCGGTCACAGGGGAGTACGTGACAGAGGCTGAGGCAAAGAAGAGGCCTAGGGAGACGGTGAAGGAGACGGATAAAAAGCCGCCGTCAAAGCCCAGGGGCAAGAAGCAGGGTCACGCTTGAAGGCTTGCTGGCCACAGCGAAGGAACGATTACATTCCAAAATGAAAAAGCCCCGTAGCTTACTCGGCTACGGGGCTTTTTCTATGTAATGGCGGAGAGATAGGGATTCGAACCCTAGGTACCGGTGAAGGTACAACGGATTTCGAATCCGTCCCATTCGGCCACTCTGGCATCTCTCCAACGGCGCGCATCATAACAGCATGATTCGTGGATGCAAAGCGCCGAAGCGATTTTTTTCCGTGCTATCAGATGCTTGCGTCGATTAAAGCGGTACGCCGAGACGATTGGCGACTTCTTCGTAGGCTTCGATCACGTCACCGAGGCCCTGGCGGAAGCGGTCTTTGTCCATCTTCTTCTTGGTGTCCTTGTCCCACAGGCGGCAGCCGTCCGGACTGAATTCGTCGCCCAGAACGATGGAGCCGTCGTGGAACACGCCGAACTCGAGCTTGAAGTCCACCAGCAGCAGGCCGGCGGCGTCGAACAGCTTGCTCAGCACGTCGTTGACCTTGAGGGACAGCTCCTTCATGCGCGCCAGTTGCTCAGCGGTACCCCAGCCGAATGCCACGACGTGGGATTCGTTGATGAACGGGTCGCCCTTGGCGTCGTCCTTCAGGAACAGTTCGAAGGTGTACGGATTGAGCTTGAGGCCCTCTTCCACGCCCAGGCGCTTGACCAGGCTGCCGGCGGCGTAGTTACGCACGACGCATTCAACCGGGATCATGTCGAGCTTCTTGACCAGGCACTCGTTGTCGCCCAGCAGTTTGTCGAATTGGGTCGGGATGCCGGCCGCTTCGAGCTTCTGCATGATGAAGGCGTTGAACTTGTTGTTCACCATGCCTTTGCGATCAAGTTGTTCGATGCGTTTGCCGTCGAACGCCGAGGTGTCGTTGCGAAACAGCAGGATCAGGCGGTTGGCGTCGTCGGTCTTGTACACCGACTTGGCTTTGCCGCGGTAGAGTTCTTCACGTTTTTCCATGATGGGCTCCGCTTGCTAAATGGTGGGCTAGGCGATGTGTCGCCAGTCGAGCCCTGAATCTTGATCGGCCAGTTGCAGCCAGTCCGGGTCGCACCCGAGGGTGTCGACAAAACATTGCCGGGCCAGCTGCGGCAGGTTGTTCTTGCTGCTCAGGTGGGCCAGGACCAGGTGTTGCAAGTCTTGCCAGCCCAACTCATACACCAGGTACGCCGCCTGGTGGTTGTTCAAATGTCCCAGTTCGCCGCCCACCCGCTGCTTGAGGAAGTAGGGGTAATGACCACGGGCCAGCAGGTCTCGGCAATGGTTGGACTCGATCATCAAAGCATCGAGGTTCCGGTAGCCGTCCAACACCTTGGCGCAGTAGGAACCCAGGTCGGTCAGTACGCCGAAGCGCCGCTCACCGTCACTGAAGACATACTGCGTCGGCTCCTGGGCGTCATGCGCCACGGCAATCACGTCGATGCTCAAGGCGCCGATTTGCAACTGCTCGCCACCGGCCAGGAAACCTGCGGGTTCAATGGGTTTGCGCATCCCGCGCAAGGTGCCGCGACTGAGGTACACCGGGAGATTGTAGCGCCGAGACAGCAAACCCACGCCATGCACGTGGTCGGCATGTTCGTGGGTTACCAGAATCGCGCTCAGCTGCGCGGGGTGAACCCCCAGGCGCAGCAGGCGCCGCTCGGTTTCTTTTAACGAGAAACCACAATCCACCAGCACATACGTGTCGTCATGTGCGACCAGCGTGCCGTTCCCTTGGCTACCGCTGCCGAGAACGGCAAAACGCATCGGATCAGCCCAGGTTGTCCTGAATCACGCCCAACACTTTGCGCGCTGTTTCAGCTGGCGCAACGGTATTGATGTTCTTCTCGACGGTGACCTGCACGCTGTCGCCCACCTTGCTCAAACGAACCTGGTAACGCTCGGCGCGGGTCTCGATCTCTTCCTTGGTCGGCTTGCTGCCGAACAGTTTGCCGAAGAAACCAGGCTCGTCGTCTTTACGCTCGGCCTTTTCCGCCACGTTGATGTAGTACAGGCCCAGGCTGCGGTTGATGTCTTCAACGCGCCAAGGGCCCTGCTCCAACGCGCGGCCAACACTGGCCCATGCACGGTCGAGGTCTTCACCCAGGTTCAGCACCACGTTGCCGCTGCCGTCTTCGGTGAGGCTGACGCGGCTCGGGGTGTCGTAATCACGGGCGGCGAGCAGGGAAACCGAACCACCCTTCTCGGAGATACGGCTCATGCTGGCCAGCATCTCGTCGACCAGCGCCGAGTCGACACCGGTGTTAACCGAGCGGTTGGTGAAGTCAACGTTGGCGGTGCTGCCGGCCGGGCGCTCGGCGCTGACCACGTAGACCTCACTGGTATTGCGCTGTACGCCTGGCTCGATGCGCACACGCACGCGGGCTTCGCTGTCGGCGGCTACGCCACCGGCCTGCAAGCGCTTGGCCATGGTGGCGGACAGCTCGCTGCCCTGCTGCCATGCGGTGGTGAACTCACCGGTCTGCGGGCGCTGCTCGTCCAGGCGGAAACCGTTGTCCTGGAAGAACTGCACGGCCACCGGCCAGACTTCGGCAGGTGGGCGTTGTGCCACGATCCAGCGCGAGTCGCCGCTCTTCTGCAGGCTGTAGTCGCTGGCATCCGCCACCGCCGAGATCGGCTGTGGACGCGGCACCACGTATTCACCCTTGGTGGTGTCGTCGGCGACGTTGCGCGGGATCGGCAGCAACGGGTCAAGGCGCTTGGCGACGTTGACGCCCGGCGGCAATTCCATCGGTTTGGTGGGTTGTGCTTCCAGGTAATCGCTGCCGCGGTCACGGAAGTAGCCTTCCGGGCCCCAGATCCAACCGCAGCCACTGGTGCTGGAGATAATCAAGGCAAGTGCGGAAAGTCCGGCCAATCGCTTCATGCGTAGTGCTTCCTCAATTAAACCAGGACGCCGGACTGGCGCAGGGCCTGTCGCAGCGGTTCGTGACAGGCTTCGCTGAGACGGGTGAGCGGCAGACGGATACCGCCCGGCATCATGCCCATTTCAGTCAGTGCCCATTTCACGGGAATAGGGTTGGATTCGATAAACAGTGTCTTGTTGAGCGGCATCAGCTTCTCGTGGATCGCGCGGGCGGTCACGGCGTCGCCTGCGATGGCGGCGGCACACATTTCGCTCATGGCGCGGGGGGCCACGTTGGCGGTCACGGAGATGTTGCCCTTGCCGCCCAGCAGGATCAGCTCGACAGCGGTGGCGTCGTCACCGGAATACACCAGGAAATCGCTGCTCACGCCGGCCAGGATGTCCTTGGCGCGCTGCAGGTCACCGGTGGCTTCCTTGATACCGATGATGTTCGGCACGGTGGACAGGCGGATCACGGTCTCGGCCTTCATGTCGCACGCGGTGCGACCCGGTACGTTATAGAGGATCTGCGGGATATCGACCGCTTCGGCAATGGCGCGGAAATGCTGGTACAGGCCTTCCTGGGTCGGCTTGTTGTAGTACGGGGTCACCAGCAGGCAGGCGTCGGCGCCAGCCTTCTTGGCGTTTTTGGTCAGCTCGATGGCTTCACGCGTCGAGTTGGCTCCCGTACCGGCGATCACGGCAATACGGCCGGCAACACGCTTGACCACGAATTCGATGACCTGGATATGTTCTTCCACGTCGAGGGTAGCCGATTCACCGGTGGTGCCGACCGCCACGATGGCATTGGTGCCTTCTTGCAGGTGGAAGTCCACCAGTTTGCCCAGGCTGTCCCAGTCGAGATGACCTTGTGCATCCATGGGTGTGACCAGTGCCACCATACTGCCCGCAATCATGCAACCGCTCCTGCCGGAAAAAGAGAGCCGTAATGGTACTGGCGCCAAGATGCTTGCACAAGCGAAGTACCGCCTGAGGATGCGTTCTGCCGCAACTAAACGACGGGCAATGCCATCATTGGACGAAAGCATGCCCTGAAGCACGCTGAAATCGGACCGATCACGCAATGAAAACGCCACCTCCTATCCCTTGGCGACGGTTTTCGCTACCCTTCATCCTTTGATCGATACAGCCCACACGGTATCGACCGCTCATCGTTTTAGGAAGGCTGCATGTCCACCCCCACAGTTCGCGAACAATTCCTTGTTATCAGTGCCCTCGGCGCCAACCCCATGGAGCTGACCAACGTCCTGTGCCGCGCCAGCCATGAAAACCGCTGCGCCGTCGTGACCTCCCGCCTGACCCGCCACGGCGAGTGCAGCGCGCTGGTCCTGCAGATCTCCGGCACCTGGGATGCCCTGGCGCGCCTGGAGACCGGCCTGCCAGGCCTGGCCAAGAAGCATGACTTCACCGTCAACGTGGTGCGCAGCGCAGCCCTGGAGAATCGTCCCCAGGCCCTGCCGTATGTGGCTTACGTCAGCTCCGCCTACCGCTCGGACATCGTCAATGAGCTGTGCCAGTTCTTCATCGACCACAACGTCGAGCTGGAGAACCTGACCTGCGACACCTACCAGGCCCCGCAAACCGGCGGCACCATGCTGAACGCCACGTTTACCGTGACCCTGCCGGCCGGCGTGCAGATCAGCTGGTTGCGCGACCAGTTCCTGGATTTCGCCGATGCCTTGAACCTCGACGCCTTGATCGAGCCATGGCGCCCACAGAACCCAATGTAAGGAAGTTTTCATGGCGGTAGTCATCGACAAACCCGTAGCCGATTTCGAAGCCCAGGCCACCAGCGGCCAGACCTTCAGCCTCGCCGCCCTCAAGGGCAGGCAAGTGGTGATCTACTTCTACCCGAAGGACAGCACGCCGGGCTGCACCACCGAAGGCCAGGGCTTTCGTGATCAGTACGCAGCGTTCAAGGCGGCCAATACCGAGGTGTTTGGCGTGTCGCGTGACAGCGTGAAGTCCCACGAGAACTTCAAGGGCAAACAGGAGTTTCCCTTCGAGCTGATCAGTGACAAGGATGAAGCGGTTTGCCAGCTGTTTGATGTGATCAAGTTGAAGAAGCTGTACGGCAAGGAATACCTCGGCGTGGATCGCAGCACCTTCCTGATCGACAAGGATGGCGTGCTGCGCCAGGAATGGCGTGGTGTGAAGGTGCCGGGCCATGTGGATGCCGTGCTGGCGGCGGCGCAGGCCTTGAACAAAGCCTGAGACGCAGCAGACTTTTGTATGAGCGGGCTTGTCCCGCTCACTACAGAAGCGGCGCCACGACAGGCTCCTGCCGCGGCCACGCGTCCAGCACCGCCTTGAACAGCGTTGCCAGCGGGATCGCAAAAAACACGCCCCAGAATCCCCATAACCCACCGAACAACAGCACCGCGCAGATGATCGCCACCGGGTGCAGGTTGACTGCCTCTGAGAACAACAGCGGCACCAGCACATTGCCATCCAGGGTCTGGATAATCCCGTAAACCGCCATCAGGTAGATGAACTGGTCGCTCCAGCCCCACTGGAACAAAGCGATCAAGGTCACGGGCACCGTCACCACCACGGCGCCGACGTAGGGCACTACCACCGAAATCCCCACCAGCAAGGCCAACAAGGCTGCGTAGTTCAGGTCCAGGGCGATGAAGGCGATGTAGGTCACGCCCCCGCAGATAATGATCTCGATGACCTTGCCGCGAATGTAGTTGGCGATCTGCCGGTTCATTTCCTCCGCCACCCGGGTGATCAGCGCGCGCTCGCGCGGCAGGTAGCCTCGCACCCAGCGACCGATCATGGCGCGGTCCTTGAGGAAGAAGAACACCAGGATCGGCACCAGCACCAGGTAGATCATGATGTTGACCAGCAGCGGCAGGCTGGACAGAGAAAAGGTCAGCGCCCATTGCCCGAACTTTCCGATCTCGCCGCGCGCCACTTCGATGGCTTGCAGCACCTGTTCGTCCGACACCAGATGCGGGTAGCGCTCCGGCAACAACAGCAACAGCGACTGCCACTTGGCGAGCATGCCGGGCAGTTCATTGAACAGGGTGATCAACTGATGCCATAGCAACGGCAATACCACCACGATAAACAGCACCAACAAGCTCATGAACAAGGCGAACACCAGCCCTACCGCCGCCCCACCCGGCAGGTGCAGGCGCTCTAGCGTAGTGACCAGGCCCTGCATCAGGTAAGCCAGCACCATCCCCGCCAATACCGGCGCCAGCATGCCGCCCAAGGTGAGTACGGCCGTAAAGGCCAGAAACAGCAGGACTGCCAGCACCACCGCCTCCTCATCGGAGAAGTAGCGCTGGATCCAGTCTCGTAACACTTTGAACATCAATCAACCTCGGGTGATAGGGCAAACGATTCAGGCCTTGCGCAACCAGTAACGGTACACACCGGCGGCGTCTTCTTCATGCAGCAGCGTGTGGCCGGCCAGCTTGGCAAACGTACGGAAATCACGCTGGGAGCCGGCGTCCGTAGCGATCACCTTGAGCACTGCGCCACTGCTCAGACGGTTGAGTTCCAGCTTGGCCTTGAGCAAAGGCAGCGGGCAATTGAGGCCGCTGGCATCGAGTTCGGCATCAAAGGCTACAGCGTTGGTCATGGTTTACTCCGGGCAAGCGTTGAGAGTGCTTAGAATATCTGGTCCGAAGCTCAGTGTCCGGCTACAGTAAGCTCTTTGTCGAAAGGCTCTGTGCATGACTTTTTTGCGCCCCACCCTGCTGACGCTGGCTTGCCTGCTGGCCTCCCCAGGCTTCGCCGACGACCTGCCGTCACTTGGCGACGCCAGTTCTGCCATTGTCTCGCCGCAACAGGAATACCAACTGGGCCGCGCGTGGCTGGCCTACCTGCGGGGCCAGGTCTCGCAACTCAACGACCCGCAGCTCAAGGACTACGTCGAAACCAGCGTGTACAAGCTGGTGGAGACCAGCCAGGTCAATGACCGGCGGCTGGAATTCATCCTGATCAACAGCCCGCAACTGAACGCTTTTGCCGCACCGGGTGGCATCGTCGGGGTCAACGGCGGCCTGTTCCTCAACGCCCAGACCGAAGGGGAATATGCCTCGGTACTGGCTCACGAACTGGCGCATTTGTCCCAACGCCACTTCGCCCGTGGCGTTGAAGCGCAACAGCGCATGCAGATTCCGATGATGGCCGCCCTGCTCGGCGGCATCATTGCTGCTGCGGCGGGTGCAGGCGATGCAGGCATTGCCGCGATTGCCGGCACCCAGGCCGCGGCGATCCAGGAACAACGTCGGTTCTCTCGCCAGAACGAACAAGAGGCAGACCGTATCGGCATCCTCAACCTGGAAAAAGCCGGATATGACCCGCGCTCCATGCCGACCATGTTCGAACGCCTGATGCGCCAATACCGCTTCGACGCCAAACCGCCGGAGTTCCTGTTGACGCACCCGGTCACCGAATCGCGGATCGCCGACACCCGCAACCGCGCCGAGCAATCCAAGCCTGGCGGCAAGGAAGACAGCCTGCGTTATCAGCTCATCCGTGCGCGCGTGCAATTGCAATACGAAGACACCCCTGGCCTCGCCGCCAAGCGTTTCCAGGCGCAGCTGGACGAAAACCCGAAGAACGATGTAGCGCGCTACGGCTTGGCTATCGCCCAGATCAAAGGCTCCCAATTCAAGCAGGCTCGGGAAAACCTCGCGCCGCTGCTGGCCAAGGCGCCCAACGACATCACCTACAACCTGGCGCAGATCCAGCTGGACATCGACAACAGCCGCCTGCCGGATGCCCAGCAACGCACGGATCGGATGCTCACCCAGTACCCAGGCAACTATCCGTTGAATCAGGTGCGCGTGGACCTGCTGCTCAAGCAGAACCGCACGGCGGATGCAGAAAAGGCACTGGACGGTTTGCTCAAGTCTCGCCCGGATGACCCGGACGTGTGGTACCAGGTCGCTGAGACACGCGGTTTGTCGGGCAACATCATCGGTTTGCATCAGGCCCGCGCCGAGTACTTTGCGCTGGTCGGTGATTTCCAGCAGGCCATCCAGCAATTGGATTTTGCCAAGCGTCGCGCCGGCAGCAACTTCCCGCTGTCGTCGCGCATCGATGCACGCCAGCGTGAGTTGATCGAACAGGAACGCCTGGTCAAAGGGATGATGAGCTAAACCGATCAGGCACAAAAAAGCCCCGCCCTCGTTAAACGAAGGCGGGGCTTTTTGTTATTACCGACTTACTCAGCCAGTTTGAAGGTAATGAAGCTGGCGCGGCCCTGACGCAACACACGCATCGACACCGAGCGGTTCTTCGGCAACGCCTTGGCGATGTCGGTGAACTGCTTGGTGGTCTCGATCGCCTGGTTGTTCAGGTGGGTGATGACGTCACCCGGCTGTAGGCCGATCAGAGACGCCGGGCCATCCTGCACTTCCTTGATCACGACGCCGCTCTTGAGGTCAAAGCTCTTTTTCTGCTCAGCGGTCAGCTCGGCCACGGCGATGCCCAGGCGGTTGCTGCTGCGCTCGGCGCCCGGCTTGGTATTGCCCAGGGCATCCAGGGTGGCGCCTTCTTCAGGGATTGCGCCCACGGTCAGCTCAACAGTCTGGCGCTTGCCTTCGCGGATCACTTCCAGCTTGGCTTTGCTACCCGCCTTGAGCGCACCTACGAGATGCGGCAGGTCGGCCGACATGACGATTGGCTGGCCGTTCATGCTCAGGATCACATCGCCAACTTGCAGGCCGCCTTTGGCAGCCGGGCCGTCGTCCTGGATCTGTGCAACCAGTGCGCCGGCCGGCTTGTCGAGGCCGAAGGACTCAGCCAGGTCTTTATTCACTTCCTGGATCACTACACCCAACCAACCGCGGCTGACCTTGCCACCGCTTTTCAACTGGTTGGAAACGTCCATGGCCACGTCGATCGGGATCGCGAACGACACCCCCATGAAGCCACCGGAACGGGTGTAGATCTGCGAGTTGATGCCGACCACTTCGCCCGCCAGGTTGAACAGCGGACCACCAGAGTTACCCGGGTTGATCGGCACGTCGGTCTGGATGAACGGTACGTAGTTTTCGTTCGGCAGGCTGCGGCCGATGGCGCTGACGATGCCTTGGGTCACGGTATGGTCAAAACCAAACGGCGAGCCGATGGCGACCACCCACTGGCCGGCTTTCAGGTCCTGGGATTTGCCCAGCTTGAGCACAGGCAAGTCCTTGCCGTCGATCTTCAGCAAGGCCACGTCGGAACGTGGGTCGGTACCGACGAGCTTGGCTTTCAACTCACTGCGATCGGCCAGGCGCACGAGAATCTCGTCAGCGTCGGCAATCACGTGGTTGTTGGTAAGGATGTAGCCGTCCGACGAAATGATGAAACCCGAGCCCAGGGACTGGGCCTCGCGCTGACCACCGCCACCACGGGGTGCGCGCTGTTGCGGCATGCCGCGCTCGAAGAACTCGCGCAGCATCGGCGGCAGGCCTTCCAGGTCCGGCATCTGCTGGTTGGAGACTTTGCGATCCGGCAGTTTCTGCGTGGTACTGATGTTCACCACGGCAGGTGAGGCTTGCTCGACCAATTGGGTGAAGTCAGGCAGCTCGACTGCTTGCGCAGGCAGGGCCTGACCCAGCACCAACACCGTGGCGACTATGGATAGGTAAGACTTCAAACGTGGTATCGACATACAGCTCCCGTTACGACGAGCAGGGTTGAGCGACAGGGTTCAAGAAACGCCGGAAACCGCGACCGACATCTTTGTTCCGCGAATAAAACAAGGCCAGAGCCGACAAGCCCTGACCTATAAAAAACATGGGGGATTTTTGCAAGTGAAAATGCTGATCCAGACATTTCATGCTCTCGGCAGCCAACCTGGCATGGGAATACAGTGAAACGTCAGGATGAACATAGGATTAACGACTCACGGTTGGGCGGCTGGCTTTTTTTCACCGCGCACCGATAGGGCGATACGCTCTGCGGTGCCGATGGGTATTTCACCCACCACCGTTACCATCATCTCACCGTCTACCGTATTCAGCCGACGCGATACCGCGACTGTAGGGCCCAACTGAGTGCGGGTCTCCGTCATGCTTGCATCGCTGATCGGCTCCAGGAATACCGAGAACCGCGCCAGCCCGTCTTCATACATCAGGCTGTCGACGGTCGCCTTGGTCTGGGTATCTTTGCGGGCACTGGTGTTGGTCAATTGAAAACCCGGTGGCAACCATTCCATATGCCAAGTCTCGGTAGATTGCACCTCGGGCGCTTTGCTATTAACGACGGCGATAGGTGTGCAGTCGTTGCTGGGTTGCAGTTCCCGGTCATCAGGCACGACGGAAGTATTCAACCGCGTGAACTGGAAGCGCTCCAGCAACTGCCCTTGATCATTGAGCAACAGGGACTTGAGCGGCAGCGCGGTTTCCCGATCCAGGTGCAGTTCAAAGCCATAACGGTACTGGTCACGCGGCGTGATCGATACGATGACCGCATTTCGACCGGCCACGCGGGACTTGCCAATGACGGCCAGTTCGTAGAATTGATTGAGTTTTTGCGGATCAAGCGCACGTGATGGTGCATCACGCGAATTGCCAAGGCCTGCGACAAGAGTGCCGCTGACGCATTGCGTCCGGCCATTCAACCGCACGACTTCCTGGGCAGAACCATCGAGCTGCAAGAGCCGCTCACGGACCTGACCGTCCTGGACACGATGCCAGATGTCATGGGTAGAAAAACTGCCGTTGCGTTCGTAGACGAACGTACCTTGAAAGCTTTGCTGTTGCTCTGCACGCCCAAGTCGAGTCAGCCAGTCTTGGGCTTCATCGGCGTGGGCGGGGAGTGCAAACCAGCCACTGAGCAAAAGCGTAAGGAGCGGTATGGCTCGCATAGAGCTCCTTACGGATTAGCGGTTTTCCAGGCTTGCTGCACGAGCATAAGGCAGAGCGCTTTCAGTGCCCTTCAGAGCCGATTCCTGTGCGTGTTGGCGCAGGTAGCCTGGAAGACGCTGGTCTTGCCAACCGGATTGCCCTTGCAGTACACCGTTGGCCATCGGGCCGGTGGTGTCAGCGCTTTCCTTGTAGCCGGCCAATACCGCTGGGCCTTTGACCTGCGGACCCGCCATTACCGGCTGCTGGGTCTGCTGAGCCAGTTCGGCACCGGCGATCTCGTCCTGGTTGTACAGGCGAACACCCGCCAGCACGGCGACAGTCACCGAGGCAGCAACCGCCAGGCGACCCAGGCTACGCCATGGACCACGAGCAGCCTTTGCCGGAACGGCTTCATCAGCCAGTGCAGCAGAAACGGCCGCAGCAATATCCAGACGAGGGATTAGAAGATCCTTGTGCATCACCGCCCGAGCGACTTGGTAACGAGACCAGGTATCACGGGTTTCGGCGTCATCAAATGCGTTGAGCACTCGACGAAGTTCCAGTTCATCCGCTTCGTTATCCATCACTGCGGACAGCGATTCCTGCAGGGCATCACGACTCATGGCGGTTCCTCTCTTGGCTGTCGCCGCTGTCTTTAGTTCTCTTGCAACAACGGTTGCAAGGCTTTATCGATGGCTTCCCGGGCCCGGAAAATCCGTGACCTTACAGTCCCCACCGGACACTGCATGACGCTCGCAATGTCTTCGTAACTCAGACCATCGAATTCACGTAAAGTTAACGCCGTACGCAAATCTTCTGGCAGTTGCTGAATTGTGCGATGAACGGTGCCTTCGATCTCGTCGCGCAGCAATGCACGCTCCGGCGACTCGAGATCCTTGAGGCCGTGATCACCATCGTAAAATTCCGCATCTTCTGAACTTACATCGCTATCCGGTGGGCGGCGTCCGCGAGACACCAGATAGTTCTTCGCCGTGTTGATGGCGATTCGGTATAGCCACGTGTAAAACGCACTATCACCGCGAAAGTTACCAAGTGCACGGTACGCCTTGATAAAGGCTTCCTGTGCAACGTCCTGCGCTTCATGGGTGTCGTGCACAAACCGCACGATCAACCCGAGAATTTTGTGCTGGTATTTCAGCACTAGCAGATCAAAAGCTCGCTTGTCGCCGCGTTGAACGCGCTCGACCAGCTGCTGATCCTCTTCCTGGGTTAGCATGAACACTCCTCGTAGTACTTGAAGGAGGCTTGCATAACTAAACGATCAGGCTTGCAAACATAGACTCGGTCTTTTCGCAAAAGTTCTCCCCCTTCAAGCAAGTTTCCGGCACGCACTGATTTGGCACACACGAAAAACGCAGCACGGGCAACGCCGACTGCGCGAATAATCTTGTCGTCGGTTTTCTGACGCGTCCAATGCTCCCGACGGGCCAATAAACTCAACGTTTTCCCAGCTTTCGGGCAACCTGCTATTGAGTCGGGGGCCATGCAAAAAGTTCCCGCCTCAATAACCAGCTGATTTTACCCGAGCCGTGCACCGTAATCTCACATTGCCACGAATGCCCGGCTATTGTGCCGCTCCACCCCTCTATATACTAGTAGCCCGTGTGACCCTTTGATTCGCCGATCCAGGCGTCCTGTTTGCGCCACCTCTTCGGATCGCTTTTTGCGGAATCCTTCAAATGAGCCAACAGTTTCAACACGATGTCCTGGTGATCGGCAGCGGTGCGGCCGGCTTGAGCCTTGCGCTGACCCTTCCCAGCCACCTGCGCATTGCGGTTCTGAGCAAAGGCGACCTGGCCAACGGCTCTACGTTCTGGGCCCAGGGCGGTGTCGCCGCGGTGCTGGACGACACCGACACCGTGCAATCCCACGTCGAAGACACCCTCAACGCCGGCGGCGGCCTGTGCAATGAAGAAGCGGTGCGTTTCACCGTCGAGCACAGCCGCGAGGCCATCCAATGGCTGATAGACCAGGGCGTCCCCTTTACCCGCGATGAACACGCAGGCAGCGACGACGGTGGTTTCGAGTTCCACCTGACCCGCGAGGGCGGCCACAGTCACCGCCGCATCATCCATGCCGCCGATGCCACCGGCGCGGCTATTTTCAGGACACTCCTCGACCAGGCCCGCCAACGCCCCAACATCGAATTGCTGGAGCAACGCGTCGCCGTCGACCTGATCACCGAAAAACGCCTGGGCCTGGACGGCGAGCGCTGCCTCGGCGCCTACGTGCTCAATCGCGGCAGCGGCGAGGTGGACACCTACGGCGCACGCTTCACCATCCTTGCCTCCGGTGGCGCGGCCAAAGTCTACCTCTATACCAGCAACCCCGATGGCGCCTGCGGTGATGGCATCGCCATGGCCTGGCGCTCCGGCTGCCGGGTGGCCAACCTGGAATTCAACCAGTTCCACCCCACCTGCCTGTATCACCCACAGGCCAAGAGTTTCCTGATCACCGAAGCGCTGCGTGGCGAAGGCGCGCTCCTGAAACTGCCCAATGGCGAGCGCTTCATGCAGCGTCTCGACCCCCGTGCCGAACTGGCCCCGCGCGATATCGTCGCCCGCGCGATCGACCATGAAATGAAGCGCCTGGGCATCGACTGCGTGTATCTCGACATCAGCCACAAGCCCGAAGCCTTCATCAAGACCCACTTCCCCACCGTCTACGAGCGCTGCCTGGCCTTCAATATCGACATCACCAAAGGCCCAATCCCCGTAGTACCGGCCGCGCACTACACCTGCGGCGGCGTGATGGTCGACCAGCACGGACGTACCGACGTACCCGGCCTTTATGCGATTGGCGAAACCAGCTTCACCGGCCTGCACGGTGCCAACCGCATGGCCAGCAACTCGCTGCTCGAATGCTTCGTCTATGCGCGCTCTGCAGCGGCGGACATCCTTGAACAACTGCCGCGCATTCCGGTGCCCGCCGCCCTGCCCCGCTGGGACGCCAGCCAGGTGACCGACTCGGACGAAGATGTGATCATCGCGCACAACTGGGACGAGCTGCGCCGTTTCATGTGGGACTACGTGGGGATCGTGCGCACCAACAAGCGCCTGCAACGGGCGCAGCACCGGGTGCGGCTGCTGCTGGACGAGATCGATGAGTTCTACAGCAACTACAAAGTCAGCCGCGACCTGATCGAGCTGCGCAACCTGGCCCAGGTCGCCGAACTGATGATCCGCTCGGCCATGGAACGCAAGGAGAGCCGGGGCCTGCATTACACCCTCGACTACCCGCAGATGCTGCCCGAGGCCCGCGACACTATCCTGGTGCCAACCACCTACGGCGGCTGAACTTCAGGCGCACACGCAGGCGCCGATGCACATCGGCGGCCTGCGCGTCCCTGGGCACACAGGCTGAACGTACCCGCCATTCGCCCTGCACCCGATAACGCAGCACCACGATCAACGGCAACGCCAGGCTGTCGGGACGCAATTGCACGGCGTGCCAGCCCCGTGCGGCGCTCCATAGCTGCCAACCATCTTCATCGCGTCGCAGGCCACGAATCGACGAACGGTGAGTCAGCAAGATAGAACGCGGCAAAACCCAGGCGGCGTGCGCCAGGCACACCAGCATGCCCAGGCTCGAAAAAGGAAGTTGCATAAACATCAAGGCGCCCAGCGCAAACAGCTGGGCAAGCAGGTACGCCGCCAGCAACAGCCGCGAGGCCTGCCAGCGGCATTCAAAGCTATTACTTGGGCTGGACACGATCCAGGATCATGCGGACCATGCGCTGCAGCTCCGGGTCTTGCGACTCGGCGCGCTCCATGAACCAGCCGAACATGTCCTGGTCTTCGCACGTCAGCAGCCGCACATAGAGGTCGCGATCCACTTGATTGAGCGTCGCGTAGACCTCTTTGGTGAAAGGTACCAGCAACACATCCAACTCCAGCATGCCGCGACGGCTGTGCCAGTAGAGGCGATTGATTTCTACATCTTCGACCATGGAGCGCTCCTCAAATAGGCGGCAAGTATACAGACCCGACGGCACCGGAACAGTCGGCTTTGGTCGCCCCATACGGAAACTATCCATTTGCCGGGCGCCCCTCTATGATGCACCCATGACTTTTTTTGACCTGCGATGACCCATGGCCGACTCTGCTTTCTTCTGCCCCCTGTCCCACGAAGGCGTTCTCGCCGTCCGCGGTTCCGACGCTGCCAAATTCCTTCAGGGCCAACTGACCTGCAACCTCAATTACCTGAGCGACACCCAGGCCAGCCTCGGCGCGCGCTGCACGCAAAAAGGGCGCATGCAGTCGAGCTTCCGCATCCTGCTGCAAGGTGACGGCGTGTTGCTGGCCATGGCCAGCGAGCTGCTGGAGCCGCAACTGGCGGACCTGAAAAAATACGCCGTGTTTTCCAAGTCCAAACTCACCGATGAAAGCGCCTCCTGGGTGCGCTTCGGCCTGATGAATGCCGACCCGGCCCTGACGGGCCTTGGCCTTGAGCTGCCTGCCGAGACCGACAGCGTCGTGCGCAACGATACGTTGATCGCCATCCGCGTCTCCCCTGGCCGCGCTGAACTTTGGGTACCTGCCGAGCAAGGCGACGCCGTACGCAGTCAATTGGCTGCAACCCTTGAACAAACCGATCTGAATGAATGGCTGCTGGGACAGATCCGCGCCGGCATCGGCCAGGTCATGCCCCAGACCCGCGAACTGTTCATTCCACAGATGCTCAACCTGCAGGCCGTGGGCGGCGTCAGCTTCAAGAAAGGCTGCTACACCGGCCAGGAAATCGTCGCGCGCATGCAGTACCTGGGCAAACTCAAACGTCGCCTGTACCGCCTGAGTCTCGATACGTCTGAAATGCCCGCGCCAGGCACTCCGCTGTTTTCTCCCAGCCATAACAGCTCGATCGGCGAAGTGGTGATCGCCGCAAAAGCTGACCAGACCGTTGAACTTCTGGCCGTATTGCAAGCCGAAGCTGCCGATAGTGAAGATGTGCACCTGGGCGCGCTGGAGGGGCCCCGCTTGCAACTGCTCGACCTGCCTTACACGCTCGACCGCGATCGAGAGATCCAGCGCTGATCGCCGTACCTTTGTTGCAACACCCTAGAGAGCATGAATGAACAAGCTGGCGGAAAAAGTCCAACAGGCTTTGGTGAGGGCCATCGATAACGATGACCTGGTTCTGCCGACATTGCCGGAAGTGGCCCTGAATATTCGTCAGGCCGCCGAAGACCCGGAGATCAGCATCAGCCACTTGAGCAAAGTAATCGGTCGCGACACCGCACTGTCGGCACGCCTGATCAAAGTGGTCAACAGCCCGTTGCTGCGCGCGACCCAGGAAGTCACCGACCTGCACACCGCCATCACCCGGCTGGGTACCAACTACAGTAGCAACCTGGCGATCGGCCTGGTCATGGAGCAGATCTTCCACGCGCGCTCCGACGTGGTCGAACAAAAGATGCGTGATGTGTGGCGCCGCAGCCTGGAGGTCGCGGGTGTGAGTTATGCCCTGTGTCGCAGCCATTCCCAACTCAAGCCGGACCAGGCGGCCCTTGGCGGCCTGGTGCACCAGATCGGTGTGCTGCCGATCCTGACGTACGCCGAAGACCACTATGAGCTGCTCGCCGACCCGGTCAGCCTCAACCACGTCATCGAGAGCATCCACCCGCTGCTGGGCGACAAACTGCTGGGCGTCTGGGACTTTCCGGAAATGCTGGCGAAACTGCCGGGCCAATACCTGGACCTGGAGCGCGATTCAGCCCGCCTCGACTACATCGACCTGGTACAGGTCGCCGTGCTGTATTGCCATCGCGGCACCGATCATCCTTTGGCAAACGTTGCGGTCTCCACCTTGCCGGCGATCAAGAAACTGCGGGTCGACTCTTACAGCGACGCCTTGCGCGCCGAGTTGGATGAAGCGCGCTCGATGTTCTATTGATCAACCCGCGATAAAACTCACGCGCACCTTCAAGCCGGCGTGCTCGCCATCGTGCAGGCTGATCTGCGCCAGGTGCGCCCGGCAGATTTCGCCGACGATCGCCAGCCCCAGGCCTGAGCCCATGCCCTGCTGGCTGCGCCGGTAGAAACGCTCGAACACCCGGTCCCGTTCATCCAGCGGGATGCCCGGCCCATCATCTTCCACTTCCAGCACCGCCGGCGCCGTCACCCGCAGGATCACATTGCCGCCCGGTGGCGTGTGGGCCAGGGCGTTGTCCACCAGGTTGCTCAACAACTCGTTCAACAGGGTAGGTTCGCCGCGCAGCCACACCGGCTCGTCGGCTTCCAGCGCCAATGCCACACCGCGCGCATGGGCCAGCGGTGCCATGGCCATGCCCAACTCACGGGCCAGTTGGCTGAGGTCGAGCAACTGCGCGCCGCCTTCGGCAATGGCACGCGCCCCATTTTCGATGCGCGCCAGGGACAACAGTTGATTGGCCAGATGGGTCAGACGGTCAGTGCCCTGGGCGGCGGCTTCGAGGGTGCTGCGCCAGGTGGCGGGGTCCTCGGCGCGCAAGCCCAGTTCCAGCCGGGCCTTGAGGGCTGCCAGTGGCGTGCGCAGTTCATGGGCCGCATCGGCAATGAACTGCGCCTGGCGTTCGAACTGGCCGCGCAGGCGTTCGGTGAAATGGTTGAGGGAACGCACCAATGGGCCGAACTCATGCTGCACTTCCACCAGGGGCAACGGCCGCAGGTCGTCAGGCTGACGCTCCTCCACTGCCGTACGCAGGCGCTCGAGCGGCCGCAACGCCGCACTCACGGCAAACCACACCAGCAACAGTGCGCCGACGGCGAGCATGCCCAGGCGCAGCAGGGTATCGGCCATGAGGCTGCGGGCCATGCTCACGCGCGCTTCATCGGTTTCGGCAACGCGGATTTCGGCCATGCCGTTCATGTTCGGTTCGGAAACGGCCTTGAGCAGGCTCACCACGCGTACCTGCTGGCCCTGGTAGATGGCGTCGTAGAAGCGCGCCAATGCCGGATAGTCATCGGTGCGTGGCGTACCCGGCGGTGGACCGGGAAGGTTTTCGTAGCCGGAGATCAGCTTCTGGTCGATGTCGTTGACCTGGTAGTAAATGCGCCCGGCACTGTCATAGGCAAAGGTGTCCAGGGCCACGTAGGGCACGTTGGCGCTCAGGGTGCCATCCACCTGGGTCAAGCCGGCGGCGATGGTACGCGCAGAGGCCAGCAGCGTGCGGTCGTAGGCGGTATCGGCGGCCTCGCGACCGTTCCAGTAGGCGCTCATGCCACTGGCCAGCATCAACAGCACCAGCAACAGCGCCAGGTTCCACAGCAAGCGCCAGCGCAGGCTGCTGGGCTTATGCATCGCGGGCTTCCAACAGGTAACCGAGGCCACGGAAGGTCACGATGGCGATGGGCTGGCCATCGAGTTTCTTGCGCAGGCGATGCACATAGATTTCGATGGCATCGGGGCTGGCCTCCTCGTCCAGGCCGAACACCTGGGAAGCCAGTTGTTCCTTGCTCATCACCCGGCCCGGGCGGGCAATCAGCGCTTCGAGTACGGCTTGCTCGCGGGAGGTGAGTGTCATCAGTTCACCCCCTACGGTAAAGCGCCGGGTGTCGAGGTCGTACACCAGCACGCCGCAGGCCTGCTGACGCTCTCCGCCCAGCACGCTACGCCGCAGCAGCGCCTTGACCCGCGCTTCCAACTCCGTGAGTTCGAACGGTTTGGCGAGATAGTCGTCCGCCCCAAGATTGAGGCCGTGCACGCGGTCTTTCACATCACTGCGTGCCGTCAGCATCAGCACCGGCAGATTTTTCCCACGGGCACGCAGACGTGCGAGCACCTCGAAACCATCCATGCGTGGCAGCCCCACATCGAGGATCGCCGCCGCGTACTCCTCGCTGCTCAGGGCCAGGTCCGCCGCCACGCCATCGTGCAGCACGTCAACGGTCAGACCCGTGCTCTTGAGCGCTTGCGCAACACTTTCGGCGAGTTGCAGATGGTCTTCAACCAGCAAGACACGCATGGATTGCTACCTCATTCAGGGGTGGTCGGTGCCACGCTTTGGCGGGCAGTTTACAGGCGCCGACCGGCCTGTGAAGCCCGAAAACATTGAAAGCCGACTGAAAGGTTAGTGAAAGCTTCGCCCTTTAGCATCCAGCCTCGGTGGTCTATGCCCGCCAAGCTGCCTTATCCGCAGCGCCCGAAAAACGCCTCGAAGCGTTTTCGCCAAAAATAAGAACAATAACGGAGTACACAACGATGCTGTCGACACAGCCCCAGGCCTCCTCGCCTGTTCGTTTTTCTCGCCTGACCCAGACCGCCCTCGCCAGTGCTGCTACCCTTGCCGGCTTTTCGCCGCTTAGCCAGGCTGCCTTCTTCGAAGACAGTAGCGCGACCCTGGAAACCCGCAACATGTACTTCAACCGCGACTTTCGCGATGGCACCAGCGCGCAGCAATCCAAGCGCGACGAGTGGGCCCAGGGCTTCATGCTCAACCTGCAATCGGGCTACACCGACGGCACCGTAGGCTTCGGCGTGGATGCGCTGGGCATGCTCGGGGTCAAGCTCGACTCCAGCCCCGACCGCACCGGCACCGGCCTGCTGCCCACCCATGACGATGGCCGCGCCGCCGACGAATATTCCAAGCTGGGCCTGACCGGCAAAGTGAAGATCTCGGCCACCGAGCTGAAGATCGGTTCGCTGATCCCCGAGCTGCCGATCCTCAAGCCCAACGACGGGCGCATCCTGCCGCAAACCTTCAACGGCGGCCTGATCACCTCCAGGGAGTTCAAGAACCTGGTGTTCACCGGCGGGCGCCTGGACAAAGCCAAGGACCGTGACGACACCAATTACGAGGACATTGCCCTCAACAACAAGAACAGCCGCTTCGTCAGCGGCGCCACCGGCAAGCATTTCAATTTTGGCGGGGCCGACTACAAGTTCGCCGACAAGATCACCGGCAGCTACCACTTCGCCCAACTCGACGACGTGTACCGCCAGCACTTCCTCGGCCTGGTGGCTGCGCGCCCGATGGGTCCCGGTACGTTCGGCACCGACCTGCGCCTGGCCATCAGCGATGACACTGGCGCCGCCCGTGGCGGCAAGATCGACAACACCTCCCTCAACGGCCTGTTCAGCTATGCCCTCAACGGCCACAAGCTCAGCGCCGGCTACCAGCACATGTCCGGTGACAGCGCCTTCCCCTATGTGGATGGCAGCGACCCGTACCTGATCAACTTCGTGCAGATCAACGACTTTGCCGGCGCCCAAGAGCGTTCCTGGCAGGCGCGCTACGACTACGACTTCGCCAAGCTGGGCATTCCCGGCCTGAGCTTCATGAGCCGTTACCTCTCAGGTGACAACATCAAGCTCAAGAACGGCGAGACCGGCAAGGAGTGGGAGCGCAACACCGAGATCAAGTATGTGGTGCAAGCCGGCACGTTCAAGGACGTGGCCGTGCGCCTGCGCAACGCCACGTACCGCTCCAACTACTCGGCCCGTGATGCGGACGAAGTGCGTCTGCTGGTCAGCTACAGCGTTGCACTTTGGTAAGTAGTGCCTGGTAAGCCATTCATAACAACAACGACGGAGATAACCATGACCCTTTCACTGCGTAAACTGGCCCTCGCCGCCGGCTGCATGCTGTTCGCCGGCCAACTGCTGGCCGCTGACGAACCCAAGCGCCCAGAGTGCATCGCCCCGGCCTCGCCGGGTGGTGGTTTTGACCTGACCTGCAAACTGGCGCAAAGCGCGCTGGTCAACGAGAAGCTGCTGAGCAAGCCGATGCGCGTGACCTACATGCCCGGTGGGGTGGGCGCGGTGGCCTACAACGCCGTGGTCGCCCAGCGTCCTGCGGATGCCGGCACGCTGGTGGCCTGGTCCAGCGGTTCGCTGTTGAACCTGGCCCAGGGCAAGTTCGGCCGCTTCGATGAAAGCGCCGTGCGCTGGCTCGCGGCGGTCGGCACCAGCTACGGGGCTATCGCGGTGAAAGCCGATTCGCCCTACAAAACCCTCGACGACCTCGTCAAAGCCTTGAAGAAAGATCCGGGCAGCGTGGTGATCGGTTCCGGTGGCACCGTCGGCAGCCAGGACTGGATGCAAACCGCGCTGATCGCCAAGGCTGCCGGAATCAACCCGCGCGAACTGCGTTATGTCGCCCTTGAAGGCGGCGGTGAAATTGCCACCGCTCTGCTCGGCGGCCATATCCAGGTGGGCAGTACCGACATTTCCGACTCCATGCCGCACATCCTGAGCGGCGACATGCGCCTGCTGGCGGTGTTCTCCGAACAGCGCCTGGACGAGCCGGAAATGAAGAACATTCCGACCGCCAAAGAGCAAGGCTACGACATCGTCTGGCCAGTGGTGCGTGGCTTCTACCTCGGGCCAAAAGTCAGCGATGCCGACTACGCCTGGTGGAAAGAGGCGTTCGACAAACTGCTGGCCTCCGAGGAGTTCGCCAAGCTGCGTGACCAACGCGAGCTGTTCCCGTTCGCCATGACCGGGCCGGAACTGGACACCTACGTGAAGAAACAGGTGGCTGACTACAAAGTGCTGGCCAAAGAGTTTGGCCTGATCCAGTAATCGCCCCTCTTTTGTGCGGCCACGCCCTTTAGCCAAGCGGCGTGGCCCAGGAGTTCCACATGCTCTTACAACGCATTTTCGCCGCCGCGCTGCTGCTGGCCTGCGCCGGCCTGGCGCTGATGGCCTGGCCGTACCAGGCGTCGTTTTCCTACGAGCCGGTGGGGCCGCGTGCCTACCCGCTGCTGATGCTCGGGCTGATGAGTCTGGCACTGATCTACATGCTGTTTCGTCCACAGCCGACCAAACACACCGAAGAAGAACCCGCGCTGGACCGCGAAACCCTGATCAAGATCGGCGTGTGCGTCGCGCTGTTGATCGTGTTCGCCGGCACCTTCGAACCCCTGGGCTTCATCCTCAGCAGCATGCTGATCGGCATCCCCATGGCGCGCTTGTACGGTGGTCGCTGGTTGCCCAGCGTGGTGATCGTCACGTTGATGGCCATCGGCTTGTACCTGCTGTTCGACAAAGCCATGGATGTACCGCTGCCCCTCGGCCTGCTCGACGTTCTGGAGAACTGACATGGATACTTTCGGCTACCTGGGCCAGGGCTTCGGCGTTGCACTGTCCCCTTACAACCTGGTGACCGCGTTGTGCGGCACCCTGATCGGCACCGTGGTCGGCCTGTTGCCGGGCCTGGGCCCGATCAACGGCGTGGCGCTGTTGATCCCCATCGCCTTCGCCCTGGGCCTGCCGCCGGAATCGGCGCTGATCCTGCTGGCAGCCGTGTACCTGGGCTGCGAATACGGTGGGCGCATCAGCTCGATCCTGCTGAACATCCCGGGCGAAGCGTCCACCGTGATGACCACTCTCGACGGCTACCCCATGGCCCGCAAAGGCCTCGCCGGTGTGGCGCTGTCGCTGTCGGCCTGGAGTTCGTTCATCGGCGCGTTTATCGCCACCTGCGGCATGGTGCTGTTTGCGCCGTTGCTGGCCAAATGGGCGATTGCCTTCGGCCCGGCGGAATATTTCGTACTGATGGTGTTCGCAATTGTCTGTCTCGGCGGCATGGCTGGCGACAAACCGCTGAAGACTTTTGTGGCAGCACTGATCGGCCTGTTCCTCTCGGCGGTCGGCATCGACGCCAACAGCGGTGTGTATCGCTTCACCGGCGACAACATCCACCTCACCGACGGCATCCAGTTCGTCGTGCTGGTACTGGGCCTGTTCTCCATCAGCGAGATCCTGTTGCTGCTGGAGAAAACCCACCGTGGGCAGGAGGCAGTCAAAGCCACCGGGCGCATGATGTTCAACCTGAAAGAAGCGGGCGCGGTCTTCGTGGTGAATATCCGCTGCGGCCTGCTCGGCTTCATCATGGGCGTATTGCCGGGTGCCGGCGCTACCTTGGCCTCGGCCGTTGCCTACATGACCGAAAAACGCCTGGCCGGTGCCAGCGGTAAATTCGGCCAGGGCGACATGCGCGGCCTCGCCGCTCCGGAAACCGCCATCGGCGCGTCCGCCTGCGGTGCCCTGGTGCCGATGCTGACCCTCGGCGTCCCCGGTTCGGGCACCACCGCGGTGATGATCGGCGCACTGTCGCTGTACAACATCACCCCGGGCCCGCTGCTGTTCCAACAGCAACCGGACATCGTCTGGGGCCTGATCGCCTCGTTGTTCATCGCCAACATCATGCTGGTGATCCTCAACATCCCGATGATCCGCATCTTCACGCGCATCCTCGCCGTGCCGAACTGGGCGCTGGTACCGGTGATCGCAATCATCACCGCCATCGGGGTATACGCGGTGCACGCCACCACCTTCGACCTGTTCCTGATGGTCGGTATCGGCATCTTCGGCTACATCCTGCGCAAGCTCGACTTCCCGCTGTCGCCGGTGCTGCTGGGTTTTATCCTTGGCGGCCTGATGGAGCAGAACCTGCGCCGTGCGCTGTCGATCTCCAACGGTGACTTGCAGATCCTGTGGTCGAGCCCGATCACCTTTGGTGTGTGGGTACTGACCGCGCTGATGCTGGCTTTCCCGTTGCTGCGCATCTACCGTAAACGTGCCCTGCAGCGTCGTGCCGTGGCCGATGTCTGAGGTCACCTTTAAACATTGGTGGGGCACACCGCTGGTCGGCCTGGCCGGCGGATTCCTGGCCAGCCTGGTCGGCTGGCCTTTGCCGTACATGGTCGGTTCGCTGCTGGCGATCATCCTGGTGCGCTGCCTCACGCCGTGGCAGCTGGCGGAGATTCCCGGCGGGCGCAAATGCGGCCAATGGGTGGTGGGCATCGGAATCGGCCTGCACTTCACCCCGGTGGTGATCGAACAGGTGATGAGCCACTTCGGGCTGATCTTCTTCGGCGCACTGGTCACCAGCCTGTCGAGCGTGGTGGGCGTGTGGTTGATGCGCCGTAGCGGTGAAGACCGCGCCACGGCGTTCTTCTCGAGCATGCCCGGCGGTTCCGGTGAGATGGTCAACCTCGGCGCGCGTAATGGTGCGGTGCTCAGCCGTGTTGCGGCAGGGCAGAGTCTGCGGGTGCTGATGGTGGTGTTGTGTGTGCCGGCGATTTTCAAGTACTTGCTGGAAGGCGGTACACCGCAGTTTCATCCGGCGCCGGTGAACTGGCCGTGGCTGCTGGCGCTGTTTCCGCTGGGCGCCTTGGTCGCCTGGGGTTGGCAGCGCTTGCGCCAGCCCAACCCTTGGTTGTTCGGGCCGTTGCTGGTGAGTGCCACAGCCAGCGTGGTCTGGGACCTGCATATCGGCCTGCCCGATGGCGGCAGCCAGATTGGCCAGTGGTTGATCGGTAGTGGCCTGGGTTGCCACTTCAACCGGCAGTTCTTTCGTCGGGCGCCGTCGTTCATGGGGCGCACCTTGATTGGCACCGCGTTGACCATGGCGCTGGCGACGTTGGCGGCGGTGGGGCTGAGTGCAGTGACTCACTTGGATTTACGCTCGCTGACCCTGGGCATGATGCCCGGTGGCATTGCCGAGATGAGTCTCACGGCCGAGACCCTGCAACTGTCGGTACCGTTGGTGACGGCGATGCAGGTGATGCGGTTGTTGTTTGTGCTGTTTCTGGCGGAGCCGTTGTTCAGGCACTGGAACCGGCAACCGTAATCCACCTGTTTCAAGTAGCCCGTCCTGGGCCGCTACCGCTGGTCGGCACTGTCATTTCTCACAGCTTGTCGCCGCACTGCCCCTGGCTTTGAATGAAATCCGAACTCCCCGCATGCGCGATGAGCCAGCGTTCTATTTCAATCAGGGATCACGATCATGACAACCGTTACCGGTACACCAATCACAACCAACTTCGGCACTCCCAAAACGCAGGATGAAGAGGTCTACGAATTCGACCTCAGCAAACCCGAGCATATCCCCCCTGTCGCGTTCGAAGAATTATCATTAAATATACCCGGCCTCAGGCAGCCCTATACTGAGTACGATGGCGGGATCAATAAAGCAGCGAAAAATCTCCACCCTGAAAAAGGTCTCTTGTGTATTCTGAATCCATACTTGGATATGATAGAAAATGATTTCGTCGAGCTGTTCTTCGGAAGTGCTATTGAGCCAGCTGCCTTTACGACAGTTTCTGCTACCCAAGCTTCGGCGGGGTTATCGATTTCCTTGTATGTGTCACTCGCATGGCTTGAATACGGTCCCGTTTTTCCCTGTTTTTTCAGGGTCACGCGCGCTGGCGGAGGCGACGCGGAGACGAAAAAATTCAGGTTCTTTGTTGACGATGTTGAACCTGCCGGGCCCAACCCAGACGATGCAACTTATCACGACTATATAACTGCACCGCAATTGGAGAAACACATCATCGAAAATGGCGTGCAGCCAGAAGATGCTCAGATGGGTGTCAAGATACAGATCCACAAGTACCCAAATAGACAAGGTCTGAACCCGCTTTATGATTGGGCCGCACAAGATACAATTTGGCTGAGACTCAACGGCCATGTTGTGAGACACGAAGTAACAGAGGACGAAGCGAAAGGTACGGCCCCAATCACCATCACCGTCTACGATGCCAAATGGAAAGAAGTCGGCTACGGCGCCGTGATCATTCAACATTATGTGATAGACAAAGCTGGGAATAAAACAGTTTCCCCCTCCCCGCTGACAATTGTCGAGTCTTTTGTCGGCAACCCACATCCTCTTTTAGCTCCACCTTTTATCGCTGAGGTTAACGATGAAGGGAAGGTAGATATTGGCCTACTGGACGGTGAAGATGCGACCATCGTTATTAATGTCCCTGGCAACGACTTCCTAAAATTCGATGTAATAAAAGTAATTGCAGTGGGATATACCGCCGCAGGAACCCGTGTCGAAAAGGAATATACCGGCACCATCGACTCAGTCTTTACTAACAAGTATATTTCCCTGCCTTTCAAGGATTTAGAAACACTGGTCGGCGGAACCCTGCGTATTCACTTCGAACGTATGCGCGAAGGGGTCACACCTCATCGTCGTTCGAGAGTCAATGTATATGACATCATTGGCCACGCGATCCCGGTCGAGCTTCCTCCGGCGATAATTCTTCAGGCACCAGATGGCAATATACCGGCAGACTCTGCATCGATTACCGTCTGGATCAATCACTATCCAGGACAAGACCCGTCCGACGCGGTGATGTTGATTTTAATTGGGACCTACGCTAATGGAGCCGGTTACTATCGAGAAGTAGGGCCGCGACCCGCCGGAACAGGCAACATTATCTTCAACATCACAAACGGTCCCAACGGCGACATTGCCGGTCTTGAAGGAGGCACACTGGACGTTCATTACTCAGTCACGAATGAGGCCGGAACTCGTCCGTCCGAACCTGCCACCTTTGATGTAGGCGAACTTGTCCCTTCATTTGATCCTGTTGAGATTGAGGAGGCCCCGAAACCAGATTATGTGTTTGATCCATCCGTGAGCCTTTTTGGTGCAACCGTTTTTGTCAAGCGCAACTCGGCCTTTACTCAAGGCAGTACCGTTACATTGCATTTTGAAGGTTCGGCAGCGGGTGGCAGCACCACTAAACCTTTCCTCATTATTCCCATCTGGGTGGGGAGAGACCTATACTTCGATATCGAACGTTCTGTCGTGGTAAAAAACCTCGACAAATCAGCCAGGCTTTATTACACACTGACCAAGGCAAATGAACGTACGCGTATTTCCCATGCAGTGGATATGCGAGTTGGGGCGCCGCTGAATCTTCCAGTGCCGCAAATATTGGAGTCGACTGTTATAGAGCAAGGCAAAAGTGCGACGATGAATCCTGTTCACGTGCTAAATCCACCCGTAGCTACGTATCGCGTGCGTTATAAAATGCTCAACAGCGACCTGATTCAACCCTATTTTACAGGCAAGCCAGGTTTGGGAACGCCGACGATTACGCCGAAGTATGGAAACGCGGCGGATGGTTTTGTTGACTTTCAGATAAGCAATTCAGTGATCGCCGCCAACTTGGAAAGACACGTTATCGTACAATACAGGGTAACTCGGGGAAATGCGAAGTTACTGTCAGACCCATTGGACCTGGAAATACAAGCACTCCCTAACTCCGCCGCGAACGTGGTGAGCATTCCCCAAGCGTCAGGAGGTCAAGTCGACGCCAATACTGCCAACACGGTACAAGTGCTCGAATACCCCTTTATGCAGCGAGGTCAGCCCGTTTGGATATCTTTTGAGCATGATGATGGAACACCGGATTATCTGGTGCGTGACGGCGACCCGGTAACGCTCACAGAGTACAACTCCAGAAAAATCGTCACCTCTATCCCCAACGACTACCTGAAATCACGCCCAAATGGGAGCCTCCTTCGCATTAAAACACAGGTCTCAATGGATGGACTCAATAGCCAAAACTCTACCGTGCGCTTGTATGCACCACCCTACAGTATTAAAAGACAGGCGGGGATTGTTGCTCACATTGATGTAGGTGCAACCCCTAGGAGATTGGTACTCAGCCCAGATGGAAGCAGGGTCTACGTGACCAACCATGATTCTCACACCATCTCGGTAATCTCAACAGCCTCCCACAAGGTAATTCACACCATCACTGGATTAAACAGGCCCTATGCAATCACTGTAAGTCCAGATGGCGGAAGATTGTACGTGTGCAACTTAGGTTCACAACGTGTAACAGTCATCAACACGACCAACTATGCCTTCATCAATCAGATACCGGGGTTTGCCGCCCCCTATTCTATTCTATTGAACAAAGATGGCTCACGCCTATATGTGTCCTGTAATGCTTCACACGCTGTGTATACCCATGACGCGCTCGATGGCAGGCGCCTACATACGTTATCAGGGTATACCAACGCTGCCGGGCTGGCTTTCAACCCAAGCCAAACCCGACTTTATGCAGGCACCAGAAACACACTTTTTGTTATTGACCCACAGTCCAATGCCGCAGTAGCATCAATTTCAGGATTCACTAACCCTCGAGACATGGCTTATAGTCCGCACAACACCAGCACAAACCCTACGCTGTACGTGGCTAATAGCAGCGGCGCGAGTGTTCATATAATTAATGCGGGCTCCAATACCAGACGCAGTATCCTTTCCGATTTTTCCAATCCATTCGGCATCGTCATGCACCCTACCCAGCCACTCGCCTATGTTACCGACTACAATAATAATACGGTAAAAATAATAGATACCATTCAGGAAAGGGTGATCGATGCCATCTCGGGGTTCAATGGTCCCTACGGAGTGGCTATCAGCAATGACGGTTCCACCCTTTATGTGATCAATGGCGTGGGTGGCACAGTAGCGGTTTTAAACACCTGAGTTTTAATCACCCAGAAACAAAATGCCCCGTGCGTTACAGCCCGGGGCATTTTTCATTTATGCGCTCTCAAAAGTCATACCGCACCCCCACATTCACCCCCCACGGCTGGTCAACGCTCTTGCCCATGCTGCGCTCTACATCGGCGTGGACCTTCCAGTTCTTCGACACGGCCATGGCCAGTCCGGCTGCCATTTCAACCCGGGTACCCGACAGGTCGTTGTTGAAGCTGTTGCCGTTCACCGACACCTTGTTGCTCTGGTTGAACTCATGGGCAACGGCAGTCCGCAAGTACGGCTGCAGCACACTGCCTCCGTCCAGTTGGATGTCACGCCCGGCGGTCACACCGGCCTTGCCCACCACCGAAGCGGTACGCGCGCCCTTGGCTTGCAGGCCATTATCCAGCTCGTAGCTCTGGCGCTGGATGATCGCCGTGGCCAATTGGCCGTAAGGTTCCACGAAGAAGCCGTCGTCCAGCTTGATGTGGCGGCCCACTTCGGCCGAGGCGGTTACCGCATTCTGCGTGTAGTTGCCCTTGGCTTTCTTACCGTCACTCATTGCCACGTTGGACTCGTTGTGCAAGCGGTTGAACTTGAGCACGCCATCGAAGTAGAAGCCGCTCTCAGCGTCCAGCCACGTGGCGTAACCACCGGCGTAGTAGCTGTTGACGGTGGCTTTGCTGCCACGGTTCAGGTCCAGGTCGGAGGTGCTGTGACCGGCCAGGAAGCCTGCCAGCCATTGGCCGTCGCCGCCGGACAACGGTACGTCGGCACCCAGGGTGAAGCCACGCTGGACCTGGTTGTACTGCACACCTTTATCGCGGTTGTTCACTTCAAACTTGTTGCCGTACGTACGGCTCCACAAGCCGCTGGACTTGCCATCGCTGTGACGCAACTCCCCCATGCGGGTACGCAGGTTGGTCATTTCACCGTAGAGCACGCTCGGCGCTGCGTTGGCCAGAGCCAGAACGGAGTGGGTACTCGGGCTGATGACCTTGCTGTCCGGGTCCAGCAGCCAGTCTTTGCCTTCGTTGTCGTTGACCAGGCTGTAGGAGTAGGTCCCCACGTCCACGCGTTCACCCAGCAGGCTGAACTTGGCACCGCCATCTGCGGTGTGTACCACGTGCAGGCGGTCATCGCTCAAGGGGTCGGCACCGCTGCTGGCGATCAGCAGTTTGTGGTCACCCGACGACGTCCCGGTGACGTTAAGGAAGTCACCGGTCAAGGTGGAGAAATCCGCCGTCATGATGAAGGTGCCGTTGCCCGACAGGTTTTCCACGTCCAGTTGATAGAACACGCCCGGGTCGCCGAACTTGACGTTGCCGCCGCTCAGGGACAGGTCGCCCACTTGCTGGTTGTCGACCATCACCCAGGTCGCGTCGCTGTTGATCGCCAGCTTGTCGACGTTCTCCAGGCGACCAGTGAGGATCGAGCCGTTGCTCAGGCCAACGCTGGCGCTGCCGCCGTTGTTGATCACGTCGCCGTTCATGATGGCGTGGTCGAGGCTCAGGTCCAGGGCGCTGCCGGTGCCCACTTGGATGTTGCCGGTCAGGGCGCTGTTGTTGACGCGCATGTTGGCGTTGCCGCCCCCCGTCAGCTCGAGCATGTTGCCGTTGCCGCCGACCAGGGTGGAGCCATTGCGCACGTCGATTTCAGCAGTGAACGGTCGCTCTACGCTGATTGCCGGACCATTGAGCCCAACCACCCGCGAACCGTCCAGGGTCAATTGAGGCGTCGCAGGCACGGTCAGGCTTTCACCCGTCATTACCACGCCACTGGTAGCCCCTGTAATTTCACTGCCGGTCGCAATCGCCGCCCCCCCCTGCAGCACCAGGCCCTGCTGGCTTTGCCCTGTCAACGTAGAGTTATTCAGTTCCAGCAGGCTATGGGAGGTGACGTTGGCTCCCCAGGTCGCACCGATGACTTCGCTGCCATTGACCTGTGCGTAGGAACCAGTCGTCGTGCCCGTCTGGCGAGCCACGTTCAAGCCGCCGCTGAAATGGCTGGTAATCTTTGTGCCGGTGATGACTGCGTTCGAGTTGGCCAGGGTAATCGCCGCCTGGGAGGCGTGTGCCGAGGTCACGGTGGCACCGGTCATGGTCAGATTGGAGCCGGTCGTAGCACGGATTTCCTTGACCGTCGCGCCGTCGTGGACAGTGAGCGTCGCACCGTTCCGGGCAATGTAGTCGGTAGCGCCTGTACCGGGATAGACGTCATGTTTGCCGCTACCGACGTTACCGTCTACGACGATCGCGGAGAGCGCTTGCTCGCTCAGTAGGTAGAGCGGAGCAACCGCCATGAGTTTGATGATTGACGATAAACGCGACAAGCGAAAACGATGGGAAGCAATAGAAGTCATGCCATGTAGCCTCAGAAGTAAATACCAGTTCGAATCCGGATCCCGTATCGAATAGGTTTCCGTTTTCTTCGGCGCAGAGACTAAAGACCTGACTTCCCGAGTCCTGTAGGACTTTCCTTAAGGTCACACAGGTAGCGACTAAAGGTCATTACACAAAAAAGCCTCACCCTTTCAATCAGAAAGGATGAGGCTTCATCGTTGCTTCAAAGCGTACCGCTGCGACGTGACGCCCCCGGAACGCAACTACCCGGCACACCACCGCCAGTACCGACGAGGTCCCAGGCCGCCCTGACCTCATCGGAGATGCCCCTATCGCCTGTCGAGGGGCGATAAAGTTTCCAGCGCACGCCGACATAGCCTCGACCTGTAGTACCCGTGTGGTCTTCGAACCAGGCTCTCAAATCCATTGGCACAACCAGACCAAGATTGACATCTGAACTGTTGAGTTTGAACCACGCACTCTCTATGGGCGGACCGACAGGCACACCGATCGGTGCAGTAGGTAGGACATACACATACCTGACCGCCTCAATCATCACTTCATCGCCGATCTGGAGCAATCCAGGATCCAGGACCTGGATGGGCACACCCATCCAAGGACTTCTTGTGCAATTGATGTAGTAGCTGAAGTTCGTCTGGCCGGTAACAGGCTGGGCGTTACTAAAGATCGCATCGGCCAGGCCGCTTAGATTGAAGACTTCTACGACGACGTCTCGATGTGGCGAATGTTTGTAATTGACCGCATCACGGATGAGGCAGAAAAGGGGAATAGTACCGTTCCCCGTCACATCGATGTCATCCCAGTCCACGGTAACCGTCACGATAAACCCTGGGGCTTCGGCCCCCGTCACAGGATAGGTGGCGACAACATTGCCCGCATAGACAAAGTCAATGAAATCACCTGTCTCCAGGCCGGGTGGCAACAAGAAGGTTGCGGTGGCATCAAATCCACGGTCTTTTTCCGAGAGACGATTGAGTGGCCTTGGCAGCGGTCCTCCGCCAATCAGATCAGGCTTGGCCAGGTTGGAGTCTACCGGGCCTGGGTCCGGGTTGGTGACGCCCGGCTCACGCAGGTCGACGTCTACCTGCGTGTCTGGCCCTGGGTAAGTGCTACCGTCCTCGCGTTCAACGGTGAGTTTAATGTCCGCAGTGTAAAAGTCCCCACCTGCCGCAATGGCCGCAAACTCTGCGGGAATGTCCAGCGGGAAGACGCCCATGCCGATGCGTTCCCGGTAGATCACATCCGCTCCCCAGCGAACCACCAAGAAATCGGAGGGCAGATGGCCGGTAAGGTTTGCCAGGCGCACCGTCGCACCGTTGCGGGCTTCCTCTTTATCGATGAGAGGAGCTTCCAACACCGAGACAGCACCGAATTGCGGTGGATCGTTGAGTCTGACCCGCACATAAGCCGCAAGGGAGAGGACTGTGGCGTTACCAGAACGATCCTCCAGGATGTACTGCACGGGGATTTCGCCTGACTTTGCCAGGATCATCGCGGGGGGAATGGTCCCCGTAATGGCTCCTGTCAACGGAACTTTATTCTCCAGCGGGTGTGCGATCGTCCCGACATGAACCCTATAAATATCTCCCCCGCGACGATCGGCAGGATCAGGAATAGTGAATTCCAGACCGTCTTTTCCGTCCAAGTCGGCAGGAGTCAGTTCCGAACCGTAATCTTCCAGTGTGATCAAACCAGGTTGGTTGTTGTAGTTAGGGTCCTGCTTATCCACATAGACCCGGATGATGTTGTAGTCAACGTCATTGGCGCCGAAATTGACTACATGCACCTGGATGTCCTTGATGCCATGAGTCTGCAACGCGGATTTAGGCCCTAGATCCACCATCACAGGGTCTGTCAGAGCGTCTGTGCGGTCATAGGTCCTGATCTCTATAGGCCTGCCGTTAACGAATACGGTGAGTGTTTCAAAGAGATTGAGAAAGCCACTCCGATCCCACAGCCGGATGGACAGCACCACGCCCCGCAGTTGCATGTCCCTGTCCACAATATTCTTATGTGAGTCCCCAGGAATAGCGGGTAACAACCCGTCGATCAAAGGGGCAGGCTCAAGTGTGGGATCAATGACGGGGTCTTCCCAATCTTCCATGGGAAACTGCGGTTGCGCGGACGTTTTTTTATTGATGATGTTTTGGGGCTTGTTGGACATGGTGCACACTCCTGGTAGGAACAAGTTTTCACCCCGGTCAGCCCGGGTCGTCTATCGGGAAGAACGAACTACGACCGACAACTACCTGGTCTTGCGAACCTGCTGATCTCGTGCCCATTAAATGTGAGTTTTCGATCACCCGTAACTGTCAAACTTAACAGGTGCCGAGCGTTTGAAGCGCGCACGGGTGTAACGCCAGTGCGCGCGGCTTCAATCATCCGAAAGGCAAGGCGGCCGGCCACCAGGACGGATCAACGTAATGGCCACCAACCTGTAAGGAGACCACCCCATCCCGCCTCCTGCGGGTTTCATCACCCGGTACCGCGCTTTGGCTGAACCATATCGAGGATTTGTTTGCCCGGTAGGTGGTTTCACCAACCCTGGGTGCAGGATGTAGGGGTCGAAGGGAACTCTGAACTCATAACCATCCCGAGCCTCTGTGGAACTCAACGTATGGGAAAATGTGTCAATCGTTTCGGGCATGACGCCACTCGGATGACCGTTGGGGTTAGCGTAACTGGCCCATTCGAGAACCACCTGGTCACCGCCTTCCAGCAAGCTAGCGTCCCCCGGAATGAAGACGCCTACACCGTTAACCCAAGGCCTCAATGGGCAACTGATAAACCCTGCATCAGGCCCCGGTCCATAGGTGACACCAACGTACTCCAGGTCCTGCAACCCGACGATGGGCACAGTGTTGACAATCACCGGGGTGTCCTCTGCACGTTGGCGGTTCACACCATTAAAGGTCCAATAGAAGAAAGCGAAGATGCCGCCGCTACCAACAATGGGTGCCAAATCAGCCCAGTCGACGAAAAACTCGATCTCCTGCCCGGCGACGTCGGTGAGCTGCACGGTGTAGGTGGCCAACGGTACCGGATGGGTACCTACCATCAGCTCCAAGGTTTCGTTGGCATTAGGCTCGTCGAACAGCAAGGTCACGACCCGAACAGGGAGGCCCACGTCATTGGGGGTCAGCAGGTTGTCGCCGTCTCGCCCCTTGACCGTGACTGTCTCCAGCAAGCGGTTGATCGGGTGCGGATTGTCTGGGTTGACAGAGCCGGCAACCGTCAAGTTGACAGGGACAAATCGAGGTTGCGAGTCCCTGGGCGCCGCCGGAACTCGCTCCCATGTGTAACCCGCCCGAATCGTCCCCGGCGTCACCTCAAAACCACCTGTGGCGAGGACCGAATACGGGATTCCCACGGGGATGGGCCAAGTCTGAATAGCCGCAATCTCAATTACAGGCAAAGGAATCAGGTTCCAGAGAGGACGCAGAATGTCCCCCGGTGCAGAGCCGAATATTTCAGGAATATTCATGAACACACCACCGGGCTCGCGGGCATCGCTCAGTGTGATGAGTCCGTCGTTCAACTGAGGCAGGTCGACCGGGCGCAGCTCAACAGGTGTTACAGGCAAATTGATATACAAAATGCTGGTAAATGACGGACCCGATTCGCGTTCTGCCCGGTCTCGCAGCCAGTAGTATGCGTTGTACTCTCGATTGGACGCCAGACCACGCAGGACGTCCCCGGGGAAAATCACCTCAACGGGCGCTCCGTCCTTGTGTGCTTGGGTGATGGTGGTCTTGGCAACAATATCCTGTTGCCGTGGATGCCTGTGCAAGGGCCGACGCATAGGCAAAAGAGCCAGGTAGGCTTCGACCACATCGCCTAATCGCATATCCAGCCAGGCAGGCGTGGTCGAAGAAACGATGGTGCCCACCACTTGATCGTTATGGGCGGGGTCATTCAGGTAATCATCAGTGACCCCGTTTTGTTCAATTTCAGGTGGAAATCGCAAGCGTGGGCCACGCTGCCCCTGATTAGGCCCGACCTTGTCACTGTCCAGCAGGGTTACAAAAGACGACTCGCCGGGGTTCCCACTGCTTTCCCTGAGCAACACTTCGTAGTGCAAGTTATGCAAGCCAGCGGCATCCATCAGAGTGGACGGTACCACCGTGTCAACGAGAGGCAAGTCGGTGGCATCGTAAGGTGCCTCCAGCCGCTTGGTGTCAAACGGTACGCCATCCCAGTACCAGACAACGGCAGTTATGTCGCCAGGGAGCAGAATGCCAGTCCCCCCCCACAGGGCGGGTACCTGGACTCGCAACCCCGTACTTTGAAAGGGCACCGAGATCTTGAAACCAACATCGTCAGGCATCAGAGTCAACGCATCCGGCGCCACCGGGGCAACCGCTTCCAGTACCCCAGGAGTCCTGGAATTAACGGGCATTGGCGTCGTTACAGTGGGTTTAGTCATATCTAATCTCCTTGGCAATCAGCAGTAAGCCGCCGTCGACCAAGGGGTGGTATGCACTAGCCCCCACGGCCGAGAAGAGTAGTTAATACGTTTGAACTGACTACGAATACTGTCAGAACTAACAGGTATCCCTGCATTCTGAAGCGTGCAAGAAAAGTGAAGCCCGTGTAGAAACAACGAGTAGTGCCGTACAGGCGGCGTTGCACCGCCCTTTTCAATCAGACCAGCGGCAATCGCCACTCAATCGGCGTCTCACCATTCTGCTCAAGAAACTTGTTGGTCCGGCCGAAATGCCCACACCCCAAAAACCCGCGATACGCCGACAACGGTGACGGATGCACAGAGGTCAGCACCAGGTGCTTGGTCGCGTCGATCAGCTTCTGCTTGCTCTGGGCATGGGCGCCCCACAGCAGAAACACCAGGTGCGGCTGATGTTCGCTGACCACTTCGATAATCCGATCGGTAAAGAACTGCCAGCCCTTGCCCGCATGGGCGTTGGCATTGGCGCGCTCGACGGTCATGGTGGTGTTGAGCATCAGCACGCCCTGATCGGCCCAGCTCTGCAGGTAGCCGTGGTTGGGGATGTCGATGTTCAGGTCGCGCTTGAGCTCTTTGTAGATATTGACCAGCGACGGCGGCGTCGGTATGCCCGGTTGCACCGAGAAGCACAGGCCGTGGGCCTGGCCGGGGCCGTGGTACGGGTCCTGGCCGAGGATCACCACCTTGACCTTGTCCAGTGGCGTGGAGTTGAGCGCGTTGAAAATCAGCGGGCCGGGCGGGTAGATCTCTTTGCCGGCGGCATGTTCCTGGCGCAGGAACTCGCGCAACTGGGCCATGTACGGCAGCTCGAACTGATCCCGCAGGGCGTGTTTCCAGCTGGGTTCGAGTTTGATACGGTCGTCGTCGGTCATGGTGAATGGTCTTGTCAAAAAGAATGAGGCGAACCCTAGGAAAGCCGACCCCGCTTGTCAATTGATCTGACACATCGACGCCACTTTCCTGCGAAGCGATCATACTCATCCTTCACCTTCTCGATTGAGGTCACGATGAACCTGCACTTCGAAGAGCTGACCGGCAGCGACGGCGCCCGCATCGGCATCGCCAGCCTCGACGCTGAAAAGTCCCTCAATGCCCTTTCCCTGCCGATGATCCTCGCCTTGAGCAGTCGCCTGGACACCTGGGCCAAAGACCCGAATATCGTCTGCGTGCTGTTGCGCGGCAACGGCCCCAAGGCCTTTTGCGCCGGTGGCGAAGTGCGCAGCCTGGCGCAGGCTTGTCGCGAAGAGCCCGGTGTGGTGCCGGCGCTGGCGGCGCAATTTTTTGCGGCGGAGTATCGCCTTGATTACCGGCTGCACACCTACCCGAAACCGGTGATTTGCTGGGGTCACGGCTATGTGCTGGGCGGCGGCATGGGTCTGCTGCAAAGTGCCGCGATCCGCATCGTCACCCCCAGCAGCCGGCTGGCCATGCCGGAGATCAGCATCGGCCTGTACCCGGACGTCGGCGCCAGTGAGTTCCTGTCGCGCCTGCCGGGCAAGCTCGGGTTGTTCCTCGGACTCACCGGTGCGCATATAAACGGGCGTGACGCGTTGGACCTGGGCCTGGCCGACCGTTTCCTGCGTGACGACCAGCAGGACGAATTGCTTGATGGCCTGCTGCAACTGAACTGGCAGGAACAGACCCCGATGCAGCTCAACAGCCTGCTCAAGGCGCTGGCCCAGGAAGCCGCCAGCCAGCAACCCGAAGCGCAATGGCTGCCGCGCCGGGCACAGATCGACGAATGGCTGGATGTGGGCGACGTGCGGTGTGCCTGGCGCGCCTTGAGCCTGCTGAGTGAGCATACCGATCCACTGTTCAGCCGTGCCGGCAAGACGTTGAGCGAAGGCTGCCCACTGACCGCCCATCTGGTGTGGGAACAGATCCAGCGCGCCCGTCACCTGTCCCTGGCCCAGGTGTTCCAGATGGAATACACCCTGAGCCTCAATTGCTGCCGTTATCCTGAATTCAGCGAAGGGGTGCGCGCGCGTCTGATCGACAAGGACCAGGCGCCCCATTGGCATTGGCCGGATATCAACGCCGTTCCTGAGGCGGTGGTGCAGGCCCACTTCGACAAGGCCTGGGAAGGTCGCCACCCGCTGGCCGACCTGTCCGATTACTGACGGCTGCGCCCAAAAAAAAGCGGCGCTTCATGCGCCGCTTGCCGTACAGGCCCGTCAACGGTGACCGCCGCGGCCACCTCCATGGTCGGAGCCGCGACCGTGTCCACCACCATTCCCCCAATGACCTCCGCCCCAGCCCTGGTTTGGATACGGCCGGTAACCGGCACGCGGCCCGTAGTAACGCGGGGCCGGCTGGTAATAACGCGGGGCCGAGTAGTAGCGCGGTTGTGGCGCGTAGTAGCGCGGCGCGGGGTAGTAATCACGGCGGTACTGATACGCCGTGCCGCCGCCGTAGTAATACACCGGTGCCGGTGAGGTATAGACCTCGGATCGATAGTAGCTCTGGCCTCCATCGTAATAGGGCACGCAAGCGGAAAGGGTCAGACCGAGTAAAGCGCTGAGCAGCAGTCGTCGATACATGGCGGCCTCCTGGACCGCGGAAGAGCGCCTCCAGCGACGCTGGAGGGCGGCACTCAACTTTCATTGAATGACGAAATATCTGACATCAAAAACTGAATCTGGTGCGTTTTCGTAATAGGTTGAAACATCTACGTGCGCTTTATCGATTCAGTAAATTTATCTGGCTCGCAACTTTCTCAATTGCGATGATGTCACTATGACATCGCCAAGGGCCAGGGAGGCTCTAGCGTGCACCCTTCGCTACCCTGCCCGGACCTGACTCATGAAAATCTCAACCAAACTGCTGCTCTCATTCCTACTGTGCGCGCTGGTCACCCTGGGGGTGGGCCTGCTGGGGATCAAAGGCGTGGTTCGCCTCTCGTCAGCGCTGGAGCTGACGTTCTCCAACAACCTGGTCTCGGTCAGCAACACGGCCGCCACCCTCAATGGCATAGTGGCCCATAACCGTGGCTTGTATCGCTTGCTGGATGCCAGCAAGGGCGACGTCTCCCCACAGGATCGCGACCGTGTGCGCCAGGATATCGCCCAGGAACTCAAGCGCAGCCAGGCTGCGTACGCCACCTACCGCGCTACGCCGCTGGAAGACGACGAACGGGCAGCGGGAGACAAGCTTGACCTGCTCTGGCCCAGCTACATCAGCAACTCCGAAAGCATCATGGCGATGCTCGACGGCGGCCAGGTCGATCAGGCCCGCACCCAACTCAACACCAGCAATAATGAACTCTTCCGCCAGGCACGCGAGCTGATCCGCGTGATGATCGAGTCCAACAACCGCCAGATCAAGGAAGGCGCCATCGCTGCCGAGGAACTGCGCAACAGTGCCTTGACCTGGATGATCAGCGGCATTGTGCTGGCCTTCATCATTGCGGTCATCATCGGTGTGTTGATCACCCGCCTGATCACCCGCCCCATCGCTCAAGCCGTGCAGAACGCCCAACGCATTGCCCAGGGCGACCTGACCCAGGCCATCGTCACCGAGCGTACCGACGAAGCCGGGCAACTGCTGATGGCCCTCTCGGATATGCAGGGCGGCCTGAAAAGCACCCTGGTGGAAATCGCCAACGCGTCCGACCAGCTTGCATCGGCGGCTGAAGAACTGAGTGCGGTCACCGATGAAAGCAGCCGTGGCCTGACCCGCCAGAACGATGAGATCCAACAGGCGGCCACCGCCGTCAACCAGATGACCGCCGCCGTGGACGAAGTGGCCAGCAACGCCGTCTCGACCTCTGAAGCCTCGCGCCAGGCCACCACCGAAGCCGAAGAGGGTCGCCAGCAAGTGGAACAGGCCGTGTCCGGCATGAGCTCGATGGTGGTTGAGATCAATGACTCCACGCAGTCGGTGGCAGACCTCGCCGGGCAGGTACGGGAGATCGGCAAGGTGATCGATGTGATCCGTGGCATCGCCGACCAGACCAACCTGCTGGCGCTCAATGCGGCCATTGAAGCGGCCCGTGCGGGTGAGCAAGGTCGCGGTTTTGCCGTGGTCGCCGATGAAGTGCGCGCCCTGGCCCATCGCACCCAGACGTCCACGGTCGATATCGAAAAGATGATTGGTGAAGTGCAGACCGGTGCCGACGACGCCGTCGCGGCGATGAACAAGAGCCTGACCTGGGCTAACAACACCCAGACCCTGGCGCAGAACGCCGGCGAAGCGCTGCAACGGATCACCACCAGCGTGGCGAAGATCAATGAACGCAACCTGGTGATCGCCTCGGCCTCGGAGGAACAGGCCCAGGTGGCCCGCGAAGTGGACCGCAACCTGCTGAACATCCAGGACCTGTCCACCCAGACGGCCGCCGGCGCCCATCAGACCAACGCCTCCAGCCAGGACCTGTCGCGCCTGGCCACCTCGTTCAACGTGCTGGTCAGCAAGTTCCAGCTCTGAGTGGCCTGGGCGGGGACGGCCCTGTATCGTACAGGGCCTGGCGGAATCATCCGCAACCTTGCCCGAACCAGCCCATGACCACACCCACCCTTTGCCCCGCCTGCGGTGCACGCAACGACTGCAGCCTGGCTGACCCACGTACGGTTGACCAGGCCTGCTGGTGCTACAGCGTCACCATCGACCCGGCGGTGCTCCAGGCCCTGCCCGATGAACTGCGCAACCAGGCCTGCCTGTGCCCGCGCTGTGCCCAGGTCGATGAGCAACTGCGTAGGGTTGAGCCGACGTAATGCGGGTGGATCGTTTCCTCAGTAACCTGCCGCGCTTCAATCGCAAGCAAGTGCGCCTGCTGTTGGTTGAGCGGCGTGTGGCGGTGGATGGCGTGGCCGTCAGCGACCCCCATCACGAGGTGCGGGAATTCAGCCGAGTGAGCGTTGACGATGAGGTGCTGCAGGCAGGCAAACCGGCGCGTTACTTCATGCTGCACAAGCCCCGGGGGTGCGTGAGCGCCACCTCTGATCCGCAACATCCGACGGTTCTGGATTTACTCGATGAGCCGGACAAAGGCGAATTGCACATTGCCGGTCGTCTGGACTTCAACACCACCGGCCTGATGCTGATCACCAACGACGGCCAATGGTCGCGGCGCCTGACGCAACCGCAGACCAAGTTGCCCAAGGTCTATCTCGTCGAGACCGAACAGGCTATCGGCCCCGAATACGCAATGACATTTGCCAAGGGGATGTACTTCGCCTTCGAAGACCTGACCACCCAACCTGCCGAGTTGGAGTTGCTCGGGCCGAGACGCGCTCGCTTGAGCATCATCGAAGGGCGTTATCACCAGGTGAAGCGCATGTTCGGGCACTTTGATAACAAGGTCATCGGCCTGCACCGCGAGCGCATGGGCCCCCTGGTGCTGGATGCGACCCTTGCGCCCGGCCAGTATCGGGCGCTGACTGACGACGAAATCCGACAGGTCTGACGACCGTTCAGCCGCTGATAGCAAAAAACCGCCAGGTCACCTTGCGAGGTACCGACTCGACTGCTTGAATCAGGATCACCAGTTCAAATATGACTGGCGAGTCGCCTATAACCTCCAAGAAACACCTTGCCCCGCCCGCGCTTGATCTACGGGCCTTCCAGGCAAACAGCCCGTCACAACAACACCCGTCGGCCAGCCGTCATCGGATCGACATGGGCCCTCCTTTTCCAGGCGTATGCCTACCTGTCACAAAGCTCGTGCAGAGTGATCTGCGCGCCCTACCCGCTTGCCAGGAGTCTTACGACATGAGGCCAGAAATCGCTGTGTTGGATATACAGGGTCAGTATCGGGTTTACACGGAGTTCTATCGCGCGGACGTTGCTGCAAAGACCATCATCCTGGTCAACGGCTCCATGGCCACCACGGCATCCTTCGCCCAAACCGTGAAAAGCCTGTACCCGCAGTTCAATGTGGTTTTGTACGACCAGCCCTACGCCGGTCGCTCCAAAATCCATAACCGCCATGAGCAGATGCTGACGAAGGAAGTCGAAGGCCAGATCCTGCTGGAGCTCATCGACCACTTTGCCGCTGAACATGTGCTGTCGTTTTCCTGGGGCGGTGCCGCCACCCTGGTCGCCCTCGCCCACCGGCCACGTCGCGTGGAAAAAGCCGTGATCAGCTCGTTCTCCCCAGTGATCAACGCGCCCATGCGCGACTACCTGGAACGCGGCGTCGACTACCTCGGCAACCTCGACCGCGATCGCGTCGGCCACCTGGTCAACAGCACCATCGGCAAACACCTGCCGTCACTGTTCAAGCGCTTCAACTACAAGCACGTGAGCAGCCTGGCCGAGCACGAGTATGGGCAGATGCACTTCCACATCAGCCATGTGCTCAACAGTGACCGCCTGTGCTACCTCAAGGCGGCCAGACAGATTGACATCCCGGTGTTGTTTTTGAACGGTGAATGGGACGAATACACCAGCGCCCAGGATGCCAAGCTGTTTGGCCAGCATGTGGCAAAAAGCAGCTTCAGCACGATCCAGGCCACGGGGCATTTCCTGGACATGGAGCACAAGGCCGCCTGTCGGGACAGCCGGGATGCGGTGGTGGGCTTCTTGAAACCGGAGCGCCAGGTCAGCCGATTGCGTTATCAGACCGGCCCGGCACAACATGCCTTTGCACTCTGAAACACGCCCCCTTGCAAGAGCGGGCTTGCCCGCGAAGAACGTCAACGATAACGCTCGTCTCCTGAGAGAACGTGGCGCTCTTGAGTCTTTCGCGAGCAAGCTCGCTCCTGCAATGGGTTCGCTTGTCGATGTGTGAGACATCTGTAACCCACACATTTTTTTGAAGAAAAACTTCAAATCCCGGCGAACTTCTGGTACAAAGTCAGCCGCTCTGAGCGGGTATAGTTTAATGGTAGAACAGTAGCTTCCCAAGCTTCCGACGAGGGTTCGATTCCCTCTACCCGCTCCACTCAGACTCTCGTTCCGCGTCAGGTTGTCTCTGACGAGGGATGCAAAAAACCGGTCCTTTGGTGGCCGGTTTTTTTATGCGTTGAATTTGATGGGAGGGTGGCAACTGCACGCAGGCGAGTGAACCGGGTAGCTTTCGGGATACCGGCACACTTTATGCGTTGCGTGCAGTTGCCATCGAGCATGTAGCGGCTGACAAACCATAAATAGCCTTCCCATGGTGTACAACCCAACGCGTTCCGATGAGCGTGTAGGCAACTTCGCAAGATCAGACTTCAGCGGTCAACGCGTAGATGCACATTGTGTTTTTCGGCTTTCCTCCCCCGTGGTATGGGCGGCCTGGAGTCTGTACAAGGCGTTGGCTCCTGGACCAACGCCGCCCGAGCTGGACATACCGCCAGACACTCAACCGCTTGAGTGAATTCCCCGCTGCACCACCCACGCCAACGGCAACGTCACCCCCAACATCCCGGCCAGCAGCATCACCGCCACCGTCACGCCCAGCGCATCCCCCACCCCGCCGAGCACCACCGGCGCCAGCGCCCCGCCACCAATCGTGCCGGTGTAGAACACGGCGAACGCCTGTTCGCGTTTCTCTGCTGGTGCCAGATCGGGCACCGCACCGTACAACACCGAAGACGTGCCGTTGAGCACCAGCCCCAGCACCGGCAACATCACCATCAACCCGCTCAACGGCAGGTACACCGCCGCCACGATCAGCAGTACCGTGCAGCCCTCCGTCAACCACACCGTCTTCATAATGCCGATGCGTGCGCCCAGGTAGCCGCAGAATAATTTGCCGAACGCGCCGCCGATAAACAGCAGGGTCAGGGCCAGGCCAATACCGGCGGTGCCGGCCCCCTTGGCCTGCAGCAGAAACGGCAGGAAGGTGAGAAAACCCATGCGCACGGCGCTGTCGAGGGTGCCGGTGAGGATCAGTGCGCGCAGACCGGTGACGGAGCCTGTTCCGGTGAAGGGTTTGGCTTTTTTGGTCGAGGACGCTTCGGATGTTTGCGCAGGAATAAGCCACCACAGCAACCCCGCCGCCGCCAACCCCAGCAACCCCAGCAACGTGGCACTGGCGCGCCAACTGATCAGCGTGAGCAACAGGCCGACCAGACCGGGGATCAGGGTTTTGCCGATGTCGCCGGAGAAGTTGTACTGGGACAACGCCTGCTTGATTCCGCCACCGTCTTCGTAGGCATCGCTGATCATCGAAGACGCCAGCGGGTGTTGGCTACTGGCCCCCAGCCCACCGAGCAGCAGCGCCAGCAATAGCATCACCAGCCCGGTGGCCTGGCTCACCAACAGGTAAGCCGTGCCGGCGAGCGCGGTTCCGCCGACCAGCATCGGCACTCGGCCCCAGCGTTTTGCGGCGCGGCTGGCCATGAGCTGGAACACCGCCATCATCCCGGAATAGGCACCGCGCAACAGCCCGACCTGGGCGTAGGACAAGGCGAACTGTGTTTGCCAGATCGGCAGCAGCACGTAGATGACATCGGTCAGGCCATCATGCACGGCGTGGGCGCTGCAGCCGGCGATCAGCGTGCGACGGCGGGGTGGGATGGCATTCATGGCGTCGGGATCAGTTGGGGTTTGGCGGGCCTCCAGCCGGTCAGGGCGATCAGCAAGGTCAACACCTGGAAGGTGATAATCAGCGCCACACACCCGGCCCAGCCCCAGCGTTCCCAGATCAATGCCGGGACAATGGCGCCGCAACTGCCGCCCAGGTAGTAACACGTGAGGTACACCCCCACAGCGCCTGCCTTATTGTCACGGGCCGTTGCCGTGGTGAACGCGTTGACTGCCGACTGCGCGAGGAATACGCCGGTAGAACTGAGGGCCAGGCCCACCACGATGCACCACAAGGAAGGCACCAGCGTCAGCGCCGAGCCGCTGATGCCCAGTAGCGCAGCCACACTCAGCAGTTCGGAGTGGGGCCGGGATTTGCTGAGGCGCCCGGCGATGGGGATCACGATCAGCGCCAGCAAAAACACCATATACAGCGCGCCCAATGCCGCAGGCCCCAGGCTGAAGGGCGGTAATCCAAGGTACAAACCTGCGTAGGTAAACGCTGCGACCTGTGAGAACAACACACAAAATCCTACGGCGTAGGCAGCCAGCAAAGGCTTGCTAAAAACCGCCGAGAACGAGGGTTGAACCTTCTCTGATCGCGCACGACTCATCGGCAACAGAAACTGGATAAACCCACCCACCATCAGGCTCAGCACCGCCAGCCATTCAAAGGCTTCGCGCCAGCCGACATATTCAGTCACGACGCCTGTGATGAAACGCCCGGCGAACCCACCCAGCACGGTCCCTGCCACATACAGGCTGGTGACCTCCGTCAGCGTACCGCCACGCCAGCGGTCGCCGATATACGCCACGCTGGTGGCGAACACCACCGGGATCAACACACCCGCCACACACCGCCACACCAACACTTCGGCAAAGCTGTCGGCCCAGGCGGTCATCAGTGACGGCAGCGCCAACAGCAAAGCCGCTGCGCTGATCACCGTGCGTGGTTCGAAGCGCCCGGTCAGGCGGCTGACAAACGGCGCAGTGATCGCCACGGCCAGCGTCGTCACGGTGATGCTCCACCCCGCCGCCTTGGCGCTGATGTGAAACTGCGTAGCAAATGTCTGGAGAATGCTCTGTGTGGCATACAGGTTGAGGAACGCCGCGCAGCCACACAGGAACAGGGCAAGACGGGCACAATGCAGGCGCGGTTTCATGAAACCTCTCGTTTTATTTTGTGAGGTCTTTATAGAATGGCCGGCAGGTCTTGAACCAATACCGATTTCGGACCGATCAATACCCAAGGACCAGGATGCTCGACCTACGCAAACTGCGTTACTTTCTGACCGTCGCCGAAGAATTGCACTTCGGCCGCGCAGCTATTCGCCTGCACCTGGCGCAACCGCCGCTGACGCGACAGATCTCGGCGCTGGAAACCGAGCTGGGCTTCAAGCTGTTCGACCGCACCAGCCGCACGGTCACCCTCACCGCGCAAGGCCGCTCATTCCTGCCCTATGCACGCGGCGTACTGGAGCAGGTGGAATTGGCACAGGTGATCGCCGGCAAACTCGCGGCAGGTACGGCCGGGCAACTGGCGTTAGGCTATGTCAGCTCGATCGCACTGTCGGACCTGTTCAGCCAGGCGATCCAGGCGTTTGCCCAACGCTTTCCCGATGTGCAATTGACCCTGGTGGAATGCGCCTCGGGCAGCCTGGGTGCGCAGGTGACAGATGGGCGGCTGGATATCGGCCTGAGTCGCCTGTTGCCCCAAGGCGAAGCGGTGCAAGCGCTGTCCCTGGGTGAAGAACGCCTGGTGGCCGCTGTGTCCAGCGACAGCCCGTTGGCCAATCAACCCAACGTCAGCCTGGCGCAGCTCTGTGCCTACCCGTTGATTCTGTTTCCAGCGGATTATGGCTCGGGGCTCAACCAGTCCATCGAACAGCTTTACCGGCACCACGGCCAGCCGTTACGCCCAGGCCCGACCGGGCGGCAGATCACCTCGATCATTGCGCTGGTGGCCGCCGGACAAGGCGTGGCGTTGGTGCCGGCGTGTACGCAGAGCCTGGTGAATAAAGGCGTGACGTACAGGCCGTTGGTGGAAGCGGATGCGTGTGCGCAGCTGTTGGTACTGACCCGAACAGAATCAAAAAGTGTACTGGTTGATGCGTTTCTCGCAGTCATTGCACAGACGCTAAAGGTCCGGTAACGCCGCTGCAAAACCTCGCAATACCTCCTTGCGGCGCCATTCCGCCGCGCTCATACACTCTCTTGACCACCTGCCAAAACGCCGGTCATCGACCACTGGTAGGTAGAGTGTTGATAATTTCATTTCAGTGGTTATAGTCACCACCATCACACACCACAAGGAGGTGTTGTGGATAGCCGATATTTGATAGGTCACATCGTTGCGGACGGTTGGTATCTGGTATGCATCAGAGGCAGCCATCACCACTTCAAGCACCCGACAAAACCGGGGCTGGTGACGATTCCCCATCCAAAGAAGGACCTGTTGGACAAGACCGCCAAGAGCATTTTGAAACAGGCTCTGCTGAGTTAACCGTCCGTGGAGGACAACAGACATGCTTTACCCGATTGCAATTTCAACCGGCGACGACGACCACGCCTGGGGCGTGGAAGTCCCGGATATTCCCGGCTGCTACTCCGCCGGCGATGACCTGGACGACGCCATGGCCATGGCCCGCGAAGCCATTGAAGGACACTTCGAGATCCTGGCGGAAGACGGTGCACCGATTCCCAGCGCGCAAAAGGTCACCTTGCACGCCGCCAACCCTCAATATGCAGGTTGCACCTGGGCGGTGGTGGACATTGATGTCACCAAGTACCTGGGCAAGGCGCAGAAGCTGAACATCACGCTGCCCGGTTATCTGCTGAACCGCATCGATGAATATGTGCTGCACCACCCGGAAGAAAAAAGCCGTTCCGGCTTTCTGGCTTCAGCGGCACTTAAAGTGTTACAGCAGGACCACTGAACAAATCGAATTCAATCGCAAGAAACGTAGTTTCCAGTTGGGCGGCGTGGTCTAGATTCAACGCTACCCCGCCTACCCAGGAGCCCGCTCATGTCCTACGAATACAAGCTCATGCCTTCGCCTGTCGGCGTACTCACCCTCGTGGCGCGTGCTGGCAAACTCAGCGCCATCCTCTGGGCAGAAGAACGCGCCAACCGCGTGCGCCTGGGTGAACTGCACGAGGCCAATGACAGCCCGGTGTTGCTGGAGACCGAACGCCAGTTGCACGAGTACTTTGCCGGCAACCGCAACCAGTTCGAACTTGAGCTGGACTTTACCGGCACCGATTTTCAGAAGCAGGTCTGGCAGGCGCTGCTCACCATTCCCTTTGGCGAAACCCGCAGCTACAGCCAAATTGCCCAGCAGATCGGTAACCCTAAAGCCGTTCGCGCAGTGGGCGCGGCCAATGGACGTAACCCGATTTCGATCATTGCGCCGTGCCATCGGGTCATTGGCGCGTCGGGCGGCTTGACCGGGTTTGCCGGAGGGTTGAAAGCCAAGCAATATTTGCTCGCGCTTGAAGGTACTGGCCAGGTCGAATTGGCGTTTTAAGAAGCGTCGGTCAAATGTAAAAAGAAATTTCAAAGATTCCCTGCGGTCCATAACTTCATCACCCTTCCAAGGAAAACGGTCATGAAATTCTCCGCAGTCTCCCAATCCCTGTCCCGCTGGGCCGGCAGCCCGCGCACGTTCTACGCGGCAGTGGCGCTGATCCTGGCGTGGAGCTTGAGCGGGCCGTATTTCCACTACAACGACACCTGGCAACTGATCATCAATACCTCGACCACCATCATCACCTTCTTGATGGTGTTCCTGATCCAGAACACGCAGAACCGCGATAACGACATCCTGCATATCAAGATCGACGAGCTACTGCGTGTGTCCAAGGATGCACAGAATGCGGTACTTAGCCTGGATGGGCTGGATCGCAAGGAACTGGAAAAACTGCGCCAGGAATATCGCAGCATCGGCAACGCCGGCACGGTAAGCCTGAACAGCAGTTGTGGTCATGCCGCCGACGATGCGGCAGCGACCAAGACCGATTTGAACCAGGCATGAAAAAACGGCGGTTGGAGAAGATCCAGCCGCCGTTTTTTCAGTTCAGGAGACAGGCTCAACCGTCGCCTTGATGACCTTTGCCATAGGTCGACGCCAATTCACGGGCTTTTTGCAGACGCTCCTCCAGCTTGGGCAGCGTCTCATCGACCAGGGCTTTGATTTCCGGCACATCCGACGCCGCACCTTCCTGCTTGAACAGGGCGATGGCGTCTTCGTTTTCCTTCACTTGCTGCGCAGTGTAGGCCGCATCGAAGGAGTCGCCGTCCTTGAGTTCGGGCATCAGGGTTTCGGCTTTATCGACAATCTTTTCGCGCGGTGCCACGGGCAGGTCGAGCTTCTTGGCGATGGCCGCCAGGTGCTGGTTGGCCAGGGTGCGCTCGTTGATCACCTCGATGGTGTAGTCCTTGATTTCCTGGGACGAGGTCTTGGCGTGGGCCATGCGGCTGGTTTCGATATCGGCCATGCCTTTGGCCGAAGCCTGCTCGATGAATTCAGCAGGCGACTGGGCGAAAGCATTGCTGGCGCCGAGGCCCAGCAGCATCGCGAAACTGGCGGTGCGTAACCGGATAGCCATGCGGCTCATGATGGGTTCCTCCAGGGCAAAAATAGGGGCGGGGAATACACCCCGCCCTCATTTCGAATTTTGAGGGCGGTAAAGGTTTAGAAAAAACTTGTCAGTGCGACGAACGGTCATCACCGAATCAGGCGGGCTTGCCACCGTTGCAGTGTTCGCCCTCAATGGGCCGATCAGCCTTTATCGAGGGTGCGCAACTTCTGCGGCAGCCCCCACAGCAACAGCGCCGCCGCCAACAGCGCACACACACCGATCACGTAAAGCGCCGGGGTGGTGCTGCCGGTGAGGTCCTTGATCCGCCCCACCATCACCGGGCTGACAATGCCGCCGAACTGCCCGAGGGTATTGATCACCGCAATGCCTCCCGCCGCGCCTGCACCGGCGCCGGCCAGCAACTTGGGTGGCAGGGTCCAGAAGGTCGGGATCGAGGCGATGATACCCGCGCCCAACATGCCCAGGGCGATGATCAGGAAGGTGGTGTGGTCGGCAAAAATCCCGGCACTGAAAAAGCCTATCGCCCCCAGCACCACCAGGCCGCAGACAAACTTGCGCCGCTCGCCGGTGGCATCCGACAGCCGCCCGATTACCACCATGCTGATGGCGCCGCACACATAAGGAATCGCTGTGAGCAGGCCGATCATCACCGGGCTCTGGGTGCCGGCGCTGCGGATCAATTGCGGCGCCCAGAAGTTGAGGCCGTAGGACGCCACCTGGATCAGGAAGTAGATAAAACCGAGCATCAGGAACCCGGGGATGCGGATCGCCGACAGCAGCGAACCGCCGTGCTGGTTCGGCTCATGCTTGGCGATACGGCTTGCCAGCAACGTCTTCTCTGCCGCCGTCAGCCAATGGGCGTCTTCGATGCGATCCTTGAGCAACGTCAGCACCAGCAAACCCAGGCCAATGCAAGGCAAGCCGCCGAGCAGGAACAGCCAGTGCCAGCCGCGCATTTGCAACACGCCGTCGAGGTGTTCCAGCACCAGGCCGGAGAACGGTGCACCGACCAGACCGGCAAACGCCGAGGCCAGGAACAACATCGACGTGATACGCCCACGGAAGTGCTGCGGGAACCATAAGGTCAGGTAATACAGCACGCCTGGCGCAAAACCCGCCTCCATCGCGCCGATGATGAAGCGCAGGCCGTAGAACTGCCACTCGGCCGTGACAAACACCATGGCCGCCGTCGCCAGCCCCCACGACATCATGATCCGCGCAATCCAGCGCCGGGCGCCGACCTTGTACAGCATCATGTTGCTCGGCACTTCGAAGATCACATACCCCACCACGAACAGCCCGGCCCCCAGGCCATAGGCGGTGTCGCTCAGGCTCAGGTCGGCTTGCAGCTGGAACTTGGCGAAGCTGATGTTGATCCGGTCAAAAAACGCGAACAGGTAGCACACCATGATCAGCGGCATCAGGCGCCAGGCGACCTTGCTGACCAGGGCTTTTTCGGCATTGATTTCTGCGGCCGGGCACGCGCCGGCCTGCAACGTATGAGTGCTCATGGTTTCTCTCCAGCGGGCTGCTCAGCGGCGCCCGATTGTTTTTGTTGTCTGGTACGGCGTTACAGCATGGCGATGTAGGCCGGCGGCGCATGCAGGTCGCCGTTGCGCCCGGCCTTGGCGACCTGGCCGGGCAGGTCGTGGCCCAGCAGGGCCGGCAAGCGGCGGGACATGTGCAGCAGGTGCGGCAGATCGATCCCGGTGTGAATCCCGACTTCGTCGCACAGGTTCACCAGGTCTTCGGTGCAGATATTGCCCGACGCCCCCGGCGCAAACGGACAGCCGCCCAAGCCGCCGAGCGCCGCGTCAAAGCGACGGGCACCGGCCTCATAAGCGGCCAGCACATTGCACAAACCCAGACCGCGAGTGTTGTGGAAATGCAGGGTCAGGTCACGGGCGGATACGCGCTGCAACACGCGCTTGACCAGGCGTTCGACCTGACGCGGATTGGCCATGCCCGTGGTGTCGGCCAGGCTGATGCCCTGGATGCCCAATTGGAGATAAGCGTCAACGATGCGCAGCACGCGGTCTTCATCGATCCTGCCCTCGAACGGGCAACCGAAGGTGGTGGCGATGCTGCCGTTGAGCCTTACCGGATGGTCGGCGGCAAAGCGCGTGATATCGCCAAACGCCGCCAACGACGCTTCACAACGCATACGCATATTGGCCAGGTTGTGGGTCTGGCTGGCGGACATCACCAGGTTCAATTCATCGGCGCGAGACGCGACGGCACGCTGCGCGCCCTTGAGGTTGGGGATCAGCGCCACGTAGATCACACCCGGTTTACGGTCGATGCCCTGGAACACCTGCTCGCCATCACGCAACGCCGGGATGGCCTTGGGCGACACGAATGAACCGGCTTCGATCCGTGAGAAACCAGCGAGGGAAAGCTGATCGATCAAGGCGATCTTGTCCGCTGTTTCGACCCAGGTCGGCTCGATTTGCAGGCCATCGCGCGGGGAGACTTCCTGCACGATCAGCGGGTCGCAATAGTCTGAAATCATTGCACCACTCCCGAGGTTTTCAGGCGTTGGATATCGGCACCGGCCAGGCCCAGGCTGCCAAGAATTTCGTCGGTGTGCTGGCCCAGGGTCGGGCCTTGCCAGTTCACGCCGCCTGGGGTTTCCGACAGTTTGGGTACGATGCCCGGCATCTTCACCGATACACCGCCGGGCAGCTCGGCATTGAGCAACATCTCACGCGCCTGGTAATGCGGGTCGCTGACGATATCCGCCACGGAGTAGATGCGTCCGGCCGGCACTTCGGCGGCTTCCAGGGCGCTGAGCACCTGCTCGATGGGCAGGTTGCTGGTCCAGTGGGTAATCGCGGCGTCGAGCAAACCGCTCTTGGCGGCGCGGCCATCGTTGTGGGCGAACTCGGGCGCTTCGGCCAGGTCGGCGCGGCCGATGGTGTGCATCAGGCGCTTGTAGATCGGGTCGCTGTTGCCGGCGATCACCACGTAGGCCCCGTCGGCGGTCAGGTAGGTGTTGGACGGCGCAATGCCCGGCAAGGCGCCGCCGCTGCGTTCACGCACATGGCCGAGCATGTCGTATTCCGGCACCAGGCTTTCCATCAGGTTGAACACGCTTTCGGCCAGGGACACATCAACAATCTGCCCATCGCCCTGGCCGGTCTTGACCCGCAGCAGCGACATCAGTGCGCCGATCACACCGTGCAGTGAAGCCAACGAATCCCCCAGGCTCACGCCGACCCGCGCCGGTGGCGAGTCCGGGTTGCCGGTGGTGTAGCGGATGCCGCCCATGGCTTCGCCGATCGCGCCGAAACCCGGACGGTCGCGATACGGGCCGGTCTGGCCATAGCCGGAGATACGCACCAGGGTCAGCTTCGGGTTGAGAGCGTGCAGCACGTCCCAGCCGAGGCCGAGCTTTTCCAGGCCGCCGGGGCGCAGGTTTTCGATGAGCACGTCGGCGTCGCCGAGCAATTGCTTGATCAGGTCCAGGCCTTCCGGGGACTTGAGGTCCAGCGCCAGGGACTTCTTGTTGCGCGATTGCAGGTACCACCACAGCGACGTGCCTTCGTGCAGCTTTCGCCATTTGCGAAGTGGGTCGCCCTGGCCCATGGCTTCGATCTTGATCACCTCGGCGCCAAACTCGGCCATCAGCCGGGCGGCGAACGGCGCGGCAATCAGGGTGCCGATCTCGATCACCTTGATACCGCTCAGGGGAGCCGTCATCGGGTGTACCTCTTATTCTTGGAATGTGCGGCCAAGACTAGAGGGCCGATGCAGGAGAAATCCAACCGTCAGTTGGCAAGCAGCGTTCGCTAAACGCGAACGCTCAAATAATCGAACAACAATCGACTGACCGGTGACAGTTGGGTTTCATCGCGCACCACCAGGATCAGGCTGCGATCCGACCAATCGTCCGTCAGTGGTACGGCATGCAAACCCAGTGCGCGACCAAATAATTCATAGGCTTTCTGCGGCAGGATGCCGATGCCCATATTGGCCTGCACCATCCGGCACATCGCATCAAACCCCGGCACGTGAATGCGCAGGCGCAGCAGCTTGCCCGCCTCGCGTGCAGCCGCGTGGGTGCGCATATTGATGGAGCTGGCGGCGTGCAGGCCGACATAGTCGCTGTCGAGGGTTTCGGCGAAGGCCAGGCTTTCGCGGCTCGCCAGTGGATGATCCTTCGGCATCAGCACCACCAGTTTGTCGTGGCGATAGGTCACGCTGGGCAGGCCTTTGGTGTCGGTGTCACTGGAGCAGATCCCCAGGTCCGCGACGCCATCCAGTACGCCCTGCACCACGCCTTTGCTGGGGCGTTCTTCCAGATCGGTTTTGACTGCGGGGTGCAGTTCGGAAAAGTCCCGCAGGTCTTCCGGCAGGAACTCAATGATCGCCGACAGATTGGCCAACATCCGCACATAGCCGCGCACGCCATGGCTGTGTTCGCCCAGTTCCAGGCCCATCTTCTCGACGTTGAACAGCATCTGCCGCGCATGGTGCAGCAGGGTTTCACCGGCGGCCGTCAGGTCCATGCCCTTGGCCCGCCGCACGAACAGGCTCACGCCCAGCACCTGCTCCAGTTCCATCAAGCGCTTGCTGGCGGCGGACACGGCGATGGCTTCGCGGTTGGCGGCACGGGTCAGCGTGCCTTCCTCGAACACCGCGACGAACAACTGCAGCGTGATCAGGTCCAGCCGACGCACCAGACTCTTGTGCAGCATCAGCAACGCTCGCTGGCCAGCCGGTTGATCCCGGCCTGTTCCACCACCGGCTGCGGCGCGCCGTGGCTGGCCGCCTGCAACATGGCCCGGCCCACCGTCTCGGTACTCACTACCCAACCCGGTTTCAGCCGCCGTACAAACGACAGCAACGGCCCAAGCACGGAATAAAACCACTGATACAACGGCGTCTTCGAGCGCACGCCATGCAGCGGCTGGATCACCCCCGGCCGAAACACATACACCGCCTTGAACGGCAGGCGCAGCAAAGCGTTCTCGGTCTTGCCCTTGACCCGTGCCCACATCGACTTGCCCGCCTCGGAACTGTCGGTACCGGCGCCGGACACATAGATAAAGGTCATCTGCGGGTTGAGCCGCGCCAGGGTGCTGGCGGCGACCAGGGTGAGGTCGTAGGTGAGGTGGGTGTACCTGGCTTCATTCATGCCCGCCGATGAAACGCCGAGGCAGAAGAAACACGCATCAAAGCCTTGCAGCAGGTTTTCCAGGGGTTGGAAATCCAGCATGTCGCTGTGCAACACCTGGTGCAGCTTGCCGTGTTCCTGGGTCAGGGGCGTGCGACCGACGGCGACCACTTCCTGCACGTCGGCGGCCAGCAGGCACTCCCGCAGCACGCCCTGGCCGACCATGCCGGTGGCACCGAATAACAGAACTCTCATCCACTACTCCCTTCATCCCGCTGGTTTTGACTACCTGAGAGACAGGTCTTCGGAGGCTATCGTCACATTAGGCCCTTGCACTACCACCTTACTCAATATGGTGACAGGTGACTTCATCAAATCGTACGACGCCTCTGGGTATAGCTCGAAACACCACGATAAAAAACGCCTTGATCTCGTTACCCATTCAGTGCAGATGAATACACGCCAATGAAAATTGTAGGAAGTTACACACATCAAAATATCCGCCGACTGTCACCTCAAAAAGAAAGTCCTGACTTAACCTTCAAAAAAATTCCCATTAGTGTTATTTCTCTCCATCGCCAAGGACAGAAAAATGGAAAGCTCCAGGTCAACCAACAAATTCTCAAACTATAAAAAAATCATTCAAACCTCCAACCAAGACTGGGAATCGGCCAAAGAAGGACTAACCTGTGAACTTAATGCAATCATCAAAAGCAACAACTGCTTTGTCGACCAATACGGCCGTGAACTTCAAAATTTCTGTACCACCTCCTACCTCGGACTTGATTACAACCAGCAAATACTGGATGGCGCTATCGAAGGGATACTCAAAGCCAAGACCCTGCGAGTAGCGAACTCAAAAAATAGATGCAAGCTGGACATGCTCGAACAATATGAAACAGCGCTTTCAACGCTTTTCGACTCAATCTGTCTGAGCACCTTATCTTGCAGCGCGGCCAGCGCTGGATTACTGCCCTTACTTGCCAGCGGAGCGTTTACCAAAAACGTCCCCCCTACGATGATATTCGACAGACATTCTCACTATTCAATGAACTATATGAAGGCCTCCTGCGCGGATGAAACAGAAGTAATAACAGCGCCGCATAATGACATAGACTTCATTGATGAATCATGTAAGAAACACAAGAAAGTCGCCTACGTAGCCGATGGCATCTACAGCATGGGTGGAAAGGCGGATATTGACGGTTTGATCTACCTTAAATCCCGCTATGGTCTATTTTTATATCTGGACGACTCGCATGCTCTGTCGGCTTTTGGGGATAAAGGAAAAGGCTTCATCCGCCCTAATTTTCAAACGCTAGACGATCAAACCTTAATCATTGCAAGATATGACCCATGAAACAATACGTTTATTTTGCTCAAGGTTCCTGAGTCTGATAGAAGAAAATAAACGTGCTCGCTGAATTACACACGTTTCAAAAATGAAGAGTTTCAAACGGCACGATTCATATAACCCGACTTCCGACGATTTGTTCAGAACTCACGCTGGCGGTTTCCTCGTCTTGAAAAATACCACCACCCTTGTCATAGCCTGCAGTGCCGCCTTCCTCGCCCAAGTCGGCATCAGCAGCTACCTGCCCGCCGTCCCCACGATTGCAAATGCACTCCCCGCCGCCGAAGACCACGTCGCGCTGGCGCTGGCGATCTACTTGGTCGGCATGGCATTGCCGATGTTGCTGTGGGGCAGCCTGGGCGAACGCTTTGGGCGTAAGCCGGTGCTGTTGGCGGCGCTCTGCGTGTATGCGCTAGCGAGTGCGGCGATTCCCTCGGCGTTCAGCGTTGAAGTCTTCTTGGCGTTGCGGCTGGTTCAAGGGTTGGGGGCAGGCGGTGTTTCGGTGATGGCGCGGGTGTTGGTGCGTGACAGCTTCAGCGGTGCATTGCTGGCAAAAGCGTTGACATGGCTGGGCATGACTTTCGTGATTGCTTTGGGCATCGGTCAATTCGTTGGGTCGTTGTTGCAGGTGGTCTTCGGCTGGGAGGCGATCTTCTACGGATTGGCGATTGGCGCAGTCGGTTTGATGCTGGTGTTGAACCGGGTGATATTCCCTGCACGGGTAAAGGTCGATACATCGGCATCTGCCTGGCGTATCTACGCCATGATCATGCAGCATCCGCCGTTTCTGCACGCGGCGTTGGTCGGTGGCCTGGGTTATGGGGTGATCATCGCCTTCAACACCTGTGCACCGTTGATTCTGCAAGGGCGTTTCGAGTGGAGCGCGGCGCAATATGGCTGGCTGGGTTGGCCAATCAGCGTGGCGTATCTGGCGGGGGCATTAATGGTCAATCGCTTCGTCGCTCGCACGGGGCGGCTGAAAATGATGGGTTGGGGCATGACCCTGGTTCTAACGGGAACGGCTGTGATGTTGCTGAGCAGTGTGTTTGCTGGCGGAATCGCTGTCTTGCTGTGGCTGCCTTACTGCGTGGCGGTGCTGGGGCAAGCGATGAGTTACCCGATCAGTTTGTCCCTGGCCAACGATGCCTCACCGGTGAGCGGCTCCTACGCCATGGCGTTGAGCGGCTTCATGCATCAGTTGATGGCCGCGTTGATCGGCGGCGTGGCGAGCCTGCTGGTGAGTCAACAGGCCTGGCCGTTGGCGGTTTTATGTGTGGTGTTGGCGGGCGCCGCATCGATATGCGTCGCCCGTTGTCGGATGGATTAAAACGCGCTGCGAAAGATCTCCTCGATCTGCCGCTGGTCCGCGCGGCGTGGGTTGGTGAGGCCGCATGCATCCTTCAACGCGTTGGTCGCCAGCAGTGGAATGTCCTGCAGTTTGGCGCCGAGTTCGCGCAACCCCGCCGGGATTTCGACGTCGTGGGCCAGGCTGCGAATCGCGGCGATGGCGGCCTGGGCGCCCTCTTCATCGGTGATGCCCTTGATGTCCGCACCCAACGCTCGGCCTACGTCGCTCAGGCGTTTGGCGCTGACGCTGGCGTTGAAGCTTTGTACGTGGGGCAACAACACCGCGTTGCACACGCCGTGGGGCAGGTCGTAGAAACCGCCCAGTTGGTGGGCCATGGCGTGTACGAAACCCAGGGATGCATTGTTGAACGCCATGCCGGCGAGGAACTGCGCGTAGGCCATGTTTTCCCGTGCGGCCTTGTCAGTGCCGTCGCGAACGGCCAGGCGCAGGTTGGCGCTGATCAGTTCGATGGCCTTGATCGCACAGGCGTCGGTGATCGGTGTGGCGGCGGTGGACACGTAGGCTTCGATGGCGTGGGTCAACGCGTCCATGCCGGTGGCGGCGGTGAGGCCCTTGGGCATGCCGACCATCAGCGCCGGGTCGTTGACCGACAGCAGCGGCGTGACGTTGCGGTCGACAATGGCCATTTTCACGTGGCGGCTTTCGTCGGTGATGATGCAGAAGCGGGTCATCTCGCTGGCGGTGCCGGCGGTGGTGTTGATGGCCACCAGCGGCAGTTGCGGTTTGCTCGATTGGTCAACGCCTTCGTAGTCGCCGATATGCCCGCCGTTGGTGGCGCACAGCGCAATACCCTTGGCGCAGTCGTGGGGCGAGCCGCCGCCCAGGGACACCACGAAATCGCAGGCGCTCTGCTGCAACAGCGCCAGGCCTTTCTCGACGTTGTCCACATTGGGGTTGGGCTTGGCGCCGTCGTAGATCACCGAATCGATGTCCTGCATCGCCAGTTTCTCGGCGATCATGCTGGCCACGCCGACCTTGGCCAGACCGGCATCGGTGACGATCAACGCCTTGCGAAAACCATAGTTGCGGATGGCGATCATGGCTTCGTCGAGGCAGTCGGTGCCCATGATGTTGACGGCGGGGATGAAGAAGGTGCTGCTCATGGTCAATCCTCAGAGGCTTTATGCCTACAGAATCAACCGATCACGCGGTCTGCATCTTGATCAGGATCAACGCTCGCTCGTGATAAAGTCACCGTCCAGCCGATTTCGAGTAGACCCGCCCCGATGAAGGATTTCCAGGATATAGACGCCCACCTTGAAGACTGGAGCGCACTGCGCGCGAGCCTCGACTTCAGCGGGATTCTGATCGGCAACGGCGCCAGCCGCACGATTTGGGAAGACTTTGCCTACGACTCGCTGTTCGAAAATGCTCGCACCGTCGAAGAAAAACCCCTCGGCCAATCCGAACTCAGCGTGTTCGATGCCCTGCAAACCCGCAGCTTCGAGCAGGCCCTGGGCGCGTTGAAGACCACCAGCCGGGTCAACAAGGCCCTGGCCGTCAGTTCGGCGGCACCGCGCAACCGCTATTACGCGATCAAGGAAGCGTTGATCAATACCATCCACGCCGTGCATATCCCCTGGCGCCTGGTGCAACCGTCGACGCTGGCGACCCTCAACACGGAGTTGCAGCACTACGCGACGGTGTTCACCAGCAACTACGACTTGCTCAACTACTGGGCGACCCTGCACGCGCCGGGCATCGACGATCTGTTCCGCAGCGCCGACGCCAGCTTCGACCTGCGCAACACCCGTACCGACGCCACGCGTATTTTGTACCTGCACGGCGGCCTGCACCTGGTGCGCAACCTCGACGGCACCGCGCGCAAACTGCCGACCACCGACAGCACCTTGCTCAGCAGTTTTGCGATCAACAACACCATCAAGACCCTGGACGATGTGCCGCTGTTCGTCAGCGAGGGCAAGGTGCAAGAGAAGCTCAAGACCATCCGCAGCTCGGATTACCTGTCGTTCTGTTATGAGCAACTGCTGAACCACCAGGGCGCGCTGTGCATCTTTGGCCACGAGCTGGGGGAGCAGGATCAGCACTTGGTGGATGCGATTCGCCAGGCCGATGTGACAACCCTGGCAATCTCGGTGTCGGGGCGCAGCGATGGGTTTATTCGTCAGCAGAAGCGGCGGTATTCGCAATTGTTCGACGGGGCTGGAGTGGCGCTGAAGTTCTTTGCGGCGCGTACCCATCCATTGGGTAATCCGGCGCTGTCAGTTCCTGTCGAACGCTGATCACTCTTCGCCGCTGTGCACCACCACCAATAGCTGCGCCTGCACCGGCCCCACCGAACGCAACCGATGGGGCTTCTGCGCATTGAAGTGCAATGCATCGCCCCGCTCCAGGATCACCCGTTCACTCATGAAGTCCACCTCCACCTGGCCTTCATGCACGAACAGAAACTCTTCGCCCAGATGCTCCTTGAAGGTCTTGTCGGTGAACTCCGCCGGCGGATAGATGATGAACGGCAGCAGGCTGCGTTCACTGACCTGATGGGCCAGCACCGCATAACCGGGCGAGGTGTCGGGCCGCTCATGGCTGCGCACCAGGCTGTAGCTGTCCAGGCTGACGCTGTCTTCGCTGAACAGTTCCTCGACCTTCACGTTCAATGCCTTGGCCAGTTTCAGCGCGGCGGCAATCGATGGCGTGTTGAGCCCGCGCTCGACCTTGGACAGGTAACTCTTGGTCATCCCGGACTTTTCGGCCAGGGCTTCCAGGGTGACGCCAAGTTTTTTTCTCAATAATTTCAAACGGATAGACATGCGCGGCGGTTAATCCATGCAGTAAGCGATGAGCTGTGCTTGCCAATGACACAAAGTGTCATATAGCATCTTTAGTGTCATTTGCCTTCACCCAACGACCTTGCGAGCAGCGGGAGACAGCAAATCCGACGTCCATTGAACCCTCCAAAGGACACCGACATGGCCAAGACATTAGCACTCCCGAAAGACCAACTGGTCAAGCAAGCGCTGACCCAGATGCAAAACACCCTGGCGGATAATACGTGGACCGACCGGCAAAAGCTGGCGCTCACGTGTCGCATCCTGTTCGAGAACGGCCACGACTCCGGCCTGGCCGGGCAGATCACCGCGCGCGGGCCGGAACAGGGCACCTATTACACCCAGCAACTGGGCCTGGGGTTTGACGAGATCACCGCCAGCAACCTGTTGCTGGTGAACGAGGATCTTGAGGTGCTGGAAGGCCACGGCATTCCCAACCCGGCCAACCGTTTTCACAGCTGGGTGTACCGTGGGCGGCCGGATGTGAACTGCATCATCCACACGCACCCCACGCACATCGCCGCGCTGTCGATGCTGGAAGTCCCGTTGCAGGTGTCCCATATGGATCTCTGCCCGCTGTACGAAGACTGCGCGTTCCTGGAGACCTGGCCGGGTGTGCCGGTGGGCAACGAAGAAGGTGAAATCATCACCACGGCTTTGGGTGACAAACGCGCGATCCTGCTCTCGCACCACGGCCAGTTGTCCACCGGGGCGAGCATCGAGGAAGCCTGTGTGATCGCGCATTTGATCGAGCGCGCGGCCAAGTTGCAGTTGCTGGCGATGGCGGCCGGCACCATCAAGCCGATCCTGCCGGCGCTGGGTCGCGAGGCCCATGCCTGGATTTCCCGGCCCAAGCGCCATGGCGCCGCGTTCAACTACTACGCACGGCAGAACCTGCGCCAACACGCCGATTGCCTGAACTGATCTGCCCTTTTTCGACCGGAGACGTTCCATGTCCAGCCCAACCATCCACGGCATCATCGGCTACACCATCACCCCGTTCAGCGCCGACGGCCAACGCATCGACCTCGACGCCCTGGGCCGTTCCATCGACCGCCTGATCGCCAGCGGCGTACACGCCATCGCGCCGTTGGGCAGCACCGGCGAAGGCGCCTACTTGAGTGATGCCGAGTGGGATGAAGTCAGCGCCTACAGCCTGGCCAAGATTGCCCGGCTCGTACCGACCATCGTCAGCGTGTCCGACCTGACCACCGCCAAGGCCGTGCGCCGCGCGCGCTACGCCGAGGCCAATGGCGCCGATGCGGTGATGGTGCTGCCGGCGTCTTACTGGAAGCTCAGCGAAGCGGAAATCCTCGCCCACTACGCCGCGATCGGCGACAGCATCGGCGTGCCGATCATGCTCTACAACAACCCGGCCACCAGTGGCACGGACATGTCGGTGGACTTGATCCTGCGCATCATCAAGCAAGTGGCCAACGTGACCATGGTCAAGGAGAGCACCGGGGATATCCAGCGCATGCACCAGTTGCATCGCCACAGCGACGTGCCGTTCTACAACGGCTGCAACCCGCTGGCGCTGGAGGCCTTCGTGGCGGGCGCCAAGGGTTGGTGTACGGCGGCGCCGAACCTGATCCCACAGCTGAACCTGGACTTGTACGACGCGGTATTGAGCAATGATCTGAACCAGGCCCAGGCGCTGTTTTACCGCCAGTTGCCATTGCTGGAGTTCATCCTCAAGGGCGGGTTACCGGCGACAATCAAGGCAGGGCTGCGGTTGACCGGGCTGGAAGCGGGTGATCCACGGTTGCCGGTGTTCCCATTGGCTGAAACAGCACGCAATCAATTGAAGGCGCTGCTGGACGTCGCCTGAAAAAACGCCCCGGTTCTTGCGAGCCGGGGCATTTTGGTTTTCGCGACACTTTCAAGTCTTGTCTTTGATCGTGGTCGTCGGGCCATTGGCCTTTACGCTTGCAATGCCATTGTCCCGTGCCGCTGTCGAGGAATACTGCTCGCTGGTACCAATCACTTGGTGATTGGCAGCCTTGAGGTTAAAAAACGGCTGGCCATTGCTGGCCACTTTTTTCTCATAGCGCTCGTCATGCGGGCTGTTGGTCTGCACGGAAGCAATACCGTTTTCGGCTGCGTTGCGGGTGACGTAAAGCTCGCTGGTCAAAATGGTTTCTGCGTTCGCCGCCTTCAACTCGAAACGGAACTGCCCGTTGCCGCTTTTGCTCAACTCATACCATCCAGCCATGACTCTCTCCTTATCAAGTGGGATTTTGTTCACCTGCTTGTAGGATTAAAGGTCATACCCGGCTGATTACCAGCCATGAACTCAGTGAACTGTCATTTATCCAAATGACAAATGACAATAGTTCTCGATATCATTCACGACTTTTCCACGTCGTGCTTCGTCAAGAAGGATATCCATGTCTCGTCCCAAGCCCGACCCGTTGTCGGCCGATGCCTTTCGCGGGTTTTATACAGACATCCTGTATTTCCTGCGCAAACGCACGGGCAACGCCAGCGACGCGGCGGACATGACCCAGGATGTCTTCACACAGTGGCTGGACTACCGCGACCGGGCCAAGGTCGAGCAGCCACGGGCGTTTCTGTTCCAGATGGCGCGCAACCTGCTGCGTGATCACTGGCGCAAACAGAAGGTACGGCACACCGTCCACTCTGATCAGGCCGAAATGGATGCGGAGCCTGTCACCGACGAGCAAAACGACCCCATGGCCGCCGCGCAACGCTTGCAACGCCTGGAACAGTTGAAAGAAGTCCTCGCCGAACTCTCGCCCCGCAGGCGAGAAGCCCTTATGCTGCACCGCTTCGAAGGCCTGAGCCAGGCGCAGATCGCCGAGCGCATGGGCATTTCGACCAGCATGGTGGAAAAGCACATCGCTTTTGCCCTGCTGCATTGCAAGCGACGCCTTAAACACGAACCGGGCACGGAGCAGCCAGAATGAACCGCCTGAGCGACACTGACGTGCAGGACATCGAAGACAGCGACGCCATCGATGCCCAAGCCGCCAGCTGGTTTGCGCGCAACCGCAATGGCGTGGGGCGTGCCGAGCGAAAAGCCTTTGCCGCCTGGCAGGCCGAGCCCGCCCATGCCCGCGCCTATGCCGAATTCGAGCAACTATGGGCAGACCTGGCCCAATTGCAGCAACTGAACAAACCCATGGCGCTGCCCAAGCGCAAACCGTCGGTGTGGCGCCCTGCCCTGGCCGTGGCAGCCGCGTTGCTGTGCGCGGTGTTGGCTACCTCTATCGGCGCACCCCGCGAGCTGTATCACACCCAGGTCGCGGCCCATGCCAAAGGCATGCGCACCCTCAACCTGCCCGATGGCAGCACCTTGTATGTGAATGCCAACACCCGCGTACGCGTGGATTTCACCGCGCACCAGCGCATCCTGCACCTGGACAAGGGCCAGCTGTACATCGAAGTGGCCGCCGACAAGGAACGGCCGCTGTTCGTGCAAGCCGGCGAGGCCAATGTGCGCGTGGTCGGTACCGGCTTCGATGTGCGCCGCAGCCAGCAGCAACTGGTGGTCAGCGTCGCCCATGGCCAGGTCGCCTTCGAGCCGGACGCGAAAAGCCCCATCACCCTGCTGGGCGCCCGGCAACGTGCGATCTTCAGCTACGCCAAGGGCACATTGCAGCAGCAGACCCTCGCCCCCGAAGAGGTCGCCGACTGGCGCAGTGGTCACCTGGCGTTTCGCAACCGCGAGCTGGCCAGCCTGGTCGATGAGTTGAGCCTGTATCGCCCCCAGGCGCCACTGCAGGTCAGTAACACCGTGGCGCATCTGAAAGTCTCGGGCAATCTGGATGTGAATGATCCCGACGCCCTGCTCAACGCCCTGCCCGCCTTGCTGCCGGTGAAAACGGTGATGTCGACCGACGGCATCGTGAGGATCGAACCGAGCAAATAACCCCACTGAATTCTTATTTGAGAATATTTTGCATTCGCAGGTGTGGATTTTTTCAGCTGCACCGTCTTCCTCCGGTCTGAGTTCGATACGCACACCTTTTCGGCCAGTTGGCCATACCGGGGGATTTCATGTTTCGCGCGCCTTGCCACGCTTCGCACCTGTTTCTTCGACCGACCCTCATCGCCAGCTGCCTGGTATTGAGCCTCAGTGCCCAGGCCGAGGCATTCACGCTGCCAGCCCAGGCGCTGGCCACATCCCTGAGCCAGGTGGCGCAACAGGCTCAGATCCAGTTGCTGTTCGACGAAGAGCTGCTCAAGAACGTGCAGGCGCCCGCGCTCAACGGCGACTTTACGCCGGAAGTGGCGATTCGCACCCTGCTGAAAAACGGCGAGTTCACCCTGATCAAGGTTGGCAGCACTTATGTCGTGCGCCCCGATGAGGGCAAGACCACCAACAGCGGCGCAATCCAACTGGACGCCTTGAGCGTGATAGGCACTGGTACCGAGGTCGACTCCAGCACCGTCGGCCGCTCGACCCTGAGCCAGGAAGACATCGACCGCTACCAGTCCAACAACATCCCCAGCCTGCTGCAGACCCTGCCCGGCGTGAGCCAGGGCGGTTCGCTGAAGCCTGGCGGCCAGACCATCAACATCCGTGGTTTTGGCGATGCCGAAGACGTGCCGCTGACCGTCGATGGCGCCACCAAGAGCGGCTTTGAGCGCTATCAACAAGGCACCGTATTCATCGAGCCCGAGCTGATCAAAAGCATTGAGGTGGAGAAAGGCCCCAACTCGCCATTCACTGGCAACGGCGGTTTCGGCGGCACGGTCAACATGACCACCAAGGACGCCCCCGACCTGCTCAAGGACGGCCGCAACAGCGGTGCGATGCTCAAATACGGTTACTCCAGCAACGACCACGAGCAGGTCTACAGCAGCGCCGTGTATGGTCGCACCGACGACGGACGCTTTGATGCCCTGGCTTACCTGACCCAACGCGACGGCGACGACATGAAGGTGGCCGCCAAATTACCCAACGAGAACAACCAATACCCGATCAACCCCCAGCGCCTGCCGAACTCCGCCCAGAACGTCGACGGCAAGCTGTTCAAGGTCAACGCCCACTTCACCGAAGAGCACGCCGTTGGCTTGTCCTACTCGCGTTCACACAGCGACCGTTGGACACCGTTTTCTGCCGCCAGCTATCCCACGCCGCCCACCCAGGCGAATATTGACCGCTATGGCTACGAAGCGGCACTCAAGCGTTTTCTGGCCCACCGCGACACTGTCGACACCACCTGGTCCGGCAAATATGAATACACCCCGCTGGACAACCCGCTGGTGGACCTGACCGTCAAGTACTCCCAGTCCAACACCGACCAGACCGACGAACGCGACGCCACGGCGTTTTTCCAACTGGCCACTGGCGGGCGCAAGATGGACACCGCCTACACCGACAAGAACCTCGACATACGCAACGTCAGCCTGTTTGATACAGGTCCCTTGCAGCATGCCGTCACGGTCGGCGGCCAAATCCGCAAGCACATCCGCGAAACCGAGATGTGGATGCCGGGTACCACGTACAACACCCCACGCTATAACTATGGGCATTTCCAGCCAGGCTTCATGCCCCATGGCAAGGTCGATACCAACAGTTTCTTCGTACAGGATGCCGTCACGCTGGGCGACGTCACCATCACGCCATCGATGCGCTACGACCATGTCCGCAACCGTGGCGAAGCCAACGATGCGCCGTACTACAGCAATCCCGACCCGTCCTTCGGCCACGATTACAGCGACCGCACCTACACCGGCTGGTCGCCGCGCGTGGCGGTGTTCTGGACCGTCAACCCGAACCTGGGGCTATTCGCCAACTGGAGCAAGACCTGGCGTGCGCCGGTGATCGACGAGCAGTACGAAGTTCAAGGCCTGGGCAACCGCACCGCCACCAGCGTCGACCTCGACCCGGAACGCATCACCTCGATCAGCGTGGGCAGCGTCAGCAGCTTCGACAACCTGATCGCTCATGACGACAACCTGCAGCTGCGCACCACCTTCTTCCACAACAAAGTCGAAGACGAGATTTTCAAGTCCACGGGTGTCGGCTGCCAGAACCAGGCCATCAATGGCGGGACCATCTCCACCGCCTGCCCGCCGGGGGCCATGTCCAACTACCGCAACATCGGCGGGCTGACCATCAAGGGCTTCGAGCTCGAATCGTTCTACAACTCCACCTACCTGTTCGGCTCGGTATCGTTCGCTTATGCCAAGGGTGACCACGAAGGTGCGTACACCAACCCGTGGGGCCCGGACGTGGCCGCGCGCGATATTCCGCCGACCAAATGGGTGCTGGTGGTGGGCACCAATATTCCGGCGTGGGATGCCCAGGTCGGCTGGACGGGCCAGTTCATCGGGGCAACCACACGTTTGCCCAGTGATAAATACTCCGGCGGCCCTGGCAGTAGCGTGGGGGATCTGTTCTACGACCAGTACGGCAACAAGCGCTACAACACCCAGGGCCTGTTCGCCAAATGGAAACCCCAACAGGCTTATCTGAAAGGCACCGAGGTGAACTTCACCGTGGACAACCTGTTCAACAACAACTTCCGCCCGGCACTGAGCGGCGACCGCGCCTACACCAAGGGCCGTGATGCCAAGGTCAGCATCACCCGCTTCTTCTGAAAAACTGTACGGATAAATCCGCACTCAGCTGTAGGCCCGCAACCGGCGGGGGATGTGGCTAGATGGGCTTCCCTTGAAGCCCTCTCGTTTTGGTTGCCCCATGAGTTCGCGCGAAAATACCGGCATGGCCCTCGGCCTGCTGGGCGTCATCATCTTCAGCCTGACCCTGCCCTTCACCCGCATCGTGGTGCAGGAAATCCACCCGTTGCTCAACGGCCTGGGCCGAGCGCTGTTTGCGGCGATCCCGGCGGCGGCGCTGTTGTTGTGGCGCCGCGAACGCTGGCCGACCTGGCGCCAGGTGCGCGGGCTGTGCCTGGTGATCGCGGGGGTGATCCTCGGTTTCCCGGTGCTGTCGGCCTGGGCCATGCAGACCTTGCCGGCGTCCCACGGCGCATTGGTCAACGGCCTGCAACCGCTGTGCGTGGCGCTGTATGCGGCGTGGCTGTCCCATGAGCGGCCATCGAAAGCCTTCTGGGCCTGCGCAGCGCTGGGCAGTGGATTGGTGTTGAGTTACGCGCTGATTACCGGCGCCGGTAGCATCCAGGCCGGTGATTTGCTGATGCTCGGTGCGATTGCGGTGGGCGGCCTGGGGTATGCCGAAGGCGGTCGATTAGCCAAGGAAATGGGCGGCTGGCAGGTGATCTGCTGGGCGCTGGTGCTGTCGACGCCGGTGCTGATCGGCCCGGTGTGGTACCTGGCGGCGCAGCATCAAGGCGCGATTTCGATGCGCGCGTGGTGGGCGTTTGGCTATGTGTCGCTGTTCTCGCAGTTCCTGGGGTTCTTTGCCTGGTACGCCGGGTTGGCCATGGGCGGGATAGCGCGGGTCAGCCAGATCCAGCTGTTGCAGATCTTCTTCACCATCGCGTTTTCGGCGCTGTTTTTTGGTGAACACATCGAGCCGATAACCTGGCTGTTTGCGTGTGGGGTGATCGTGACGGTGATGCTGGGGCGCAAGACGGCGGTGCGACCTGCGCCCGTAGCATTGGCCGATCAGGCCAGGTAACCCTCCGCGCGCAGCAGGGTTTCCAGGCAGTGTTCGGTGATGTGGTAGAACGCCTTGAGTTGCTGGATCTTCTCCAGCAACTGCGCGTTGTCCAGCGGCTCTGAGCGCTTTACGGCCAGGATCATCTTGTTCTTGTTGGTGTGCTCCAACGAGATGAACTCGAACACCTTGGTCTCATAACCGCAGGCTTCGAGGAACAACGCCCGCAAACTGTCGGTGACCATTTCGGCCTGCTGGCCCAGGTGCAGGCCGTATTGCAGCATCGGCTTGAGCAGCACCGGGCTCTGGATCTGCAGGCGGATCTGCTTGTGGCAGCACGGCGAGCACATGATGATCGACGCGCCGGAACGGATGCCGGTGTGGATCGCGTAGTCGGTGGCAATGTCGCAGGCATGCAGGGCGATCATCACCTCCAGTTCGCTGGGGGCCACGCTACGCACGTCGCCACACTTGAACACCAGCCCAGGGTGCTCAAGGCGGGCGGCGGCGGTGTTGCACAGGGCCACCATGTCTTCGCGCAATTCAACGCCGGTCACTTCGCCCTCGGCCTTGAGGGTGTTGCGCAGGTAGTCGTGGATGGCGAACGTCAGGTAGCCCTTGCCCGAGCCGAAGTCGGCAACGCGCACCGGCTGGTCCAGCTTCAGCGGTGACGAGGTCAGCGCATGGCTGAACACTTCGATGAACTTGTTGATCTGCTTCCATTTGCGCGACATCGACGGGATCAGCGCCTGCCGGGCATCAGTCACCCCCAGGTCGGCGAGGAACGGCCGGCTCAGGTCAAGGAAGCGGTTTTTCTCGCGGTTATGCTCAGCCGATGGCGCTTCGCGCAGTTGCTGCGGCTTGCTTCTGAACAGCGAGCTTTTGTTCTTCTTGCTGTATTCCAGCTGGGCTTCGTCGGTCAGCGACAGCAGGTGCGCGTTCTTGAACCGGGCCGGCAGCAACTCGGCAATCGCTGCCACCCCCTCGGCCACCGGGAAGTTCTTGGTGATATCGCGGGTCTTGTAGCGGTAGACGAAGGACAGGCACGGCTGCTCCTTGACCGTTACCGGCTTGATGATCAGCCGTTGCAACTCGGCTTCATCGCCGACGTACTTGGCCAGCACCAGCTTGATAAAGGCATTCTGCGCGAGGCTTTCGCTCAGCAGTTCGATGAACTGGGCATGATGATCCGGTTGAGCAGTGACAGACATGAACAAAAACACCTCGGGCAGGGAATGCCGGGCATTTTAGGGGGGATAGTGATTCAGGGCACGGGGTTATTTGATCAGTGGTCATTGGATGGAACACCACAGAACCCAATGTGGGAGGGGGCTTGCCCCCGATAGCAGTAGATCAGCCAATGAATCGGGTGACTGACACACCGCTATCGGGGGCAAGTCGAACCGTCGCACCGCCCCTCCCACATTTTTTTGCCCAACACTGAGTTTTATTCGAGTACGACCAGGCGATTGGGCAGTTCATTGCGGGTTTGCGTCACCGGCACATGCACCTTCAACAACTCGCCACAGGCCTCGATGCACGCCACAAACCCCGCCAACGTCTGCCCCTGCTTCACCTGCTGGGTAAACGCCTTGACGATCCCATCCCAGTTGCTGTCATCCAGGCGACTGGAAATGCCGTCATCCACCAGGATCTCCACGTACCGCTCGGCCTCGCTGACAAAAATCAGCACACCGGTGCTGCCCAGGGTGTGATGCAGGTTCTGCTCGAGGAACTGGCGTCGCGCCAGGTTGGAGGCGCGCCAGTGGCGCACCGAACGCGGGATCAACCGTGTCGTCACCTTGGGCAGGCGGAACACCAGGCACAGCACGATGAAGGTCGCCCATTGCGCCAGCAGCAAGGTGTACATGGTCAGGTAGCCCGACAGGTAATGCACCACTCCCGGCACCACCAACGCGATCAGGCTGGCCCACAGCAGCGGGATGTAGGCGTAGTCATCGGCGCGGGCGGCCAGCACGGTCACCAGCTCCGCGTCGGTGGTCTTTTCCACGCGGGCGATCGCCTCAGCGACTTGGCGCTGCTCGTGTTCAGTCAGTAATGCCATGGTTGTGCTTGCTCTCTCATTATTATCATCACCAGCCGCCTGAAGCCCCGCCACCGCCAAAGCCGCCACCGCCGCCGCGGAAACCACCGCCGCCGCCCCCGCCACCACCGCCGCGTCCGCTGCTGCTAAGAATCGCCAGCAGGATCGCGCCCACCGGCAGGCCCAGGCGATTGCACAGCCACAACACGCCGATCAGCAGGATAAACAGGCCGATGGAAAACCCGGGATTATCCTTGGCAAAGTTGGCGTCCGCCACATGGGCCGGCACGGCCAGCGGTTCGCCGCTCACCACCTGCACCATCGCCGCCACACCGTCGCTGATGCCCTGGCTGAAGTTGCCGGCCTTGAACTTGGGTGCAATCACCTGGTTGATGATCACCCACGACTGCGCATCGGTGAGCACACCTTCCAGGCCGTAGCCGACTTCGATGCGCAATTTGCGCTCATCGCGGGCGACGATCAACAGCGCGCCGTTGTCCTTGCCCTTTTGGCCGATGCCCCACTGGCGGCCCAGTTGATAACCGAAGTCCTCAATCGGCACGCCCTGCAGGTCGGGCACGGTGACCACCACGATCTGGTCGCCGGACGTCTGCTCCAGCGCCTGCAATTGCTGGGTCAGTTGCGCACGCGTGGCCGGGTCGATCATCTGGGCGTTGTCCACCACCCGCCCGGTCAGCGCCGGGAAAGTCAGCGCAGCCTGGGCCACGCCCACGCAGGCCAGAAGCCACAGCGCCAGGCCTATCCGTAATAAACGCATCGACACCTCAGCGCAGCCTTATTTGAACTTCACTTGCGGCGCTTTATCGGCATCGGCACTGGTGGCTTCAAACGTGGCGCGGACCGGCAAGTCGCTGTACATCACGCTGTGCCACAGGCGGCCAGGGAAGGTGCGGATCTCGGTGTTGTAGGCCTGCACCGCCTGGATGAAATCGCGACGGGCCACGGCGATACGGTTTTCGGTGCCTTCAAGCTGGGATTGCAAGGCCAGGAAGTTCTGGTTGGCCTTCAGGTCCGGGTAGCGCTCGGAGACCACCATCAAACGACTGAGCGCGCCGCTCAAGCCGTCCTGGGCCTGCTGGAACTGCTTGAGTTTTTCCGGGTTGTCGAGGGTGCTGGCATCCACCTGGATCGAGGTGGCCTTGGCCCGCGCTTCGATCACGGCGGTGAGGGTGTCCTGCTCATGGGCGGCATAGCCCTTGACCACTTCCACCAGGTTGGGGATCAGGTCGGCGCGGCGTTGGTACTGGTTCTGCACCTGGCCCCAGGCGGCCTTGGCCTGTTCGTCCAGGGTCGGGATGTTGTTGATGCCGCAACCGCTGAGCACCGTACCGATCAATAGCAAAACCGCGGCTTTCAAGCCCCAGCGGTAACCTTGTGCTGCTTGCATGGTGTTTCTCCTGGCGAACCTTGATGGAATTGGGCACCGGTAAGGCATAATCCGCTGCCACGACTGGATTGCATCGAATCAATCAGCTAAAAAGATGCCCACCGCTAATAAGAGTTCCGAAGTGTGCGGCATTTGTCGGTATAACACTCGAACAACAACATTACGTTCCCCACATTTTGGCAGAACAGCGCATTTTCGCTGTGCAGTGAGCCGAAAAAGGATATTCATGAAGAAGCTGTGTTTGCTCGGCCTTGTTGCCACGCTGGCCACCCACCCCGCCTGGGCAGAAACAAAGCCTGCTGCGCTCAAGGACAAGGACGCCTTCGTCAGCGACCTGCTCAAGCAGATGACCCTCGATGAGAAGATAGGCCAATTGCGCCTGATCAGCATCGGCCCCGAAATGCCCCGCGAGCTGATCCGCAAGGAAATCGCCGCCGGCCGCATCGGTGGCACGTTCAACTCCATCACCCGCCCGGAAAACCGTCCGATGCAGGACGCGGCCATGCGCAGCCGCTTGAAGATCCCGATGTTCTTCGCCTACGACGTGATCCACGGCCATCGCACCATCTTCCCGATCAGCCTGGCCCTGGCCTCCAGCTGGGACATGGACGCCATCGGCCGCTCCGGGCGCATCGCCGCCCAGGAAGCCGCCGCCGACAGCCTCGACATCACCTTCGCGCCGATGGTCGACATCTCCCGCGACCCGCGCTGGGGGCGTACCTCCGAAGGCTTCGGTGAAGACACCTATCTCGTTTCGCGCATTGCCGAAGTGATGGTCAAGGCCTTCCAGGGCGTCAGCCCCGCGAACGCCGACAGCATCATGGCCAGCGTCAAGCACTTCGCCCTGTATGGCGCAGTGGAAGGCGGCCGCGACTACAACGTGGTCGACATGAGCCCGGTCAAGATGTACCAGGACTACCTGCCGCCGTACCACGCGGCGATCAAGGCCGGTTCCGGCGGCGTAATGGTGGCGCTGAACTCGATCAACGGCGTGCCCGCCACCGCCAATACCTGGCTGATGAACGACCTGCTGCGCAAGGACTGGGGCTTCAAGGGCCTGGCCGTGAGCGACCATGGCGCGATCTTCGAGTTGATCAAGCATGGCGTGGCCAAGGATGGGCGTGAAGCCGCCAAGCTGGCGATCAAGGCCGGCATCGACATGAGCATGAACGACACGCTGTACGGCAAGGAACTGCCCGGCCTGCTCAAGTCCGGCGAGATCGAACAAAGTGACATCGACAACGCCGTGCGCGAAGTGCTCGGCGCCAAGTACGACATGGGCCTGTTCAAGGACCCGTACCTGCGCATCGGCAAGGCCGAGGATGACCCGGCCGACACCTACGCCGAAAGCCGCCTGCACCGCAGCGAGGCCCGCGATATCGCGCGCCGTAGCCTGGTGTTGCTGAAAAACCGGGACAACACCCTGCCGCTGAAAAAATCCGCGACCATCGCCCTGGTCGGTCCGTTGGCCAAGGCGCCGATCGACATGATGGGCAGCTGGGCCGCCGCCGGCAAACCCGAGCAATCGGTGACCCTGCTCGACGGCATGAACGCGGTGATCGGCGAAAAAGGCAAGATCATCTATGCCCGTGGCGCCAACATCACCAACGACAAGGCGGTGGTCGACTACCTGAACTTCCTCAACTTCGATGCGCCGGAAGTGGTCGATGACACCCGACCTGCCCAAGTGATGATTGACGAAGCGGTCAAGACTGCCAAGGATGCCGATGTGGTGGTGGCCGCCGTGGGCGAGTCCCGTGGCATGTCCCACGAATCCTCCAGCCGCACCGACCTGAACATCCCGCAAAGCCAGCGCGACCTGATCAAAGCCCTCAAAGCCACCGGCAAGCCGCTGGTATTGGTGCTGATGAACGGTCGCCCGCTGTCGATTCTGGAAGAGAACCAACAGGCCGACGCCATCCTGGAAACCTGGTTCGCCGGCACCGAAGGCGGCAACGCCATCGCCGACGTGCTGTTCGGCGACTACAACCCGTCGGGCAAGCTGCCGATCACCTTCCCGCGTTCGGTGGGGCAGATCCCGACCTACTACAACCACCTGACCATCGGCCGACCATTCACCCCAGGCAAACCGGGCAACTACACTTCGCAGTACTTCGATGACACCACCGGGCCGCTGTTCCCGTTTGGATATGGCTTGAGCTACACCACATTCGGCCTGTCGGACATGGCGCTGTCGTCCACCACCCTGAACAAGACCGGCAAGCTCGACGCCAGCGTGACGGTGAAGAACACCGGCAAGGTCGATGGCGAAACCGTGGTGCAGCTGTATATCCAGGACGTGGCCGGTTCGATGATCCGCCCGATCAAGGAGCTGAAGAACTTCCAGAAGGTCATGCTCAAGGCTGGCGAAGAGCGCACCTTGCACTTCACCATCACCGAGGAAGACTTGAAGTTCTACAACACCCAGCTCAAGTACGCGGCGGAGCCAGGCGAGTTCAATGTGCAGATCGGGTTGGATTCCCAGGACGTACAACAGCAAACCTTCGAACTGCTGTAAACATGTGGGAGGGGGCTTGCCCCCGATAGCGGTGGTTCAGTCAATATTTTCAGTGACTGACACCCTGCAATCGGGGGCGAGCCCCCTCCCACATTTGCCTCCCAGTGAACTGGCTAGCCACGTCTATCCAGCAGGTTCACCACCAACCGATCAATCCACCCCCACACCCGCTGCTTCACCCGCCGCCACAACGGCCGCGACTTCCACGCCTCCAGGCTCACCGCCTGGCTCTGGGCAAAATCCCGCTCGAAACTGCCCGCCACCGCCCGCGTCAACTCAGGGTCCAACGCCTCCAGGTTGGCATCCAGGTTGAAGCGCAGGTTCCAGTGATCGAAGTTGCACGAGCCCACACTGACCCAGTCATCCACCAGCACCATCTTCAGGTGCAGGAAACACGGCTGATACTCAAAAATCTGCACGCCCGAACGCAGTAAACGTGGGTAATAACGATGCCCGGCATAGCGCACGGACGGGTGATCGGTACGCGGGCCGGTGAGCAGCAAACGCACTTCCACACCCCGCCCCGCCGCCCGGCGCAGAGCACGACGCACGCCCCAGGTCGGCAGGAAGTACGGAGTCGCCAACCAGATACGTGTCTTACTGCTGTTCAAGGCACGGATCAACGATTGCAAAATGTCCCGGTGTTGGCGGGCATCGGCATAGGCCACACGACCCAGACCCGGTCCGGTGGCGGGCATCCTGGGTAACCGTGGCAAGCCGAAATGGGTGGCGGGTTTCCAGGCGCGGCGCGCGTTGTTGGCGTGCCATTGGCGGTCGAACAGGGCTTGCCAGTCGAGCACCAAGGGTCCGCTGATTTGCACCATCACTTCGTGCCAGTCGGCACTGTCGTTGCCCGGCGTCCAGAATTCATCGGTCACGCCGGTGCCGCCGACAAAGGCGATGTCCTGGTCGATCAACAGCAGTTTGCGATGGTCGCGGTACAGGTTGCGCATCCAGCGGCGCCAGCGCAGGCGATTGTAGAAGCGCAGTTCCACACCGGCATCGGTCAAGCGCCTGCGCAGCCCGAGGGTAAACGCCAGGCTGCCGTAATCATCGAACAGGCAGCGCACCTGCACACCGCGTTCGGCGGCCAGCACCAGCGCCTGCACCATGGCTTCGGCGCAGGCGCCGGCTTCCACCAGGTACAACTCCAGCTCGACTTGCCGCTCGGCGCGGGCGATACCCACCAGCATCTGCGGGAAAAAACTCGGCCCGTCGATCAACAACTCGAAACGGTTGGCGCTGCGCCACGGGAACACCGCGCCACTCACGTCAGCGCGCCGTAAAGATCAGCACCGCACCCACCGGCACCGACAGACTGATCGACTTGAGCCCCGCCGCCTTGCGCAGTGCGGCCACACCCGGCGCCAGGTCGAAGTCCTCGGCATGCACCACCAGCGGCTCCAGGGTGACCACCTGGAAACGCCGGTCATCCAGGCGCGTGGCCAGCAGCTCGGCGCTGTAGGTCTGGGTCTTGCCGTGCAGCGTCACCGATAACGGCAGGCGCAATTCAAGCTGCGCGCCGGGGGCCAGGTCGTTGATGGGTTGCAGGTTGATTTGCGCGTTGACCAGCGCCTCGGGGAACGTCTTGATCTCGAACAGCTGATTGCGCATGCGCTCGTCGCGCAGCGGGATGCCGCTGTTGACGGACTCCAGCTCCACCTCAAGCTGCGCCGCGCCCTTGCTGTCGACCTTGCCATGCAACACCAGGAAGCGATGCACTTCGGCGATTTCGGTGTTCTTGGTGGTGACGAACGACAGCCGCGAGGACTCGTTATCCAGGTACCAGTCGGCATGGGCAGGCACGGCAGCGGCGGCCAACAGGGCGAAAGCCAGGGGTTTGATCACAGAAGCGTTGAACATTGAAGACTCGTGGGGCGAAAAACCTGGACGAACCTTAACCGGATCGCGAGGGTTACGCCAATGCGCGCTGCACTTCGCGCACCGTCTCCTCCAGACTGGCCATGTGCAGGTTCAACACCCGCTCAACCGGCGCCTGATGCATCGGCCAATGCAGCGCCATGCTCCCAACCAAGCGACCATTGGCGCGCACTGGCAAGGCCACGGCACGAATCAGAAACGGCAGGCGCACCGGATACTCCCAATACCCCTCGGTGCGCTGGCCGAAGCCCTGATGCTGGGTTTGTTCGCAGGCCTGGTACTGCTCGTCCGCCGCCACCCGGTCACGGCCCGCCAAACGTTGAACCTCTTCGGCCGGCAATTGGGTCAGGCAGGCCTTGCCCATCGCTGAATGAAACAGGCTGGCGTGCTGGCCGACGATCTGGCAATTGTTCGGGTAGAGCTTGCGCAACACACTGGGAATCGCGCTTTCCATGACCTCCAGGCGCTCGCCATCAAAACAGGACAAATCCACCACCAACCCGGTGCGCTCACTGAGCTCCAGCAGCCAAGGCGCTGCGCTTTCCACCACCTGGCGCTTGAAGCGTTGCTGGGTGTCGCCGAACAAACGTTGGGCACGCAGGCGGTAACGACGATCGCTCAAGCCGCGATAGACCCAACCCTGCTCCTGCAACGTCAGCAACATGCGCGACACTGTGGCCTTGGGCAGACGTGTGAGGTAATGCAACTCCTCCAGCCCCAGGGCCTGGTGCTCGCCCAGCAACTCGACGATTGCCAGTGCGCGCTCGACCGAGCGTACGGTGCCTGTCTCCATGTTCGATCTCCCTGTTGCCGATGGATGATCATTGTTCACAGCAAGATACAGGCCCGGTCGTGGCTCAACCCGTCGATTCAAGGCACGTCGGCGGTCGACGCTGCACCCATTGCGTCAGCTGTTCATGAGCATAGGCCAATTGCAACACCGCCCGATCCGCCTGGGCCGGGCCGATGATCTGCATGCCCATGGGCAGGCCCTGGGGGTTGAAGCCCACCGGGATGCTCATGCTCGGCAGCCCCGCCAGGGTCGGGCCGATTACCACTTCCATCCAGCGGTGATAGGTGTCCATCTCACGCCCGCCAACGTGGCGCGGCCAGGGTTGTTGTGCCTCGAAAGGGAACACTTGGGCAGTCGGTAACAGCAGGAAATCGTAGTGCTCGAACAGTTTGGCGAGGGCGCGATACCACGCGCTGCGGTCCACCGACGCCTGGTACACCTGCTGGGCCGTCAGATTCAGGCCGCCCTCGACTTCCCATTGCGCTTCGGGCTTGAGCCGCGCACGTTTCTGAGGGTTGGCGTAGGCCGCGCCGAGGTTGCCGTGCACCAGCCAGTGGCGATGCACCAACCAGCTGCGCCACAGCCGCGCCATGGAAAAGTCCGGCTGACAGCTTTCCACCGTGCACCCCAACGCGATGAAATCATCGAGGGCTGATTCGCACAGGCTCAGCACACCGTCGTCCATCGGCAGGTAGCCGTTGTAATCCCCCAGCCAACCCAGGCGTGCGCCCTTGAAATCACGCTGCAAGGGCTGGCTGAACACCGTCGGATCGTCCTTGGACGACAATGGCACCCGAGGGTCATAACCCGCCTGGATACCCAGCAACCGCGCTACATCCGTCACGCTGCGGCCCATCGGGCCTTCGGTGCCCAACTGTTGCACGAACATTTCAGGCATAGGCCCGTGAGGTACGCAGCCTTGTGACGGACGCAAGCCAAACACATTGTTGAACGCCGCCGGGTTGCGCAGCGAGCCCATCATGTCGCTGCCATCGGCCACCGGCAGCATGCGCAGCGCCACGGCCACGGCCGCCCCGCCGCTGCTACCGCCGGCTACCAGGCTGGGGTCGTAGGCATTGACAGTGGTGCCGAACAGCGTGTTGTAGGTCTGCGAACCCAGGCCGAACTCCGGCACGTTGCTCTTGCCGATGATGATCGCGCCACTGGCACGCACCCGAGCCACGCTGATGGCGTCTTCAGTGGGCACGTGCTCGGCGAACAAGGGCGAACCCAGCGTCGTACGCAAGCCTTTGGTAGCCGCCAGATCCTTGATCGCCTGGGGCATGCCGTGCATCCAGCCACGTGACTGGCCCTGGTCCAACTCGCGATCACGTTCCCGCGCCTCGGCCAACACGTCATCGGCATCGCGCAGCGACACCAGCGCATTCACCCTCGGATTGAAGCGCTGAATCTGCGCCAGATAGGCCTGCACCACCTCTACGCACGACACTTGTCGCGCGTGGATTGCCCGCGACAGTTCGGTGGCATCCCAATCAACAATACTCAAGGCTTCACCTCTTTGGAAAACGGCAGTGGTCGCTTGGCCCGCAGTGCCTCATGCATGCAGTAAGTGCCCAGCAGCGTCAGCACGCAAGCGAACAAGACATAGAAGGATGGCGCGACGGGCGTGCCCAGCACTTTGGTCAGCCACGTGACGATCAACGGTGCGAAACCGCCGAACACCATGACCGCCACGTTATAGGCGACCGATACACCGGTCGAGCGAACTTCGATGGGAAACTGCTCGGCCAATGCCGTCGGTGCCGGCCCGAAAAAACCACCGATGGCTGTGCACAGCAGCACCTGCATCGCCAGCAGCCGCTCGATGGACGGTGCGGCGGCGACCCACACGTACAGCGGATAAACCATGACGAAGAATGCGAGGGTGAATGCCATCAACACCGGCCGCCGCCCCAGGCGATCCGAGAGCAGCCCGGACAGTGGAATCACCACGGTCATCAGCGCCACCGCAAACATCTGCACCATCAATACTTGGTCCAGTGGCAGACCAAGGCTTTTGTGGGCGAAGGTCGGCATGTTCACCAGCACCACATAGAACGACACCGTCGCACCACAGGCCAGGCCCATGGAGACGAGGATGCCGCGTCTGTACTCGCGCACCACCTGCACCAGGCTCGGCGCCGGGCCGCTCGCCTGTTTGCGTGCCTCGATGAACTCCTCTGGATCTTCCATGTGCCGACGAATCCACAGGCCCACCGGGCCAATCAGCAAACCGAACACGAACGGCAAGCGCCACCCCCACAGGTCGAGGGTTTGCGGCGAAAAGAAATGCGTGACCGCCGCCACCATCGCTGCGCCGCCGAACACGGCCAGGCATTGCCCCACCAATTGCCAGGAGCCATATAAGCCCTTGCGATGGGCCGGAGCGCTTTCCACCAGAAACGCCGTTGCGCTCGCGTATTCACCGCCGGTGGCAAACCCTTGAAGCATGCGTGCCACCACGATCAACAACGGCGCGCCCATGCCGATGGCGGCGTAATTGGGCGCGAACGCGATCAATGCGATGGACACGGTCATCAGCCGGATAATCAACTGCATCGCGGCCTTGCGGCCTTTGCGGTCGGAATAGATCCCCAGCAGGATGCCCCCCACCGGGCGCATGAAAAAGCCCACGCCAAAAGTGGCCAAGGCCATCAACAGCGACGCGTACTCGTCATCCGAAGGAAAAAACTGCCGGGCAATGATGCTCGCCAGAAAGCCGTAGACAATGAAGTCATACCATTCCAGCGCATTGCCGATTACGGCCGCCACCACTTGGCGGGTGCGGGACACACCTGGTTTTGCAGTCTGCATGAGGAACACTCCATTCAACCGATCGAGGGAAAGGGTCCAGCGGCAGAAAAAGAAGATCGTCAGACAGGCTTGAGCCAGCTCTCGGCCAGCGCGCCCCAATAGGCGGCACCCGTCAGCAGGATATCGTCGTTGAAGTCATAGGCGGGGTTATGCACCATCGGCCGCGACACGCCATTGCCGATGAACAGATAGCTGCCGGGGCAGCGTTGCAGCATCCAGGCGAAGTCTTCGCTGCCCATCAGCGTGCGGGTGTTGCCGTCCACCGCATCGGCGCCTAGCAAGGCGACGCCAACCTGGCGAGCGAACTCGGTTTCTTCGGCGTGATTGACCAGCACCGGATAGGCCGGGCGGTGTTCGATCTGCGCCGTGCAGCCAAAGCTGGCAGCCTGGGTGTGGATGATGGCGAGCACGCGCTCCAGCATCTGTTCGCGCACCTTGGGGTTGAGCGCGCGCAGGCTCAGACGCAACAGCGCCTCTTGGGGAATCACATTGGCTGCCTGGCCCGCTTGCAGCGCGCCCACCGTGACCACGGCCGCTTCCTGAGTGTCGATATTGCGCGCCACCACCGTCTGCAACGCCATGACCAGGCTCGCCGCCGCTACCAACGGGTCCACCGTCAGATGTGGCATGGAGCCATGGCCGCCAACGCCTTCGAGGGTCACCGTGAGCAAGTCCTGCGACGCCATCATCGGCCCGACGCGCAACCCCAGATGCCCCGCCGGCAGCCCCGGCATGTTGTGCATGCCAAACAATCCATCGCAGGGGAAGCGCTCCAGCAAACCATCGGCCAACATGGCTTCGGCACCACCCTGGCCCTCTTCGGCAGGCTGGAAAATCAGGTTCAACGTGCCGTCGAATTGCCGCGTCGCCGCCAGGTAACGCGCGGCGCCAAGCAGCATGGTGGTGTGGCCGTCATGCCCGCAGGCATGCATGCAACCGGCGTGCTGGCTGGTGTAGGCCGCGCCGGTAGTTTCGATGATGGGCAACGCATCCATGTCAGCGCGGATGCCCAGGGTGCGCGAGCTGCTGCCATTGCGCAGCACGCCCACCACGCCGGTCTTGCCGATGCCGGTGTGCACCTCATAGCCCCATTCCCTCAGGCACTGCGCCACGAGGGCCGAGGTGCGGTTCTCTTCGAAACCGAGTTCAGGATGGGCGTGAATGTCGTGGCGCACGGCGCGCAAGTCGCCGGCAACGTCGCTGAGCCAATCCAGGATGTGCTGGTGTGGGCGCATGGTGATTCTCCTCACAGGCGGGTGTTCCCGTTCTTGTTTGCTGCACATCGCCAGATAACCGCGAAGTGCGCAGGAGGACAATCAAAGGTGGTTCCACCCTGTGGAACCTCAGGGCTCCAGGCGACACCCCTGGCGGTCGCCCAGCCACCTCGCCGTGTGCGTGCGCCCCAACCCGCTCGCCGCTACCTCACTGCGCTCCGGGTTATCACTGAACGCACTGGTCGGCACGTACTGCTTCACATACCCGCGGCAATACGCCGCCGGATTGTTCTGCACATACCGGCACGAACAGTATTCCTTGGCCGTATACGCCGCGATGATGTCGGGGAAGGCTTGCAGGTTGACGCGTTCGTGCCAGCCCCACCCCAGCAAGGCGAGCAACAGCAACAGCAACAGGCTGGTAAACGGCCGACGACGAATCATGGTTGCACCGCCGCCAGCACGCGCTTGAGCAGTTCGTTATGGCGATAGCTGCCGTCGCGGTCATCGCCGTAGCGCACGATCACCAGGTGTTCATCGGGCATCACGTATAACGCCTGGCCCCAGTGGCCGAGGGCGGCGAAGGTGTTGGCGGGGGCGTCAGGCCAGGGTCTCGACGCGCCGGTATTGAGCCACCAATGCCCACCCGGGACGGCTTCATCCTGGCCGACCTTGTATTTGTCGAAGGGCTGGCGATTGAAGGCGACCCAGTCTTTGGGCAGCAGTTGTTGATCGCCCCAACGCCCGTCCCGCGCCATCAGCAGGCCGACCCGTGCCAGGTCGCGGGCGGTGAGGTAGGCGTAGGACGAGGCGACGAAGGTTTCGTCGGCGTCGGTTTCCCAGGTGGCGTTGCGAATACCCAGCGGCTTGAACAGCGCATCCCACGGGTAACTCATATAGGCCTTGTGGCCGAGCATGCCCTTGAGGGTGGCGGACAGGATATTGGTGTCGCCGCTCGAATAACGGAACACCTGGCCCGGCTCAGCCGTCGCGTCGGTGTCAGCGGCAAAGTCGGCCATGTCACCGCGACCACGGGTGTAGAGCATCGCCACCACTGACGATTTCAGCGGGGCGTATTCGTAGTCTTCCTGCCAGTCCAGGCCCGAGGCCCAGTTCAGCAGGTCGGCCATGGTCACCTTGGGGTGTTGTTTCATCGGCGGGTAAAAGCGCGCGGCGGGATCGGAGAGTTTGAAGCGGTTCTCGCCGTAGGCCACGCCGAGCACCGTGGCCATCAGGCTTTTGCTGACCGACCAGGTCAGGTGCGGGGTGCTGGCGGTGGTGGGCGCGGCGTAGCGCTCATAGAGGATCACACCATCGCGGATCACCAACAGCGCATCGGTGCGGATGCCTTTGCGGGTGGTGTCGTCACGCGGCGGGAACGCGTAGGCATTTAGGGCATCGACAGCAGGGCCTTCGAGCGGCGTGGCCTTGAGCCAGTCCTTGTCAGGCCAGGTTTCGGCATGGGTGGCAACAGTGACAAACAGCAGGGCAACATACAACAGGCCTCTGACCATGGACGCAGACTCAAGGAACGATCAAACCCGGGAGGCTAGTCAATGCCAATGACCGTTTGAAGACACCGCTCTGTTCTTGAAGGCATACGCCACGTCAATAACCTTTGTTGGTGAAGGCCCTCCCCGCTTGCCCCAACGCTCCTCTCGCCCCTTAAACACCAAAGCGGCGTGACCGTTTGATTCAAAGACGCCCATCCGACCCTGGGCCAACTGCTCAGGCGGCACAGCCTCCACCTCGTCCCAAACACCTAGCCGCCTGAATGCATATTCAAGGCGGCCGCCGCTATTCAGCACGTGCATCGCCTCGGTAAAGCTCGCCGGGCCAGACTCCTGATACCGTTTGGCGCTGACCGCGAACATGAAATTGGCATACAACACCGTCATCGGATCTTCGCCTTTAAGCTGCGCAACAGCTGCGGCCTGTTTCAATTCGTCCTTCGTCAAGAACGTCGATTCCCCGTTTCTCAGCGTGACATGGTAGCCATCGGCCGTTTCACGCACCGATTTGAATACGTCCGTAGGACGCTTGCCAAATTGCATCATCACCGCCTTGATCGCCGCAACAGTCGAGCAATTTGCTTTGTTCCACTGACTGAAATCGCCCCAGATATTTCCGACTTTCCCTCCACCGGTGGACGCCGCAGGTTTGTAGTCAAATAGTTTCTCTCCCGAAACATTGGGCTTTTGACTCATCTTTTCGCCATAGGTACGACCATCTTTAACCCGTGTGCCGGTATGCCCTTCCAGAGGCGCAGGGACTGAAAAGGAAGTCGGCGGGAAGGCCGATGGTGTCGTGTCAGGACGCGGGGGAAACTGCGTAGCAACGGGATTTGGCATAGGTCAGCGCTCTGAAAAGCGGAGCCTGTCTGAAGCTCCTGACAGCTTGAAGGCCCAACTGCCTTCAAACCCGGCCACTGGGTGACCAATACCCCTCATTGGGTTCCCGCGGTCTTCTGCCCTGCGGCTTGCAAGGCGCTGTCATCCAAGCGTCACCATAACTTCATGGAGATGACACCGAGCCTACATAGCCTGACTTTGGACAAACAAGTCGACCGGCCGAAAGGTGGCTGGCACTCGGAGATTCGCCATGACTCAGATCGCCCGCATCAGCGACACCGGCAATGAACGCCGTCTGCAAGCCGAACGCCTGGTTGGCGCGCAGGCGTTGCAGGAAGCCCAGGCCCTGCGGTTCAACGTGTTCAGCGGCGAGTTCAACGCCAAGCTGAAAGGCGCGGAACTGGGCCTGGACATGGATGACTATGATGTTCACTGCAGCCACATCGGTGTGCGGGACTTGAACAGCGGTCGACTGGTGGCCACCACCCGTTTGCTGGACCATCAGGCGGCCAGCACCCTGGGCCGGTTCTACAGCGAAGAAGAATTCAGCCTGCATGGCCTGCTGCACCTGCAAGGCCCGATCCTGGAGATCGGCCGCACCTGCGTCGACCCCGCTTACCGCAACGGCGGCACCATCGCGGTGTTGTGGGGCGAATTGGCCGAAGTGCTCAACCAGGGCGGCTACAGCTACCTGATGGGTTGCGCGAGCATCCCGATGCACGACGGCGGCATCCAGGCCCACGCGATCATGCAGCGCCTGCGCGAACGCTACCTGTGCAACGAACACCTGCGCGCCGAACCGAAAAAACCGCTGCCGGCGCTGGACTTGCCGTCCAACGTGATCGCCGAGATGCCGCCGTTGCTCAAGGCTTACATGCGCCTGGGTGCGAAGATCTGCGGCGAGCCGTGCTGGGATGAAGATTTCCAGGTGGCCGACGTGTTCATCCTGCTCAAGCGCGATGAACTGTGCCCGCGTTACGCGCGCCACTTCAAGGCTGCAATGTGATGAGCCGCCTGCGGGTTTACGGGCGCATTGCCCGCGTGCTGGTGGTGGTGGCGCTGGGCCTGAGCATGGCCAGTGTGTTTGGGGTGTTCGAGCGCTTGGGGATCGCCAATTCGATGGTGCGGCGCCAGCGTTGGTCGCGGTTTTTCATGGCGCGCCTGACCAACGCCCTGCCCTTTCGCGTGACGGTGCACGGCGAATTGCCAACGCAGCCGATGCTATGGGTGAGCAATCACGTGTCCTGGACCGATATTCCGCTGCTCGGCGCCGTGGCGCCGATGTCATTCCTGTCCAAGGCCGAAGTGCGCACCTGGCCGGTGGCGGGCTGGTTGGCGGCCAAGGCTGGCAGCTTGTTTATCCGCCGGGGTTCGGGCGACAGCCAGTTGATCCGCAAGCAGATGACCCGCCACCTGGAGCAACAGCACCCGCTGTTGATGTTCCCGGAAGGCACCACCACCGATGGGCGCAGCCTGCGTACGTTCCACGGGCGCCTGCTGGCCAGTGCGATCGATGCGGATGTGTCGCTGCAACCCGTGGCGATCCGTTACCTGCGTGATGGGCAAGTGGACCCGCTGGCACCCTTTATTGGCGACGATGATTTGCTCTCGCACTTGATGCGCTTGTTTGCCAATGACCAGGGCGATGTGGAAATCCATGTGCTCACGCCGATTGCCTGTGCCGGGCAGGAACGTGCGGCGCTGGCGTATCAAGCGCAGCAGGCAGTGCAGAAGGCGTTGTTCGGGCCGGTGCCGGAAGCGGAACATGTGGATGCTCGACCAGCATTCGCTGCCTGAACTCAAGTGAACACCGTTCAAATGTGGGAGGGGGCTTGCCCCCGATTGGGGTGTGTCAGTCACTGCATGCTTTGACTGAACCATTGCTATCGGGGTAAGCCCCCTCCCACATTCAGCTTTACCTTGTCAGTTGGATCTGTGCGAATGCTTGCAGCTCGGGGTAGAACCGTCGGAAATCTTCACTCAGCGGCTCGTACAACTCTCGTAACTCGTGCATGGCATGCCCCAGTTCCTCGGGTTGTGTCAGCCGCCGCGAAATCCCCCGCAACACCTGCTCCATCACTGCAAACTCTCGGTACGAACCCAGCCAATCATCCGCCGCCATATACGGCGCAATCTGCGCCAGTCGCCCCGGCAATTGCGGTTCGGCGGCAAGCACGCGGTACACCTGCGAGGTGAAGTGTTCCAGTGGCTGGTCGGCATATAGCGCCCAATCCCGCGCCAGGCAGTGGTCGAAAAACACATCGAGGACGATCCCGGCATAACGCCTGCGGGTCAGGCTGAAGCGTGACAACGCCTCCCCCACCAGAGGGTGGCTGTCGGTGAAGCGGTCGATGGAACGATGCAGCTGGATCGCCGATTCGATTTGGGGGCTGAACTGGCCCTGCAGGCGGCCTTTGACAAAGTCGCCATAGAGGCTGCCCAGCAGTTGCGCAGGAAGTTGGCCGCCCAGGTGCAGATGTGCGAGATAATTCATGGCGCGCAGTCTACCACTGCCGTCAACGTATCGTTATAACCCGATATACCGAATGAGCCTAGGCTCAGACCAAAATCATATTGGTATATCGGGATAGACCGATTTAAAGTTCGCCTCATCGCGATATAACGCTGTACGCAACCGAGCACCTGCCATGTCCATCGACCTCGACGAAATAATAAAAGCCCTGGCACACCCAGTACGACGAGACATCCTCACCTGGCTGAAAGACCCGAAAGTGCAATTCCCCGAGCAACTGCACAACCACGAATACGGCATCTGCGCCGGGCAGATCGACCAGCGCTGCGGCTTGTCCCAGTCGACGGTATCGGCCCACCTGGCCACCCTGCAACGCGCCGGGTTGATCAGCAGCCAGAAGGCCGGCCAGTGGCACTTTTTCAAACGCAACGAGGACACCATCCAGGCCTTCCTCGCGGCGCTCACCACCGAACTCAACGCGCACGACAGCGCCGCGTTGTAACAAGGAAACGCCAATGCCCCTCTCGCTCCTCATACTGGCCCTCAGCGCCTTCGCCATCGGCACCACCGAGTTCGTCATCATGGGCTTGTTGCCCGATGTGGCGACGGACCTGGGTGTGTCGATTCCCGGCGCCGGCTGGCTGGTGACCGGTTACGCCCTGGGCGTGGCCATCGGCGCGCCCTTCATGGCATTGGCCACCGCCAAATTGCCACGCAAGGCGGCGCTGGTAGCGTTGATGGGCATCTTCATTATCGGCAACCTGCTCTGCGCCCTGGCCAGCGACTACAACGTGCTGATGTTTGCCCGTGTGGTCACCGCGCTGTGCCACGGTGCGTTCTTTGGGATCGGTTCAGTGGTGGCGGCCAACCTGGTGCCGGCCAACAAGCGTGCTTCGGCCGTGGCCCTGATGTTCACCGGCCTGACCCTGGCCAATGTGCTCGGCGTGCCGCTGGGCACCGCGCTGGGCCAGGCAGCCGGCTGGCGCTCGACCTTCTGGGCGGTGACGGTGATTGGGGTGGTGGCGTTGATCGGCCTGATCCGCTTCCTGCCGGCCAGGCGTGATGAAGAAAAACTCGACATGCGCGCCGAACTCGCCGCCCTCAAGGGCGCCGGCATCTGGCTGTCGCTGAGCATGACCGCGCTGTTTGCCGCGTCCATGTTCACCCTATTCACCTACGTCGCGCCGCTGCTCGGCGATGTCACCGGCGTGTCGCCCAAGGGCGTGACCTGGACCCTGCTGCTGATCGGCCTGGGCCTCACCGTGGGTAACATCATCGGCGGCAAGCTGGCGGACAAGCGCCTGGGGGCCACCCTGGTCGGCGTGTTCATCAGCATGGCGGTGGTCTCCACGGCACTGACCTGGACCAGCGTCGCCGTGATCCCCACCGAAATCACCCTGTTCCTGTGGGCCACCGCCTCGTTTGCCGCCGTGCCTGCGTTGCAGATCAACGTGGTGACCTTCGGCAAGGCCGCACCGAACCTGGTGTCCACCCTGAACATCGGCGCGTTCAACATCGGCAACGCCCTGGGTGCCTGGGTAGGCGGCAGTGTGATCGCCCACGGTTTCGGCCTGACCAGCGTGCCCTTGGCCGCAGCGGCCCTGGCGATTCTCGCGCTGCTGGTGACGCTGATTACTTTCCGTCAGGGCGGCGATGCCGACCTGGCCCTCGCTACCCACTGATCAACCACTTAATAGAGAAAGGTGTTATCCCATGACGACTATTTTCGATCCGATCAAACTGGGCGACCTGGAACTGTCGAACCGCATCATCATGGCGCCGCTGACCCGCTGCCGTGCCGACGCCGGTCGCGTGCCCAACGCGCTGATGGCCGAGTACTACGTGCAACGCGCTTCCGCCGGGCTGATCCTCAGTGAAGCCACTTCCGTGACGCCGATGGGCGTGGGCTACCCGGACACCCCAGGCATCTGGTCCAACGACCAGGTGCGCGGCTGGGCCAACGTGACCAAGGCCGTGCACGGCGCGGGCGGCAAGATCTTCTTGCAACTGTGGCACGTGGGCCGTATTTCCCATGAGTCGTACCTGAACGGCGAAAGCCCGGTAGCCCCGAGCGCGATCCAGCCTAAAGGCCACGTCAGCCTGGTGCGTCCACTGGCGGACTACCCGACCCCACGCGCCCTGGAAACCGCGGAAATCGCCGACATCGTCGATGCCTACCGCACCGGTGCCGAGAACGCCAAGGCTGCCGGCTTCGACGGCGTGGAAATCCACGGCGCCAACGGTTACCTGCTCGACCAGTTCCTGCAAAGCAGCACCAACAAGCGCACCGATCAGTACGGCGGCTCCCTGGAAAACCGTGCACGCCTGCTGCTGGAAGTGACCGACGCCGCCATCGACGTCTGGGGCGCTGGCCGCGTGGGTGTGCACCTGGCACCGCGCGCCGACTCCCATGACATGGGCGATGACAACCTGGCGGAAACCTTTACCTACGTTGCCAGCGAACTGGGCAAGCGTGGCATCGCGTTTATCTGCTCCCGTGAGAAAGAAGCCGGCGACAGCCTCGGTCCACAACTCAAGAAGGCTTTCGGCGGCGTGTACATCGCCAACGAACGCTTCACCAAGGACAGCGCCAACGCCTGGCTGGCCGAAGGCAAAGCCGATGCCGTGGCGTGGGGTGTGCCGTTCATTGCCAACCCGGATTTGCCAGCGCGCTTGAAGGCTGATGCGCCATTGAATGAAGCCCGCCCAGATACTTTCTATAGCAAAGGCCCAGTGGGTTACATCGACTATCCGACGCTGGCTCTGTGATGTAATCGAGCGAAACGAAAAGCCCCGCGCATGAGTGCCGGGGCTTTTTTCTCGTCAACTGAAAACACGCTGTGCCATTTGAAATGGGCGACCTACAGCGAGATCAACCCTTGCGCCAACGCCACACCGACGGCTTGCCGACGACTGAAAGACCCCAACTTGCGACTTGCATTCGCGATATGAAAGTTGATGGTTCGTTCCGAGCAACCCAGGATGCAGCTCATTTCCCACGTCGTTTTACCCACCCCGGTCCATTTCAACACCTCGGACTCACGCAATGTCAGGCTGCTGGGTGGTTCGCCCACAGTTTTCAAGTGTTTCTGCGAGCCTTCCAATAAAAACGGAATCAACATAAACAACATGCCCAACGGGCCATTCAGATCATCGGCAAGTTCATCTGTGTCGCTCACACATTGGGCAACATTGAGTGATCCGGCCATCTCGTTGAACCGCAGGGGAATACTCACGCCTCGTAATAGGCCATACCCCTCCCGCTCCTTCCAGAATCGGTTGGAACAGCCTCTCGCCTGTAGGCGCGCGCGCCCCCAAAACAGCGGGGCAAAGTGATGACGGCAATGCCTGATGATGGGGTCCACTTGAATGAAGTTTTCATCCTTGTACCGCTTCAGCCAGTCAGAAGGGTAAGTCGTCATGATTCTGTTGAAGGGATCATGGGTTGTCGAAGGCCCCAAGCTCAACAAGTAGCGTTCATAGCCGATGCGCCGCAGGATTTTACGCAGGTGACGCTCCCAGTTACGACGATGCAAGTCATTGGCGAGTAGGGAGAAATCATCCAACACGTGCTTGAAGTCTACCTTCGGCTGTACGCCTTCCTTTCTATACTTAAATAAGTCATCCACGATGAATCCCTGCCATCCATAGAAGCTTTCTGACATAACTTAGTGTTGAAAACGGGTCGAGCACTGTCGACCCGGTGCCCGTCATTTATGACCCTGATGGGCGGCAATGCTGCTCTATGAAGCTTCTGAATATGCCAAGGCCGTTCTCCGTCAAAATGCTCTCGGGATGAAACTGGACACCCTCGATCGAATACTCCAGATGCCGGACACCCATGATGTATCCATCATCCGTCGAGGTGGAGGTCACGGCCAATTGCTGCGCCAGACACTGATGATCAATGATCAGCGAATGGTAGCGGGTCGCTTTGATCGAGCGCCCTTGGGTGTGGGTGTAGACGCCACAACCATCGTTCTCAATGGTGCTGATCTTGCCATGCATCACATGGTCGGCCCGAATGACCGAACCGCCGAATGCCAGACCGATGGCTTGGTGCCCAAGGCATACCCCCAAAATCGGCAGGCGCCCTTTGAAGTGCTGGATGACTTCGATATAGCCGGCATCCTTCGGATGGCCAGGGCCAGGCCCCAGGACGCAAAAATCTGGAGCATAGGCTTCGATACGCTGGATCAGGTCCGGAACATCATTGCGCTCCACATGGGTTTCCAACCCCAGCTGCTCAAGGTACTGGCTGATGATGAACACAAAACTGTCATAGGCATCAATCAGGAAGACTTTCATTGCAGCATCTCCTTTCCGGTAACAGCACGGTATACGGAACCCATCTTGTGGAAAGTTTCAGTCCACTCGTTATCCGCCACCGAGTCGGCGACCACGCCCGCCGAAGCCCTCAGGTAGTACGTCCCATCCTTATGGACCGCTGAGCGAATACAGAGCGCTGTATTGATACTGCCGTCGAAGCCAATCAGACCGACGGCTCCGGCATAGATGCCACGGCGATTTTTTTCCATGCTTTCGATAATCTGCATGGCACGGATCTTCGGTGCTCCAGTCATGGTTCCAGCAGGAAAAGAGGCCTTGATCACGTCAAAGGCATCAAAGCCTTTTCGCAGTAACCCTCGCACGTTGGACACCATGTGATAGAGGTGGGAGTACTCCTCCACCAACATCAATTCGTCCACCTCAAGTGAACCTGGCTGGCAAACTCGGCCGATATCATTGCGGCACAGGTCCACCAGCATCAAATGTTCGGCCCGTTCTTTTTCAGAACGCGTCATGCTCAGGATCAGTTCGCTGGACGGTATGCCCGGTGTCTTGCCCACGGTACCGGCGATAGGCCGCATTTCAATCAGTTCGTCTTTGATACGAACGAATAACTCTGGGCTTGCGCCGATCAGATCAACGCCCCCCAGGTTGGCCAGATACATGTAGGGCGAAGGGTTGTTCTTGCGTAACGCGCGATAGACGTCGAACGGCTTGACCGGCGTATCCACCTGCACTTCATGACCCAGCTGGATTTGATAGATGTCACCTTGGCGGATGTGCTCCAGCGCCTTATCGACCCATCCCAGGAACTGCTCCTTTTGCACCGTATCGCGGGCGACCGTGACCGACGGGTAACTGATCGGTGTGTCATCCGCCGGAATCCCGGCCGCATCCGCCAGCAACGCGACGTAATCATCGGTGCTGCGAGACGTCCACAGGGCACTGTTGTTGACCATGACATCGACTGTTGCATTGGCGTGGAAATACATCAGCGTCTGAAACACGGTCAATGCAATGATCGGATAATCATTGGTTCGCTCGGTGAGGTCAGGAATATCTTCGACAAACCGAACGCAGTCGTATGACAGGTAACCAAAAAAGGCCAGGCTGGGATGAGCCTGGCGTGGAACGTTAAAAGGCGCTTGTAACGCACGCAATAAATCCCAGGTGGAATCGCTTGAATCAATCGCTATGCACCCGGCGGCGTCCACAACTATTCCGTTTTCCGACAGTGCATTTCTCAGGTAATTGATCAGCGGTTCATCGCCTTCAAGCGTTGCACGGCGCTCGTAGATTTTGACGGCCAGCAGAGGCTCTATTCCGATGATCGTCGCCTTGCGATCGCGGCTGGGGCCAGAGAGCGATTCGAGAATAAACGTCTTCTCCGCTCCCACTACTTTCGCCGCCGACTCATACACGGCAAGCGGGTCACATTTCATACGCTCACTATGCAGTTGGACACTGACGGGGGTGGTTATTCCACGCATGACATCACTCCTTGTTCTTGATAGCAGCCCATACAACAGAGATTCGAACGCACAGGGCGACGTTTCAAACTGTTGGGCAGTTCAACTTTCTAAGTATTGATATGAAGGACTCATTAACCACACGCCCACTCAAGGCCGGCAAAAGTTGAGACTCAAAAAAGAGACACAACTTCAGCGCACCCTTCGCGTATTACGATTTCCATGGGAACAGCCACGAAAGATCGAATAACAGCGTTCGGTTATTAATGAATCACTCTTGGGGGGTGTTTGACTGAAACAGACAGCAAGACACCGGCGGTCGCTGGATTAGCGACGCCAGATATTGCTTTTGAAAACCGAAAGATGGGCAGTGTTGGATTCGGAGCAAGATCCGAGGGTGTTATTCAGCACTGATAGTCGGTAGTACATTTAAGACTTCCTGTGTCTTGAGGGCATTGCAGGGTTAATTCCCGAATGCCCGTTGGATACTACTCATAGGATTATTAAGGGTCAACCTCTATTACCTACGTTTTATAAGTACTCACACCGGCGTGCGGGCAACGCTCATCAGACAAGAAACGCTTGAGCGCGTCCACAGTTTGCTCGGCACACTCCAGGTACGGAACATGCCCTGCCTCCTCGATGATACAAATGCTTGCCTGCGGTAAAAGACTGTAGGCCGCGTGCAGGCACGAAACATCAAACACGCGATCATTGCGCCCCCACACTATCAGGGTCGGGGCTTCAACCTGCTTCAATCGCAGCTGCAGCGGATACAGTCCGGCCACCTGAAAGTCCCTCAGTATTTTCCCGACCCTCGCATAACGCAGCGCCCCCTTGATGGCCAGCGCCCTTGCCAGAAACGCCGGAACCTTGGGTGGCCGAGTAAACACGGTCGCCCACAAGCCCTGCAGTTCGTCCACCGTTCGGTAGCCGAAGGGATGTCGCCCGGACTCAAGAAACTCGCTCATCGCCGGGCTCAGCTGTGCCGCCGGCAACCCTGCAGGCGCCAGCGCAATCAAGCGGGAAACGTCTGCCGGATAGCAGGCCGCGTAAAGACAGGCAATGCAACCCCCTATGGAACTGCCTATCAATACAAGATCGTTGAAGCGCTGTGCATCGAAAAACGCCTTCAGACGCTCGACCTGAGCCTCTGGGCAATAGCTGTGTGAGTTATCGAACCACGACTCACCTTCGCCCGGCAGGTCCAGGAACACACAGTTGTGCGTGCGCACCATCGAATAAATGTGCGGCCCCCACTGATCCTTGCTGGCACCCAGCCCGTGCAGGAACACCAGGGTAGGCCCGGACCGCTCGCCGCTTGACTGCAAGTAGGGAACATCGTAACCACGCCCCTGCCATCGCCGAGCCTTGAGTCTGTAACGGAATCGGTTGCACTCACACAGGGCGCGCAATACCCACTGACTTGGCCGAATCATCAGGTCTCACCTCTGCGCCGAGGTGTTCTCGGCGTGCGCCCGCCGTGCCGGTAGACGCACCTGGCACAGTGCAACACCCAGCAGCACGGCGACGCCACCCACGACCAGACTCAGCGATACCCCCTCCTGTAACAGCAATTGGCTGACGGCAACCGCAAACACTGGTACGAGTAACAGGAACGGTGTCAAACGCTGGACAGGATGCCGCCCCAAAAGCCAGTACCACAGGCCAAAACCGATCAGCCCGCCGCTGACTGCGGTATATACCACAGCGGCCCAAGCCTTCGGGCTGGCCGTCAATACCGAACCCCAGGCGTGCCACTCCACCGCCGCAGACACCATCAGTAACTCCGGCGCCGCAATCAAGGCGGTCCATGCGCTTATCGCTACGGGGTTGAAAGGCCCCCAGCGCTTGGTAAGCACCGTCCCCACCGCAAAAACAAAGGCCGCCGCAATTACCAGCAAGACACCTGACAACGCACCTCCCTGGCCAACACCACCCAGTACCGTCAGCACGCCAAGCAGTGCAATGACAATCCCCGCCACCACCTGCAGGCCAATGTGTTCCTTCAATACAGCGAACGCCAGCAACAGTGTAAATGGCGTCGAAAGTTGATAGGCAATAGCGGACGTGGATGCATCCACCCGCGAAATGCCGCAATACAACAGCCCGAAATGCACGGCCCCAACCAACGAGGCAATCGAAAAGATGGGCAGCCATTCCTGGCGCTTGGGCACTCCGCAGAACGGCAACAATGCAACCGCCATCATGAAAAAGCGCATGGCAACCATCAGAATCGGTGGGAGCTCCTCGCCCCCGATTTTAACCGCAGTCACCTGGGCGCCCCATAAAAAGGCCACCAGTACGGCTATCAGTGAATCGCGAATAGGCATGTATCCCTCATCCCGTTTGAAATTGGACTTGTTTGAGCAGGCGCAGACGCTCGACGCGTTGGCGCGGCCGATCATGTAATTTGTGAAAGTGCTCAAGGAGGCGGTCCAGAGTTTCTCGTAACGCTTGTTCCGCTTCGGGGTCTTGAACCAATTGCGTGTTGAAGGTGGCCGGAAACCCGGAGCCAACCAGTACCATTTTGTTCAACAGCACGTTGAGTACCACCTGACCAAAGACGGCAGTGTGTCCGTAGCGGCGCCCCACCACGGCCACCGCGGCGAGTTTGTCCCGTAGCGGACGCTCTCTGGGACGCATGAAGCCGTACCCCACCCGCTCCAGGAATGCCTGGAAGCGACTGTTGGTGCCATAGGCATGCATAACGGGCAGGTAAAGGATGGCGTCTGCCTTGGCCATTTCATCGACAATAGCGGCGACCTCGTCCTGCACCCCGCAGTCGGTGTGCGCGCACGCGTTGTCGGCATCGCAGTAGTCGATACGGTAATCACGCAACCAAAGGTCCTGGACCGTCGCTCGTCCCTCCAGATGGCGTCGAACCAACGACACCACCTGGCTGCTGACCCCGTGCGAGCGGCTTGAACCGACGATGACGATCAGCTTCATCAGTTCAGGACGCCTTGGCCAACGGCGCCTGGGCGAGACGTTCGTATTCCAGCAACGACTCTTCCAGCAACTGACCGGTGAGGTACAAGGTCACTCGCGTCACTTCTTTGATCAACGCCCGCTCTTCATCGGTTTTCACCGAACGCTGCATCGCCAGACGCACTTCTTCGGAATGTTTTTCATCAATGGTCGAATGGGCAACGAAAAAGGTCATTTGCTCATCCTTGAGCCCCAGGTCAGTGCGAAACTTATTCAGGATAGGCTGAATGTGCTCGTACACCTCTTCTGCCCAATAGCTGTAACCAAGGCGGGCAACCGGCCCTAGACGAATGGAAACGTCGTTGAGATAAGCGATCAGTGCCTGGGTGGGGGGCAGCGGTGCAGGCAGTGTGTCAGGCAGGGCGCCAATCGATTCCAGGTCACGAATGACCATTTTTTCGTGGCCCAACTCTTCAAGTGCATGCTTGTAGACGAAGCGCAACAGCGTGGTCTGGCTGGAGTCCGCGCTGAACGCGCAAGCCGCTTGGTTGATAGAGTTGAATCGGGTGTAGTGGTACACCTGGAGCATTACCTGCTGATACAACTCCCGCGTAATCGGCTGCTCAAGGCTATACTTCCAATAACGGCCTTGCTTGATCTTGGCCCAACCGCTATCAACAATCGTATCCAGTTCGTTGAATAACTTATCCATGAGCTACTTTTCCTTTGATGGTGTTAAAAACGGTATCCAGTTCCAGGTAAACCAGACTGTAATCACGTGATGATTGGCGGTTAGTCCAAGTAATGTCGTTGGCCAGCACATGGCCGCCTATATCGACATACAAGGCGGCCAAGCGCCCTCGGCATAACGCCGAGATATATTGAAACTGCGTATTGGCTTTCAACCAGATGGCGGTATGCAGAAGAAACACCCTCAGGTGCACACCTCCTCTGTATCGTTCATCCAATACCAATCGATTGGCATCAAACGAGTCCATCGGATGGGCAAAATAGTTTTCCACTTGAACAACACGCTCTACAAAACTCATGCCATGGCCCAACGGCGTTATACGGATAGCCCCGACTATCTCATCGCCATCCAGATAAGCCATATGGTACGAACAGGCATCGCGTAATGCCTCAGTATCGGAATAACTTTCTTCATTGGCCGGGTTGTCACCGATGTAACGAGCTCTCAACGCGCGGACCTTCTGGAACAGTTCACTTCTCGCCGAAACGATTTGCACGGACATGCTCATTCGCCGCCCTCGCCTATCGATTGCGCTGATCGATAATTCGCGCTTCTTTCCAGCTGAACCAACTGCCCAGGTTCACGTGGTCATCCAGGTCGTCGACCACCATGATGGTCGCATCGACACCCAGGCGCTCACGTACACGCTCACGAATCAACAAGGTCAATTGGCTGCGATCACCTTCATAGAACTTGGACATTTCCATCTTGGCAATCACCGTGTCCCTGCCGTTCACGCAGTTGATAACGATTTGATAGCCCAGGCATTGCTCTACGCCCTCAAGCAGCGCCTGCTCTATATGACCCGCTGTGAACGCCTTGCCATTGAGGGTCATCGCATCTTTCACGCGCCCGACGACCTTCATGACCTGTGCCTGGGAGATCGGATTTTTCGGATTTTTTTGAATACAGACCAAATCGCCCGTGCGGTAACGGATCAACGGTTTCACGCCGGCGATCAGCATGGTCACGCACAGTTCGCCTTCCCCACTGTCGCCCAGGCTTTCACCCGTCTGCGGGTTCAGCACCTCGATGATGTAGTTGAGGCGGTGCGGCATCAGTTGGTCGCTGGCGTTGGCAGCAGCAATGATCATTGCCTCCTGCGAGCCATACAGACTGTTGTAGGCTTCACCCCCCCAGAGGCTGTACAAATTGTTTTTCAAAGCGGGCGTACACAGCTCGCCACTCATCATGAACGCACGCAGATGAAAGTCCTCGCGCGGGTTGAAACCCAGCCGTTCGGCCTCCTTGGCCAGCGCCAGTAGCAGCCCCGGCGCCGACGCGACCACGCCGATGCGCAAGTCCTTCATCAACTGCAGGGTCTTGGGATATCCGATCACCGGGGAATGCGGCCAGATCTTGGCGTTACACACTCCAAGTTGATGACAGACATCACCCAAGGTATCGCCAAACGAGTGCACTTCAGTCGGGCCCATAATGCCAACAACGGTCTTCTCGTTAGGGAAATGCTTCTCCAGCACAGCCCGATAAGCCATAGACAGTTGTTTGTTACTGGCATAGCTTTCTTTTTTATCCCGAGGGCACGGAGTTGCCGGGCCGGTGGTGCCCGTTGTTTCATAATAATAAATGCTGTCTTCCAACGTACCGGAGAGAATGTCCATCATGGACTCTCGCAAATCATCCTTTGTGGTAAAGGGTAAAGCGCCAAGATCCGACAGAGTGATGCCGTCCACATCGATATCTTTAAAGTGCCTGGCATAGAACTCAGACTTATTTTTGACATGATGCAAGACTGTTCTAAGCTGCATTTCATGCCAGCGTTTAAGCTCGTACTCACTTAACGTATTGCTCCAGTACGCTTCGTGGATTTGGTCATAGTCAATAATGAACTCATCAAACACACTTTCCACACCCATTAGAGTTCCCCTCATCGCCGTAGGTTTTTCGTTGCTATTACGGTTGTCCGTCCTGGATGCGGACACTAGCAAGGCAAGAAAAACCAAACACCTGTCCACTCGACCAGTTGTATGCACGAAAACAATATGCTACGCGGAGAGTCGTACTCTGATTGCCCAGTAATACGACACGGCGTCAGGCTTCAGACAGGGCATGTATTGTGCTGAAACGAAAAAGCCCCGGCTCGCAGGAACCGGGGCTTTTTCATGGGGGCTGGGAAACACTCCTTCACAGCCCTGCAACAAAATCGCTACAAAATACTTAGGCGGCTACCTATCAACCGCCCGCCAGCCCGTATATAAAGTCACCCCACCCATCAGGCAGAAGGACGATTGACAGTCCTTGGGCTTTACTGTTGACACAACCTGATGCAATTACGCATTTTGTCTCAATTGCGCAGGCTGGGGCTCCAGCGCAGCATGTCCAGCCCGGCGTCCACCCAGCGTTCGGCTTCCTGATGCAGTTGGAAGCTGTCGGGTACCAGCAGCCACTGGCCGATCAGCCCGTTGATGTAGGCGTGGATGCACACCGCGCCACGGGTGGTATCGAGGTTTTCCGGAAGTTGCCCGCGATGGACCGCATTACGCAATGTCAGGCCGATGCGCAGGTTGCATTCCTGGCTGTGGGTCTGGCGCTGGCGACGCATGTCGCACATTTCATCGGTGAATTCGCACTTATGGAACAAGATCTCGTTGATGCGCCGGGTTTTCGGGTCCAGGGCCACTTGATGGAACAAATGAATCAACAACTTGCGCATACAGCCCAGCGGGTCGAGTTCATCCTCGCTTTCACTGGCCCTGGCCAACTCGTCCAGCGGCTCATGCAGCGTGTCGAGCAGCGCCTGGAGCAAATCGGATTTATTGCTGAAATGCCAGTAGATAGCGCCCCGCGTCACACCGGCCAGTGCGGCGATATCCGCCAGCGTGGTCCGCGCAACGCCACGTTCATAGAAGGCTTGCTCGGCGGCCTGGAGAATCTGGCTGCGCGTTTCCTGAGCTTCCTCTTTAGTGCGACGAACCATGGCAGTAAAACCTCAATCGGGACACGGTGGGTGGTGGTTGGCCACCGTCTGAATCATTGTGGGACGACACCGTCATGGGCGCCGAACGTACTAAAATCGAGGCTTTGGGCGTTGCTTTGTCAACATTCCGCGAAGCCTGTCAAGAGTTTACAAACAACCATGAACGTAAGTATATTGCGTAGCAAGCTACTTATCTACTCACAGCTTGTTTTTTACCCTTCCACACTTCTTGTGCGCACCTTGCGCGCCTGACCCGAGGATCTTCATGCAACTTAAGCCAGCTGTTACCGCTCTGGTCACTGCCGTCGCCCTGGCATCGCTGCTCAGCGGATGTAAAAAGGAAGAAGCGGCTCCGCCCGCCCAAACCCCTCAGGTCGGCGTGGTCACCATTCAACCGCAAGCCTATACCCTGACGACCGAGCTGCCAGGCCGCACCACCGCCTACCGCATCGCGGAAGTTCGCCCACAGGTCAACGGCATCATTCTCAAGCGCCTGTTCAAGGAAGGTGGCGACGTGAAGGAAGGGCAACAGCTCTACCAGATCGACCCGTCGGTGTATGACGCCACCCTGAAAAGCGCACAGGCCAGCCTGACCCAGACCAAGTCCATCTCCGACCGCTACAAGCAGTTGGTCGATGAGCAGGCCGTCAGCCGTCAGGAATACGACACCGCCGTCGCCAACCGCATGACCGCGGAAGCCAACGTTCAAACCGCCCAGATCAACGTGCGCTACACCAAAGTGTTCGCGCCGATCTCCGGGCGTATCGGCCGTTCTTCGGTAACCGAAGGCGCGCTGGTCAGCAACGGCCAGGCCGATGCCATGGCCGTCATCCAGCAACTGGACCCGATCTACGTCGACGTCACGCAGTCTTCGACCGAAATGCTGAAACTGCGCCGCGACCTGGAAAGCGGCCAGCTGGAAAAAGCCGGCGCCAACGCGGCCAAGGTCAAGCTGACCCTGGAAGACGGCACTGCCTATGGCCAGGACGGCAAGCTGGAGTTCTCCGAAGTATCGGTCGACCAGACCACCGGCTCCGTGACCCTGCGCGCCGTGTTCCCCAACCCTGACCACACCCTGCTGCCGGGCATGTTCGTGCACGCCCAGTTGCAAGCAGGCGTGAACAGCAAGGCCATCCTGGCACCGCAACAAGGCGTGACCCGTGATATCAAAGGTATCCCGACCGCCATGGTGGTGAACAAGGACAACAAGGTCGAGCAGCGTCAACTGGTAGCCAACCGCACTGCCGGCGCCTACTGGCTGGTGGAAAAAGGCCTGGACGCCGGTGACCGCGTGATCACCGAAGGCCTGCAATTCATCAAGCCGGGCATCGAAGTCAAGGTCAAGGACGCCGACAACGCCAAGCCTGCCGGTTCTGCTCCCGCTCCTGCCGCCGCTGCTGGCCAGGGGGAGTAACCCATGTCGAAATTTTTTATCGACCGTCCCATTTTCGCCTGGGTAATTGCCCTGGTGATCATGCTGGTCGGGGCATTGTCGATCCTGAAGTTGCCCATCAACCAATACCCGGCCATCGCGCCAACCGCCATCGACATCCAGGTGACCTACCCAGGCGCGTCCGCACAAACCGTGCAGGACACCGTGGTGCAGGTGATCGAGCAACAGCTCAACGGTATCGACAACCTGCGTTATGTCGCCTCGGACAGTAACTCCGACGGCAGCATGACCATCACCGCGACGTTCAACCAGGGTACCAACCCGGACATCGCCCAGGTCCAGGTGCAAAACAAGCTGAACCTGGCGACCCCGCTGCTGCCGCAAGAAGTGCAGCAGCAGGGTATCCGCGTGACCAAGTCGGTGAAGAACTTCCTGATGGTGATCGGTCTGGTGTCGGAAGACGGCAGCATGACCAAGGACGACCTGTCCAACTACATCGTGTCCAACATCCAGGACCCGATCTCGCGGACGGCAGGTGTAGGTGACTTCCAGGTGTTCGGTTCGCAGTACGCCATGCGTATCTGGCTCGACCCGGCCAAGTTGAACAACTACCAGTTGACCCCGGTCGACGTCAGCACCGCCATCGCGGCGCAGAACGTCCAGGTGGCCACCGGCCAATTGGGCGGCCTGCCTGCCCTGCCCGGTACCCAGCTGAACGCAACCATCATCGGCAAGACCCGCCTGCAGACCGCTGAAGAGTTCGGCAAGATCCTGATGAAGGTCAATACCGACGGTTCCCAGGTTCGCCTGCGTGACATCGCACGGATCGAACTGGGTGGCCAGAACTACAGCATCAGCGCACAGTTCAACGGCAAGCCGGCGTCGGGTATGGCGATCAAGCTCGCCTCGGGCGCCAACGCCCTGGACACCGCCAAGGCCATCCGTGCCACCGTGGCGTCCCTGGAACCGTTCTTCCCGCCAGGCATGAAGGCAGTGGTGCCGTATGACACCACGCCGGTAGTGACCGAATCGATCTCCGGTGTAGTCCATACCCTGGTCGAAGCGATCGTGCTGGTGTTCCTGGTGATGTTCCTGTTCCTGCAGAACTTCCGCGCCACCATCATCACCACCATGACCGTACCGGTGGTATTGCTGGGTACCTTCGGGATCCTGGCCGCGTTCGGTTTCACCATCAACACCCTGACCATGTTCGGCATGATCCTGGCCATCGGCCTGCTGGTGGACGATGCCATCGTCGTGGTGGAAAACGTCGAGCGGGTAATGGCCGAGGAACACCTGTCGCCCAAGGAGGCGACGGTCAAGTCCATGGGCCAGATCCAGGGTGCCCTGGTCGGTATTGCCCTGGTGCTGTCGGCGGTACTGTTGCCGATGGCATTCTTCGGTGGCTCCACCGGTGTGATCTACAAACAGTTCTCCATCACCATCGTTTCGGCCATGGCGTTGTCGGTACTGGTTGCCCTGATCTTCACCCCGGCCTTGTGCGCCACCATGCTCAAGCCGATCGACCCTGAGAAGCACGGCCAACCCAAGCGGGGTTTCTTCGGCTGGTTCAACCGCACCTTCGACCGTGGCGTACTGAGCTACGAGCGCGGCGTGGGCAACATGATCAAGCACAAGTTTCCAGCATTCTTCGTGTACCTGATCATCTTCGCCGGCATGATCTGGCTGTTCACCCGCATTCCGAGCGCGTTCCTGCCGGAAGAAGACCAGGGCGTGATCTTTGCCCAGGTGCAGACCCCGGTCGGTTCTTCGGCCGAACGTACGCAGAAAGTCATCGACGACATGCGTGCCTTCCTGCTCAACGACAAGGAAGGCGAGCCGGGCGAAGGCAAGGCGGTGAAGTCGGTATTCACCGTAAACGGCTTCAACTTCGCCGGTCGTGGCCAGAGTTCGGGCCTGGCGTTCGTGATGCTCAAGCCGTGGGATGAACGGGATGCGTCCACCTCGGTATTCGAAGTGGCCAAGCGTGCCCAGGGTTACTTCTTCGGTGCTTTCAAGGACGCCATGGTGTTCGCCATCGTGCCGCCTTCGGTACTGGAATTGGGTAACGCCACCGGTTTCGACGTGTTCCTGCAAGACCAGGGCGGCGTTGGCCACCAGAAGCTGATGGATGCACGCAACCAGTTCCTCGGGGCCGCCGCGCAAAGCAAGATCCTGGCGGGTGTGCGCCCCAACGGCGTGAACGATGAGCCGCAGTACGAGCTCACCGTCGACGACGAGAAGGCCAGTGCCCAGGGTATTTCGCTGTCGAGCATCAACCAGACCCTGGCGATCGCCCTGGGTGGCAGCTACGTCAACGACTTCATCGACCGTGGTCGGGTGAAGAAGGTGTACGTGCAGGGTGAAGCCGCTGGTCGCATGTCCCCAGAAGACCTGGACAAATGGTACGTGCGCAGCGACTCCGGGAAGATGGTGCCAATGTCGGCGATTTCCTCGGGCAAATGGATCTACGGTTCGCCCAAGCTCTCGCGCTACAACGGTGTAGCGGCAATGGAAATCCTCGGTACCCCGGCCCCGGGCTACAGTACCGGTGACGCCATGGCCGAAGTCGAACGTATCGCCAAGGAACTGCCGGCCGGTATCGGCTACGCGTGGACCGGGCTGTCGTACGAAGAACGTCTGTCCGGCTCCCAGGCGCCTGCGCTGTACGCGTTGTCGCTGCTGGTGGTGTTCCTGTGCCTCGCGGCCCTGTACGAAAGCTGGTCGATCCCGATTGCCGTGGTGCTGGTCGTGCCGCTGGGTGTGGTAGGTGCGTTGATCGCCACCAGCATGCGCGGGTTGTCCAACGACGTGTTCTTCCAGGTGGGCCTGTTGGTGACGGTGGGCCTGGCGGCGAAAAACGCCATCCTGATCGTGGAGTTCGCCAAAGAACTTCACGAACAAGGCAAGGGCATCGTCGAGTCGGCCATCGAAGCCTCGCGGATGCGTCTGCGCCCGATCATCATGACCTCCATGGCGTTCATCCTCGGCGTATTGCCGCTGGCGATCTCCTCGGGCGCAGGTTCGGGCAGCCAGCATGCCATCGGTACCGGTGTAATCGGCGGTATGATCACGGCCACCGTGCTGGCGATCTTCTGGGTGCCGCTGTTCTTCGCAACCGTATCCGCCGCTGGCGAACGTAAAAAGACTGACACAACTGAAACCCCTAAAGAGGCTGGCCAATGAGCAAGTCGCTACTTTCCCTAGCCGTCACCGCATTCGTGCTCAGTGGCTGCTCGCTGATACCTGACTATCAGCGCCCCGAAGCGCCGGTGGCCGCACAGTTCCCGCAGGGGCCGGCGTATTCGTCGGCCCAGGCGCCGAGCCAGGCCGCTGTCGAGCAGGGCTGGAAGCAGTTTTTCCATGATCCTGCCCTGCAACAGCTGATCCAGACCGCGCTGGTGAACAACCGTGACCTGCGTGTCGCGGCCCTGAACATCGACGCCTATGCCGCGCAGTACCAGATCCAGCGCGCCGACCTGTTCCCAGCCGTGTCGGCCACGGGCAGCGGCAGCCGTTCGCGTACCCCGGCCCGCTTGTCGCAGACCGGCGAATCGACCATCAGCAGCCAATACTCGGCCGGTCTCGGGATCAGCTCGTATGAGCTGGACCTGTTCGGTCGCGTACGCAGCCTGAGTGAAGAAGCCCTGCAGAAGTACTTCGCCACCGAAGAAGCACGGCGCAGTACCCAGATCAGCCTGGTGGCCAGCGTGGCCAACGCCTACCTGACCTGGCAGGCCGACAAGGAACTGCTCAAGCTGACCCAGGACACCCTGGACGCGTACGAGCAAAGCTTCAAGCTCACCTCGCGCAGCAACGAAGTCGGCGTGGCCTCGGCCCTCGACCTGAGCCAATCGCGTACCTCGGTGGAAAACGCCCGGGTTGCCCTGGCGCGTTATACCCGCCAGGTGGCCCAGGACGAAAACAGCCTGACCCTGCTGCTGGGCACCGGCCTGCCGGCGAATATCGTCAGCAAGCCGCTGTCGGATAACCTGCTCAGCGAAGTGCCGGCCGGCTTGCCATCGGACCTGCTGCAACGTCGTCCCGACATCATGCAAGCCGAGTACAACCTCAAGGCCGCCAACGCCAACATCGGTGCGGCCCGTGCCGCGTTCTTCCCGAGCATCAGCCTGACCGCCAGCGCCGGTACCGCGAGCCCTAACCTCGGCGGCCTGTTCAAAGGCGGTTCGGGCACCTGGTCGTTCGCCCCGCAGATCAACATCCCGATCTTCAACGCCGGTAGCCTGCGCGCCAGCCTGGACTACTCGAAGATCCAGAAAGAGATCAACGTGGCCAACTACGAGAAGGCGATCCAGACCGGCTTCCAGGAAGTCTCCGACGGCCTTGCCGCACGTGAGACCTACAAGCAGCAACTGGACGCCCAGCGCGGCTTCGTCGCGGCCAACCAGGATTACTACCGCCTGGCCGAGCGTCGCTACCGCATTGGTGTCGACAGCAACCTGACGTTCCTCGATGCCCAGCGCCAACTGTTCAGTGCCCAGCAATCGCTGATCACCGACCGCCTGGCGCAGCTCACCAGCGAGGTCAACCTGTACAAGGCCCTCGGCGGTGGCTGGAGCGAGCAGACCGCGAAGAACGAGCCGTTGAAAGAAGAAGCACCGCCACTGAAGTTGTTCTGATAACACCCGCGTCAACGAAGCCCACCTTTTGGTGGGCTTTTTGCTTTTCTGCACCGGACAACTTGCGTTCGATCATCGCCCACAACCCGCTCTCCCCCACTTTCATCGCCCCCGCGCCGCCGCGCACCATGGCCGCCACCTGCATAAACCCAATAACAACAGGTCCTTACGCCATGAGCACTTTCCACCCGCGCCAGCTTTTGCTGGCAACCGCTGTCGCCAGTCTTTCCCTGCCCGCCCTCGCCGAGGAACACGGCTTTCTCGAAGACGCCAGCGCCAACCTCAACCTGCGCAATTTCTTCTTCAACCGCAATTTCACCAACCCCACCAAGACCCAGGGCGGCGCGCAGGAGTGGACGCAGAGTTTCATCCTCGACGCCAAGTCCGGCTTTACCCAGGGCACGGTGGGTTTCGGCGTGGATGTGTTGGGGCTGTACTCGTTGAAGCTCGATGGCGGGCGTGGCACCGGGGGGACCCAACTGCTGCCGCTGGACCACGACGGCCGCCCGGCGGATGAATTCGGGCGTCTGGGCGTGGCGTTCAAGGCACGTATTTCCAAGACGGAAGTGAAAGTTGGCGAATGGATGCCGGTGCTGCCGATCCTGCGCTCGGACGATGGCCGTTCCCTGCCGCAAACCCTGCGCGGTGGCCAGATCACCTCCAAGGAGATCGACGGCCTGACGCTCTACGGTGGCCAGTTCCGCGCCAACAGCCCGCGTGACGACAGCAGCATGAGCGACCTGTCGATGTTCGGTAAAACCGCATTCACATCGGACCGCTTCAACTTCCAGGGCGGCGAATACCTGTTCAACGACAAACGCACCCAGATCGGCCTGTGGAATGCCCAGCTCAAGGACATCTACAGCCAGCAGTTCGTCAACCTGACCCACAGCCAGCCGTTGGGCGACTGGACCCTGGGCGCCAACCTCGGCTTCTTCTATGGCAAAGACGATGGCAGCGCCCGCGCCGGCGAGCTGGACAACAAGACCTGGTCCGGCCTGTTCTCCGCCAGATACGGCGGCAACACCTTCTACGTCGGCCTGCAAAAGCTCACCGGCAACAGCGCCTGGATGCGGGTCAATGGCACCAGCGGCGGCACCCTGGCCAACGACAGTTACAACAGCAGCTACGACAATGCCCAGGAGAAATCCTGGCAGGTGCGCCACGACTATAACTTCGCCGCCCTCGGCGTGCCCGGCCTGACCCTGATGAACCGCTATCTCAGCGGCAGCAACGTGCACACCGGCACCATCACCGATGGCAAGGAATGGGGCCGCGAAAGCGAATTGGGCTACACCGTGCAGAGCGGCAGCCTGAAGAACCTGACCGTGCGCTGGCGCAATTCCAGCATGCGTCGCGACTACAGTAACAACGAGTTCGATGAGAACCGGTTGATCGTCAGTTACCCGATCAGCCTGCTGTAAAGCCGCATAACATTTATCCTGGGAACGATCTGAAGCGTCCGGGCAACTTCATGAGACAGGGCCAGCGCTGGCTCTCTCATAGGGATTACACATGGACACTTCAAATCGCATTGCATGCCCCCAGATCTTCAGCAACAGCCACTACACACCCGACCCACCGCCTCAACTGGCGTTCACGTCCGACAGCCCGGTTCAAGCTCATCGGCATCCCTTTCTGGATGACGGCAATTTGAAGGCCTGCGGGCAATCAGTCTGGGAGCACGACCATGGCGAAAGCATCAGCAACAGCCTGATCCTTGAAACCGGTGACAACGCGGACCAGGTCCACATCAGCCAGACCCTGCCAGGCCAGTTGGACGTGAAGGTCAATGGCCGGCTGTATCGCTTTGACAGCCACGATAAAAACGGCGAGCCACTGACCTTTCACCTCAAGACCCACGGCGGTAACGACAACATCCGCATTGACGCCAACGTGACCCAACCCATCACGGTGGATGCCGGGGACGGCAATGATCGGGTGCGCGCCGGCAGTGGCTACACCCGCCTGTTCGGCGGTCCTGGCAACGACGTACTTCACCTCGGCAGCGGCCTTGGCTACGCCGAAGGCAACGACGGCGATGACATGATCTTTGGCGGCAGCGGCGACAACGTGATCTATGGCAACAACGGCAATGACCGCCTTTACGCTGGTACCGGGCCAAAAAGCAAAACCAGCTACCTGGACGGCGGCAATGGCAATGACCGCCTGTATGCCGGCAACGGCCATACGGTGCTGCATGGCGGCGCCGATAATGACCGCTTGATCGGCCACGACCGTAGTACGTTCTATACCGGCAGCGGTCGCGACGCAGTGGTTGCCAATCACCCCGGCGACCTGATCTACGCTCAATCCGGCGATACGATCCGGCACCTCAACGACTCGATATTAACCACCGTCACACCTGACCACGCGCCGCTTGAAGGGCTTGTCATAAAAGGCTCGGCCGACTTTATCCAACGGGTCGAAGACGATCTGGCCTTGCTGCGCAGCTCCCCCCAGGGCAAACAGATGCTTGCCGAAATGAACGCGATAGCCAGGCGCAACGGCGCACCGGTGACCGTGGTGGAGGACCAGTTCGACACGGGAAGCGGCTACACCTATGGCAGCCAGGAACTTAAAACCTTGTTGCAAAACGAACGCCCGCCGGTGGTCGGCGACGATCCCAAGTGGGGTTTCATGGTGGACGGCATACCGGGGTCGCGGGCGGACCGGGCTGAAATCGTCTATAACCGCTCAGCCTTGGAAGTACTGTCCCACAGGACATACTCACCTATCACCGTCCTCTATCACGAAATGGTCCACGCCTATAACGCCGGAAACGGCACCGCGTTGACGGGCTCGACCGTAGAGGTGGTCAACGGGGAGTCAGTTGATGTCTCCAACAGCGAACGTCAAGCCGTGGGGCTGCCGACCACCCCAGAGTATCCCCCCAACCCCAAGCCCTTCACTGAAAATGCCTTGAACGAAGAAATGGGCAAGCCGCTGCGTACCCACTATTTCGACTGAGCCTGAACACCGCTCGTTGGTCAGACGGTAACTCAACACCCGCCATCTTGCTGTATCGTGCGCGCCTGCCGCTGCTGATCCACCCAGCAGTGGCCTCCTATTCGAGCCCGCGCCCATCATGAAACCCTTCGCCATCGCATCCGCCGTGCTTGCCCTGGCCCTGAGCCTCAGCGGCTGTATTGGCGCACCTGTCGCCCTGACACCCCAGACCGAGCAACGCCTGCAAGGCCAGGCGCCGATCCGTTTTCTGCTGACCTTCGATGACGGCCCCAGCGCATCGGGCTACAACAACCCGAGCCGCTCAGTGGTGGCTGACCTGGCACAAAACCCGGTACTGCCGGGGATCAAGGCGGTGTTCTTCCTGCAAACCGAAGCCTCACGCTCCGGGGGCAGCTCACGAGGCCGCAAGACCATGCAGCGTGAGTATGCGGCGGGTCACATCCTCGCCTTCCACACCGCTACGGCGTTTCATACCAACCATCGCTGGCTGAACGACGCCGAACTGGAACGCACCCTCACCCAAGGTGCCGCTGACATTGCGTCGATCACCGGCAACCCGCCGGTGCTGGTCCGCCCGCCGTTCTGGAATTACGACCGCCGCACCTTCGCCGCCTACCAGCGTCACGGCATGCAGGTGCTGCTCACGGATTTGAGTGCCAATGACGGCAAGATCTGGGGCTTCAACGGCAGCCCACGGCGCCGGGCCAATTTGTATCGGCAACTGTCGGTGGTGCGCGAACACATTGCGTTGGGCGAGTTGCCGACGGTGGATGGCGTGATCCCTGTGGTAGTGACCTTCCACGACATCAACCGCTACACCGCGCGGCATATGCAGGAGTACTTGCAGATCCTGCTGGACAGTGCACGGATCACCGGTATGAAGACCGCCGCTGAACCGTTCTACACCGACACGGCCGCCCTGCAACGTGCGGCGCTGGCACGCACGGTGAAGGACGTGAATGAACCGGTGCGTCTGCCGGGCGTGTGGAATTGGGTGTGGGATGCCGATTCCCACTGACCCCTATTCCCGCGACTCAACCCCCAACTCATCCCACACCGACTCGGCCAGATGAAAAGTGGCGTTCGCCGCCGGAATCCCGCAGTAGATCGCGCTCTGCATCAGCACTTCCTTGATCTCGGCGCGGGTCACGCCATTGCTGGCGGCGGCACGCAGGTGCAGCTTGAGTTCTTCACTGCGGTTCATGCCGATCAGCATCGCGATGGTGATCAGGCTGCGGGTATGCCGTGGCAGGCCGGGGCGGGTCCAGATATCACCCCAGGCGTGGCGGGTGATCATTTCCTGGAACTCGCTGTTGAACTCGGTCAGGGCATTGAGGCTGCGGTCGACATGGGCATCGCCCAGCACTTCGCGGCGCACTTGCAGGCCTTCGGCGTAACGTTGTTTCTCGTCCACAAACAGCTCCTCAGCGGGCCAGCAGGAATTCGATTACGCAGTCACTGAACGCAGCGCCCGCCTGCACATTGGACAGGTGCGCCGCATAGAACTCGGCGTACTCGGCGCCCCGCACATGGTTCTGGATAAAGTGACCGCCGGCCGGTGGGGTGACCGCATCGTCGGTGCCGGCAATCACTAACGTCGGCACCTTGATCAAGGCCAGTTGCTCACGAAAATCCGCATCGCGCACCGCCGCGCAATTGGCGGCGTAACCTTCAGGCGAGGTCGCCGCGAGCATGTCGGTAATCTGCTTGGCCTGGTGCGGGTTGGCGGCTGCGAAATCAGCCGTGAACCAGCGTGCGATGGACGCATCGCGCAGCGCCACCATCGCCGCTGCGCCGTCACGCAACACCATCTCGATGCGAGGGTTCCACACCTCGGGCGTGCCGATCCTGGCGGCGGTGTTGCACACCACCAGGCGGTTCAGGCGCTCGCCCGCGTTGATCCCCAGCCATTGGCCGATCAGGCCGCCCATGGACAAACCGCAGAAATGCGCGCGTTGGATATCCAGCGCATCCAGCAGCGCGATCACGTCGCGGCCGAGCTGTTCGATGCTGTACGGCCCCGGGGTGACCAGGGATTTGCCATGGCCACGGGTGTCGAAACGCAGCACGCGAAAGTGCTGGGTGAAGGCCGCGATCTGGATGTCCCACATATGCAGGTCGGTGCCCAGTGAGTTGGACAACACCAGCACAGGCGCATCCACAGGCCCGTCCAGTTGGTAATGCAGGTCGCCTTCGGCGAGTTGTACAAATGCCACGGTGGTCTCCTCAAGCAAAGTGTTCGGCTACGGCGCGGGCGACCCAGGTGCAGGCCTGGCCCAGGTAGTGGGCCGGGTCGAGCAGGCGGTCCAGTTCGGCCGCCGACAGCTCGGCGGTGACTTGCGGCTCATCCGCCAGTACCGCACGCAAATGCCGTTGCTCGGTAACGGCACGCTTGCAGCAGTGTTCCAGCAAGTGGTGCGCCGTTTCCCGGCCCAGGCGTTGGGCGAGCACGCTGCTGACGGCTTCGGCCAGCACCAGGCCTTGGGTCAGGTCGAGGTTTTTGCCCATGCGCTCGGGGTCGACTTCCAACCCTTCGCTCACCAGCAGCGCCTGTTGCAGCGCGCCGGAAACCAGGCGGCAAATCTCGGGCAGGGTTTCCCATTCGGCATGCCACAGGCCCAGGCTGCGTTCGTGCTCCTGGGGCATGGCGCTGAACATCGTCGATACCAGGCCCGGCACGCGGGTGGCGGCGCCGATCAGCACGGCCGCGCCCACCGGGTTGCGCTTGTGCGGCATGGTGGACGAGCCACCCTTGCCCGGTGCCGACGGCTCGAACACCTCCGCCGCTTCGGTCTGCATCAACAGGCTGATATCGCGGCCCAGTTTGCCCAGGCTGCCGGCGATCAGGCCAAGCACGGCGGCGAACTCTACCAGTCGATCCCGCTGAGTGTGCCAGGGTTGTTCGGGCAGGGTCAGTTGCAGCTCGTCTGCCAAAGCTTCAGCCACCGGCATCGCCTGTTCGCCCAGTGCGGCCAGGGTTCCGGAGGCACCGCCGAACTGAAGCACCAGCAAGCGCGGCTTCAACTGCGCCAACCGTTGTCGACTGCGCGTCACCGCCCCCAGCCAACCGGCGATCTTCATCCCCAGGGTGACCGGCGTCGCATGTTGCAACCAGGTGCGGCCGGCCAAGGGCACGGCTGCGTAACGCTGGGCCTGGGCGGCCAGGATGTCGCCCAGGCGCGCCAGGTCGCTTTCGATCAACGCCAGCGCCCGGCGCAGTTGCAACACCAGGCCAGTGTCCATCACGTCCTGGCTGGTCGCGCCCAAATGCACATAACGTTCGGCCCCGGCGTCTTCACTGGCAATCAGCTTGCCCAGCGCCTTCACCAGCGGGATCGCCGAATTCCCCGCCGTGGCAATCGCCACGCCGAGGGCATCCACGTCGTACAGCGACGCCAGGCAGGCCTGGGCAATCGGTGCGACAGCGGCCTGGGGAATCAACCCGACCCGGGCCTGGGCCCGGGCCAATCCGGCTTCGAAATCCAGCATGCCCTGCAGGCGTCCGCTGTCGCAGAACACCTCGGCCATGCTGTCCGCCGTGAAGTAAGCGTCGAACAATTGATTGCTCGTGCGCAGTGTCATAACGCGTCCCTTATAGATCGTGGTGCAGGTACGCCGCCTGTTTCGGCAGACGCAGGCTGAACAGGAAAGCGATGGCCATCATCGCCGTCACATACCAATAGAAACTGTTCTCCATGCCGATGGATTTCAGACTCAGGGCGACGAATTCCGCCGAGCCGCCGAAAATCGCATTGGCCACCGCATAGGCCAGGCCCACGCCCAAGGCGCGCACCTGAGGCGGGAACATCTCCGCTTTGACCAGGCCACTGATGGAGGTGTAGAAGCTGACAATTGCCAAAGCCAGGGTAATCAGCACAAAGGCCAGGAAAGGGCTGCTGACGGTTTTCAGGGTGAGCAGGATGGGCACGGTGAACAGCGTGCCGAGGCCCGCAAACCACAACATCGAGTTACGCCGGCCGATCTTGTCCGCCAACATGCCGAACACCGGCTGCATGCACATGTAGAGGAACAACGCACCGGTCATGATGTAGCTGGACGTCTTGGCGTGCATGCCCACCGTGTTCACCAGGTACTTCTGCATGTAGGTGGTGAAGGTATAGAAAATCAGCGAGCCGCCGGCGGTGTAACCCAGCACCGTGATGAACGCGGCCTTGTGATCGCGAAACAGCGCGGCAATGCTGCCGGCGTCCTTGTCTTCGCGGGTTTCCTTGCTGGTGGTTTCTTTCAACGTGCGCCGCAGCAACAGGGAGATCACCGCCGCAATGGCGCCGATCACGAACGGAATCCGCCAGCCCCAGGCGCGCAGTTCTTCTTCGGTAAGAAACTGCTGCAGGATCACCACCACCAGCACCGCCAGCAACTGGCCGCCGATGAGGGTCACGTACTGGAAGGACGCAAAGAACCCGCGCTGGCCCTTGAGAGCCACCTCACTCATGTAAGTCGCGGTAGTGCCGTACTCGCCACCCACGGACAAGCCTTGGAACAGTCGCGCAATCAGCAGCAGGATCGGCGCCCAGACGCCGATGTCGTTGTAGGTCGGCAAAAAGGCGATGACCAGGGAGCCGGCGCACATCATCAGCACCGAAATCATCATTGAGTTCTTACGGCCATGCTTGTCAGCCACCCGGCCAAACAGCCAGCCGCCGATGGGGCGCATCAGGAAACCGGCGGCGAATACCCCCGCCGTATTGACCAACTGGACGGTAGGGTTGTCCGACGGAAAAAACGCCGGGGCAAAGTAAATGGCACAGAAGGCGTAGACGTAGAAGTCGAACCATTCGACGAGGTTGCCGGAGGATGCCCCGACAATCGCAAAAATCCGTTTGCTGCGTTCTTCTCCGGTGTAGTGACTCGTTGTTGTTGTCATGTGGTTTCACTCAGTGGGAACGGTTATAGCCTAGACATACTTTGCAACAACCATGTTCCGCAAGAAGACTTTTGGGTAGGTGGTGCCTGAACCGGCCCCATCGGGGGCAAGCCCCCTCCCACATTTGATAGGCGGTGCGGTCAACAGGTGGGAGGGGGCTTGCCCCCGATGGGGCCCGGAAAAACCACTCAATAATCGAAGAACACCGTTTCCTTATCCGTCCCCTGCAAAATCACATTCCACTGATACACCCCCGCCGCATCCTGCCGGGCGATCAAGGTGCCACGACGCTCCGAGGGCACACACGCCAGCAACGGGTCCTGCCCATTCAGCGCCTCGCCCTCGAAATAAATCCGCGTGAGCAAGTGCTTCACCAACCCACGGGCAAACACCAGCACCACCAGGTGCGGCGCCTGGGTGGTGCCCTTCAGTCCCGGTACGGCGCCCGGCTTGATGGTGGTAAAGCGGAACCGCCCTTCGGCATCCACCGGCACCCGGCCGAACCCTTCGAAGTTCGGGTCCAGTGCCTTGTCCTGATCATCCTCCGGGTGATCGTACTTGCCGGCGGCATTGGCCTGCCAGACTTCGAGCATGGCGTCGTTGACGACATCACCATTGCCATCCACCACCTGCCCGCTGATCGCCACGCGCTCGCCAAGGGTGGCAGCCACGGTGAGGTCTTCACGGTTCAGCCAGGTCAGGCCGATGTGGTAATACGGCCCGACGGTGTGGGACGTGGTCGCATTGAGTGTCATCTCATTTCTCCATCGGCGTAGCGTCGCGGCCGCGCAGGACGATGTCCCAGCGGTAGCCGAGGGCATAGGAAGGAATGGTTTTTTCCAGGTCGAAACGGGCGATCAAGCGTTCCTTGGCCGAGGTGTCCGGCACGCAGTTGTAGATCGGGTCGTATTCCAGCAGCGGGTCTCCAGGGAAATACATCTGCGTGACCAGGCGCGTCAGCACGCTAGGGCCGAACAGCGAAAAGTGGACATGCGCCGGGCGCCACGCGTTGTGGTGGTTGCCCCAGGGATACGCGCCGGGCTTGATGGTCTGGAACTGGTACCAGCCGTCGGCGTCGGTGACCGTGCGGCCGGTGCCGGTGAAGTTCGGGTCCAGCGGTGCGTCGTGCAGGTCGCGCTTATGGTTGTAGCGGCCGGCGGCGTTGGCCTGCCAGATTTCCACGAGGATGCCCGGCACCGGCAGGCCGTTTTCGTCGAGCACGCGGCCGTGAATGATGATGCGTTCGCCTTGGGGCTCGCCTTCATGCTGGGCGGTGAGGTCATTGTCCTTCGGGTTGACCCGCTCGGCGCCGATGGTCGGGCCGGTGATTTCCGACAAGGAATGGGGCAGGAACACCAAGGGCTGCGACGGCGAACGCAGGTTCGTCGACTGGTAGGCCGGGTGCAGGTAATCCGGTTGAGTGCCCGCTTGCGGGCGCCGGTATCCGGGCTTGTCACTCATGGAGCAATCCTCTCTTGTTAGATACGTTCAATCGCCAGGGCCAGGCCTTGGCCGACGCCCACGCACATGGTCGCCAGGCCTTTGCGGCCGCCGGTTTTTTCAAGCTGATGCAGCGCCGTCAGCACCAGCCGCGCGCCGCTCATGCCCAGCGGATGGCCAAGGGCAATGGCGCCGCCGTTCGGGTTGACCTGGGGTGCGTCGTCGGCAATGCCCAGCTCACGCAAGACGGCCAGGCCTTGGCTGGCGAAGGCCTCGTTGAGTTCGATCACGTCAAAGTCGGTGACGGCCAAGCCAAGGCGCTCGACCAGTTTGCGCACGGCCGGCACCGGGCCGATGCCCATCACCCGTGGCGCGACACCAGCGCTGGCCATCCCCAATACGCGAGCGCGAGCGGTCAGGCCATGTTTCTTGACCGCTTCGGCGGAAGCCAGGATCAGCGCCGCCGCACCGTCATTCACACCCGATGCATTGCCGGCGGTAACGGTCTTGTCGGGGCCATTGACTGGCTTGAGTTTGGCCAGGGCTTCCAGGGTGGTGTCCCGTGGATGCTCGTCCTGCTCTACCACGGTTTCGCCTTTTTTATGGGCGACCCGCACCGGCACGATTTCTTCGGCGAAGAAACCGGCGGCTTGCGCGGCGGCAGTGCGTTGCTGGCTGCGCAGGGCAAAGGCGTCCTGGTCGGCACGGGACACCTTGTAATCGTCGGCGACGTTATCGGCGGTCTGTGGCATCGCATCCACGCCGTACTGCTCTTTCATCAACGGGTTGATAAAACGCCAGCCGATGGTGGTGTCTTCCAGCTTCATGTTGCGCGAGAACGCCGCGTCGGCCTTGCCCATCACGAACGGCGCGCGGGACATCGACTCGACGCCGCCGGCAATCGCCAGCTCCATTTCGCCGCTGGCAATTGCACGGAAAGCGGTGCCAATCGCGTCCATCCCCGAGGCGCACAAACGGTTGAGGGTCACGCCCGGAATGCTTTCCGGCAAGCCCGCCAGCAACAGCGCCATGCGCGCCACGTTGCGGTTGTCTTCACCGGCCTGGTTGGCGCAGCCGAGGAAGACCTCATCGACTGCCGTCCAATCCACCGACGGGTTGCGCTCGATCAAGGCCTTGATCGGCAGCGCCGCCAGGTCATCAGCCCGCACGGTGGACAGGCCACCGCCAAAACGGCCGATGGGGGTACGAATGGCGTCACAGATAAATACATCGCGCATCAGGCTTCTCCCGGTGCTTGGCCATGGGCGGCCGCGGTGCGTGCTTCAAGGTCACGCAGGGCGGTCAGCTCTACATCAGTGGGTTCGGCGGTGGTGTCGACCTGCTCGGCAAACCGAATCGCCCAACCGGTGGCGGCCACCACTTGCTCGCGGGTCACGCCCGGATGCAGCGCGGTGACTACGAACTCATTTGTACCGGCTTCCGGCTCCATGATGCACAGGTCGGTAATGATCCCTACAGGCCCTGCGCCCGGCAGGCCCAGGCGCTTGCGCGAGTCGCCGCCTTCGCCGTGGCCGACCGAGGTGATGAAGTCCAGCTGGTCGACAAACGAACGCGCCGACTGCTTGAGGATGATCAGCACGCTCTTGGCCGAACCGGCGATCTCCGGCGCGCCACCGGCACCCGGCAGGCGCACTTTGGGCTGGTGGTAGTCACCCACCACGGTGGTGTTGATGTTGCCGAAGCGGTCGACCTGGGCGGCGCCGAGGAAGCCCACGTCGATGCGCCCGCCCTGCAGCCAGTAGCGGAAGATCTCGCCGGTCGGCACCACGGTGTCGGCGGTTTCCGCCAGTTCGCCATCACCGATGGACAGTGGCAGTACCGATGGCTTGGCGCCAATCGGGCCGGACTCGTAGATCAGCACCACATCTGGCGACGACGTCAGGCGCGCCAGGTTGGCCGCCTTGGACGGCAAGCCGATGCCAACGAAGCACACGGAGCCGTTCTTGAGGCGGCGCGCGGCGGCAACGGTCATCATTTCATTGGTCGAGTAAGCCATTACTTGGCCTCCTGCGCGGTGGCCAGCCTGGCCTGGAATTCGGTGAAGTCGGCGGTGCCGTGGATGTATTCGTTGATCCAGGCGGTAAAGGTCCCGCGGTCGCGGGCGATCGGGTCCCACGCCTGGTAGAAGCGGTTATCGCGCTCGTTGTAACCATGCGCGTAGGACGGGTGTGCGCCACCAGGTACATGGCACACCGCCGTCAGGGCCCAGGTCGGCAAGACGCAGCTGTTCATCGGTGCATTCAAGTCATCGACGATTTCTTCGACGGTGACGATGCAGCGCTTGGCCGCCAGGGCCGCTTCCTTCTGCACACCGAGGATGCCCCACAGCAACACATTGCCCTTGCGGTCGGCTTTTTGCGCGTGGATCACGGTGACGTCCGGTCGCACCGACGGCACCGCCGCCAGCACTTCGCCGGTGAATGGGCAGGTCACGGTCTTGATCAGCGGGTTGACCTTGGGCAGGTCGGAACCAGCGTAGGCACGCAACACCGCGAATGGCAGGCCCGACGCACCGGCGACGTAGGCATTGGCCAGGTCGGCGTGGCTGTGTTCTTCGATTTCCAGCGGTTGCGGCCATTGCTTCTCGACCGCGTCGCGCAAGCGATGCAGGGAACCCACGCCGGGGTTGCCGCCCCAGGAGAAAATCAACTTGCGGGCACAGCCGGCACCGATCAACTGGTCGTAGATCAGGTCAGGCGTCATACGCACCAGCGTCAGGTCTTTCTTGCCCTGACGAATGATTTCATGACCCGCTGCCGTAGGGATCAGATGGGTGAAGCCTTCGAGGGCGACGGTGTCGCCGTCGTTCACAAATTGCTTCACCGCGTCACGCAGCGCGAGGATTTCAGCCATGGGGTTCGGGCTCCCGGTGTGGATCGAAAAAGGCGCTGAGGTGGCGCCGAAGTGCTTGAAGATTAAGCCGGGGAAATGGGCCAAACAATCCGATAATCGACTCAGTGTTCGATTATCGAACGGATTGTTGCTTGGCTAAGCATTAAGCAAAACTCGATAACTGTGGGAGCGGGCTTGCCCCCTCCCACAGGTCTCAGGTCGCGTCGGCATGGCTGACCATGCCTTTGATCACCACGGCCGTGGTGGCCAATGCGGCGGGGATCACCAGGGCGGTGAGCACTTGCTCGAAGTTCCAGCCCAGGCCCAGCAACGTCGCGCCCATCCACGCGCCGAGGATCGCGCCGAAACGGCCGATGCCGAGCATCCACGACACGCCCGTGGCACGGCCTTGAGTGGGGTAGAAACGTGCGGCCAGGGACGGCATCGCCGATTGCGCACCGTTGACACACATCCCGGCAATCAGCACCAGGGTCGCCAGTAAGGTGATACTGCCCAGGCTCTGCCCTACCGCGTAGGCAAACACCCCGGCCAGCAGGTAGAACGTGCCGATGACCTTGTGCGGATTGAACCGGTCCATCGCCCAGCCCACGCCCACCGCGCTCAACACACCACCGAACTGGAACAACGCGCCGATAAACGCAGCCTGCTCCATGCTCGCGCCGCTGTCGCGCATCAGGGTCGGCAGCCAGCTGGTGAGCAGGTACACGATCACCAGGCCCATGAAGTAGGTGAGCCACAGCAACAACGTACCGGCGCTGTAGGTGCCGGAGAAGATCACCGCAAACACGTTGCGCGCCTTGACGGTTTTTTGCTCGGGCACACTGAAACTGCTGGCTTGGGCGACGATGTTCGGCTCAATGGGCGACAAGGTTTTGCGCACCTTGTCGGCCCCCCGGTTGCGCACCACCAGGTAGCGCGCCGATTCCGGCAGCCATACCAGCAACACCAGCGCCAGGATCAACGGCAGGATGCCGCCGATCAGCAGCAGGCTGTGCCAACCGAATGCCGGGATCAGCTTGGCCGAGATAAACCCGCCACCGGCCATGCCCAGGTTGAAGCCACAGAACATGCTGGTCACCAGCAACGACTTGTGGCGCTCAGGGGTGTATTCGGACAACAGCGTGGTGGCATTCGGCATGCCGGCGCCCAGGCCGAGCCCGGTCAGGAAGCGCAGCACCAGCAGTTGATCGACGTTGCTGCTGTAGGCCGACGCCAGACTGAATGCACCAAACACCAGCACCGCGCCCACCAGCACCACTTTGCGCCCGAAGCGATCCGCCAGCGGGCCGGAGCCGAGCGCGCCGAAGACCATGCCGATCAACGCGGCGCTCATCACCGGACCGAGGCTGGCGCGGTCGATGCCCCAATCCTGGGACAGCGCCGGCGCGATAAAGCCCATGGCGGCAGTGTCGAGGCCATCCAGGAAAACAATCAGGAAACACAGGATCACCACGCGCCACTGGTAACGGGACAGTGGCTGGGTGTTGATAAAGGACTGCACGTCCAAGGAAGTACCGACAGAGGGCTGATTCATTGTTTTTATTTCCACACCGATGGCGGGCTGACGACCTTGGGTCGTCGTTATTATTGAGCGCTCCCTGGAGCGCTGTCGCACAGTAATAAGCCAGGGAAAACAGCGCAATCGACCCAACCGGGATCTGTGCGGTCACCGAACAGCTTAGGCAAACAGCTGCGCACTCAACTCGCGGCTGGCACTGAGCATGCTCGGCAGGAAGCGCTGCTCCAGCTCGCTGCGGCTGACACGGCCGGCGTGGGTGCTGACGTTCAGCGCGGCCAGCACCTGGCCCGAGGCGTCATACACCGGCACCGCGATGGAGCGCAGGCCCTGCTCCAGTTCCTGGTCGACAATGCACCAGCCTTGCTGACGCACCTGTTGCAGGCAGTCGAACAGCGCGGCGGGCGTGGTCAGGGTGCGGCTGGTCTTGGTCTGCAGGTCGGCGTGGTCGAGATAATCCTGCAGCGAGGCGTCATCCAGCGCCGCGAGCAAGATGCGGCCCATGGAGGTGCAGTAGGCCGGCAGCCGTCCGCCCACCGACAGGTCCACCGAAATCAGGCGCTGGGTGGTGGCCGAACGGGCGATGTAGAGAATGTCGTCGCCTTCGAGGGTCGCCATGTTGCAGGCTTCGTGGAGTTGCTCGCTCATGCGGTCCAGATAAGGCTGGGCGGACACCGCCAGTGGCGTGGACGACAGATAGGCATGGCCCAGGGTCAGGACTTTGGGCAACAGCGAATAGGTACGCCCATCGGTAGTCGCGTAGCCGAGCTTGATCAAGGTGTGCAGGCAACGGCGCACGGCGGCGCGAGGGATTTCGGTGCGGTGGCTGATCTGGGCGATGGTGAGGTGGCGCTTGCGCTCCTGGAACGCCTGCACCACGGCCAGGCCACGGGCCAGGGAGGTCATGAAGTCCGGATCACCGGTAAACGCCTGGATACGCTTGGCCGGGGACGCAACGATCGGCGGCGCCACTGACGCGAAAGAGTTGCGCAATTGATCGTTCATGTCGAGATCCTTTGTCTTATTGTCAACCGCAGGGGAGGATTGGCCACTATTACAAGCTGCGTCAGCCGAGATGTACAAGGCAGGGCCGACAACATTGTGCGATTATCGGACGATCATTCGATTATCGCAATTTGCTCGCAACCTCCCCCTTCACCCACGACGGATTGAAAAAAAACGAGGCCTCTTATTAACGTTTGAAGTTTGGATGGATTCATGACACCCGAATGTGTGCAATTACCAATAGGCGCGTGTAACAAAACACTCATACAAAGTTGACGGTTTTTAACTTTATACCGATAGTGTTATTCAAATGCGCCGCTATAATGCACCCTGTGTACTGGTCCACCCGGTTTCATTATCGGCAACGGAGCTGGCCGCATGATGCACAGGCCGTGCATCGTCGATAGCAACTACCTGCCTTGAATGACGGCACTAGCAGTGTTCACCCATGTCTGTTTCAAACTTGAACGCTATGGCGGTTCGACTTGAAACACCCTGAGGGCGCATTCCGGCATAACGCTGCAACGTATTGACACTCAACTCAATTAGGTAACGATGTGACGAAAGATGAACTGCGCGCGGAACTTGAGCGCCAGGAGCAACGTTACAAGGACGTTTACGGCGGGGAAGTCACCACCTACGCCGCCCAGCCTGAACCTGAGCGCAAACCATGGCGCAAGCGCGCCAGCCTGCTTGACCAGGCCTTTGCACAGGAAATCCAAAAGATTGAACAGGAACTCAAAACCGAAGAGCCCTAGGCGATTCGGTTTGAGCCTCAAGGTCATGGCCCAGGTTGATGGCACTCAGCCATCAGCCAGAAATCTTGCACCCTACCAAGAACGGTAAAATTTCATACAAATGTTTCAGTCGTGACGTTTTTGTGACAGTCCCCCGCTTCTGGCGCCCTCTGCCATATAAATCAAAGACTTGCCCAAGCCCCGAAAACCCTGGGATGCACGCCCTTTCCGGGATTTTTTTCAGGGAAGATTGATACCGATGAGCAGCTAGTGCATCGATTACTGAGGTTTTCTGGCATAATCGCGCCCCCTTACGACCGGGTCAGAAAACCTTCATGATCGATTTATTCAGCGGACTGGATGCTTGGGTTCTCGTGAGCCTGTTGCTCGCCCTGGCCTTTGTCCTCGCCTTCGAGTTCATCAATGGCTTTCATGACACCGCTAACGCGGTGGCCACAGTCATCTATACCAAAGCCATGCCGCCGCACCTGGCCGTGTTCTTCTCCGGGGTGTTCAACTTCCTCGGCGTGTTGCTCGGTGGTGTCGGTGTCGCCTACGCCATCGTGCACTTGTTGCCGGTGGAGTTGCTGATCAATGTGAACACCGGCCATGGCCTGGCGATGGTCTTCTCTTTATTGGCGGCGGCGATCACCTGGAACCTGGGCACCTGGTACTTCGGTATCCCGGCCTCCAGCTCCCACACCCTGATCGGCTCGATCCTCGGGGTCGGCCTGGCCAACGCCCTGATCAACCACATTCCCCTGGCTGACGGTGTGAACTGGCAGAAAGCCGTGGATATCGGCGCTTCGCTGGTGTTCTCGCCGATGGCCGGCTTCCTGGTTGCAGCCCTGGTGCTGATCGGCCTGAAGTGGTGGCGTCCGCTGTCCAAGATGCACAAGACCCCGGACCAGCGCCGCAAGCTCGATGACAAGAAACACCCGCCGTTCTGGAACCGCCTGGTGCTGGTGATTTCCGCCATGGCCGTGAGTTTCGTGCACGGCTCCAACGACGGCCAGAAGGGTATCGGCCTGATCATGCTGGTGCTGATCGGTATCGTGCCGGCGCAGTTCGTGCTCGACCTGGGCAGCACCACCTACCAGATCGAACGGACCCGCGACGCCACCGTGCATTTGAGCCAGTTCTACCAGCGTAACAACGCCACGCTCGGCGAGTTCCTGGCCCTGGGCAAAAGCGTGCAGAACGACCTGCCTGGTAAGTTCCAGTGCAATCCACAGCAGACCGAGCCGACCATCAACGCGCTGGTCGACACACTCAAAGGCGTGTCCGACTATCACGCGCTGACGGCGGACCAGCGTATTGAAGTGCGCCGCTATCTGCTCTGCCTGGACGACACCGCGAAGAAAGTCGGCAAGCTGCCAGGCCTGGATGCCCGTGAGAAATCCGACCTCGACAAACTGCGCAAAGACCTGACCGCCACTACCGAATACGCCCCGTTCTGGGTGATCCTTGCCGTCGCACTGGCCTTGGGCCTGGGCACCATGGTGGGCTGGAAGCGTGTGGTACTGACCATCGGCGAGAAGATCGGCAAGCAAGGCATGACCTATGCCCAGGGCATGTCGGCACAGATCACCACCGCGACCATGATTGGCTTTGCCAACATCTTCGCGCTGCCGGTGTCGACTACCCACGTGCTGTCGTCGGGCGTGGCCGGTACCATGGTCGCCAACAAAAGCGGCCTGCAGGGCGGCACCGTGAAGACCATCCTGATGGCCTGGGTACTGACCCTGCCGGCAACCGTGGCCCTGTCGGCCGGGTTGTTCTGGTTGGCTTCCAAGGCGCTGGGCAGCTGATAAGCCGCCTGCGATAAAAAAGGTGCGATCCGCGAGGGTCGCACCTTTTTTTATGATCACTATTGGGTTAATTCAGGCGCAAAAAAAGGGCGACCGAAGTCGCCCAAAATGCCTTGCGTGCTCATGTAACCTGGAAAAACTATGGTTTTTTCCGCTTGTTCGCGTCTTTCCAGATAAAAATTCCAAACCCTACAAAAAACATCACCATCAGGCTTACCGTCAGCACTCCGGCGAACACCACATTATCGATAAACATGACCGGCCTCCTGCGCTTGCCCTGTTGCGATAGGGCTAAGTTAATGGAGAAGGCGGATTGGAAAATTGACGGGGATCAATGTCGCCCGCGACGGGGCGTAAAGAAGGGCAATAACTGACCTGCATCAATGGATGCAGGTACTTTCAACGCTTTTTTGGCTTGTTCTTCGGTTTCTTTTTAACTTTGCCGAGTGGCATTGCCTGTTCAAATGCCTGGCGGACTTCATTCAGGCGTTTGTCATTGAGGTCGTGAACGCGCTTGGCGCGCTCGGCATTCAGGTCGATCAGCTTGTCGTCTTCACTCATGGCTTGGCTTACGTCGTGGAGGGAATGACCCAATAATGCGGCCTCCCCCGCTCAACGGCAAATCAGCGGGCGACAAAAGGCAGGTCATCGCACAAAATCGCTGTTTTCCCGAACCAGGAGATTCACCCAGGTGGCACTGCACAAGGACCTTCCGCCGCTGCTGGCGCTGCGCGCCTTCGAAGCCGTGGCGCGGCACTTGAGTTTTATCAAGGCCGCCAGCGAGTTGTCAGTGACTCAGAGCGCGCTGAGCCATCAGGTGCAAAAGCTTGAGCAGCACCTGGGCAAACCCTTGTTTATCCGACGCACCCGTGCGATCGATCTGACCACCGACGGCCAACAGTACTACGACGAAATCCGCCCAGCCCTCGATGCCATCGCCGCCGCCACACGCGCCCAACGGGTCACCCCCAGCGCCACCGTGCTGCGCATCGGCTTGCTGGCCTCCTTTGCGACCCTGTGGCTGGCGCCCCGCCTGGCAGGCTTCCTCAATCGCTACCCACATATCCAGGTGGAATTGTTGCCGGCCATTCAATTGGCAGACGTGGCAGGTGCGGAGGTCGACCTGGCCATCCGTTATGGCAAAGGCGACTGGCCCGATGTGCAGGCCACGCGACTGATGCCGGAAATCATCTCGCCGGTGTGCAGCCCGACGTTCAAGGCAACGCAAGACAGCCCATTGCTGATGGCCACTTCGCACCGCCCCTTTGAATGGACCGACTGGTCCGAGCACTATCAGGTCGACCTCGGTCACCACCCCCGCGTGATGCTGCACGACTACAACATCGTGGTCGAAGCCGCCGTGGCCGGCCAGGGCATCGCCATGGGCCGTCATCGCCTGATCGAGCGCAGGCTGCAGGACGGCAGCCTGGTGGAAGCCTTCGATTGGCCGCCCTATCACAGCGACATCGGCTACTGGTTGATCGCACCTCAAGGCACCACCAGCGAAGCCGCCGCGTGTTTCAGCCAATGGCTGAAGGAAGCCTGCACCGATACGTGAGTTTTTTCGATACATCGCGTGAGATCTATCCGTTTGTCGCGCCTCGATACAGCCAACATGCTGAAGCCTCCCGACCCAAGAGGATTCATCATGAGCGACTCCCTCCACCAACGCGTGCAAGCCCTTGGCCTCACGCTGCCAACCCCCAGCCAGCCGATCGCCAACTACATCAACCACGTGGTCAGCCAGAATCACCTGTTCGTCTCCGGGCAAATCCCACTGGTGGATGGTAAACCCGCCTATGTGGGCCGGTTGGGCGAGTCGCTCAGCGATGCAGAAGGTGCACAAGCAGCGGAACTCGCTGCGCTGGGCCTGCTGGTGCAGTTGAGCAATGCCCTCGGCGATGACCTGTCGCGCCTGGTGCGCACCGTGCGCCTGGGAGTATTCATCGCCAGCAGCGGCGACTTCACGCAACAGAGCGTGGTGGCCAACGGTGCCTCCAACCTGCTGGTCAATGCGCTTGGCGAAAAAGGCCGACATGTGCGCACCGCCGTCGGCGTGTCCAGCCTGCCGGCCGGTGTGGCCGTGGAGGTTGATGCGATTTTCGAGCTGCACCCATGAGCCCGCTTGAAGTCCAGCACCTGCGGGATGACACGCCCGGCTGCCAGTCCGGCATCGTGCACTTCAACCATGCCGGCGCCTCGCTGCCCAGCCAGGCAACCCTCGACGCGATCTTCGAACAACTGCAACGGGAGGCTCGCGACGGCCCGATGGAAGCCGGCGAACATGGCGCCGTGCTGGTGGAAAGAGCCCGCCGCGCCGCCGCACAACTGCTCAACGCTCCTGCCTCATCCATCGCGTTTGCCAGCAGTGGTTCGACCGCCTGGAGCCTGGCGTTCCAGGCCCTGGGCCCCTGGCAACCCGGCGACCGCATTCTGGTAGGCCGTCACGAATGGGGCGGCAACCTGGCCAGCATGGAACTGGCGGTGCAAGCGGGTGCCCGCGTGGAAGTCATCCCCTGCGATGCAAGCGGCGCGGTCTGCCCGGTGGCGTTGGAGTCGATGCTCGATGCCAGGGTAAAGCTGATCGACCTTACGTGGCTCCCGGCCAACGGCGGCCTGATCAACCCCGCCCAGGCCATCGGTGACCTGGCCAGGCGTCACGCCATCCCCTACTTCATCGACGCCGGCCAGGCCGTCGGCCAGGTGCCGGTGGACGTACAAGCATTGCAGTGCGATGTGCTCAAGTCCGCCGGAAGAAAGCACCTGCGCGGTCCACGCGGGACGGCGCTGTTGTATGTGCGGCCGGATTTCCTCGGGCGCCTGAACCCGGCCCAACGCGATGTATTTTCGGCGCCCTGGACCGCCCAGGGTTTTGATCTGCGCAATGACGCACGGCGCTTTGAAACCAGCGAGGCATCCTTCGCCTTGCTGGCCGGGCTGGGCAATGCGCTGCAGGAGATGAATCGGCTGGGGGTCGAGCGCGCCTGGGAGAGGGTTTCGCAGACCAGCGCGCAAATCCGTGAAGCGTTGCGTGGGATTGCGGGCATTACCCTGCATGACCTGGGCACTTGCCAATCCGGCTTGATCGCCTTCAACCTCGCCGGCTGGGATGCCTTTGAACTCAAGCGGCGCCTGGGCTTGAAACGCATCAATATCGGCGCCAACGGCGTGGCCTACACCCCGCTGGATATGCAGGCGCGTGGCCTGGAGAGCGTGGCGCGGATCTCGGTGAGCCCGCTCAACAACGAGCATGATATCGAGCTGCTGATAGCGGCTCTGCGTGAGTTGCGCGACTAAACCTCGACGTCCACCCAAAGGCCCTGGCGCGGTGCATCTTCGATCAGCGGCGCCACTGGCACGGTGTTGTCGGCATTCAACAAATCGCCCGGAATGGCCAGGTGCTGCTCCGGGTCTTCATCGGCTTCACGCCGGCGTCTCTGCTGTTCCTGCTGGCGGCGCTGTTCTTCGCGCAGCAAAAAGGTCGACGTCTCGGCATCGCCTTTTTTCAGGTCGATGGTGCTCTCGTTGGAGCCCGGCTGGACGGGCACCACGGGCGGTATGTCCGGCTTCTGGCGCACCGGATCGAGTTGTGACGTGACCGGCACAACGCTGACGGGCAGCATGGGTGGAAGCATAGTGATTATTCTCCTGATCAACAGGCTGTCGGCGGGTTGCAGGGTGACTTGAGCACAGGCTCGCCAACCTGTGACCCAGTCGACACTCCCAAGTGCCCGCCACCCGTCGATTCGGTTTCCGGCCCCCCCACGCAAACGGAGTAGTTTTTGTCAGAGTCCTTGGGCGTGGGGGCTTGTTCCGTTAAGATAGTCGGCTTTTTCACGGCGGGAGTCAGGCAGCATGGCGCAGCAGTATCAACCGGGGCAACGCTGGATTAGTGACAGCGAAGCAGAGCTGGGGTTAGGCACCGTTCTGGCACAGGACGGGCGCTTGTTGACCGTGCTCTATCCGGCCACTGGCGACACTCGTCAGTATGCGCTACGGAATGCGCCCCTCACCCGCGTGAGGTTCTCGCCGGGCGACAGCATCACCCATTTCGAAGGCTGGAAAATGACCGTGCAGGAAGTCGACGACGTCGACGGCCTGCTGGTGTACCACGGCCTCAATGGGCAGAACGAGCAGGTCACCCTGCCGGAAACCCAACTCTCCAACTTCATCCAGTTCCGCCTGGCCAGCGACCGTCTGTTCGCCGGGCAGATCGACCCGCTGGCCTGGTTCTCGCTGCGCTATCACACCCTGGAACACACCAGCCGCCAGTTGCAGTCCTCGTTGTGGGGCCTGGGTGGCGTGCGTGCGCAGCCTATCGCGCACCAACTGCACATCGCCCGTGAAGTCGCCGACCGTATCGCGCCACGGGTCTTGCTGGCGGACGAAGTGGGCCTGGGCAAGACCATCGAAGCCGGCCTGGTGATCCATCGCCAACTGTTGTCGGGCCGCGCCAACCGCGTGTTGATCCTGGTTCCGGAAAACCTGCAGCACCAATGGCTGGTGGAAATGCGCCGCCGTTTCAACCTGCAGGTGGCACTGTTCGACGAAGAACGTTTTATCGAAAGCGATGCCACCAACCCGTTCGAAGACACCCAGCTTGCGTTGGTCGCCCTGGAGTGGCTGGTCGACGACGAGAAGGCCCAGGACGCGCTATTTGCCGCCGGCTGGGACCTGCTGGTGGTCGACGAAGCCCACCACCTGGTGTGGCATGAAGACAAGGCCAGCCCCGAGTACGCGCTGGTCGAGCAACTGGCCGAAGTGATTCCCGGCGTGCTGCTGCTCACCGCCACCCCGGAGCAATTGGGCCAGGACAGCCACTTCGCGCGCCTGCGCCTGCTCGACCCGAACCGCTTCCATGACCTCGCCGCCTTCCGCGCCGAGAGCGAGAACTATCGCCCGGTGGCCGAAGCCGTGCAGGAGCTGCTGGACAAGGGTCGCCTGTCCCCTGCCGCACACAAGACCATCCAGGGTTTCCTCGGCGACGAAGGTGAAGCCCTGCTCACCGCCGTCAACGATGGCGACACCGAAGCCAGCGCGCGCCTGGTGCGTGAGCTGCTCGACCGCCACGGCACCGGCCGTGTGCTGTTCCGCAACACCCGCGCCGCCGTGCAGGGTTTCCCGGAGCGCAAGCTGCATGCCTACCCGCTGCCGAACCCGGACGAATACCTGGAGCTGCCGCTGGGCGAACACGCCGAGCTGTACCCCGAAGTCAGCTTCCAGGCGCAGCCGGACGTCGAAGAAGAAAATCGCTGGTGGCGCTTCGACCCTCGGGTCGAATGGCTGATCGACCAGCTGAAAATGCTCAAGCGCACCAAGGTCCTGGTGATCTGCGCCCACGCCGAAACTGCCATGGACCTGGAAGACGCCCTGCGCGTACGCTCCGGCATTCCGGCCACGGTGTTCCACGAGGGCATGAACATCCTCGAGCGTGACCGCGCCGCCGCCTACTTCGCCGATGAAGAGTTTGGCGCCCAGGTATTGATCTGCTCGGAAATCGGCAGTGAAGGCCGCAACTTCCAGTTCTCCCATCACCTGGTGCTGTTCGACCTGCCGTCCCACCCCGACCTGTTGGAACAGCGCATCGGCCGCCTGGACCGGATCGGCCAGAAACATGTGATCGAACTGCACGTGCCGTACCTGGAAACCAGCCCGCAAGAGCGCCTGTTCCAGTGGTACCACGAAGCGCTGAACGCGTTCCTCAACACCTGCCCGACCGGCAACGCCTTGCAGCATCAGTTCGGCCCGCGCCTGCTGCCGCTGCTGGAAAACGCCGACGACGGCGAGTGGCAAGCCCTGATCGACGAGGCCCGTGCCGAGCGCGAGCGCCTGGAAGAAGAGCTGCACACCGGTCGCGACCGCCTGCTGGAACTCAATTCCGGCGGCGCAGGTGAAGGTGATGCCCTGGTCGAAGACATCCTCGAGCAAGACGACCAGTTCGCCCTGCCGATCTACATGGAAACCCTGTTCGACGCGTTCGGTATCGACAGCGAAGACCATTCGGAAAACGCACTGATCCTCAAGCCCAGCGAAAAAATGCTCGACGCCAGCTTCCCCCTGGGCGACGACGAAGGGGTGACCATCACCTACGACCGTAACCAGGCGCTGTCCCGTGAAGATATGCAGTTCATCACCTGGGAACACCCGATGGTGCAGGGCGGCATGGACCTGGTGCTGTCCGGCTCCATGGGCAACACCGCCGTGGCGCTGATCAAGAACAAGGCGCTCAAGCCGGGCACCGTGTTGCTGGAACTGCTCTACGTCAGCGAAGTGGTTGCCCCGCGCTCCCTGCAACTGGGCCGTTACCTGCCGCCGGCCGCCCTGCGCTGCCTGTTGGATGCGAACGGCAACGACCTGTCCAGCCGCGTGTCGTTCGAAACCCTCAACGACCAGTTGGAAAGCGTGCCACGCGCCAGCGCCAACAAGTTCGTGCAGGCCCAGCGCGATCAACTCACGCCACGGATCAACGCCGGTGAAGAGAAGATCACTCCGCGCCACGCCGAGCGTGTGGCCGAAGCCAAGCGTCGCCTGGCGGCGGACACCGACGAAGAACTGGCGCGCCTGACGGCGTTGCAGGCGGTCAACCCGACCGTGCGTGACAGTGAGCTGGTGGCCCTGCGCAATCAGCGCGAGCAAGGTTTGGCCATGCTGGACAAGGCGGCGCTGCGGTTGGAAGCGATTCGGGTGTTGGTGGCGGGTTGATCACCGCCCTGCCCTGTTAAATGAAAAAGACCCGCGCAATGCGGGTCTTTTTCATTGGCCTTGGAGGCCCCATCGGGGGCAAGCCCCCTCCCACAACTGATCGGTGATCGACATGACAGCACCGTCAAATGTGGGAGGGTTCTACACCCCGATGGCGTCACCTCACTATCAGGCCGTTGCAGCAGCAGCCGGCACCTCAACCGCCCCCAACCCATCCTTCATCCGCTTGGAATCGCGCACAAAACTGCGCGACGCCTGGAACAGGAACAGCATGGTCAGGAACAACGCCACCGGAATCAGGTACATGGCATCGTGCAATCCCACCGCCTTGTAAGCCTCGGTCATCTGGCGCGCCCCCGCTGCATACATCGCCGAATGGGCAAAGTAGTCAGATAAGCCACCCACCACGATCGGCCCCATCCCGCCGCCCAGCAAATACAAGCCTGCGAAGAACAGCGCCATCGCCGTGGCCCGCAGGCGCGGCTCGACCACGTCCTGAATCGCTGTGTACACGCAGGTGTAGAAGTTGTAGGCAAACAACCAGCCCACGCTGAACAGCGCCACGAACACACCAATCTCGATGCGCCCGGCGTGCAAAGCCCACGCGGTGGTCACGGTAGAAATGATCAGACTGAACGCCGCAAACAAGAGACGGCCATTGGCGACCCGCTGATGGATCTTGTCGGCAACCCAGCCGCCCAGGGTCAGGCCCACCAGGCCGGTCAGGCCGACGATCACCCCGGTGGCGACCGCAGCGTCCTGCAAGGGCATCAGGAAGTAACGCTGCAACATCGGCACCAGGAACGAATTGCAGGCGTAGGTGGCGAAGTTGAAGCACAACCCCGCCAACACCAGCCACAGGAAGGTCGGCACCGCCAGCACGCGACGGATCGGGCGGTCGACACGCTCCTGGGAAACCTGCACGGTTTCTGCCGCGCCGCGCTTGGGCTCCTTGATATAGAACATGAACACCGCCAGGATCAACCCCGGCACAGCGGCGATAAAGAACGGAGCGCGCCAGCTGTCGAACGCCTTGACCATCCAACCGATGGTGAAGAATGCCAGCAGCAACCCCAACGGCAGGCCCAGCATGAAGATCCCCATGGCCCGCGCACGGCGGTGTGCCGGGAACAGATCGCCAATCAGCGAGTTGGCGGCCGGCGCATAGCTGGCCTCACCAATACCGATGCCCATGCGCACCAGCAGAAACGTCCAGAAACTGCCGACCAGGCCATTGACCGCCGTCAGCCCGCTCCAGGCGAACAGGCCCCAGCCCATCAGTTTGCTGCGTGAGCCGGTGTCGGCCAGCCGCCCGAGCGGTAGCCCGGCAATCGCGTAGACGATGGTGAAGGCGGTGCCGATAATCCCGAGCTGAAAGTCGCTCAGGTGCCATTCCATGCGGATTGGCTCGATGATGATCGCCGGGATGGTGCGGTCGAAGAAGTTGAACAGGTTGGCGAGGAACAGCAGGAACAGAATGCGCCAGGCATTCGCCGCTTGGGTCGAGTTCTGCATGGGTCCGTCTCTTTTATTGTTATGAGAGCTGCGATGCCCGATGCATCCTGCCCGGTACCAGCAACATAGTCAGGCAGGGCCCGGTTGTCTGTAATGATTCGTAAAGCTGATAGGGCATGATTTCGCCCGGCAACACGGGACTTTCCCCACAAAAATATAAGTGCGCGCCCCCCTTCCCAACGGCCATGGCACGGATAGAATGGCGAGCCTTCCGTAGCATCCCCAACCTACTTTTCTTATTGATGACGCCCATGTCCGAAGCCAGTCCGTGTCTGAATTGCGGTGCCTGCTGTTCACACTTTCGTGTGTCTTTCTTCTGGGGTGAGTGCGCCTCGTCGGGGGGCACGGTGCCCGATGACCTGGTGGTGCAGATCAACCCGACCCGCGTTGCAATGATCGGCACCGACCAGAAACCCGCGCGCTGCTGCAGCCTTGAGGGCGAAGTGGGCCAAGGCACCCGTTGCACGATCTACGAACAACGCTCAAGCGTGTGCCGTGAGTTCGAGTCCTCGTGGTACGAGGGCGTGCACAACGCCGATTGTGATGCAGCCCGTGCCGCCTTTGGCCTGGCACCGCTGGAACAGCCTTTGGAACTGGCGTTGCCGATCAGCGCTTAGCATCAAACGCTATGGACGGCATGCCAAAATCGTAGCAAAGCAAAATGCCATTACTCCTTGCGAATTCTCCTATGCTTCTATACTCGACCTCATAGGTCATCGCCTCAGGCAGTGACGTGACTCTATGACGGGACATGCTATGGAATGGCTAGGTCTGCATTTTTTTACCGAGCTTCCAGAGAGCGGGCACTTATTACTCAATTGCAGTCATAACCCCTTCCTGGTGCTGCTCGCCTATCTGGTCGCTTGCGCGGCCGGCTTCGGTACGCTGGACATGGCCGAACGTGTCGGCCATGTCGAGGACGCTACCGCCAGACGTCATTGGCGCTGGCTCGGCGCCGGTTGCCTGGCAGGCGGGATCTGGTCCACCCATTTCATCAGCATGCTGGCCTTCCAGGCCCCCATCGCAATCCACTACGAATTATTGATGACGTTTGCTTCGCTGTTGATTGCGTTGGTCGCCTCGTTGTTCGCCATGCAAACCCTCAGTCATTCCAACCTGCGTTTCCACCAGTACCTGCTGGCGTCGGTGTGGATGGGCATCGGCATCGCATTGATGCACTACGTCGGCATGTCTGCCATGCGCTCACAGGCCCAGGTCTATTTCGAGTCCGGACTGTTCATGGCCTCGGTGGGCATCGCCATCGGTGCCAGCCTGTCTGCGCTGTTGCTGTCGAGCTACCTGCGTACCGGCGCCGGTGTGTTCCATCAACTGCTCAAGTACGCTGCCAGCCTGGTACTCGGCGCCGGGATCCTGAGCATGCACTTTACCGGCATGGCGGCCATGCGACTCATCGTTCCCACCGGGGCCGACCTTTCGTTACCCCTGGATAACAACCCCATTCAACTGGGCCTGTCGGTGGCCGTTATCACCCTGCTGGTGATCGGCAGCAGCATCAGCGCCGCCCTGGCGGACAAGAAACTGCAGCACAAGGAACGCGACCTGCGGCGGGTCAACGCCCTGCTCAGCGAACTGGACCAGGCCCGAGCATCGCTGCAACAGGTGGCGCATTACGACGCCCTCACCAGCCTGCTCAATCGCCGCGGCTTCAACCAGATCTTTGCGGAGAAGCTCGCCGAAAAAACCGCGTCCAACGGCATGATGGCGGTGATCTTCCTCGATATCGACCACTTCAAGCGCATCAATGACAGCCTCGGGCATGACGCCGGCGACCAGTTGCTCACCGTGCTGGCCGGGCATATCAAGGGCTCGGTACGCAGCCACGCGGATGTGGTGGCGCGCTTTGGCGGCGATGAATTCTGCATCCTGATCAGCATCCACCACCGCGACGAAGCGCGGCACCTGGCCCAACGCATCATGCAGCAGATGAAAGAACCCATCGAACTGGCCGGCCGGCGCATGGTGATGACCACCAGTATTGGCATCAGCCTGTTCCCCGACGATGGCCTGACCTGCGAAGAGCTGCTGAAAACCGCCGACCTGGCGCTGTACCAGTCCAAGGACGCCGGGCGTAACAACCTGAATTTCTTCAGTTCAAACCTGAAGACCCGCGCGTTCCTCGAACTGCAACTGGAGGAAGAACTGCGCAGCGCCCTGCGCATCCGCAACCAACTGGTGTTGTTCTATCAACCGATCTTTGACATGAAACTCGGCAAGGTCACACGCCTGGAAGCCTTGGTGCGCTGGCAACACCCCCAGCATGGGTTGCTGGCGCCGGACCGGTTTATCGGTATCGCAGAAAGCAACGGGCTGATTGCCGAACTGGACCACTGGGTATTGCGCCAGGCCTGTCATGACCTGAGCCTGCTGTCTGACCGGGGCTACACCGATCTGACCATGGCGGTGAACTGCTCGGCCCTGAACCTGGCCCGTGACGAGCTGGCGGACGAAATCGAAGACGCCTTGCGCTTCAGTGGCATCGGCGCGAACCGCCTGGAACTGGAAGTCACCGAAAATGCACTGATGGGCAACATCAGCAGTACCCTGGCGTTACTGCGGCAAATCCGCGCGCTGGGCGTATCGCTGGCCATCGACGACTTTGGTACCGGCTACTCTTCCCTTGCCTACCTCAAGCGCCTGCCACTCAACACGTTGAAGATCGACCGCTCGTTTATCCAGGATATTCCCAGGTCCACCGCCGATATCGAGATTGTCCAGGCGGTTATCGGCATGGCCCATACCCTGCACCTGGAAGTCGTGACCGAAGGCGTGGAAACCCAGGCCCAGTTCGAGGTGCTGCTCAAGCATGGCTGCGATTTCGTCCAGGGTTACCTGCTGAGCCCGGCGGTGCCGGCCAGTGACATCGTTGATGTGATGCAAGGCATCAACATGCGTAACCCGCTACACACAACCAGTACGCTGGCCGCCAAAGACATCAGTGCACCAAAGGAACCTGCACCGGGTCGCGGTGGGTCCACGTCCATCGTCAGGCCAATTCGCTGACGCCGAATCTTTGGCATTTCGCCATCATTTGCCTAAAGAACCCCGACGAACGGCCGATTCACCAGAGTCCGGCCGTGTTTTCCCTGAAATCACAGGGGTAAAACCCAATCGTCCAGGACAAGGACGCACTGCAAAGTCGCGAACACCCATTCCGTGATGGCCCCTTGATCTGTTTCAGCCATCCGCCCAGGCACATGGCGCACAATGACTTCTAAAAATAACTCTGCCACCGTGGTATCCGACGTATTGCTCCCAGCTCCTGCGGACACACCCCCAGGTTCAAAGTCATTGAGCACCGCCCGCCCGCTGGCCACCCAGCAATACCTGTACTTCACCGAAACCAATACCGACCGCATCCTCGACAACCTCGACGGCCTGCGCGACATGGTGTTCCCGCGCCCGCCCCACCTGGAAGGCGACAGCGACCCGCGCAACGAACAGGAATTCCCCTCGGTATGCCTGATCGGCCTGGGCCGCTGCGGTTCGAACATCGCGCTGGACGTAGCGGAACTGGTGTACAACGCGCGCAAGTTCTACCTGAACGAATTCAGCAATGAAGATAAGTCACAGGACAAGGGTTACAGCCCGGCCCAGTGGATCCGCAACAACCTGCGCCTGGGCAGCGGCAAGGCCAGCAAACCGGTATTCCTCGTCGAGCCGCTGGTGATGCTGGGCGACCTGGACAAGGACATCGCCGGACGTATCCGCTTCTCGCGCAAGGGCGAGAAAAGCGGTTTCCTGCGCGACTACAGCAAGATGAAAATCATGGACCTGTCGGAAGTCCATGCTGGCGGCGCCGGTAACGCGCCAATCCTCGGCCAGTACCTGGCCAAGATCATCCTGAACAAAGACACCCAGCGTTTTTCCAGCCCCGACTGGAAGATGATCCACTCGTACCTGATCGACTCCTGCGGTATCAAGGCCAACCAGTCGCGCCTGTACTTCTCGATCTTCAGCGCCGGCGGCGGCACGGGTTCAGGCATGGCCTCGGAATTCGGCCTGGCCCAGCAACACTCGTACATGAACAAGACCTTCGACACCAAGCCCGCCGATGAGCACGACAGCAAAAGCGGTCACGCCTTTGTGTTCGAGCCGATCTTCACCAGCGGCATCTGCGTGCTGCCGAACATTTCCGACCACCGCAGCGAAATGTCCGAGGCGCTGCACATCAACGCCGGGCGACTGCTGTGCAAATACCTGTCGGAAGAATGGGATTTCTCGTACAACTTCGCCAATGAAGACAGCAGCGAAGCCAGCGTGAAGGGACGGATCCGGCCGTGGAACGCGATGATGCTGATCTCCAATGACATCATGCGTTATGCCGAAGAAAGCGATGACGGCAATATCCAGAACATTGACGTCAATGCCATGGAAAAACACGCCAACCAGTATATTTCCCAGCAGATCTTCAACATCCTCACCGCCCAGGCCGTGACCACCGACTACGACCAGAACTACTTCCGGCGCGCTGGCATCGACATCGGCGAAACCATTCGCCTGGATGCCAACGACCTGTTCATGAGCCTGGCCGGCCCGGTGGCGATTGCCTACGCCGAGTCCGTGGTCCCGGAAACCCCGGCGCCGTCGAACGACAAGTTCAAGGTGTTCGAGAAAGAGCCGCAGCGCCTGAACATCGACGATCTGTTCTTCCGTTCCATCGACCTGCCGCACTTCAACAAGGTCACCCAGGCCATCGAAGGCATCAGCCTGTTGCCGATCGAATCCAAGCGCTACAAGGCGTCCCTGGAACAGTACAAGAACTCTGGCTACGACGCCGCCGCGCTGCATGACCTGCACTTCTTCAAGAACTGCTCGTCGGTGGTCTCGATTGTGTCGCTGCCCAAGGACTACAAGCTGTCCTACATGGACCTGAATCGGCTCAAGACCCACCTCAACAGCCTGTTCCCCAACACCACGCTCAAGCGCTACGCCCTGGTGATCGGCGCCTCGGCCAACCTGTCGCTGACCACCCTGATCGCCAAGAGCCCGTGCCTGTCGGATGACTTCCTCACATTGATCGTGGCCTTCATCAAACGCTGTTTTGCGCGCAACCCGTACCGCTTCGATGACACGCTGGATAACTCGATCCTGGACTTCATCATCCACGAGGACTTCGACGAAGATCGTATCGACGAGTTGCTCAACGAGTTCGAGAACCCGGCGAAGATCCTCGATACCAACTGGTACGCGATCAAGCCGATGTATGAGAAGAAGTACCGCGAGCTGATCAACGACAAGGAGAAGTTCGTGTCGATCAATGACATTCGCCTGTCACGGGATTGCGTGAAGAAGGCGATCAAGTACCTGCGTGAGATCTACCGCCACCGAATTGGCAAGACCAAAGTTATCTCCTTGAACAACCATACCGGCAAGACGGCTTAGACCGAGGCGCGCCCATCGCAGGCAAGCCAGCTCCCACACTTGGAATGCATTTCAAATGTGGGAGCTGGCTTGCCTGCGATGACGGCCTGTATTGCAAAAAAATGTATAGCCTTGCCACACCACGAAACAATTCTGCAGCCGTTTAGCCACCCGCCCAACTGTTCCCGTGACGCGCACGTCACCCTCGGCTGTGACCTTTCTCTACGGCAAGATGCCATCACCGCCTCAGCGGTTACTCCGCTACACACTTACCGCGGCAAAAAAGACGCACCTTTTTCGTGCGGGCTTTTATTGCGCCGCCCTTTCCTGGATCAGAATCCACGGCGAAACCACCACCGCCCACAGGCTCGGATCGCGCTCCACCAGGTCCAGCGCCCGCGTCGCAGACACTTCGCCAAGGCTCCCCGCAGCCAGCCACCCGGCGACTTTGTCGCGGTTATCCTCGGCCATGCCTTCGGCCGCTTCGATCAAATCCAGGCCAGCGTCGACCCACAATAGGGCACCCTTGGCAAAGAACGGCTCAAGCTCCTTCCAGGAAATTTCGGCAGTTTCACCGAGCAGCTTGGCATAGAGGGTGCTAGGTTCTTGCGTCATGGGAGTTCACCTGAATAAAAAATCGGCGCAATCATAACGTCGAGCGTCAGGCAGAAAAACCCAGTTGCAAATGCGTCATCGATTGAAAGGGTCAGGAAAGCCAAGGATTGCCCGGAACTCTGGCATCACCCCGCCGCAATTCTGTCTTTTTCTTTCATTTAAGCGACATACCCGGGTTTTGCCCCCAGCAGCCAGCTTTTCAAGCGATCAACCGGCGCTCTACACTGTACCGGTACAGTTGCCAGGGCACTGCCGGGGGGATATCCGAGATATCTGATCCGGTTCTGCAGCTCACAAGGCCGCTAGAACTATAAAAAATACAACAGTAAGAGTGGAGCACTATGAATAAGGCTACTAAGCAGATTTCCAAACTGTTTGCCGCTATGGTCCTGGCTGGGGTTGCCGGCCATTCGTTCGCAGCCGACACCATCAAGATCGGTATCGCAGGTCCTAAAACCGGTCCTGTGACGCAATACGGCGACATGCAATTCATGGGTGCCAAGCAAGCCATCGCCGACATCAACGCCAAGGGCGGCGTCGACGGCAAAATGCTTGAAGCCAAGGAGTACGACGACGCTTGCGATCCTAAACAAGCCGTTGCCGTGGCCAACAAAGTGGTCAACGACGGCGTCAAGTTCGTGGTCGGCCACCTCTGCTCCAGCTCCACTCAGCCAGCCTCCGACATCTATGAAGACGAAGGCGTGATCATGATCACCCCGGCTGCCACCAGCCCGGAAATCACTTCCCGTGGTTACAAACTGGTCTTCCGCACCATCGGCCTGGACAGCGCCCAAGGCCCTGCGGCCGGTAACTACATCGCCGACCACGTGAAGCCAAAAGTCGTTGCGGTCATTCACGACAAACAGCAGTACGGTGAAGGCATCGCCACCGCCGTTAAACAGACCCTCGAGAAGAAAGGCGTGAAAGTTGCCCTATTCGAAGGCATCAACGCCGGCGACAAAGACTTCGGTTCGCTCATTCAGAAGCTCAAGCAAGCCAACGTCGACTTCGTCTACTACGGCGGCTACCACCCTGAGCTGGGCCTGATCCTGCGCCAAGCCAAGGAAAAAGGCGTGAACGCCAAGTTCATGGGCCCGGAAGGTGTCGGCAACGACTCCATCTCGCAAATCGCCCAGAACGCTTCCGAGGGCCTGCTGGTTACCCTGCCGAAGTCGTTCGACACCGATCCGGCCAACAAGGCCATCGTTGAAGAGTTCACCAAGAACAAGCAGGACCCAACCGGTCCGTTCGTGTTCCCGGCCTACTCGGCTGTTGAAGTCATCGCCGGCGGTATCGCTGCCGCGAAGTCCGAAGACACCGCCAAAGTGGCTGCGGCCATCCACGCAGGCACCTTCAAGACCCCAACCGGCGACCTGAGCTTCGACGCCAAGGGCGACCTGAAGGACTTCAAGTTCGTGGTCTACGAATGGCACTTCGGTAAACCAAAAACCGAAGTTTCCCCTCAGTAAGCCAGGCGTTACTGGTCCAACAAGCCCACTGTGAGAGCAGTGGGCTTTGTTTTACGAGGTTTATGGGCCTGACACCCGCGATCCGGGCGCTGGCTCACCTGAAAATCTTAAAACCGTCACCAGCGGTTCGCTGGCAAACGCTTTGTGCAAATGTGCTCACAGAACACAGCACGGGGCCGGAACATGACTCCACCAGTGAAATGCGTATCGGGTTTTTAGGAGCGCTGTAATGCCTGAGATCTATCATTTTTTCCAAACGCTGGTTAACGGCATGACCGTTGGCAGCACCTATGCCTTGATAGCCATTGGCTACACAATGGTTTACGGCATCATTGGAATGATTAACTTCGCCCATGGCGAGGTGTACATGATTGGCTCCTACGTGGCCTTCATCGCCCTTGCCGGGCTGGCCATGCTGGGTATCCACTCCCTGCCGCTGTTGATGACCGCTGCGTTCCTTGCATCGATCGTCGTGACCAGTGCCTATGGCTACAGTATCGAGCGTGTTGCCTACCGTCCCTTGCGTGGCAGCAACCGTTTGATCCCGCTGATTTCCGCCATCGGCATGTCGATTTTCCTGCAGAACACTGTACTGCTGTCCCAGGACTCCAAGGACAAGTCCATTCCCAACCTGATTCCGGGGAGCTTCTCCTTCGGCCCGGGTGGCGCACAAGAAGTGCTGGTTTCGTACATGCAGGTCCTGGTCTTCGTCGTCACCCTGGTGGCGATGCTGGGCCTGACCCTGTTCATCTCCCGCTCCCGTCTGGGGCGTGCCTGCCGGGCCTGCGCCGAAGACATCAAGATGGCCAACCTGTTGGGCATCAACACCAACAACATCATTGCCCTGACCTTCGTGATCGGTGCTGCGCTGGCCGCCGTCGCGGCGGTGCTGCTGAGCATGCAGTACGGCGTGATCAACCCCAACGCCGGTTTCCTGGTAGGCCTAAAGGCTTTCACCGCGGCGGTATTGGGCGGCATCGGCAGTATCCCGGGCGCGATGCTCGGTGGCCTGGTGCTGGGTGTGGCTGAAGCCTTTGGTGCCGATATCTTCGGTGACCAATACAAGGACGTCGTGGCGTTCGGCCTGTTGGTTCTGGTGCTGTTGTTCCGTCCGACCGGCATCCTGGGCCGTCCGGAGGTTGAGAAAGTATGAGCAGATATCTTAAATCGGCGTTTTTCAGCGCCTTGCTGGTATGGGCCGTGGCCTTCCCGGTACTCGGCCTCAAGCTGAGCATTGTCGGCATCAACCTTGAAGTGCATGGCACAGGGCCCGTCACCCTGACCGTCATCGCCCTGTGTTCGGTGCTGATGTTCCTGCGCGTGTTGTTCAGCGATCAGTTCAATGCCTTGCTCAAGAGCAACCGTGGTCCGTTGGTATCGCCCAAGGTCAGCCAATTCCTGACCCTGCCGCGCACCCAACGCTACATCATCATTGCCCTGATCATCGCCGCGTTGATCTGGCCGTTCTTCGGCTCGCGCGGTGCGGTCGACATCGCCACCCTGATCCTTATCTACGTGTTGCTGGGCCTGGGCCTGAACATCGTGGTGGGCCTGGCCGGCCTGCTCGACCTGGGTTACGTGGGCTTCTATGCCGTGGGTGCCTACACCTATGCGCTGCTCTCACATTACCTGGGCTGGAGCTTCTGGATCTGCCTGCCACTGGCTGGCATGGCGGCGGCGACGTTCGGCTTCCTGCTGGGCTTTCCGGTGCTGCGCCTGCGCGGTGACTACCTGGCGATCGTGACCCTGGGCTTCGGTGAAATCATCCGCCTGTTCCTGCGTAACCTCACCGATATCACCGGTGGCCCCAACGGCATCAGCAGCATCCCCAAGCCAACGTTCTTCGGGCTGTCGTTCGACCGTTCCGCCGCTGAAGGCATGCAGACGTTCCACGAGTACTTCGGGATCGACTACAACCCGGTGAGCAAAGTGGTGTTCCTGTACCTGGTGGCGCTGCTGCTGGCACTGGCCGCCCTGTTCGTGATCAACCGCCTGCTGCGCATGCCCATCGGCCGTGCATGGGAAGCGCTGCGCGAAGATGAGATCGCCTGCCGCGCACTGGGCCTGAACCCGACCATCATCAAGCTCTCCGCCTTTACCCTGGGCGCTGCGTTCGCCGGTTTCGCTGGCAGCTTCTTCGCCGCGCGCCAAGGCCTGGTGACCCCGGAGTCGTTCACCTTTATCGAGTCGGCGATCATCCTCGCCATCGTGGTACTGGGGGGCATGGGCTCGCAACTGGGCGTGATCCTCGCGGCGATCGTGATGATCCTGCTACCGGAAATGATGCGTGAGTTCAGCGAATACCGCATGTTGATGTTCGGCGCCATGATGGTGCTGATGATGATCTGGCGTCCTCAAGGTTTGCTCCCGATGCAACGCCCACACATGGAGCTGCGCAAATGAGCCGCGAGATCCTGAAAGTTGAAAACTTGAGCATGCGCTTCGGCGGCTTGCTGGCGGTCAACGGCGTGGCCCTGACCGTGAAAGAGAAACAAGTAGTCGCGCTCATCGGCCCCAACGGGGCCGGCAAGACCACGGTGTTCAACTGCCTCACCGGCTTCTACAAGCCGAGCGGTGGCAGCATCCTGCTGGACGGTCAGCCGATCCAGGGCCTGGCCGGTCACGAGATCGCCCGCAAGGGCGTGGTGCGGACCTTCCAGAACGTGCGCTTGTTCAAGGACATGACGGCGGTCGAGAACCTGTTGATCGCCCAGCACCGTCACCTGAACACCAACTTCTTTGCGGGACTGTTCAAGACCCCGGCGTTCCGCAAGAGCGAGCGCGAGGCCATGGAATACGCCGAGTACTGGCTGGACAAGGTCAACCTCACCGAGTTTGCCAACCGCCCTGCTGGCACCCTGGCCTACGGTCAGCAACGTCGCCTGGAAATCGCCCGCTGCATGATGACCCGTCCGCGGATCCTGATGCTCGACGAACCGGCCGCCGGCCTGAACCCCAAGGAAACCGAAGACCTCAAGGCGCTGATCAGCGTGTTGCGTGAAGAAAACAACGCCACGGTGTTGTTGATCGAACACGACATGAAGCTGGTCATGAGCATTTCCGACCACATCGTGGTGATCAACCAGGGCACGCCTTTGGCCGACGGGACACCGGAGCAGATCCGCGACAATCCTGAAGTGATCAAAGCCTATTTGGGGGAAGCGTAAAATGCTGCAATTCGAAAACGTTTCCACTTTCTACGGCAAGATCCAGGCCCTGCACAGCGTCAACGTGGAAGTGCGCCAAGGTGAGATCGTCACGCTGATCGGTGCCAACGGCGCCGGCAAGTCGACCTTGCTGATGACCTTGTGCGGATCGCCCCAGGCCCATAGCGGCAGCATCCGCTACATGGGTGAAGAGCTGGTGGGGCAGCAGTCGTCCCACATCATGCGCAAAAGCATTGCGGTAGTGCCGGAAGGCCGCCGCGTGTTCTCGCGCCTGACGGTCGAAGAAAACCTCGCCATGGGCGGCTTCTTCACCGACAAGGGCGACTACCAGGAGCAGATGGACAAGGTGCTGCACCTGTTCCCTCGGCTCAAGGAACGCTTCAGCCAGCGCGGCGGCACCATGTCCGGCGGCGAGCAGCAAATGCTCGCCATCGGCCGGGCGCTGATGAGCAAGCCCAAGCTGTTGCTGCTGGACGAACCTTCCCTGGGCCTGGCGCCGATCATCATCCAGCAGATCTTCGACATCATCGAACAACTGCGCAAGGACGGTGTGACGGTGTTCCTGGTGGAACAGAACGCCAACCAGGCCTTGAAGATTGCTGACCGCGCCTATGTGCTGGAAAACGGCCGGGTGGTGATGCAGGGCACGGGCGAGCAGTTGCTGACCGATCCGAAGGTACGTGAAGCGTACTTGGGCGGGTAATCGTTCTGCTCCTGAAAACGGCCTTTACAGGCCGTTTTTTTATGGGTGCTAGAACGGTCATCTCGACACAACAGTTCAATTTCCTACAAAAATAAAAGAAATTTCAAAACCGTCTGTAACGTACGAATCTCGACGTTCTCTAGTAGGTTAAGCATGCATCATCGCTTCCTTGACTCACCTTATCAAACTGGAGAAACACCATGAAAACTTCGAACCGTTCCCTGTCTGCAGCTTCCCTGATCCTGGCCTTGGGTTCTGCCCTGAGCCTATCCACTCTGACCACCACCGCCCATGCTGCCGACGACATGCAAAAATGCTACGGCGTCGCGGAAGCCGGCAAGAACGATTGCGCTGCAGGCGCCGGCACTTCCTGCGCCGGTACTTCGAAAGTCAAAGACCAGGCCAACGCCTGGAAGCTGGTTCCTGCCGGCACTTGCCTCAAAACCCCGAGCTCCACCTCGCCGACCGGTTACGGCCAGGAAGCGGCATTCACCGCCAAATCCTGATCCCTCGCAAAACCTGAGTACTGATGATGACTCTTTCATCCCTGCCAGCCGTCTCCCAGGCTCAGGCGCCCGGCCTTCCCGGCCGGGCCGGACTGGGGCTCAAGCATGAGCACTTCATTGAAGTGCTCGAGACCTCACCCGATATCGGTTTTTTTGAAGTGCACGCCGAAAACTACATGGTGGCCGGCGGCCCGTTTCATCATTACCTGGGGTTGATCCGCGCACAGTACCCACTGTCCTTGCACGGTGTGGGCCTGTCCATCGGTGGCGAAGCCCCACCGGACCGTGAGCACCTGGCACGGTTGGCGGCACTGATCGAGCGCTATCAACCTCATTCCTTTTCCGAACACCTGGCCTGGTCCAGCCACGGCCCGGTGTTTCTCAATGACCTGCTGCCCCTGGCTTACGACAACGCCACCCTGCAACGGGTGTGCGAACACGTAGACCAGGTGCAAAGCACGCTCAAGTGCACGATGCTGCTGGAAAACCCGTCGACCTACCTGCAATTCCAACGTTCCACCCTGGACGAAACCGACTTCATCAGTGAAATCATTCGCCGTACCGGCTGTGGCTTGCTGCTGGATGTGAATAACGTGTACGTGTCGTGCATCAATCATCAACGTGATCCGCAGTCCTACATCGATGCCTTGCCGTTGCACACGGTGGGAGAGATTCATCTGGCCGGGTTTGCCGAAGACACCGACAGCCTGGGTGATCGCTTGTTGATCGATGACCACGGCGCCTCTATCGATAACGCCGTGTGGCAACTCTACGAGTCGGTACTGGCACGCATCGGTCCAGTGGCAACGCTGATCGAGCGGGATAACCAGTTGCCCGCGTTCAGCGTGCTGCAAGCCGAGGCCCGACAAGCCGAATGGCATCTTTCACAGGTGACGCCATGAGCCGGCATGACGCTTTTACCGCCGCCTTGTTGGCACCCGAACTGCCTTGCCCCGATGGCCTTTTCAGCAGTAACGGCGCCGATCCGGCCAGCCGCTTCGCGGTGTACCGCAACAATGTGCACAGCTCACTGATCAACGCCTTGGCGGCGGCTTATCCCGTGACATTGCAACTGGTGGGCGACGCGTTTTTCCGCGCCATGGCCGGCCTTTATGCACAGGCGCACCCGCCCACCAGCCCATTGATGAGCGAGTACGGTAGCGCGTTCGCCTGCTTCATCGAGACGTTCGAACCGGCAGCCAGCGTGCCTTACCTCGCAGACATGGCCCGGTTGGAGCGCTTGCGGGTACAGGCCTACCACGCGGCGGACGAGCATCCCCTGGATCAGCAGACCGTACTGCAAGCGCTGCAAGGACAAGCGGAACTGGGCGAGCTGCGCCTGCAATGGCACCCCTCCCTGGCCACGCTGGATTCAGCCTATGGCGTAGTAGCGCTGTGGGCGGCGCACCAGACCGAGGGAGGTCTGGAAAACCTGGATCCCTGGCAGGCACAGAGTGCCCTGGTGTTGCGCCAGGGTCTGGAAGTCAAGGTATTCGCCGTCAGCCCTGCTGCAGTGGCGTTCATCAACAGCCTGGCCCGGGGCGCGACCTTGGAAAACGCCGTGGAGCGCGCGCTTGAGGCTGACGCCCAGTTTGACTTGCACCAATGCCTGGCGCTGCTGATCAGCCACAACGCCATTACTCATCTGCATCCAGAACAAGAGGTATCGCCATGAACACTCACCCTTCGGGTCTGATCAATCAGGTCATCGCGCTTTTCGAGCAAATTCCCTACAGCCTGATCGCCTTTCTCGCGCGCTTTTCGATTGCCGCGGTGTTCTGGAAATCCGGGCAAACCAAAGTCGAAGGCTTTGCCGTGGACCTGATCAACGGCACCTTCCAATTCGGTGGACTGCGCCTCGCGGCCTCGACGCTGCCGCTGTTTCGCAGCGAATACCATGTGCCGTTGCTATCGCCGGAAGTCGCAGCGCACTTGGCTGCGTTTGCCGAGCACTTTTTCCCGGTGCTGATCCTTGTCGGGTTCGCCACGCGCTTCTCGGCCCTGGCTCTGATCGGCATGACTCTGACCATTCAATTGTTTGTCTACCCGGATGCTTACCCAACCCATGGCACCTGGCTCGCGTTATTGCTGTTGCTGGTCGCGAAAGGCCCGGGTCGCTTGTCGATCGATCACCTCATCGCTCGCCGCTACTGTTAAAGGCGGTCCAGGGCTTCGCCGCTACGCTTGAACCACTCCACCAGGTAGTCGGCCAACACCTGGGTGCGACGCGGCAAGCCGCCCTGATACGGATGCACCAGGTACATCGGCATGCTGCGCGTCTGATAATCGCGCAGGAGCCAACGCAATCGGCCTTCCGCCAATTCCGTCGGCAACACGTAGGACGGCAGCCGTGCAATGCCCGCTCCCACCAGCGCAGCCTTTTTCAGCAGGTTGTAGTGGTTGGACGCAAAGGTGCCGCTGACGCGTACTCGCAGTAATTCGTGCTGCTGGTGGTACAACCACTCTTCACGGCCGCTGTAGTGGCTGTTGAGCAGGCAAGCATGGTTGGCCAGGTCGGCCGGCGTCTCAGGTTCGCCGTGTTGCTCAAGGTAAGCCGGGCTGGCGCAGGTCATCTCACGCCAGGCCAGCAACGGCTTGACCACCAGGCGCTCGCTCTCAATGGAACCTGAGCGTACCCCCAGGTCGAACCCATCTCGCGCCAGGTCTCGATAGTTGTTATTGAGCTCCAGCTCAATTTGCACCTGCGGGTATTGCTTGGAAAACTCCAGCAGCAGCCCATCAAAAAAGGTTTCCCCCAAGGACACTGGCACCGTCATGCGCACTGGCCCGGCAAGATCGTCCTTGAGCCGGGCCAATGCCTGACGTGCACGATCCACCTGCACCACCAGGGCCTGGGCCTGGGGCAACAAGGCCGCACCGGCTGCCGTCAGGCTGAGCCTGCGCGTGGTGCGGTGCAGCAACACCACAGAGAACCGCGCTTCCATCTGGCTGATACGCTTGGACAATTGCCCTTTGCTACAGCCCAGTTGCTCGGCGGCGACGGTAAAACTGCCGGCTTCGATCAGCACGGCAAAGGCTGCCAAGTCATCCATCTCGCTCATGGATTGTTTCCAAAAGAAAACCAAAGGTTGCCTATTAGCGCGTTTATCCAGCAAAAAAGCCACTCTAGACTGAACCTTCACTTACTCCCGGAGGAACAGCACCATGAAAATCCTATTGATTGGCGCCAGCGGCACCGTCGGCTCGGCGGTCAAGGCGGAACTGGCTCAGCGTCACGAGGTGATCAGCATCGGCCGCAGCAGCGGTGACTTCCAGGTGGATATCAGCGACAGCGCGTCGATCCGCAAGCTGTTCGAACAGACCGGTAAATTCGACGCCCTGGTCTGCGCAGCAGGCAGCGTGAACTTCGTGGCATTGGGCGAAATGAGCGAGAGCGATTTCGAGCTGGGCTTGCGTGACAAGCTGATGGGCCAGGTCAATCTGCTGCTGATCGGCCGTGAGTTCGCCAACGATGGTGCCTCGTTCACCTTCACCAGCGGCATCCTCAACCGCGACCCGATCCGCACCGGCGCCTCGGCTGCATTGGTCAATGGCGCCATCGATGCCTTCGTCAAAGCGGCCGCCATCGAGCTGCCACGAGGCCTGCGCGTAAATGCTGTCAGCCCGACAGTGCTGGTGGAAGCCATGGGCAGCTATGCACCGTATTTTCGTGGTTTCAAACCCGCGGCAGGTGCTGACGTGGCGTTGGCCTACGCGAAGAGTGTCGAGGGTTTGCAGACCGGGCAGACCTACATCGTCGGTTGAGCGGCAACTGTCTCAGGTGATAACTGAGACATCCACTCAACCACCAGCGCACGCGGGGCTATAAGTCTTAACGCCCCGCCCAGTTGGCTGTGAACCCGGCCCGTACTTAACTGATACCCGTCTACATAAAATGTGACGTACTTTAGGTAGGCCAGCAACGTGATGGATTTTGTCCTTGCTGTCGCCTCTGGGCTCAGTGAAACATTCACTTCGACATAACCCGGCACAGGGTGCTCACTTCCCTTGAGTATCACCGAAATATCCGTGAAATCGGTGGCTGACGAGTAGGAGAGCTGGGCGGGCTCGCCTGAGAAGGCTGCATTGGCCCAGAGCATGAGCACACAGATACACCATTTGATATTCATTGCTGCTCCCACTCAAAAGAGCTCGACGCTCTCATGCCTCTCCAAACCCAAGTGTAGGAAACGCCTGATCGGCGGCGCTACTTTTCCCATCCGTTCAGGGCCGATGGTTCAAACCATGTCACGGGCTTGTGATACGGCGCCGGCCTGAGTAACGTGACGGCACTTGCCTGGAGACCCGATAATGTGTGCCGCCCATACCCTGTTCCTGCTTGCCCTGCTTCCCTTGTTCGCTGCCTGCCAAATGTTCGAGAGTGATCCTGCCAAGCCGTCGCTGGCCGGGCTGACGCGCATGCAGGGTGAACTGACTGCGGTTGGCGGCAAACTGCTGTTCCAGCCGTGCAACGACAAGCGCAACTACGTGGTCAACGACACCGGTGGCACCAGCATCCTGCAGGAAGCGGCCTCCCTGGCCGGTCAGCAAGGCGCGTTGTTTGCCGACCTGCGCGGCAAGTTCTCCGGGGTTGCCAGCGGCACCGAGGGCAGCGTCGACCTGCAACAACTCTACCGCGTCGAGCGCTCGACCTCGGCCTGCGGCGACCCGGACTTCAAGCGCATGATCCTGCGCGCCAACGGCCACAAGCCGACCTGGGTGATGAACGTGACCGCCAAGGGCCTGGTGCTGGAACGCGAGGGCCAGCCACCACTGGCGGTGCCCTATGTGGAAGAGCAAATCGGTGACGGTCGCTTTAACCTGATGACCGAGGCCAACAATCAGCACGTGGAATTGTGGGTGGCGCCGCAGCGTTGTGTCGACCCGGTCAGCGGCAGTTTGCAACACATGACCGCCGAGTTGCGCGTCAATGGCCAGGTCCAGCGCGGTTGCGCATCGTTCGGCGGCTCGCGCGACGACTGACGCGACGCCATGCTGTTTTAACATGACGGGAAACGCTCATTGGGGCTTATAATCGCCGGTTTGCAAAACAGCCGGCCTCTCTGCCCGCCGCCTACCGGATCCCGTCATGTTACGAATCACCGAACTCAAGCTGCCCATCGACCATCCCGAAGAAGACCTGCGGCCTGCCATCGTGCAGCGCCTGGGCATCGCCAGTGATGACCTGCTCGATTTCACCCTGTTCAAACGCAGCTACGATGCGCGCAAGAAGTCGTCGGAACTGTGCTTCATCTACACCATCGACCTGAACGTAAAGGGCGAAGCCGCCCTGCTGCTCAAATTCGCCGACGACCGCAACGTCAACCCGGCGCCGGATGTCAGCTACAAGGTCGTAGGCCAGGCACCGCAAGGCCTGACCGAACGCCCGATCGTCGTCGGCTTTGGCCCCTGTGGAATCTTCGCCGGGCTGCTGCTGGCGCAGATGGGCTTCAAGCCGATCATCCTCGAGCGCGGCAAGGAAGTGCGCCAGCGCACCAAGGACACCTGGGGCCTGTGGCGCAAAAGCGTGCTCAACCCCGAGTCCAACGTGCAGTTCGGTGAAGGCGGCGCCGGGACCTTTTCCGACGGCAAGCTGTACAGCCAGATCAAGGACCCGAAATTCCACGGCCGCAAAGTGCTGCACGAGTTCGTCAAGGCCGGTGCGCCGGAAGAAATCCTCTACGTCAGCAAACCGCACATCGGCACGTTCCGCCTGACCGGCGTGGTGGAAAACATGCGCGAGCAGATCATCGCCCTGGGCGGTGAAGTGCGCTTCGAGCAGCGGGTGACCGATGTGCTGATCGAAGACGGCCAGTTGAATGGGGTGGTCATCGATGGCGGCGAACAGATCCTGTCCAAACATGTGATCCTGGCCTTGGGCCATAGCGCCCGTGACACCTTCCGCATGCTCCACTCCCGTGGCGTGTACATGGAAGCCAAGCCGTTCTCGGTGGGTTTCCGTATCGAACATCCGCAGTCGCTGATCGACGCCGCGCGCCTGGGCAAATACGCCGGGCACCCGAAACTCGGCGCCGCCGACTACAAGCTGGTGCACCACGCCAAGAACGGCCGCTCGGTGTACAGCTTCTGCATGTGCCCGGGCGGCACCGTGGTGGCGGCGACTTCCGAGCCGAACCGCGTGGTCACCAACGGCATGAGCCAGTACTCGCGCAACGAGCGCAACGCCAACTCCGGCATCGTGGTCGGTATCACCCCAGAGGTGGACTACCCAGGCGGCCCGCTGGCCGGTATCGAGTTGCAGGAACGCCTGGAGTCCCACGCCTATGTCCTCGGCGGCAGCAACTACGAGGCTCCCGCACAACTGGTAGGTGATTTCATCGCTGGCAAGCCGTCCACCGCGATTGGCAGCGTGGAGCCTTCCTACAAACCTGGCGTGTCTCTTGGCGATTTGGCCCTGGCCTTGCCCGACTTCGCCATTGAAGCGATCCGCGAAGCGTTGCCAGCGTTCGAGAAGCAGATCAAGGGCTACTCGCTGCACGACGCGGTGTTGACGGGTATCGAGACGCGCACCTCATCACCGTTGCGGATCACCCGTAACGAATCGATGCAGAGCTTGAACGTGAAAGGGCTGTTCCCTGCCGGTGAAGGCGCTGGTTACGCCGGTGGGATTCTATCGGCGGGCGTGGATGGGATTCGGATTGCCGAGGCGTTGGCGCGGGATATGCTGGGGCTGCACGGCTGAAACATAACCTGTAGGAGCCCGGCAAGCCGGGCTCCTACAGATTCAGATATTGGCGCGCAAGATGCTGTCCGGCAACGGCTCGCCCCGTTCGACACTGGCAGCAACAGCCGCAATCAAACCGTCCAATTCATAACCCTGCCCCGCCAGCCAGGCCTGATCGTAGTACGTCGTCGCATACCGCTCACCACCGTCACACAATATCGCCACGATCGACCCCGACTCCCCCTCCGCTTTCATCTGCTGCGCCGCCACCAGGGCACCAATCAGGTTGGTCCCGCTGGAGCCACCGACCCGTCGTCCCAGCCGGTCGGCCAGGTAATGCATGGCCGCCAGCGACAGGGCATCCGGTACCTTGACCATCGCATCGATGACCTTGGGCAAAAACGATGCCTCGACCCGTGGTCGGCCAATGCCTTCAATCCGCGAACCGCAGTCCAGGCGCAAACTGGCATCACCACTCTGGTAGAAATCAAAGAACACCGAACGCTGCGCATCGGCACACAACACGCGGGTGCAATGCTGGCGATAACGCACATAACGACCGAGCGTAGCGGTGGTGCCGCCGGTGCCGGGGCTGGAGATCAACCAGCTCGGCTCCGGATGCTGCTCGAAACGCATTTGCTGGAAGATCGACTCGGCAATGTTGTTGTTCGCCCGCCAGTCGGTGGCACGTTCGGCGTAGGTGAACTGGTCCATGAAATGACCACCGCTTTCCCGAGCCAGGCGTTCGGATTCGGCGTAGATCTGCGTGGGGTCCTGTACCAGGTGGCTCTTGCCGCCGTAGAAGGCAATCTGTGCGATTTTTTCCTGGGACGTGGTGGCTGGCATTACCGCAATAAACGGCAAACCCAGCAGACGCGCAAAGTAGGCTTCGGAAATCGCCGTCGAGCCACTGGATGCTTCGATCACCGGCGCACCAGGCTTGAGCCATCCATTACACAATGCGTACAGGAACAACGAGCGGGCCAGCCGATGCTTCAGGCTGCCGGTGGGATGGCTGGACTCGTCCTTGAAGTACAACTCGATACCCGGCAATCCTGGTAACGGCAAGGGAATCAGGTGCGTATCGGCACTACGCTGGAAGTCTGCTTCAATGATACGAATGGCTTCGCGGGCCCAGGGACGGTGGTCGCTCATGGAGAGTTTCTCTGAAGGTATCAGTCCTGATTTTAGGGGGTTTCCTACACGCCACACAGATACAGTACCGACTCAATCGGACACACAATTGCTAGGCTTGGCGGCAACATCGCCCCAGACAGCCTCTTATAACAAATAAGAATATAACTTTTGTTTTAACAACTAACGGTACGGGTTAGGGTACCCACCTATTGAACCTGGATTGGAGAGCATCCCTTGCCTCTGCGTAGCACTTTCACCCGTTTCTTCCAGCTGGAAGCCGCCAGCGGTCTATTGTTGATCGCGGCTGCGGCCTTGGCGCTGATCATCAACAATTCACCTTTGTCGCACCTGTACAGCGCGTTTCTCGATGTGCCGGTGGTGGCGCAGATCGGCGCGCTGAAAATCGCCAAGCCCGCCCTGCTGTGGATCAATGATGGCCTGATGGCTCTGTTCTTCCTGCTGATCGGCCTGGAGGTCAAGCGCGAGTTGCTCGACGGCCACCTGTCCAAGCCCTCGCAAGTGGTGCTGCCTGGCGCCGCAGCCATCGGCGGCATGGTGGTGCCGGCGCTGATCTACTGGGCGATCAACAAGGACTACCCCGCCGCGCTTTCCGGTTGGGCGATTCCCATGGCCACCGACATTGCCTTCGCCCTCGGCGTACTGGCCTTGCTGGGTAAGCGCGTGCCGGTGTCGCTGAAACTGTTCCTGATGACCCTGGCGATCATTGACGACCTCGGCGCGATCATCGTGATCGCCGTGTTCTATTCTGCCGATCTCTCCGGTGCCGCCCTGGCGGGTGCGGGCGCCTGCCTGATTGCGTTGATCGCGATGAACCGCCTGGGCGTGATCAAGCTCGGGCCGTACCTGATCGTCGGGCTGATCCTGTGGGTGTGCGTCCTAAAGAGTGGTGTGCACGCAACGCTGGCCGGTGTGACATTGGCGTTCTGCATCCCGATGCGCACCAAAAACGCCGAGCCCTCGCCGCTGCTCACGCTGGAACATGCCCTGCACCCCTGGGTGGCCTACGGCATCCTGCCGCTGTTCGCCTTTGCCAACGCCGGCGTGTCCTTGACCGGCGTGAGCCTGGAAAGCTTCACCCACCATGTGCCCATGGGCATCGCAGCGGGCCTGCTGATCGGCAAGACCATCGGTGTGTTCGGCCTTACCTGGCTGGCCATCAAGACCGGCCTGGCCGCCCTGCCCACCGGCGCGAACTGGGGCCAGGTATTTGGCGTGGCGATCCTGTGCGGTATCGGCTTTACCATGAGCCTGTTTGTTGGCTCCCTGGCATTCGTACCGGGGGCCAGTGAGTTTGCCGGGGAAGACCGGATGGGGATTTTGACCGGGTCGATACTGGCGGCGTGTATCGGGTATGCGGTGACGGCAATGGCGAGTCGTAAAAAGGCCGCACCTCAGGTTTGAATTTGACAGCCTCGAAAACCAAAAACCCCAACCAGTCACCCGGTTGGGGTTTTGTGTTTCTACAACCGACGGTTAGCGAGTAACGCGGCTGGTACCGTCAACGGTCATGATGCGTACGCGGTCGCCGATGCGGAAGATTTCATTCTCCTGCACGGCCTGCACGTAGGCACGCATGCTGCCGTCGTCTTCGCGCACGGTGATTTCCACACCTTGGGTACGGGTCAGGCCTTCTTCGGTGGCCGAACCCAGCAGGCCGCCAGCAACAGCGCCGATCACCGCGGTCACGATACTGCCACGGCCACCGCCGATGGCACTGCCGCCAACACCGCCGATAACGGCGCCGGCAGCGCCGCCGATTGGGGTCTTGGTGCCTTCGATTTTCACCGGACGCAGGGATTCGATGGTCCCCATGCGCACGGTCTGGACACGACGCGCCTCGTCACGGGAGTACGAGTCGCCGGTCAGACTCGAGGCGCAGCCACCCAGTAGCAACGACAGGGTAGTAAAGCAGGCAACCAGTAAAACAGACTTACGCATAGCATCAACTCCAAAGGACAGGTGGTCATTAAACGCTGCAGCTTGACGCCTGTCACGGCAAGCACCGCAGAAAATTGCTTTCATTCAGCCTTAGTACAGACTGCCCACACCAGAAAAACAGACGAACGGTAGCGCTGCTCTCTCAACCGGGATCTTCATGGATTACTTCATCATTGTAGTCACAACCCTTGCGGGACTGTATTTCCATGCCTGGTTGTACCTGCGCATCAGGCGTTGGATAGACCGTGACCTGGCACTGTCGCTGGCGGGTAATGATCTGCACAAGCGCACCTTCATGCCGCAACAGCTGCAAGAGGCTCGCCGCTTGAAGATCAAACGGTCCCACTTGCCTCACTGGCTGAAGAACGCGGCACAGCAGTACACGCCCGAAGCCTCTTCAATAGAGACGTCGGGGTGACAGGCATCATTCAAGCGGAGTGACGAAAGGTGCAGCTCAGGGTGCCAGGCGTTCGCGGGTCCAGTCGGCCCCTTGCAGGCGATAGTTCAGGCGGTCATGCAAGCGGCTGGCGCGGCCTTGCCAGAACTCGATGCGCTCGGGTAACAGGCGATAACCACCCCAGTGCTCCGGGCAGTCAGGCTGGGTATCGCTGAAACGCTGCTCGGTAGCCTTGAGCAGGTCCTGCAGCTCTTCCCGGTCACGGATGACCTGGCTTTGCGGAGACGCCCATGCCCCCAGGCGGCTGCCCAAGGGACGAACCTGATAATAAGCATCCGACTCTTCAGGCGTGACCTTCACCACTCGACCCTCAATGCGCACTTGGCGCTCCAGGGTCGGCCAGAAAAACGTCATGGCTGCAAACGGCCGCGCCGCAAGCTGTTGGCCCTTGGCGCTCTGATAATTGGTGAAGAAGGTAAAGCCCTGCGCATCCAGGCCCTTGAGCAACAGGATGCGGCAGTGCGGGCGACCGTCCTGGTCGACCGTGGCCAAGGTCATGGCATTGGCCTCCACCGGTGGCTGCTCGGTTTTCACCGCGTCGGCAAACCACTGGTGGAACAAGGCAAACGGCTCGCTCGGGGCCTGTGCCTCGCTCAAACCATCCCGTGTGTAGTCACGGCGCATATCGGCCAGTGCCTGGGTCATGCGGCTTTATCCTTCTGGTTCAGCAGATCAGTTTTTCGCCTGGTCGTTTGCCGGTGCAGCAGCCTTGGCTTTGGCGGGTGCCGCTTTTTTCGCCGCTGGCTTGGCCGGGGCTTTCTTGGCCGCTGGCTTGGCAGCCGCTTTCTTGGCGGTCGAAGCCTTCTTGGCCGGGGCCTTGGCGGCTGGAGCCGGAGCTGGAACATCCTGCACCGCCACCATTTCGGCGACAGGCGGGGTCTTGCCCGACTGATATTTGCTCAGCAGCGCCAGCATGGTAGTGCGCTGGGTGAACATGATTTCCATGCGACGGTTCAAGGCTCGGCCCTGGCTGCTGTCGTTGGCGGCACGTGGCATCAGGTCGCCCATGCCGCGCAGCATCAGGCGGTCCTGCTTCAAACCGCTGAGGCTGAAGATCGAGGCGATGGACTGTGCACGCTCCTTGGTCAGCGCCTGGCTGGCCGGGGCGGTGCCGGTGGCATCGACGTGACCCAGTACCAGCACGGCAGTCTTCGGATCGGCTTCAACGGCCTTGGCAACCCGGGTGAACGGACCGAGGGTGACCGGCAGCAGCATGGCCGGGCGTTTCGGGTTGTAGGAACCATCAACCGGGGCAATCACCACGAGCACGTTGTCGCGACGCTCGAGTTGCAGGTTGCTGTCCTTGATAGCCGCGCGCAGACGCGGCTCATAGTCGTCCAGCCAGGCTTGGGTGATTTTCGGGTCGGGCATCGGCACGTTGGTCACGTCGACCTTGGCCAATGGCTTGGGTTTGCTTTCGAACGGCCACCACCAGTGGGTTTCGGTGTCGGTCTTGGCGACTGCTGGGGCTGGATCAGCGGCCTTCAGGTCGGCTTTCAGGTCGGCCTTCGCATCGGCCGCCTTCTCATCGGCGCTCTTGGAGGAAAACGGCCACCAGCTGGAACCGGTGTCCGCCTTGGCGGCGGGAGCTGGAGCCGAAGCTGGCGCTGCGGCGGCGGCAGCTACCGGTGCGGCAGGCTTGGCGCCTGCAGCCGGCTTGGCGTCTGGCTTGGCTTCCGGCTTGGTGTCGGCCTGGGTCACTGCGTCCTTGGTCGAGGCCTTATCGGATCCAAATGACCACCAATGCCCGCCCTCGGCATCATTTTGTGGAGTTTGTGCGCAACCGGTAATAGTGAGACATAGCGCAAGAGCCAAGGACTTGTTCGATAACATGAGATATCCACAAAATGAGAAAAAACCAGGGACCTAGATGATCCGTTAAACAGACGCTTGCAGAAGAATAAAGTTACAACTTTTCCTACAGCGTCTTCTTATAGTTGCCTTTGTAACAAAAAAATGTGAAACAGCAAGGGGTTTACAGACAACCGGCCAATATTCTGACCAACTTCTGTGCCCGCGGGTCCATAAGTACATAAGGTCCGAGTGTATTAGTCACGAAACCGAACGCAACATCATGTTCAGGATCGGCAAACCCCACCGAACCACCAGCACCCGGATGCCCGAATGCACGTGGGCCAAGGCCGAAGGTGGCATTGGCCAACTGCGGCTGATCCAACATGCAGCCCAGGCCGAAACGGGTTTGTGTCAATAATGTTTTATCCGGGCCGATGCTGTGCTCGCGAGTCAATTGTTCGAGCATGTCGGCCTCCAGCAAACTACCGTCCAACAGTCCACTATAAAAACCCGCCAGGCTGCGCGCATTGCCGTGACCATTTGCCGCCGGCTGCTGCATACGGCGCCATTCGGGTTTATTAGTGCTGGTCAGAATAGACGGTGGATTGGCAAATGCACGCGTGGTCATCGCCGTCGGTTCGCGCATCATTACTTGCAGTAACCGTTGCGCGGCTTCATCGCCCATATTGCCTTTGCTGCGCGCTATATGGGCCACGCGATAAAACTCTTCGTCCGCCAGGCCCACATGGAAGTCCAAGCCCAATGGCCGCGCGACCCGCGCCACGATGGACTCTCCCGGCCCGCGCCCATCGGCACGCCGCAGTAGCTCACCGACCAGCCAGCCGTAGGTGATCGCCTCGTAGCCATGGCCCTGGCCCGGCGTCCACCACGGGGCTTCGGCCGCCAGGGTGTCGACCATCAGTTGCCAGTCGTACAGGGCTTCGGTGGGGAGCATCTCGCGGATCGCCGGCAACCCGGCCTGATGGCACAACAACTGGCGCAGGGTGATGGTTTCTTTCCCGGCCGCGGCAAACTCCGGCCAGACGTTGGCGACCGGCGCATCCAGTTGCAACTTGCCTTCGGCCACCAATTGCAGGGCAGTGACGGCGGTAAAGGTCTTGGTACAGGAGAACAGGTTGACGATGGTGTCGCTGTGCCAGGCCTCGGCGCCGTCCTTGTCGGCGGTGCCGGCCCACAGGTCGACGACCGTTTCGCCGCCGACCTGGATGCAGAGCCCGGCACCACGCTCCTGCGGGTCATCGAACAACGCGGCGAACGCTTCACGTACCGCTTCGAACTGGAGTTCGTAATGACCCTGGATCTGCACCTGAGCGCCCTCGGAAAACATCTAAAAAAGTGGCCGACATTGTTCCAGCCCTGGTGGGTTTTGTGAACCCGTCAGCACTCAATCAGTGACCGTTCCCGGAGTGACCGCCTGCATGCCCGGCGCCCTGCCCCGGGCCTTTGCCTTCATGCCCGGCGCTGCCACCTTCGCTTTCACGCGTGGCGCCTGCCGCCTTGGCCTTTTGCGCTTCCTTGCCCAGTTGGTCGACCGCCGCCAGGTTGCTTTTGCGCACACTCTCCACAAAACCCTGGAACGGTACGTCGGTGATACCGACCAGGCCAAAGTGACCGTTTTCACCGTCCAGCAGACGCCCGGTCACCGGCTGGTCCAGATACTGGAACCAATGCACGCCGACAATCGACGGTTCGGCCATGGCCTGCTTGAGGAAGTTGCCATACGCCGCGCCACGATCTTCTTCCCTGGCCAACTGTGTCACGCCGCCCCAGAACGGCCCACGGTCGGCCGAGCCGAAATTGAATTCGGTGATCAGCACCGGCTTGTCCAACGCCCGCAATGCGGCGAAGTCGTAGCCGTCCTGAGGCTTGAGGGTGTACATGTTGAAACTCAACACATCGCAGTATTGCGCGCAGGAGGCCACGGCTTCCGGCGTGCTGACCGCATAACGGCCACCCAGCAGCAGTTGATGGGGCGCGTGCCATTTCAGCGAGTCGGAAATGGTCTTGAAGTAGGCATCGGCGAAGGTCTTCTGGAAGTATTTGAAGTCCGCCTCGATTTCCGGGTGCTCGGGATTCGGCATCGGCGGTTCGAAACCCGGGTCCTCCATCAGCTCCCAGCCCTTCAATTCGATACCCCAGGCTTTCGACAAACCTTCTTCGTTGCGGTACTTGTCGCGCAGTTGCTTGAGGAACGCGCGCTTGGCCGGTACGTCGGTGGTCATGCGCAACGTGCCGTACGCCAAGGCGTAGCGGGATTTCGGATCATCGCCAGGGCCGGCCCAGGCCAACTCGTTGTCGGCAAAAAAGCCGATCAACCACGGGTCATCGCGGTGGTCACGGGCGGCAATCGCCACGGCGCGCTCGGTGGCCATGGCGAAACGCGGGTCGAACGGGTCGGGCATGCCGCCCCACCAGTCGGTGCCGGTGCTGATGCTGGCGTAATCGCCGACGATCGACAGCGGCAAGGTGTAGGGAACCCGGCCGGCGGTGGCCAGGCTCTCGTCGCTCCAGTTGCCGACGGTGTTGAAACCCCAGGCCTGCAAGCGGTCGAGGGTGTGAGTGACCCAACGTTTCTGGTCGAAGCCGTCACCGCCATAGGTACGCTGCAAGTTGGCGCCGTAAAAGTCATACCAACGCCCGGCACCGAAGCCACGGCCTTCCCCCGCGCCATTGCCGGTGCGGTTGTCGCCGCTGCCGTAATACTTGTCGAAGGGTTCGCCGCCCTTGGGCAGCGCGGCGAACATCCATTCACGGCCGGCCACATAGGTCTGGCTGTTGTCCGGGGCCACGGTATTGACGCCCAGGGAGTAGAACGGATGTCCTTGCGGTGTCACCAGGTACCAGCGTCCGTCGCGCTTCTCGGTACGGAAAAACCCGCTGGCGTCGAATGCCGGGCCTTTGTTCCAGCCACCGTATTGGTCCAGCGCGGATTTATCCCGCGTGGCCAGCCAACCCTGGAGCTGCTGTTGCTCCTTGGCGGCAGCGGCTTTGAGTTGCTCGTCGCTGCTGACTTTTTCCGGCCACCGCGCACGGGTGGATTGACCATAGGCATCCACCAGCTCGCTGTAGGCCGCCTTCAGCACCGGCTCGCTGTCCTGCACGCCGAAGCGCTCCAGCAGGATGCTCTGGGCGGCGTTGGGTTTGAGCATCGACAGCGTCACCGAAACCACCTGGCTGCGGTCGATCTCGCCAGCGCTACTGGCCAGCAACACACGCTGGCCGTCCACGGTGATCGGCATCGGTGGGCCGGCCTTCATGCCCTGGCTCAGCGGCGAATTGGCCTGCAGCGGAACCAGCAAGGTCTGAGCCGGGCCGGCGGGCAGGTCGATGCGGCTGACCAGGGTCTTGCCATCCGCGCTCTGCACCTTGACGTAGAGGGTCAACGCCCAGTCCATCGCACTCTGGATGCGCAGGCTCATGGCACCCGACCGGGACCAGTCCCAGGCGCCGGTCTGCGGGCTCAGCACCAGGCTCGGTTCGGCGGCCGGGTTGAACGTGATGCGGCGCAGCACTTCGCCTTCGGGGGTTTGTTCGGCGTTGTATTGCGGCAGGCTGGCGTCCTGGGTCGCCACCTTGACCACATCGGCAGGCCGGACGAAGTTGAACAAAGTCTGTTGCCCCGCAGGCGCAGCCATCAAGGGCGCGGCGAGCAGCAAGGCAAAAAGAGCGGGCAACGTGCGAATCATACGAACAAGGTTCTCCCAGACGGCCGATGAATGGCCTGATGAAATACAGTGAGATAGACCACGAAGTGGGCGAAACCGCCCACAGTGGCTTAAGAAATTTCGCGCCTGAAAGGCGGCAAGGCATTCAGGATAGCCTTGCCATAGCGCTGGGTGACCAGACGCCGATCAAGCAAGGTGATGGTGCCCCGGTCCTCTTCGGTACGCAGCAGGCGACCGCAGGCCTGGACCAGCTTCAAGGAAGCATCCGGCACCGAGATCTCCATGAACGGATTACCGCCCCGCGCCTCGATCCACTCGGCCAAAGCCGCCTCGACCGGATCGTCCGGCACCGAGAACGGGATCTTGGCAATCACCACGTGTTCGCAATAGGCACCCGGCAAGTCCACCCCTTCGGCGAAGCTGGCCAGGCCGAACAGCACGCTGGAGTCGCCGCCGTCTACACGCGCCTTGTGTTTGTTCAGGGTCTCCTGCTTGGACAGGTTGCCCTGGATAAACACTTGCTTGCGCCAATCACGGTCGAGGCCGTCGAACACGTCCTGCATCTGTTTGCGTGACGAGAACAGCACCAGCGTTCCGCGCGAACCTTCGACCAGCTCCGGCAGGTCGCGGATGATCGCGGCGGTGTGGGCCGCTGCGTCCCGTGGGTCGGCCTTGAGGTCCGGCACCCGCAGCACGCCAGCATCGGCGTGATGGAACGGGCTCGGCACCACGGCGGTGACGGCTTTTTTCGGCAGGCCGGCGCGCATGCGGAAGCGGTCGAAGGTGCCCAGCGCGGTCAGCGTGGCGGAGGTCACCAGGCAGCCATAGGCCACGTTCCACAGGTTGCGGCGCAGCATTTCGGCGGCCAGGATCGGGCTGGCGTTGACCTCGATATCGAACAGCGCACCGCTTTCCGACAAGGTCAGCCAGCGCGCCATGGGCGGGTTGTCTTCCGGGTCTTCGACGGTGAAGGCGGTCCACAGCTCCCAGTTGCCCTGGGAACGGGACAGCAGGCTGCCGAACAGCGGATACCATTCCTCGGCCTGGTTGCTGGCGATGCCGATATTGACCTCGCCGTCCATGCCTTCCTTGAGCAAATCCGTAAGACGGGTGAACAGATCGGTCAGGCGTGAAAAGCCTTTCTTCAGCTCGATGCCCATTTCGCGCATGTGCTCGGGGATCAGCCCACCGACAAAACGATGGCGGGGACGCTCACGACCCTCCACATCTTCACCGGGCTTGAAGTCGGCCACCTGCTCGCAGGCACTGAACATGAATTGCTGCTGGGTCTTGATCTCGCGCGCCAGCTCCGGCACCTGTTCGATCAGCTTGCCCAGGTCGCCCGGAAGCGGGTGCTGGGCCAGCAGTTTGGTGAGGTTCTTCGCGGTGGTTTCGAGCCAGTCGGCGGTGGAGCGCAGGCGCGTGTAATGGGCGAAATGGCCGATGGCCTTGTCGGGCAGGTGGTGGCCTTCGTCAAACACATAGAGGGTGTCGCGCGGGTCCGGCAACACCGCACCGCCGCCCAGGGCCAGGTCGGCCAGCACCATGTCGTGGTTGGTGACGATCACATCGACCTTGCCCATGCCTTCGCGAGCCTTGTAGAAGGCGCACTGGCCGAAGTTGGGGCAATGGCGGTTGGTACACTGGCTGTGGTCGGTGGTCAGGCGCGCCCAGTCGGAATCCTCCAGGGCGGTGGGCCAGCTGTCGCGGTCACCGTCCCATTTATTGCCGGCCAGTTTCTCGATCATGCTGGTAAACAGCTTCTGGCTGGCTTCATCGACTTCGATCTTGAAGCCTTCTTCTTCGAACAGCTGGGCGGTGGCGGTTTGCGCGTGACCTTCCTGCAACAGCACGTCGAGCTTGGACAGGCACATGTAGCGGCCACGGCCTTTGGCCAGGGCGAAGGTGAAGCTCAGGCCACTGTTGCGCATCAGGTCGGGCAGGTCCTTGTAGACGATCTGCTCCTGCAGGGCGACGGTGGCGGTGGCGATCACCAGGCGCTTGCCGGCGGCCTTGGCGGTCGGGATCGCGGCCAGGCTGTAGGCCACGGTCTTGCCGGTACCGGTGCCGGCCTCGACGGCCACGACCGCGGGCTCACCCTCGCGGCGGCCTTCGTCGTCGGTGTCGATATCCCCGAGGACCTTGGCCACTTCGGCGATCATCAGGCGTTGGCCGTAGCGCGGTTTCAAGCTCTTGGCTTCGAGAAAACGCGAATAGGCACCCTGGATCGTGGTTTTGAGTTCAGTGCTGATCATGGATAGTCGGGCGCAAAAAACGCTGGATAAATTTTCAGTGGTTCGGATCGGCGGCTATCATACCCCGCTAATGAATCCCGCGCAGAACGGAGTACCACAATGACCGCGTTTAGCCTCGCTTACACCCTGCATGTATTGGCCGCCCTGGTATGGGTCGGCGGTATGTTTTTCGCCTGGATGATCCTGCGCCCCGCCGCTGTGGCGGCACTTGAAGGCCCTGCCCGGCTCAAATTATGGGCAAATGTGTTTCAACGTTTTTTCGTATGGGTGTGGATCGCCGTGGCGGTTTTGCCGATCAGCGGCATTGGCCTGCTGCACTTGCGCTTCAACGGGTTTGAGACGGCACCGCGTTATGTGCAGGTGATGATGGGTTTGTATCTGGTGATGACGGCGCTGTTTATCCGCATCCAGGCGCTGAAGTTCCCGGAGTTGCGCAAGGCAGTGGCGGCTGAGGATTGGCCGGCGGGTGCGGCGGTGCTGGGGCAGATTCGCCGATTGGTGGGCATTAACCTGATTGTGGGGTTGGTGGTGGTGGCGATTGCTTCGGCTCGACCGATGTTCTGAGGCAGGCTTTAGTCCGCTATCGGGGGCAAGCCCCCTCCCACAGTTGGAATGCAGTCCAATTGTGGGGGGGGGCTTGCCCCGATGGCGTCAGACCAGGCAATTCAAAGCCGCTGGATGGTCACAGTCCCCGCAGGCCCAGCCGGCCCCGGCTGCCCTTCCAAGCCTGGACGGCCTTTCTCGCCGCCATCGGCGCGGTACACCAGGCAGCCTTTGGACTGGCCGCCCTTGCCCGGCTTGCCCGCCGTGCCGGCCAATCCACCGGGACCGCCATCGACCCAGACCTTTATATGGTCAGCCGGAAAGTCCTGCGGCAACTCGACCCGCACCTGCGCGCCCGACGCGCCAGGCAAGCCATCACCGCCGTTATCCCCGTTGGCACCGCGACCGGCCGAGCCCCAGGTGCACCCTGGGTCTTCGCCGTTGGCGCCATCCAGCCCGGCATAACCCTGGGCGCCGGCACCGCCACGGGCGTCCACCGAGAGTTCTTCTGCCGCCAGGGAGTTGATACGCAAGGTCAGGTCACGCCCGGACTTGGCCGGTTTTTCGTGGGTGCCGGGAGCGCCGCGGGAGGTGATCTGGCTACCGTGGTCCAATTGCGCATGGCGCACCTGCAATTGCAGAGCGGTGTTGCCGGGCACAATGGCGATACGGGCGTCGCGGCCCAGGTGCAGCTCATCCACGGAGACCTGGCTGATGTTGGCGGGAATCAGCAAGGTGCCGTAGTCCGCCACCTCCAGGCGCTCCAATTGCAACACGCTGGTGCTGTTGGGCAGGCGCATCAACGAGTTGGGTTCAACACTGACGCTCTGGGCCAGGGCAACGGGGCTGACCAACAGGGCCAACAGAAAAACCTTACGCATCATGGAGCTCCCCTGATTTTTTTCAAAAAATATTTCTAGTTTTTCTTTGGACGCACAGTAACGACTTCCGCAGGCGCTTTGCCAGTGAAGGATCAAAAAAGTTGATAAAGGGGGAGGATTGGCAGCAATGCCCCTGTGTATCCCACAGGGGCAGGGCCGTCAGCGGTTGATCTGGATTTCCGTACGACGGTTCAAGGCACGGCCTTCAGCGGTTTTGTTGTCGGCTACCGGATGGCTCTCGCCTGCACCGGTCACCGATACAAAACTGCTGCGCGGCACGCCGGACTTGATCAGGTACTCGACCACCGAATGCGCGCGTTTTTCCGAGAGTTTCTGATTGTAGGCCTCTTTGCCGACGCTGTCGGTGTGGCCACTGACACGCAACTGGGCGCCTGGGGCTTCCTGTTTCAGGCGGGCGGCGACGGTGTCGAGCTTGGCGGTATCCGCCGCCGTCAACTTCGCCGAGTCGAACTGGAAGTGCACGTCACGGATCACGATGGTTTCCTCCTTGACCACGACCACTTCCTCAACCACGGCCGGTGGCGGTGCGGGCGGGCAACCATTGGCATCCACCTGCACACCTTTTGGCGTGCCCGGGCACTTGTCGCGGCTGTCCGGCACGCCATCGCCATCTTCGTCACCGTCGCCATGCACCCAGCAATAGGCGCCGGCCATACCGCCGATCAACAACGCGCCATAGCCTGCATAGGCCGAGCTTTCAGTGGCACCGATCGCCGCACCGGTCACACCGCCAACGGCGGCGCAGGTGGGCCAGTCGGTTTTTTGCAAACCTGCGCAACCTGTCAATACTCCGGTTAGCAGAACCAAGGGTAGAGCTGTCCGCATGATGCTCATCTGATTTCTCCTGAGGGGATCGGCGGGGGCCGATGAGTGGAGTAAAGACGGCTCTTTTCATCTGCGCCACTACGCCGCGCCCCCGTATTCATTGAGGATCGTCGCCCTCGTAGGAGTTTTCGCCACCACCCGCTCTAGGCCCGCACGCTCAGCCGCGCTAGTCTCTACGGTCCTGATGTGAGGATCTCTGATGACCGCCGGTATTTCTGACCGTACACCCCAGCAGGCCCTGGCCGCCTTGCTCGACCTGCACCAACCCAAACGCCTGTTGCTGTTGGGCGCCAGCCAGTTCCCGGCGCTGGAGGCTTTTCAAGCAGCACACCCCGGCACCCAGGTTGCCGTTGCCCCACCCGGCCCACTGCCGGCGGAGCTGGCCGCGCAGCGTTTTGACCTGGCGCTGGTGGTGGATTGCCTGGAGCACCTGTCAAAACCGCAAGGCCTGACCCTGCTGGGCGGTATCCGCAACCTCAACGCCAGCCGCATTGCGGTGCTGGTTGACCTGGGGGCCTGCGACTGGAAGGACACCGACTTCTTCTCCCTGGCCCTGCAGGCCGGCGAGCGTTTCCAGCGTGACGAACAGGTTCTGACGCTGTTTACCTATGATCTGCTTGACTATAAACAGGTACCGGACTGGCTCAATGCCCGCTTCTGGGCCAACCCGGAAAACTTCGGAAAGTATTGGTGGTAACCCGATGAGTACATCCATTTGCCCCTGCGGCAGTGGCAACCTGCTGGATGCCTGCTGCGGCCATTATCACGCCGGGCACCCCGCGCCCTGCGCGACCGCGTTGATGCGCTCGCGCTACAGCGCCTACGTACTGGGCTTGGTGGACTATCTGGTTGCCACCACGCTGCCCGCGCAACAGCCCGGCCTGGACCGTGCCGCCATCGCCGCGTGGAGCGCCCAGAGCACCTGGCTCGGCCTTGAAGTGGAAAGCTCCGAGGTATTCGGCGGCCAGCCGGAACACGCGTTCGTGACCTTCACCGCGCGCTGGCATGACAGCACCGGCGAACATAGTCACCGCGAGCAGTCTTCTTTCGTACAGAATGACGGGCGCTGGTACTTCATCGACCCGACCGTGGAAGTGAAGACCGGACGTAACGATGCCTGCCTGTGCGGCAGCGGGCAAAAATTCAAGAAGTGTTGTTCCAGCTATCTATAGCCACCACAGGACTCACGCCATGCTCCGGATCTACAGCTTGATGCTGGCGTTAACCCTTGGCCTGACCGGCTGCGCGTCGTGGTTCGAGGACGACGCGCCGCCGCCCCACATCTCCCTGGTGAAGGTCGAAGTGGTGCGAGCCAAGCTGCTGGAGCAGAAATTCAAGCTGTACTTTCGCGTGGACAATCGCGACGACGCCGACCTGACCGTGCGTGGCCTGATCTACAAAGTGACGCTGGATGACTTTGTGCTGACCGAAGGCGAGTCCAACCAATGGCTTACCGTGCCGCCGCGCGGCCATGCCTTTTTCAAGGTGTCGGTGCGCACCAACCTCTGGCCACAGATCCGCGATGTGGTGCAGATGCTGAAAAAACCCGACCGCCCCGTGCCCTATCGCCTCGAAGGCGAGCTGAAAACCGGATTATTCATCGGTTATGACGTGCAGGTGAATCACAATGGCGAGATAATCCCCGGCGATTTTATTCCGGAGCGACATCGATGACTCAGCAACCCCATGTCCATGGTCCTGACTGCAACCATGATCACGATCACCATGATCACGACCACGGCCATGTCCACGGCCCGAACTGCGGCCACGCTCACCAGGAGCCGGTGCGCAATGCCCTGAAGGACGTGGGCCGCAACGATCCTTGCCCGTGCGGCAGCGAGAAGAAATTCAAGAAGTGCCACGGGGCGTAAAGCCACGCTGAAGATTTAAATGTGGGAGGGGGCTTGCCCCCGATAGCGGTATACCAGTCTCCTATTCAGTGCCTGACAGCCAGCAATCGGGGGCAAGCCCCCTCCCACATTCAGTTGCGTTCCACATTCAGGATTTGCGTTGAAACACCAGTTCCACCTCAAGCCCTCCGCCGTCCCGGTTGCGCAACGCCAAACGCCCGTCATGCGCCTTGGCGATGGTGTGGGCAATGCTCAATCCCAGGCCATACCCGCCGGTCTCGGCATTGCGTGAACCTTCCACGCGATAGAACGGCTCCATCACCTGCTCCAACTGTTCCCGGGGAATCCCGGGGCCACGGTCACTGATGACGATCTTCAAGCTGTCCGCCTGGTCCTCGACCCGCACCACCACATCACGGCCATAACGCACAGCGTTCTCCAGCAGGTTCTGCACGCAACGTTTAAGGCTGCGGGCATACCCCGGCAATGGCTGCTTCGCCCGGCCTTCGATCACCACCTGCTCGCCAACGTCCTGCAAGTCCGCCTGCAGGCTTTGCAGCAAGGCGTTGATATCGATGTTCTGCCGCGTCTCGTTGATTTCGCCGCTGCTGACAAAATCCAGCGTGCTGGACACCATGTGCTCCATTTCTTCCAGATCGCTGCGAAAACGCTCCTTGGTGCGATTGTCCTCAAGCATCTCGGTGCGCAGACGCAGTCGTGTGATCGGTGAACGCAAATCGTGGGAAATCGCCGCAAGGAAACGCGTGCGCTCGGCGATGTTGGCGATCAGCCGCTGTTGCATCGCATTAAATGCCTGGGCGGCGCGGCGAACTTCAGTGGGACCGTCCACCGACAGCGGCGGGCGCTGGATATCCCGGCCCAACGCCTCGGCGGCCTTGGCCAGGGTGTTGAGCGGGCGAATCGCCAGGCGTACCGCGACCAGCGCGATCACCACCAACACCAGCACCCGCAGCAGGTAGATGCGCATCACGTAATCGAACAGCAGGTCCAGCGGCGAGGTACTGGTCCAGCCCTGCTCTTCACTGGCATCCACCTGCAACCAGCGCCCGTCGGGCAGGCGCAGGTCGATCAAAAATTGTCCCACCACCGGTTGGGAAACGAGCAAGGTTGACAGGCCGGCGGTCTGCCCGTCGCCATCGACCAGAGACAGGCGCAACAGGATCAGGGTTTGGGCGTAACCGGTTTTTTCCGACAGCACCTTCTTGATCAATCGCTCGGTGGGCCGGTCACTTTCGTGCAGGGTGCTCGGGGTGTTGCTGGCCTGGTCGCTGAGGGTCAGGCGGAAGTTTGGCGTGTCGAGCAGCTTGATCAGCACATCCGCTTGCTGCGGATCGCTGTGCACCAGGCGCACCACGTCCGCCAGGCGCGTGGCGATCAACCGCGCCGGGATTTCCAGCACCTGCCCATGGCGTCGGTCGTACCAGATGCTACTGGTCAGGGCCTGCGCGGCGAGCATGCCGCTGACGAGAATCAGCACCAGCCGGCCGAACAGCGAACGCGGCAGCAGTCTCACGACTCCAACACCACGTCATCGGCGGTGAGCATGTAGCCCTCGTTGCGCACGGTCTTGATCAACCCTGCCGGCAATTGCGAGCGCAGGCGGCTGACGCACACATCGATGGAGCGGTCGAACGGCGTGCTGTCCTTGTCGAACACATGGTTGAGCAGAAAGTCGCGGTTCAACGGGCGGTTGGGGTGCTGCAACAGCAGGCGCAACACGCGGTAATCCGAGTTGCCCAGGCTGACCACCACGCCCTGCGGCGACAGCAATTGCCGCGCCCGCGTGTCGAGTTGCCAGCCTGCGAAACGAATGCTCGGCGCTTCATCCAGGCGGGCGCGGTCGGGAAAGCTCTGTACCCGGCGCAGCACCACTTTTATCCGCACCAGCAACTCACGTGGGTCGAAGGGTTTGGGCAAGTAATCGTCGGCGCCGATTTCCAGGCCGACGATACGATCGATCAACGAGCCCTTGGCGGTGAGCATCACCACCGGCGTGTTGGAGTTAACCCGCAGTTCGCGGCAAAGGCTCAGGCCGTCTTCGCCGGGCAGCATCAGGTCGAGCACGATCAGGTCGATCACATTCAGCGCCAGGCGGCGGCGCATTTCCTTGCCGTCGGCGGCGGTGGATACCTGGAAGCCGGCGTCGCTCAGGTAGTCGCAGAGCAGTTGGCGGATTTGCGGGTCGTCGTCAACGATCAGCAGGTGGTCTTGCTTGGCCATGGGCAGTCAATCCGAAAAACGATGAAACGCAGCAAATAGCCGAAAATTCAGCCGGCAGCGCAGGCAAATGTAATGGAATGTTGTGGGAAACCCTAATCACGCATCAGCGATACAAACCTGGGGTATGGCAGGAGGAATCGCTCTTTAGACTACCGAACCTAAATGAGAGTAATTGTAATTTAGACTCGGACGCTACCATGTCATTGCCCCTATCATTGCCCACGCCTCACCGCCACACGCGGCACACCACCCTGGCACCGATGTTCGGTTTGCTGGCTGCCGGCAGCGTCGCACCGGTGGCCCTGGCTGGCGCCCCAACCGCCACGTCCAGCGATTCGGTGTTGAGCCTGCCGGAAATCAAGATCGACGGCGAAGCCACTTCCACCTTCAAGGTGGACCGCGTCACCTCGGCCAAGATCAGCCAGCCGCTGCTGGACGCACCGCAAAGCGTGACCATCGTGCCGCAACAGGTGCTCAAGGAGCAGAACGCGCAGACCTTGCAGGAAGTGTTGCGCAATGTCCCGGGCATTACCTTTATGTCCGGCGAGGGCAACCTGGGCTGGGGCGACCTGTTTTCGATCCGCGGTTTTTCTTCCGAGCAGAGCCTGACCGTCGACGGTGTGCGCGATGCCGGCATGTCCACGCGCACCGACACCTTCAACCTGCAGCAGGCCGAAGTGTTCAAGGGCACCGGTTCCATTGAGTCCGGGGTCTCGGCCGTGGGCGGCAGCGTCAACCTGGTCAGCAAGGAAGCGCATCTGGGCGATGCCAACAAAGTCTCGGCCGGGATCGGCACCGACAGCTACCGCCGCCTCACTGCCGACCTGAATAAACAGCTGAACGACACCAGCGCCGTGCGCATCAACCTGATGAAGCACTACAACCAGGTGGCCGAACGCGACGATGTGGACTACGACCGCTGGGGCATTGCCACCTCGTTCGGCTTCGGCCTGGGCACCGACACGCGGTTGTTCATCGACACCTTCTACCAGAAAGACACCAACACCCCGGACGGCGGTGTGCCGATCCAGCGCGGCACCAACGGCGACCGCATGCCGGGCGTGAAACGCTCCAACTGGTACGGCGACTCCCACCTCTACACCCAAGAGAACAAAACCACCTCGCTCACGGCGCGCTTTGAGCATGACTTCGCCTGGAACGACGCCAACCTGCGCAACCAGACGCGCTGGGAACGCAGCGACAACTTCGCCGTGCTCTCGCCGGCGCGCTTCTTCGCCGCCAACGCCAGCGGCCAGAAGACCTGCACCGGCACCCGCTGTGCGACTTTGGGCTACACCGGCGCAGGCCCGATCAGCCAAGTGCCGGGCAGCACGGTGAATGCCTACACCGACTACGTAAACAACAGCAACACCGCCTACGGCATCCTGCGCGGCAGCGACTTTGGTTTGTCCAAGCGCTACACCATCCTGGACAACCAGACCGACTTCAATTTCAACCTCACCACCGGCAGCCTGCAGCACGCGGTGGTCAGCGGCCTGGAGTTCTATCACGAGACCTACGGCGGCCTGAAACGCAACGCCGAAGTGCCGGCAGGCAACATGCTGTTTGATATGCACGACCCCAGCCACAGCTTCGCCAGCACCTACGTGACCAAAGGCGAAGGCGACCCGCGCTCGGTGATCGAAAACGCCGGTCTCTACCTGGGCGACACCCTCACCCTCAACGAGCAGTGGCAAGTACTCGGCTCGTTGCGCTACGACAACTGGCGCGCCGAAACCCGCCAGCGCGGCCAGGCGACGATCAGCAGTACCGACGGTGCCGTCAGCGGTCGGGTTGGCGCCGTGTTCAAACCGTTGCCCAATGGCAGCATCTATGTGTCCTACAGCGAGGCGGCGCAGCCCTCGGCGCTGGGCGCGTCCACCAACAACCAGATCTACGGCGCGGCCAGCACCCGTCGTTACAGCCCGGCCAAATCCAAGACCTATGAACTGGGCACCAAGTGGGACATCGCCCATGACATGCTCAACGTTACGGCGGCGATCTTCCGCACCGAACTGGACAACGCCTGGGAATACCAGGACGGCGAATCCGCCCCGGTACGCGCCCTGCCCGCCAAGCGCGTCGACGGCATCGAGCTGGGCCTGCAAGGTAATATCACCCCACGCTGGACCGCCTATAGCGGTTTCTCGGCCCTCAAGAGCACCCAGACCAAAGGCATCAACAAAGGCGCCGAAGCCAAGAACGTCCCGGACCTGACCGCCAACCTGTGGACCACCTACGCCGTCACCGACGCCCTGAGCCTCAGCTACGGCGAGCAATACGTGGGCCGGCGCCGCTACACCGACAACAAATACGTCGGCGGGTTGAACAACAACAGCAGCTACGCCAACGGCCCGTCCGGGGTCTACGCGATCTACACCCGCGACCACGAAAAAGCCCCCGGCTACTGGCTGAGCAACCTGGCCGCGCAATACAAGGTGAACAAGGACACCACGGTCAACCTCAACCTCAACAACGTGTTCAACACGTTCTATTACAGCCAGGTCGGCGCGTCCCTCGATGGCTTCCAGCTCTACGGCATTCCGGGCGCAGGGCGCACCCTCACTGCCAGCGTCGACTATGAGTTCTGAACCGTGCTGGTCGAGATCCCGGCACTGCTCAACGCCTGCGAAGTCGACACCTGCCTGGCCGCCTTGCCTCACAACCCCTTGCGGCGCTGTAGCAATGCCTGATGCGCCGCCTTCACCTGGAGTTCCCGCCATGTTGAAACCCCGTAATGTCCTCAAGCTGTGCGTGCTGTTCGCCGCGCTGGTCCTCGGCCATGCCGAAACCGCTGCCGCCCATGAAGTCACCGATGTGCTGGGGCGCAAGGTCGACGTGGCGGACAACGTCAAGCGCGTGGTCCTCGGTGAAGGCCGCTTGATTTCGGCGTTTGCCCTGCTGGACCGCGATGCGCCGTTCCAACGCATCGTCGGTTGGCAGAACGATTTGAAGCTGCTGGACCAGCACACCTATAACGCCTACGTGGCGAAATTTCCCAGCGTGAAAGACATCCCGCTGATCGGCCAGGCGTCGGAACAAAGCGTCAGCGCCGAGGAAATCCTCTCGCTCAAACCCGACCTGGCGGTGTTCAGCATTTCTGGCCACGGCCCGACTGAACACAGCCCGGTCGCCGATGTGCTGGCCAAGGCGGGCATCCCGGTGCTGTTCGTCGACTTTCGCATCAACCCGGTGCAAGGCACCCACACCAGCATGAACGCGCTGGGCCAGGCGCTGGGGCGCGAAGCCCAGGCCAAGGCTTTCCTGGATTTCTATGACCAGCACCTCAAGGTCATCACCGACGCGGTCGCCACCTTGCCGGCCGGCCCGCGTCCGAGCGTGTTCCTCGAACTGCTGGCCGGCGCCTGGCAAGCGCCGGGGCACACCACGGGCAAGAGTGGCATGGGGGAAGTGATCAAGCTGGTGGGCGGGCGCAACATCGCCGCCGATGTGGTACCGGGGGCACTGGGGGATATCAGCGTGGAATACGCCTTGAAAGCGGACCCGGATATTTATGTCGCCACCGGTAACCACAAGCCGGGGCTGATCCTGGGTGCCGGCGTGAGCCATGACGAGGCGCGTGAAGCCTTTGACCGCGTATTGGCGCGCCCCGAGTTCGCCAACCTGCGTGCCATCCGCGCAGGCAATGCCCACGGCCTGTGGCATGACTTCTACAACTCGCCGTACAACCTGCTGGCGATTGAGTCGCTGGCCAAGTGGGTGCATCCGCACTTGTTCGCCAAGCTGGACCCGCAGGCGACCATGGAACAGATCAACCAGCAATTCCTGGGGATGCCGTTGCAGGGTGCCTATTGGATCGACACCTCTAAATGACCACGCAAACCCTCGACCTCGCCTCAGCCACCCACGGCTATCGCCGCCTGCTGGCGCGGCGTGCCTGGCTATTGGCGCTACTGGGCATGGCGCTGGTGTGCGCCATGCTGGTGGACCTGGCCAGCGGCCCGTCCGGCATGGGCCTGCTGGCCTTGCTTGACGGGATTGCGCACCCGTCCCACCTCAGCGCCACCGACCAGGTGATCATCTGGAACGTGCGCCTGCCCTACGCGTTGATGGCGGTGCTGGTGGGCTGTGCGTTGTCGCTGGCCGGGGCGGAGATGCAGGCGATCTTGAACAACCCGCTGGCCAGCCCGTTTACCTTGGGCGTGTCGTCGGCGGCGGCGCTGGGGGCATCCCTGGTGATTGTGTTCCCGGTGACGACCTTGTGGGTGTCGGCCAATACGGCGATTTCCATTTCGGCGTTCATCTTCGCCGCCGCCTCGGTGTTTTTGCTGCAAGCCATGTCGCGCTTGCGGGGCGCCGGCGTAGAGAGCCTGGTGCTGTTCGGCATCGCCCTGGTATTCAGTTGCAACGCGGTGGTGGCTTTGTTGCAACTGGTGGCCACCGAGGATGTGCTGCAACAACTGGTGTTCTGGACCCTGGGCAGCGTGACCCGGGCCAACTGGGACAAGCTCGGTATCCTGGCCCTGGTGGTCGCGGTGGTGTTGCCGTTTTCCTTCGCCGCCGCACCGCGCCTGACCTTGCTGCGCATGGGCGAAGACCGCGCGCAAAGCTTCGGCGTGGACGTCAAACGCCTGCGGTTTTTCTCGTTGCTGCGCATCAGCCTGTTGTCGGCTACCGCCGTGGCGTTCGTCGGCACCATCGGCTTTATCGGCCTGGTGGGTCCGCATATCGCGCGGATCCTGGTCGGTGAAGACCAGCGCTTCCTGCTGCCGGCCAGCGCCCTGACCGGCGCGCTGTTGCTGGCGCTGTCGTCGATTGCCAGCAAGCTGATCATGCCCGGTATGAGCGTGCCGGTGGGCATCGTCACGGCGTTGGTGGGCGTGCCGATTTTCGTGATGCTGGTGTTCAAGCGCGGGAGGCAGTTATGAGCGAAGGGTTAAGCGTACGCAACGCCAATGTGAGTTATGGCCGCCGGCAGATCGTGCATGACCTGAGCCTGCCGACCTTGCCCCACGGCAGCCTGACCGCCCTGATCGGCCCCAACGGCGCCGGTAAGTCCACTTTGCTGCGCGCCGTGGCCGGGCTGGAAAAGATGCACGGTGTCGTACGACTGGGTGACCTCGACCTGTCAGCCATGTCCGTGGCCGAGCGCGCCAGGCGTGTGACCTACATGCCGCAGAACCTGCCACCGGGCCTGAGCCTCAGCGTAATGGAGAGCGTGATTGCTGCGTTGCGCGTCACCTCTGTGGACGGCCTTCCATTGTCCAACGACGCCTGTCTGCGCGAAGCCTTCGAGGCATTGCAGCGCATTGGCATCGCGCACCTGGCCGATCAGTGGTTAAACACGCTGTCGGGCGGCCAACGCCAACTGGTCAGCCTCGCACAACTGATTGCACGGCGCCCCCAAGTGATGCTGCTGGACGAACCCACCAGCGCCCTCGACCTCAATTACCAATTGAAAGTCATGGAGTGCGTGCGTGGGCTGGTGCGCGAACACAACCTGATCGCCGTGGTGGTGTTGCACGACATCAACCTTGCCGCACGTTTTGCCGACCATATTGCCGTGCTGCGCCAAGGTCGCTTGTACGCCAGTGGCGCAGCAAACGAGGTGCTTAATCCGCTGTTGTTTGCCGAGGTGTATCGCGTGCGGGCGCGCATCGAGCGCTGTTCAGAGCAGTCGCTGCAGGTGTTGGTGGATGGCGCTTTTTGATTTGCTTCTAAGGGTATGCGCAAATGTTTCATTGAATTTTCGCACGCCCAACATTACCTATACCTACAGGCATCCGTTCAAGCATCACCACTTTTGGAGAGCTTCATGATCGACCTGTATTACTGGACCACCCCCAACGGCCACAAAATATCGTTGTTCCTGGAAGAAGCCGGCCTGCCCTACAAGGTGCACCCGATCAACATCGGCCAGGGTGAACAGTTCAAGCCTGACTTCCTGAAGATCGCTCCCAACAACCGCATCCCGGCCATCGTCGACCAGACCCCGACCGACGGCGGTGCACCGATTTCCCTGTTTGAGTCCGGCGCGATCCTGTTGTACCTCGCGGAAAAAACCGGCCAGTTCATTCCAAAAGACCTGCGCGGTCGCCAGGAAGTACTGCAATGGCTGTTCTGGCAAATGGGCGGCTTGGGCCCGATGGCGGGGCAGAATCATCACTTCAGCCAGTTCGCCCCGGAGAAAATCCCCTACGCGATCAAACGCTACGTGGATGAAACCGCACGCCTCTACGGGGTGCTCGACCGGCGCCTGGCGGACCGTGCGTTCGTCGCGGGCGAGGACTACAGCATTGCCGACATGGCGATCTACCCCTGGATTGTTTCCCACAAATGGCAAAGCCAGCGCCTGGAAGATTTCCCACACCTGCATCGCTGGTTCAACAGCATCAAGGAACGGCCGGCGACGGTCCGGGCGTATGAGCTGGTGCAGAAAGTCAACCCGCCCAAGTCTTGATACGCAATTGCTGAAAATAAGGCATGACTCCCGCTTGCGTCGTTTCGCCGCGCTCACTAACGTAGCGCCTTTACTGACGCTACCCCCCCGCAGGAGCTTTGCCATGGCCTCGCCAGCCCTCTCACATTTTCTTCCCCGGTTCGGCGTTGCCGCGGCAGTGGCCAGCGCGTTAAGCCTGGCCGGTTGCCAGCTCCAGAGCACCCAGGACACCCTGCCGCCGGTTGCCGGCGTACAGCCGATCAAAGGCCTCGCGCAGAATGTATCGGTACGCCGCAATGCCCAGGGCATGCCGCTGATCGAAAGCAACACCTTCCATGACGCGCTGTTCAGCCTCGGTTACGTGCATGCCAGTGATCGCATCACCCAGATGGTCACCCTGCGCCTGCTGGCCCAGGGCCGCCTGGCGGAAATGTCCGGGCCTGAAGTGCTGGATGTCGACCGCTTCATGCGCGCGGTCAACCTGAAGAAAAGCGCCGGCGAGCTGTACAACGCCTCCAGCCCGCGTCTCAAGCGCTTCTTTGAAGTGTATGCGCGTGGCGTCAACGCCTACCTGTTCCGCTACCGCGACAAGCTGCCGCCGGACCTGGCCCAGACCGGCTACAAGCCCGAGTACTGGAAGCCGGAAGATTCGGCGCTGCTGTTCTGCCTGCTGAATTTCAGCGAGTCGGCCAACCTGCAGGAAGAGATTTCGTCGCTGGTGCTGGCGCAGAAAGTCGGCGTCGACAAACTCGCCTGGCTCACCCCAAGCGCGCCGGATGAAGCGATCCCGCTGGCCGAGGCCGAAAAACTCAAGGGCGTGAACCTGGGCCAGATCACCGGCCTGGCCGGGCTGGACGCGGTCAGCCAGCAACTGAGCAGCCTCAACGCCCTGGCGGTCACCACCTCAAGCAACTGGGCGATCGGCCCACAGCGCAGCCGCAGCGGTAAAAGCCTGCTGGCGGGCGACCTCGCCGCCCAGCCGCAGGCACCGTCGCCGTGGAGCTACGTGCAGATCCGCGCACCGAAATACCAGGCCGCCGGCGCTTCGATTGCCGGCCTGCCGACGCTGCTGTCCGGCTTCAACGGCAAAGTCGCGTGGAGCATGAGCACGGTCAAGGGCGACACCCAAGACCTGTTCCTCGAAAAAGTCAGACGCCAGGGCAGTGCGCTGTATTACGAGAACAACGGCAAATGGCTGCCGGCGGGCGTGCGTAACGAAACCTACTTCGTCAAAGGCCAGCGCTCGATCCGCGAAGTGGTGTACGAAACCCGTCACGGCGCCCTGCTCAACAGCAGCCAGGCGCTGACAACCGGTCTGGGCCTGGCCCTGCAAACCGCCGATTTCAAGGACGACAAGAGCCTGGATGCGTTCTTCGACCTGTCCCGCGCGCAAACCATCGGCAAAGCCTCGGACGCAACCCGGGAAATCCGTGCCATCGCGTTGAACATGATCTTCGCCGACGCCGGCAGCATTGGCTGGCAAGTCACCGGCCGTTTCCCCAACCGCCGCGAAGGCGAAGGTTTGCTGCCGTCGCCGGGCTGGGACACGCGGTTCGACTGGGATGGCTACGCCGACGCCATGCTGCATCCCTATGACCAGGACCCGGCCCAAGGCTGGATCGGCACCGCCAACCAGCGCACCGCGCCGCGTGGCTATGGCATGCAACTGTCCAATTCCTGGGATGCCCCGGAGCGCAGCGAGCGCCTGGCGCAACTGGCCAATGCCGGCAAGCACGACAGCCGCAGCCTGATCGCCATGCAGTACGACCAGACCACCACCTTCGCCGCCAAACTCAAGAGCATGTTCCAGGCGCCGGGCATGGCCCAGCCGCTGAAACAGGCGATTGACGCACTGCCGGCGGCGGAACAGGCCAAGGCCCGTGAAGCGCTGGGTCGCCTGATGGCCTTCGACGGTCGCCTGGTGTCGACCTCCGCCGACGCTGCGCTCTATGAACTGTTCCTGCAGGAAAGCACCAAACAGATCTTCCTCGACGAGCTGGGTCCGGAAAACAGCGCCAGCTGGAAAGCCTTTGTCAGCAACGCCAGCCTGTCCTATGCCGCCCAGGCCGATCACTTGCTGGGCCGCGAAGACAGCCCGTTCTGGGATGACGTGCGTACGCCGCAGAAAGAAGACAAACCGGCGATTCTCGCCCGCAGCCTGGCCGCCGCGATCAGCGCCGGCGACAGTCAGCTGGGCGCCGACCACAAGGCCTGGCAGTGGGGCAAACTGCACACCACCACCTGGAAAAACGCCAATGGCCAGGTGATTCGTGGCCCACTGGCCTCCGGTGGCGACCACAACACCTTGAACCCGGCGCCCTACAACTGGGGACAGGACTTCGCCACCACCCAGGTGCCCGCGCTGCGCCTGATCGTCGATTTCGGCCAGGTGGAACCGATGATGGGCCAGGGTGGCATCGGCCAGTCCGGCAACCCGGCCAGCCCGAACTATGCCAATGGCATCGACCCGTCGCTCAAGGCGCAATACCTGAGCTTCCCGATGCAGCCGCAGAACTTCGAGAAGGTGTACGGGAAGGCCAGGTTGACCCTGACACCCGGCAAGTAACCCGGCTTTCCTGAAAAACCTGGATCTAATGTGAGAGGGGGCTTGCCCCCGATTGCGGTGGGTCAGTTGCACCTTGGCTAGCTGATACACCGCTATCGGGGGCAAGCCCCCTCTCACATTTGGACTGCATGCATTCAGATAGAACTTCCCAGCCCACACCCGCCTCATAAGTAACAAGCCCACCTCCCCCGGTCACCCCATGGACCTTGTCATCGCCCGCCCCGAAGGCCTCTACTGCCCCGCCGGAGATTTCTATATCGACCCCTGGCGGCCGGTGGAACGCTCAGTCATCACCCACGCCCATGGCGACCACGCCCGCACCGGCAACCAGCACTATCTGGCGGCGGCCCCCGGCGAAGGCATCCTGCGCTCCAGGCTGGGCCAGGACATCAACCTGCAGACCCTGGCCTACGGTGAGCCACTGGTGCACCACGGCGTCACCTTGAGTTTCCACCCGGCCGGGCATGTGCTCGGCTCGGCTCAGGTGCGCCTGGAATACCAGGGCGAAGTCTGGGTCGCGTCCGGCGACTACAAGGTCGAGCCCGACGGCACTTGCGCGCCGTTCGAGCCGGTGCGCTGCCACACCTTTATCACTGAATCCACCTTCGGCCTGCCGATCTACCGCTGGCAGCCCCAGGCGCAGATCTTCGCCGGGATCAACGACTGGTGGCAGGCCAACATCGCCGCCGGCAAGGCCAGCGTGTTGTTCTGTTATTCATTCGGCAAGGCCCAGCGTATCCTGCATGGCATTGACGCCAGCATCGGGCCCATCCTCAGCCACGGCGCGGTCGAACCGTTGAACCGGGTGTACCGCGAGGCCGGCATCCATATCCCTGAAACCCTCTACGCCGGCGACTTCAACAAGACCGACCCATTGCTGCGCCAAGCCTTGATCATCGCCCCACCCTCCGCTGGCGGCAGCAGTTGGATCAAACGCTTCGGCGACTACAGCGACGCCTTCGCCAGTGGCTGGATGCGCCTGCGCGGCACCCGGCGGCGGCGTGGAGTCGACCGGGGCTTTGTGCTCTCGGACCACGCCGATTGGCCCGGCCTGTTGTGGGCCATCGAGCAGACCGGCGCCGAGCGGGTGATGGTCACCCACGGTTCTGTCAGCGTATTGGTGCGCCATCTGCGGGAAAAAGGCCTGGATGCCCAGGGCTTCACCACCGAATACGGCGATGACGAAGAAGAGGCCGGCGCATGAAGGCCTTTGCCGAGCTGTACGCGAATCTCGACGCCACCACTTCCAGCAACGCCAAGCTGGCTGCGTTGCAAGCCTACTTCCGGGATGCCGCGCCAGAAGATGCCGCCTGGGCCGTGTATTTCCTGTCCGGCGGACGGCCACGGCAACTGGTGCCGACGCGCCTGCTGCGGGACATGGCCACAGAAGCGTCCGGCATCGAGCCGTGGCTGTTCGAGGAAAGCTACCAGTCAGTGGGTGACCTGGCGGAGACCATTTCCCTGCTGCTGCCAGAATCTACCTACACCTCGGAGGACGGCCTGGCCGTATGGCTGGAGGAAAAACTCCTGCCATTGCGCGGCTTGCCTCCCCTGGAATTGGCTGAGCGCCTACCGGCGTTGTGGGCGCAACTGGATCAACCCAGCTTGATGGTGTGCATCAAATTGATCACCGGCAGCTTTCGCGTCGGCGTGTCCAAGTTGCTGGTTACCCGTGCCCTCGCCGCCATGGCCGACCTCGACAGCAAGCGTGTGGCGCAGCGGTTGGTGGGCTACACCGACCTGTCCAATCGTCCGACCGCTGAGGGCTACCTCAAGCTGATCGCTGCCGAATCGTCCGACGAGCATGCACAACGGGGCGGCCAGCCTTATCCGTTTTTCCTGGCTCATGGCTTGGCGCAACCGGTGGAGCAATTCGACGCGCTGCTCGGTGCCCCCACCGACTGGCAGGTGGAATGGAAATGGGATGGCATCCGCGCACAACTGGTCAAGCGCGACGGGCGCCTGTGGATCTGGTCCCGTGGCGAAGAGCTGGTCACCGAACGTTTTCCCGAACTTCACAGCCTGGTGAGTGGGTTACCGGACGGCACGGTGATCGACGGCGAGATCGTGGTGTGGAAGGACACAGTGCAACCCTTCGCCCTGCTGCAACAGCGGATCGGCCGCAAGACCTTGAGCAAGAAAGTGCTGGAGGATGCGCCGGTGGCAATCCTGGCCTACGACCTGCTGGAACATCGGGGCGACGACTGGCGCAACCATACCCAGGCCGAACGCCGCGCCCAGCTTGAGCAGGTGGTCACCCAGTGCAACCAACCGGTATTGCTCGCCTCACCGTTGCTGAACGCAACCACCTGGCAAGCGCTGGCCGAACAACGCGAAGCTTCGCGCAGCCTGGGCGTGGAAGGCATGATGCTCAAGGCCCGCGATGGCCTGTACGGCGTCGGCCGCACCAAGGACATGGGCGTGTGGTGGAAGTGGAAGGTCGACCCGTTCAGCGTCGACGCGGTGTTGATCTACGCCCAGCGCGGCCACGGTCGGCGCGCCAGCCTCTACAGCGACTACACCTTCGCGGTGTGGGACGGACCGCCCGGCAGCGAACGCTCACTGGTGCCCTTTGCCAAGGCCTATTCCGGGCTGACCGATGAAGAAATGCGCAAGGTCGACGCGATTGTGCGCAAAACCACCGTAGAGAAATTCGGCCCGGTGAGCAGTGTCACGCCCAGCATGGTGTTTGAGCTGGGGTTCGAGGGCATTGCCTTGTCCAAGCGGCACAAGAGCGGGATTGCGGTGCGGTTTCCGCGGATGTTGCGCTGGCGGCAGGATAAGGCGGTGGATGAGGCCGACAGCCTTGCCACTCTGCAAGACCTGCTGGCCTGACGCCGATCAACTGGTGGGAGGGGGCAAGCCCCCTCCAACATCTGAATTCCTTTACGACCCGAAATGGTGCACCCAGTTTTCAGCGCCCATTTTCGGGCATCTCCTACACTCAGATCTCCCTTGTCCCACCTTTTAAAACGCTCATTCGGAACTATGGTGCAGAAATTGCTACTTGTGATCCGTCTGACACCGTTCAGTAACAGTCCTAAACGCGCCACAAGCGCTTATCTTGGTTTCCAGGGATTACATAATGAAAAAAGCATTGCTGACCCTTTCTGCACTGGCTCTGTGCATGGCCGCGGGTGTAGCCACGGCCAAGGAATACAAGGAACTGCGTTTTGGTGTCGATCCGTCCTACGCGCCATTCGAATCCAAGGCAGCGGACGGCAGCCTGGTGGGCTTCGATATCGACCTGGGCAATGCGATCTGCGCCGAGCTGAAAGTGAAGTGCAAGTGGGTCGAAAGCGATTTCGACGGCATGATTCCAGGCCTGAAAGCCAACAAGTTCGACGGCGTGATTTCGTCCATGACCGTGACCCCGGTGCGTGAAAAGGCCATCGACTTCTCCAGCGAACTGTTCTCTGGCCCGACCTCGCTGGTGTTCAAGAAAGGCGCGGGCTACTCGACACCTGAGTCTCTCAAGGGCAAGTCCGTAGGCTACGAGCAGGGCACCATCCAGGAAGCCTACGCCAAGGCCGTGCTGGATAAAGCCGGTGTGACCACCAAGGCCTACGCCAACCAGGACCAGGTGTACGCCGACCTGACCTCCGGCCGTCTCGACGCCTCCGTGCAGGACATGCTGCAAGCCGAACTGGGCTTTCTGAAGTCGCCGGCCGGTGCCGGTTACGAAGTCAGCGCGGCCATCGACGACCCTTTGCTGCCGTCCAAAACCGCCATCGGTATCAAAAAAGGTAACACTGAACTGAAGGCGCTTTTGGATAAAGGTATCAAAGCGTTACACGATGATGGCACCTACGCCACCATCCAGAAGAAACACTTTGGCGATCTGAACCTGTACAGCGGCAAATAATGCCTGGAGCGCCCTTCCCTGGGAGGGGCGCTTTTTTATCGCCATAGGTCCTGATTTATGTTCGAAGAACTGTTGCAAACCCTCGGGTTGAGCGCGCTCAGCCTGAAGGGTTTCGGCCCGCTGTTGCTGCAAGGCACCTGGATGACCATCAAGTTGTCGGTGCTGTCCCTGGCCGTCAGCGTGGTGCTGGGCCTGCTCGGCGCCAGCGCCAAACTTTCCAGCCTGCCCTTCCTGCGCATCCCCGCCCAGCTCTACACCACCCTGATTCGCGGCGTGCCCGACCTGGTGCTGATGCTGCTGATTTTCTACAGCCTGCAAACCTGGCTTACCGGCCTGACCGACTTCATGGAATGGGAATACATCGAGATCGACCCGTTCAGCGCCGGGGTGATCACCCTGGGCTTTATCTACGGGGCGTATTTCACCGAGACTTTTCGCGGCGCGATCCTCGCGGTGCCCCGTGGCCAGCTGGAAGCCGCTACCGCCTATGGGCTCAAGCGCGGGCAGCGGTTTCGCTACGTGACCTTCCCGCAAATGATGCGCTTTGCCCTGCCGGGTATCGGCAATAACTGGATGGTGATGCTCAAGGCCACGGCCCTGGTGTCGATCATCGGCCTGGCCGACCTGGTCAAGGCCGCCCAGGATGCCGGCAAGAGCACCTACCAACTGTTCTACTTCCTGGTCCTCGCCGCGTTGATCTACCTGTTGATCACCAGCGCGTCCAACTTCGTCTTGCGCCGCCTTGAACGTCGCTACTCCGCTGGCGCCCGGGAGGCCGTGCGATGATCGAACTCTTGCAGGAATACTGGCGCCCCTTCCTTTATAGCGACGGCCAGCACATCACCGGCCTGGCCATGACGATGTGGTTGCTCAGCGCCGCCCTGGTCATCGGCTTCCTGGTGTCAATCCCGCTGTCCATTGCCCGCGTGTCGCGCAAGCGCCTGATTCGCTGGCCGGTGCAGTTCTATACCTACCTGTTCCGGGGCACGCCGCTCTATATCCAGTTGCTGATCTGCTACACCGGCATCTACAGCCTCGCCGCCGTGCGCGAACAACCGTTGCTGGATGCGTTCTTTCGCGACGCGATGAACTGCACCATCCTGGCCTTCGCCCTCAACACCTGCGCCTACACCACGGAGATTTTCGCCGGGGCGATCCGCAGCATGGCCCATGGCGAAGTCGAGGCGGCCAAAGCCTACGGCCTCAGCGGCTGGAAGCTCTATGCCTACGTGATCATGCCGTCGGCGTTGCGTCGCTCGCTGCCCTACTACAGTAATGAAGTGATTTTGATGCTGCACTCGACCACGGTGGCCTTCACCGCGACGATTCCAGACATCCTCAAAGTGGCGCGGGATGCCAACTCGGCCACCTTCATGACCTTTCAATCATTCGGTATCGCTGCGCTGATCTACCTGACCGTGACCTTTGCCCTGGTCGGTCTGTTTCGTCTGGCGGAGCGCCGTTGGCTGGCCTTTCTCGGGCCGAGCCATTAAGGAGCGTTCATGCGGCATCAGATTCATGAGTTGATCGCGCCGGTGCCCGGCACGGCGCGGCAGATTCACAGTTTTCACTTCGGCCCGGAGCAGGCCGAGGGCAAGATTTACATCCAGTCGTCGCTGCATGCCGATGAACTGCCGGGCATGCTGGTGGCCTGGCACCTCAAGGTGCAGTTGGCGAAATTGGCCGCCGCCGGTCGCCTGCGCAGTGAAATCGTGCTGGTGCCCATCGCCAACCCGGTCGGCCTGGAACAGGTGTTGATGGACATCCCGCTGGGCCGCTACGAACTGGAAAGCGGGCAGAACTTCAATCGCCGGTTTGTCGACCTCGGTGAAGCGGTGGGTGACCAGGTCGAGGAGTTACTCGGGGATGATCCCCGGCACAACGTCGAACGGATCCGCAGCGCGCTGTCCACCGCCCTCGCAGAGCAAAGCGCCGACACCCAACTGCAGTCCCAGCGCCTGGTACTGCAACGCCTGGCCTGCGACGCCGATATGGTGCTGGACCTGCATTGCGACTTCGAAGCCGTGGCACACCTGTACACCACGCCCGAGGCCTGGCCGCAGGTGGAACCCTTGGCGCGCTATATCGGCTCGGAGGCGAATCTGCTCGCCACCGACTCCGGCGGGCAATCCTTCGACGAGTGCTTCACCCTGGTGTGGTGGCAGTTGCAGCAACGCTTCGGCGAGCGCTTCCCGATCCCCATGGGCAGCTTTTCGGTGACCGTCGAGCTGCGCGGGCAAGGCGACGTCAACCATGGCCTGGCGGCGCTCGACTGCCAGGCGATCATCGATTACCTGATTCACTTCGGCGCCATTGCCGGCGATGTCGCACCGCTGCCGGACCTGCCCTACCCCGCCACGCCACTGGCCGGCGTTGAACCGGTGGCGACGCCGGTGGGCGGCCTGCTGGTGTTCAGCGCCCTGCCCGGTGAATACCTGGAAGCCGGGCAACTGATCGCCGAAATCATCGACCCCATTACCGACCGCGTAACGCCCGTGCACTGCCAGAAGGCCGGCCTGCTTTACGCCCGTTCGCTGCGCCGCATGGCCACTGCCGGGATGGTCATCGGCCATGTCGCAGGCTTAGAGGCCTACCGCAGCGGCTACCTACTTTCGCCTTGAGGATGCACGCCCCATGTACAAATTGACCGTTGAAGGCCTGCATAAAAGCTATGGCGACAATGAGGTGCTCAAAGGTGTGTCGCTCAAGGCCAGGACCGGTGACGTGATCAGCCTGATCGGCGCCAGTGGCTCGGGCAAGAGCACTTTTTTGCGCTGCATCAACTTCCTGGAAACCCCCAACGACGGCGCGATGACCCTCGACGGCCAGCCGATCCGCATGGTCAGCGACCGCCAGGGCATGCGCGTGGCCGATGACGCCGAATTGCAGCGCCTGCGTACACGCCTGGCCATGGTGTTCCAGCACTTCAACCTGTGGAGCCACATGAGCGTGCTGGAAAACATCACCATGGCTCCGCGCCGGGTGCTGGGTTGCAGCAAGAAGGACGCCGAAGACCGTGCCCGTCGCTACCTCGACAAGGTCGGCCTGCCGGCACGCGTGGCCGATCAATACCCGGCGTTCCTGTCCGGCGGCCAGCAGCAACGCGTCGCCATCGCCCGCGCCCTGGCGATGGAGCCGGAGGTGATGCTGTTCGACGAGCCCACCTCGGCCCTCGACCCGGAGCTGGTGGGCGAAGTGTTGAAGGTGATCCAGGGCCTGGCCGAGGAAGGTCGCACCATGATCATGGTGACCCACGAGATGAGTTTTGCGCGCAAGGTGTCGAGCCAGGTGCTGTTCCTGCACAAGGGCCTGGTGGAAGAGCAAGGCGCGCCGGAGGATGTGCTGGGCAATCCGAAGAGCGAGCGTTTACAGCAGTTCCTGAGTGGCAATTTGAAGTAAACCTTTGCGCGCTCTGGAAGGTCTGTGGAATAGACCTTCCAGAGTTCCGCCGCCCCATGGCAAAACCCATCGACTTCGCCAACCAGTGGTTTGCCGCCAAAGGCTGGAAGCCGTTCGCTTTTCAGAAAGAGGTGTGGGCGGCGGTCAAGGGCGGCCAGTCGGGGTTGCTGCATGCCAGCACCGGCGCCGGCAAGACCTACGCGCTGTGGTTTGCGGCGCTCAATCGCTTTGCCATCACTCGCCCGCCTGTTGTGGGTAAACGTAAACCACCCGCTGAACCGCTGACGGTGCTGTGGATCACGCCCATGCGTGCCTTGGCGGCCGACACCGCCCGCGCCCTCGAAGCACCGCTTGCAGCCTTGCAGATTCCCTGGAGCATCGGCCTGCGCACCGGCGACACCAGCAGCAGCGAGCGCGCTCGCCAGACCCGTCGCCAGCCGACCGCGCTGGTGACCACCCCGGAAAGCCTGACCCTGATGCTGGCCCGCGCCGACAGCCAGGTGAGCCTGGCGCACCTGCGCATGGTGATCGTGGATGAATGGCATGAATTGATCGGCAACAAGCGCGGCGTGCAGTTGCAATTGGCACTGGCGCGGCTGCGGCGCTGGCATCCGGAACTGATAGTGTGGGGCATTTCGGCGACCTTGGGTAACCAATCCCATGCCTTGGAGGTGTTAGTCCCGCAAGGCGACGGGATCAATGTACAGGGGCAAACGGCCAAAGAGTTAAAGGTCGACACCTTGCTGCCGCCGGTCGCCGAGCGCTTTCCCTGGGCCGGGCACATCGGCTTGAAGATGTTGCCCCAGGTAGTGGCCGAGGTCGAAAGCAGCAGCAGTTGCCTGGTGTTTACCAATACCCGGGCCCAGTCGGAAATCTGGTACCAGGCGTTACTGGACGCCCGGCCCGACTGGGCTGGAGTGATTGCCTTGCACCATGGCTCGCTGTCTCGGGAAACCCGCGACTGGGTGGAACGGGCGTTGAAGGATGGCCAGCTCAAGGCCGTGGTGTGCACCTCCAGCCTGGACCTGGGGGTGGACTTCCTACCGGTGGAACGGGTGCTGCAGATCGGCTCGGCCAAAGGCGTCGCACGCCTGATGCAACGCGCCGGGCGCTCGGGGCACGCGCCGGGGCGGCCCTCGCGGGTGACGCTGGTGCCGACCCACAGCCTGGAACTGGTGGAAGCGGCGGCGGCCCAGGATGCGATTGCCCAGCGGCGCATCGAAGCGCGGGAATCGCCGCACAAACCGTTGGATGTACTCGTACAACATTTGGTGAGCATGGCGCTGGGCGGTGGCTTCACGCCAGATGCGCTGCTGGCGGAAGTGCGCGGGGCCTGGGCGTACCGTGACCTCACGGACGCAGACTGGGCATGGGCCCTGGGGTTTGTGCGCCATGGCGGCCTGTCGCTGACGGCCTATCCGGATTACCGTCGCGTGGAGCCGGACGAACAGGGCGTCTGGCGTGTCCCCGATGCCCGTCTGGCGCGCCGTCACCGCATGAGCGTGGGCACCATCGTCAGTGACGCGAGCATCCATTTGAAATACTGGAGCAAGGGCGGGGGCGGCAAGAACCTGGGCAGTGTCGAAGAAGGTTTTATTGCGCGGCTCAAGCCCGGGGATGGTTTCCTGTTCGCCGGGCGTCTGCTGGAACTGGTGCGCGTGGAAAACATGACCGCCTACGTGCGCCGCAGCACCGCCAAAAAAGCCGCCGTGCCGCGCTGGAATGGCGGGCGCATGCCACTTTCCAACGAGCTGGCCGAGGCGGTGGTGGAGCGCTTTGATGCGGCGGCGCACGGGCATTTCAAGGGGCCGGAAATGCAAGCGGTGCAACCGTTGTTACAGACGCAGTTGCGTTGGTCGGGCCTGCCGACACGCGAGCATCTGCTGGCCGAAGCGCTGAAATCGCGGGAAGGCTGGCACCTGTTTCTTTATCCGTTCGCCGGGCGCCAGGTGCACCTGGGGCTGGCGAGTCTGTTGGCGTGGCGGGTGAGCCAGGGGCAGGCGGTGACGTTTTCGATTGCCGTGAATGACTACGGGCTGGAGTTGCTGAGCGCCACGCCTGTGGATTGGCCGGTGTTGTTGAATGACGCGCAGCTGAGTCCTGAGAACCTGCTGGAAGACGTGGCCGCCAGCCTGAATGCCGGGGAGCTGGCCCTGCGCCGCTTTCGCGAAATCGCACGCATCGCCGGGCTGGTGTTCGCCGGCTACCCCGGTGCGCCGAAAAGTACGCGGCAGGTGCAGGCGTCCAGCGGTCTGTTCTTCGAGGTGTTCAAACAGTACGACCCGCAGAACCTGTTGCTGACTCAGGCTGGGGAAGAAGTCCTGCGCGATGAGTTGGATATTCGTCGGCTGGAAGTGACGTTGCGTCATCTGTCGGCGTTGAAGCTGGACCTGCACCGGATCGAACGGCCGACTCCCCTGGCCTTTCCGCTGCTGGTCGAGCGGATGCGCGAAAGCATGAGTTCGGAAAAACTCTCGGAGCGTATTGCAAGGATGGTCAAGGACCTGGAAAAAGTCGCGGATAACGGGAAGCGCTGATGGTCTGTTCGATAACGCTCGAGGGTGAGCAATTGTGGTTGCTGGCAGACAAGGCGATCTACTGGCCTGCGCGCGGGTGCCTGTTGATTGCCGATGCGCACTTTGGCAAGGCCTCGGCGTACCGCAGCCTGGGGCAGCCCGTGCCGCAAGGAACCACCACTGCCAATCTGGAGCGGCTGGACCGGCTGCTCGCTTCGCATGGGTGCGCGCAGGTGATCTTTCTTGGCGACTTCCTGCATGGTCCCGGCTCTCACGCCAGCGGCACCCTGGGCGCCTTGCGGGCCTGGCGCGAGCGCCATCCCGCGCTGGCCCTGACGCTGGTGCGCGGCAATCACGATAAACGCGCCGGTGACCCACCGCTGGACCTGAGGATTGAAGTGGTTCCGGAACCACTGCTGATGGGCCCCTTTGCCTTGCAGCACGAACCTGACGCCCACCCCAGCCACCACGTGCTGGCGGGGCATGTGCATCCGGTGTACCGCTTGCGCGGCAAGGGCCGGCAAAGCCTACGGTTGCCCTGCTTTCAGATCGGGACGCGGGTAAGCTTGTTGCCGGCGTTCGGTGCGTTTACCGGTGGCTTTGCGGTGGAACAGGCCGATGACCACCGACTCTATGTGGTCGGTGATCAGGAGGTGTGGCCAGTGGGCTAGGTATCAGGCGACAGGTGCGGGTGGTGGCTCGTCCGGCAGGGTCGGCTCACCGGGTTCGGTGGGTTGTGGGTAGTCCGGCTCGGGTTGGCCGGGGATGCCGCCCCCGTATGCGGGGTCGGCCATCAGGGACCAGGCCAGAACACCAATCTGGTTGGGTTCAAGCCGGGCAAGTTCTGCGCTGATTCGCGGGTCGAGCTTCATAAAGTACTCCTCAAGCGTGGCCCGGCACGTTTTACACGCGCCGAGGCAGTACACCTAGATAGAGTCACTTTCTGCAGACTAATTCCCTTAGCATGTAAGACCTTTCGATCAAGCTCGTGGGAGGGTGACGCCGCGCTGGCCCTGGTACTTGCCGGCACGGTCTTTGTAGGACACTTCACAGGCCTCGTCGGACTGCAGGAACAGCATCTGCGCCACACCTTCGTTGGCGTAGATCTTCGCCGGCAAGGTGGTGGTGTTGGAGAACTCGAGGGTTACGTGGCCTTCCCACTCCGGCTCAAGCGGCGTCACGTTGACGATGATGCCGCAGCGCGCGTAGGTGCTTTTACCCAGGCAGATGGTCAGCACGTCACGCGGGATACGGAAGAACTCCACGGTGCGCGCCAGGGCGAAGGAGTTGGGCGGGATGATGCACACGTCGCTCTTGATGTCGACGAAGCTCTTTTCGTCGAAGTTCTTCGGATCGACGATCGCCGAGTTGATATTGGTGAACACCTTGAACTCATCGGCGCAGCGCACATCGTAGCCGTAGCTGGAAACACCGTAGGAAATCACCGGGGCATCGCCTTGGCCACGGATCTGGCGCTCGACGAACGGTTCGATCATGCCGTGCTCTTGCGCCATGCGGCGAATCCACTTGTCCGATTTGATGCTCATGGCGGGTGTCCTGAATAGCGAGGTGGAAAAATTCTGTGGGGCATCTTACCGGGGCCGGCGTTGGGGTTCAAAGGCCACGCGGCTTTTCTTGATGAACGCGCCTGCTGCTATGAGCCGCAGCCAGCGGGGCCGGGACCCGCATTGACGTGCAGGGTGACCGGAAATACCACCGCCAGTCACGAAAATGGAGAAACCTTCGGAAATACCATTGGCACGTTCCGGAAAAAGGGTTAAGGTGGCGCCACTGTGCTGCTTGTGTCACTGAGAATCTCTACACGATATGTTGAATTTCGATCCAACCATCTCCAAGAATTTTTCCTGCTCTTTGCACTCAGTCTCGGCCAGGGCTTTTCCTGAGTCGCAGTTAACTTTGTCCAAGGAGATACACCATGTCTAATCGCCAAACTGGTACCGTTAAGTGGTTCAACGATGAAAAAGGCTTCGGCTTCATCACTCCACAATCCGGTGACGACCTGTTCGTTCACTTCAAAGCTATCCAATCCGACGGCTTCAAAAGCCTGAAAGAAGGCCAACAGGTTTCTTTCATCGCTACCCGCGGTCAGAAAGGCATGCAAGCTGAAGAAGTTCAAGTTATCTAACTTGTACTGACTCAGTCAAAAAGACCCCGCCCTTAAAAGCGGGGTTTTTTTATGCCTGGGATTTGACCCTATGCCCCCTATAAGACTCTGCATAAAACCAATGTGGGAGGGGGCTTGCCCCCGATTGCGGTGTGTCAGTCAATAAAGATTTGACTGAGTCACCGCTATCGGGGGCAAGCCCCCTCCCACATTCAAGCGTTAAAGCTGGGTCGTTACTGAAACAACGACTCACTCGACAAGCCATTCTTCTCCAGGATCTCGCGCAAGCGCTTGAGCCCTTCTACCTGGATCTGCCGTACCCGCTCACGGGTCAGGCCGATCTCCAGGCCTACGTCTTCCAGGGTGCTGCTCTCATGGCCACGCAGGCCGAAGCGGCGAATCACCACCTCGCGCTGTTTGTCCGTGAGCTCCGACAACCACTGGTCAATGCTTTGGGACAGATCATCGTCCTGCAACAGCTCGCAAGGATCCGTAGGACGATCATCGGTCAGGGTGTCCAGCAGGGTTTTATCCGAATCCGGACCCAGCGAGACGTCGACCGAAGACACACGCTCGTTGAGGCCCAGCATGCGCTTGACCTCCCCTACCGGTTTTTCCAGCAGGTTGGCGATTTCTTCGGGCGAAGGTTCATGATCGAGTTTTTGAGTAAGCTCACGCGCTGCCCGCAGGTAGACGTTGAGCTCCTTGACCACATGGATCGGCAACCGGATCGTGCGGGTCTGATTCATGATCGCCCGTTCGATGGTTTGGCGAATCCACCAGGTGGCATAGGTCGAAAAGCGGAAACCCCGCTCAGGGTCGAACTTCTCCACCGCCCGGATCAGACCCAGGTTGCCTTCCTCGATCAGGTCCAACAGGGACAGCCCACGATTGACATAGCGTCGGGCGATTTTCACCACCAGGCGCAGGTTGCTTTCAATCATGCGCTTGCGCCCAGCCGGATCGCCCTTTTGCGACAAGCGCGCAAAATGGACTTCTTCTTCGGGGGTCAGCAGAGGGGAAAAGCCGATTTCATTGAGATACAGCTGGGTCGCATCGAGCGCCCGTGTGTAGTCGATGTACTTGTGTTGCTTTAACGCGGTGGAGTTCTTGGATTTGGTGCGAACTGAAGGTACAGCAGGTCCCTCATTCGACATCGATTCCGTAGCGATACCGGTCTCCATCAGGAGAACCTCATCGTCGATGTCAAACTCCGGCGCTTCTTTACTGAGAGCCATTGTTATAGTCCTTTGGTGAGTTCGACCTCAAGCTCAAGCGGCGCCTTTATCCTTGGCAACGCTGGAGCCTGTTCCTTCTACGTGAGGGAACAGGCTGTGCAACATATCAACGACGGGGTAGGAATTGCAGTGGATCTACAGGCTTCCCTTGACGGCGAATCTCAAAGTGCAGTTTCACCCGGTCTGTACCAGTTGACCCCATTTCGGCAATTGTCTGTCCGACTTTGACCTGCTGCCCCTCCCGAACCAACAGCCTGCGGTTGTGACCGTAAGCACTGACGTAGGTATCGCTGTGTTTGATGATGACCAGCTCGCCGTAGCCCCGTAAACCACTCCCGGCGTACACCACTGTCCCATCAGACGCAGCTAAAACAGGCTGTCCCAAATCTCCGGCGATATCAATGCCTTTATTCAAACTACCGTTTGAAGAGAATTTTCCAATCAGCACTCCGTTTGAGGGCCATCCCCAACCGGTCGGTGCAGGCCCGGCAGGTGGCAACGGCGCGGGTGCCGGCTTGCTTGCAGGAGCGGGCGCGGCGGTGCCTGCAGGCCGGGTAATGATGGTGGTTTTGCTGGAGGACGACGGCGAAGATCCGGTGTTTGTCACAACTGTCGTAGGCGCAGAACCGGTGCGGCCGTCGAAACGAATCGTCTGACCGGGATGTATCGTGTAGGGCACGGGAATATTGTTACGGGCTGCGAGCGCCTTGTAGTCCCAGCCATACCGGAAGGCAATCGAGAACAATGTGTCGCCTTTGCGCACCACGTATTGCCCGGTGGTCACCGTCGGCTTTTGCGGGACGGCATTGTTACGGTCAACCACCCGTGCGCCGCTGCTTGGCGAGCTGGAGCAGCCGACCAGCACGGAACTGAAGACGAGGCCAAGCACCAGTCGATGAAAGCTTGTTTTACTCATACGCTGCGCAAGACCTGTGAGACTCACCCGCCGCTCCCTTTGTGGTGGCTGAACATGAATGCCTGTATCAGGCTTGAAATATGACGCAAGTATAACTGGGCATTGGAGTTTTACCGGCACACGACGGAAACGAAACATTCATCGCGTTTAATTCCGACTCCCGATCATGTTGACTCGATGGACCCCGCCGTAAGACACATCCCCGCCAACAGAATTCACTGCCCGCGAACAAATGATCAGGCCAGTGGCCCATTGAGCAACGGCACAAAACGCACGGCCCCCAGCACATGTCGGGAAAAGCCTTCGTCCTCACGGATAATGAGCATCAATTGTTGCACTTCGCCGGAGCCCACCGGGATCACCAGGCGTCCGCCTGGGGCCAGTTGATCGAGCAACGCTTGCGGGATATCGGTAGCCACAGCGGTGACGATGATGCCGTTGTACGGCGCCAGCGCCGGCCAGCCTTCCCAGCCGTCACCCCAGCGGAATACCACGTTGCGCAGGTTCAACTCCACCAGACGCTCCTTGGCCCGGTCTTGCAGCACCTTGATGCGCTCGACCGAGAACACCCGCTCCACCAGTTGCGCCAGCACGGCGGTCTGGTAGCCGGAGCCGGTGCCGATTTCCAGCACCTTGTCCAACGGCCCCGCCGCCAGCAGCAGTTCGCTCATGCGCGCCACCATGTACGGTTGGGAGATGGTCTGGTTATGGCCGATGGGCAACGCTGTGTCTTCGTAGGCTCGGTGAGCCAGGGCTTCATCGACAAACAGATGGCGAGGCGTACGCCGGATCACTTCAAGCACCTGAGCGTTGGACAACCCTTCTTCGTACAGGCGCTGGATCAGGCGTTCGCGGGTACGCTGGGACGTCATCCCGATGCCGCGACGCAGCAAGTCGTCTTGTTCACGGCCCATCAGCGCAGCCCCTCCAGCCAGCCATCGAGACCACTGAAGGCATCACTGAAGGTGCGATCAAATTGCAATGGGGTAATCGACACATAGCCTTGCATCACCGCATGAAAGTCCGTGCCTTCACCGCCATCTTCGGCATCACCCGCTGCGGCAATCCAATAGCCTTCCTTGCCACGCGGGTCGACCACCTTCAACGGCGCCGCCGCACGGGCACGATGGCCCAGGCGCGTCAGCTTGATACCGCGAATATGATCAAGGGGCAGGTTGGGAATATTGACGTTGAGCACCGTACGGGGTGGCAGATCCAGAGAGCCATGGGCCTCCACCAGCTTGCGCGCGAAATGCGCAGCGGTTGCCAGGTTATCCAGTTGCCGCGAGGCAAACGAAAAGGCGAACCCAGTACGACCCAGGAAGCGCCCCTCAAGGGCCGCCGCCACGGTCCCGGAATACAGCACATCATCCCCCAGGTTTGCACCCAGGTTGATGCCCGACACCACCAGGTCCGGCGCCTGCTCCAGCAGACTGTTGATTGCCAGGTGGACGCAGTCGGTAGGCGTGCCGTTCACACTGATAAAGCCATTGGCCAGGACTTGCGGGTGCAGCGGACGGTCGAGCGTCAACGAACTGCTGGCGCCACTCTTGTCCTGGTCGGGGGCAACCACCACGCACTCGGCATAATCCTGCAGCGCAGCATAAAGCGCGGCAAGACCGGGTGCGGTGGCACCGTCATCGTTTGATATCAGAATACGCATGGGTTGTCCGTCTGCCCCACCGGCACCAGATCAACAAGCTCGCGCACCAACACAGTGGCGAAGCATCCGGCCGGCAGGACGAATTCCAATTGCAGAATGTCCAGCGAGGGATAATGCCACGTCAAACCGCCAATGGGCAGTCGAAGAATGCGACGTTCCTGGCTCATGCCGGCATTCACCAGCCAATCTCGCAGGTCGGCTTCACCAGCGGCAACCGCCTGTTCCAGCTCGAAGGTTGCACCACTGGCCGGCGAGTCGCCCTCGCCCCACTGCGGCCCGGTCGGGTGCAGGTCCAGGATTGCCAGGCGCGGGTCACTGCATTCCGCTTCGCCAGCCGGGAAAAAACTGCGGCTGTCGGTAAACGCCAGCAGGTCGCCGACCTGGGCTCGTTGCCACGAGCCATCGGCCACACGTGCCGCCAGCACTTTGTTGAACAAAAAGCTGCGGGCGGTGGACAACAACCGCGAACGCACATTGCGCTGCTCCGGCAAGGCTTTGCGGGCGGCCCACTCGCGAGCGTCCATGACATTGCCGCCGTTATGGCCAAAACGCTGGGCACCGAAATAGTTGGGAATGCCGTGTTGGGCAATCTGTTGCAACCGCGCATCGATGGCTGCGGTATCACCGGCCAACTGCGTCAGACGCAAAGTGAACCCATTGGCCGAATGCGCACCGCGCTGCAGCTTGCGCTTGTGGCGAGCGGTCTTGAGAACCTTGAGCGTGTCGTTCTCTGCCGCGCTCATGTCCGGGTCGGCCTTGCCCGGCAGTTGCACGCTGAACCATTGGCGAGTCAACGCCTGGCGATCCTTGAGCCCGGCATAGCTGACGGTGCGTAACGGCACGCCGGCCGCCCTGGCGATACGCCGCGCGGCTTCCTCGGTGTTGAGGCCGCGCTTTTCCACCCACAACCACAGGTGTTCGCCTTCGCCGGTCAGCGGAATGTCCAGCACCTCGTCAACCTGGAAGTCTTCGGCCGTCGCCTTCAGTACCGCGCTGCCCAAGGCCTCGCCATAGGCCCGAGGGCCCAGCAGTTGCAGGTCATTCATGCGCGCAGCAACAAGGCAACGGAGTGCACGGCAATGCCCTCTTCACGGCCGGTGAACCCGAGCTTTTCGGTGGTGGTGGCTTTCACGTTGACTTGATCCAGTTCAATTTGCAGGTCGGCGGCAATCAGCGCGCGCATCGACTCGATATGCGGGGCCATCTTCGGCGCCTGGGCCACGATGGTGTTGTCGACGTTGCCGACTTTCCAGCCCTTGGCATGGATCAGGCCGACCACATGGCGCAGTAAGACTCGGCTGTCCGCGCCCTTGAACGTCGGGTCGGTGTCCGGAAAGTGCTTGCCGATATCACCCAACGCCGCCGCGCCGAGCAAGGCATCGCTCAAGGCATGCAACACGACGTCGCCGTCGGAATGAGCCAGCAAACCATGGTGGTGCGCAATGCGCACGCCGCCCAGGGTGATGAAATCGCCTTCGGCGAAACGGTGCACATCGTAGCCGTGGCCAATACGCATAAAAAAACGCCCCGATTTAATTCAGGGCGTGATTCTACCTACTTTTGCCTCACATTAACCGAGCAAAGCACGGCCATGGTGTCGTAAATGGTCTTCGATGAAGCTGGCGATAAAGAAGTAGCTGTGGTCATAGCCCGGTTGCAGGCGCAGTTCCAGCGGGTGGTTGGCCGCCTTGGCTGCCTGCTGCAGGGCTTCGGGCTTGAGTTGCACGGCGAGGAAGTCGTCGCGGTCGCCCTGGTCAACCAGCAGTGGCAGCTTTTCCGTAGCTTCGCTGATCAGCACACAGGTGTCCCACTCGCGCCATTTTGAACGCTCTTCGCCCAAGTAGCGGGAGAACGCTTTCTGGCCCCACGGGCAATCCATCGGGTTGTTGATCGGCGAAAACGCCGACACCGACAGGTAGCGCCCGGGGTTGCGCAAGGCACAGACCAGCGCACCGTGGCCACCCATGGAGTGGCCGCTGATGCCACGTTTATCCGAGGCAGGGAAATGCCCTTCGATCAACGCCGGCAATTCTTGCACGACGTAGTCATACATCCGGTAGTGCTTGGCCCAGGGTTCCTGGGTGGCATTCAGATAAAAGCCGGCACCGAGACCGAAATCCCAAGCGTTATCCGGGTCGTCCGGCACACCCGGACCTCGCGGGCTGGTGTCCGGCGCCACGATGATCAACCCCAGCTCGGCAGCCATGCGCTGCGCGCCCGCCTTCTGCATGAAGTTCTCATCGGTGCAAGTGAGACCGGACAGCCAGTACAGCACCGGCAACTTGCCGCCCTGCTCCGCTTGCGGCGGCAGGTAGACAGCGAAGGTCATGTCACAACCAAGCACATCGGAATGATGCTTGTAGCGTTTATGCCAGCCGCCGAAACTCTTCTGGCACGACAGGTTTTCCAGACTCATGGCGAACCTCAGAAGTGGATGACGGTACGAATGCTCTTGCCTTCATGCATCAGGTCAAACGCTTTGTTGATGTCTTCCAGGCCCATGGTGTGGGTGATGAAGGTGTCCAGCGGGATCTCGCCGGTCTGGGCCATTTCTACGTAGCTTGGCAGTTCTGAGCGACCACGCACGCCACCGAAGGCCGAACCGCGCCAGACGCGACCGGTCACCAACTGGAATGGACGGGTGGCGATTTCCTGGCCGGCACCGGCCACGCCGATGATCACCGACTCGCCCCAGCCTTTGTGGCAGCACTCGAGGGCGGCGCGCATCAGTTGCACGTTGCCGATACATTCGAAGGAGAAGTCCACGCCGCCGTCGGTGAGGTCGACGATCACGTCCTGGATCGGACGATCGTAGTCTTTCGGGTTGATGCAGTCGGTGGCGCCCAGTTGCTTGGCGATTTCAAACTTGGCCGGGTTGATATCGATGGCGATGATGCGACCCGCCTTGGCCTTGACCGCACCGATCACTGCCGACAGGCCGATACCGCCAAGGCCGAAGATGGCCACGGTATCGCCTGGCTTGACCTTGGCGGTGTTGATTACCGCGCCGATGCCCGTGGTGACGCCGCAACCGAGCAGGCAGACTTTTTCCAGGGGCGCCTCTTTAGGAATCCTGGCCACGGAGATTTCCGGCAGCACGGTGTACTCGGAGAACGTCGAAGTGCCCATGTAGTGGAAAATCGGTTGGCCTTTGTAGGAGAAACGCGTGGTGCCGTCCGGCATCAGACCCTTGCCCTGGGTGGAACGGATGGCCTGGCACAGGTTGGTCTTGCCCGACAGGCAGAACTTGCACTTGCCACATTCCGGGGTGTACAGCGGGATCACATGATCGCCCACGGCCACCGACGTCACGCCTTCGCCGATCGCTTCAACCACCGCGCCGCCTTCATGGCCGAGGATCGACGGGAAGATGCCTTCCGGGTCGGCGCCCGACAGGGTATAGGCGTCGGTGTGGCACACGCCGGACGCGACCACGCGCAACAGCACTTCACCCGCCTTGGGCATGGCGACATCCACTTCGACGATTTCAAGGGGCTTCTTGGCTTCGAAGGCTACGGCGGCGCGGGACTTGATCATCCAGGTTTCTCCAGGAGGTTAAAAAACTGAGTGTGTGAGTGTAAAACATGCCTGACTGATGAATAATCCAGGCAAAAGCAAAACTTTATTGCTGTACAGGGATAATTGACGTGCTTGAAAACCGCTGGGAAGGTATCGACGAATTTGTCGCGGTGGCCGAATGCGGCCAATTCACAGCGGCGGCGGAACGGCTGGGGGTGTCGTCTTCCCATATCAGCCGGCAGGTGGCGCGTCTGGAAGAACGCCTGCAAACCCGCTTGCTATATCGCAGTACGCGCAAAGTGACGTTGACCGAAGCAGGCCAGACGTTCCTGCAACACTGCCAACGCCTGCAGGACGGGCGTGAAGAAGCCCTGCGCGCCGTAGGTGACCTCACCAGCGAGCCCAAGGGCATGTTGCGCATGACCTGCGCGGTGGCGTATGGCGAGCGCTTTATCGTGCCACTGGTCACCCGGTTCATGGGGCTGTATCCGCAGTTGCGGGTGGATATCGAGCTGAGCAACCGCCAGTTGGACCTGGTGCACGAAGGCCTCGACCTGGCGATCCGCCTGGGGCGTTTGCAGGATTCGCGCATGGTCGCCAGCCGACTGGCGCCGAGGCGCATGTACCTGTGTGCGTCGCCGTCCTACCTCGCTCGGTATGGTCGGCCACATAGCTTGTCGGAATTGAGCCGGCATAACTGCCTCATCGGCAGCTCGGATATCTGGCAACTGGCCCAGGAGGGCCGGGAATTTTCCCAGCGCGTGCAGGGAAATTGGCGCTGCAACAGCGGGCAAGCGGTGCTGGATGCGGCGCTACAGGGCGTCGGGTTGTGCCAGTTGCCGGACTATTACGTACTGGAGCATTTGCACAGTGGCGCGCTGGTGTCGCTGCTGGAGGCGCATCAACCGCCGAATACGGCAGTGTGGGCGCTGTATCCACAGCAGAGGCATTTGTCGCCGAAGGTCAGGAAGTTGGTGGATTTCTTGAAGGAGGGGCTGGCTGAAAGGCCGGAGTACAGCAGTTGACTGTTGGTGGTTTGGACGGGCCTCATCCGGGGCAAGCCCCCTCCCACACTTGGAATGCATTTCAATGTGGGAGGGGGCTTGCCCCCGATGAGGTCGACACGGTATCGCGGATTACCTGCGGTTGACCCACCGCAGCCGTAGCCATTCCAGATCTTCGGGCCGGGTCACCTTGATATTGTCCGAGCGCCCTTCGATCAGGCGCGGTGCCTGGCCGGACCACTCCATGGCCGAAGCTTCATCGGTAATCACCGCATCCGCCACCAGACTGTCGGCCAAGGCACGATGCAAAGCCCCCAGGCGGAACATCTGCGGCGTATAAGCCTGCCAGATCAGGCTGCGATCGACGGTCTCGACCACACGGCCACGCTTGTCGACGCGCTTGAGGGTGTCGCGGGCCGGTACGGCCAACAGGCCGCCAACCGGGTCGTCCGCCAGTTCGGCGAGCAAGCTGTCCAGATCATCACGGCTCAGGTTCGGCCGTGCCGCATCATGCACCAACACCCAATCGTCATCACTGGCGCCCAGGGCATTGAGCTGAAGCAGCGCATTGAGCACAGACCCCGAACGCTCGTCGCCGCCGTCCGCACGCACGATGCGTGGGTCGTTGGCGCAAGGCAGGTTGGGCCAGTAAGGATCATCGACAGCAAGACTGACCACCAACCCTTTAAGGTCTGGATGGTCAAGAAAACAGCCAAGGCTGTGTTCGAGAATAGTGCGCCCACCCAGTTGCAGATATTGCTTGGGACGGTCCGCGGCCATACGGGCACCGACGCCCGCGGCAGGAATCACGGCCCAGAAGGCCGGCAAACGGCTACTCATTGGGCCAACTGGTAGAGGGTTTCACCCTCCTTGACCATGCCCAATTCATGACGAGCCCGCTCTTCAACGGTCTCCGTACCTTTTTTCAACTCAAGCACTTCGGCATCGAGGACGCGGTTGCGCTCCAGCAGGCGTTCGTTTTCGGCGTGCTGGTCGGCAATTTGCTGGGTCAGGTCTTTTACCTGCGCAAAGCTGCCATTACCCACCCATAGGCGGTACTGCAGGCCAGCCAGCAACAAGAGCAAGACGAGGAACAACCAATTGGGACTGCGCATCGAATATCGGGTATCCAGTGAAAAAAGACCGCCATGCAAAACTTTTGCAGCAACTGATAGCACGAAGCCTGGAAAAACCAGGCTTGTGCTTGATAGCCATCAGATTAGCGTCGAAATCCACACTGTCGTGAGTTTTCCGACGCAATCCGCCGACTTTTTACCATGTTTCACCATCAACTAGCGATCAGCCGCGAAACTCGCCGCGACCGTTGTACTTGGCCTTGCCAGCCAGTTGCTCTTCGATACGCAGCAATTGGTTGTACTTGGAAACACGGTCGGAACGGCACAGGGAACCGGTCTTGATCTGGCCAGCCGAGGTGCCCACGGCCAGGTCGGCAATGGTCGAATCTTCGGTTTCGCCGGAGCGGTGCGAGATCACGGCGGTGTAGCCCGCAGCCTTGGCCATCTGGATGGCCTCCAGGGTTTCGGTCAGGGTGCCGATCTGGTTGAACTTGATCAGGATCGAGTTGGCGATCTTTTTATCGATGCCTTCTTTCAGGATCTTGGTGTTGGTCACGAACAGGTCGTCGCCCACCAGTTGGATTTTCTCGCCGATCTTGTCGGTGAGGATTTTCCAGCCGTCCCAATCGGACTCGTCCAGGCCGTCTTCAATCGAGATGATCGGGTAGCGCTGGGTCAGGCCCTTCAGGTATTCGGCGAAACCTTCGGAGTTGAACACCTGGCCTTCGCCGGACAGGTTGTACTTACCGTCCTCGTAGAACTCGCTGGCCGCGCAGTCCAGGGCCAGGGTCACGTCGGTGCCCAGCTTGTAGCCAGCGTTGGCCACGGCTTCGGAGATCACTTTCAGTGCATCTTCGTTGGACGCCAGGTTCGGTGCAAAACCGCCTTCGTCACCCACCGCAGTGCTCAGGCCACGGGCCTTCAGCACAGCCTTGAGGTGATGGAAAATCTCGGTGCCCATGCGCAGACCTTCGGAGAAGGACTTGGCGCCGACCGGCTGTACCATGAATTCCTGGATATCGACGTTGTTATCGGCATGCTCGCCACCGTTGATGATGTTCATCATCGGTACCGGCATCGAATAGACGCCCGGGGTGCCGTTCAGGTTGGCAATGTGCGCGTACAGCGGCAGGTCCTGGTCCTGTGCGGCGGCCTTGGCGGCAGCCAGGGACACGGCGAGGATGGCGTTGGCGCCCAGGCTGCCTTTGTTTTCGGTGCCGTCGAGCTTGATCATCGCGTGGTCCAGGGCTTTCTGGTCCAGCGGGTCCTTGCCCAGCAATAGGTCACGGATCGGGCCGTTGATGTTGGCCACGGCTTTCAGTACACCTTTGCCCAGGTAACGGCCCTTGTCGCCATCACGCAGTTCCAGCGCTTCGCGCGAACCGGTAGAAGCACCGGACGGCGCGCAGGCGCTGCCGATGATGCCGTTATCGAGAAGCACGTCGGCTTCGACGGTGGGGTTGCCACGGGAGTCGAGAACTTCACGACCTTTGATGTCGACGATTTTTGCCATTGTTGTAAACACTCCAAAGTTGACGAAAACGACGCAGCTGAAGGGAATCTTTTGACCGACCGCAAGGGTGGAACAACGGGGCAGGCTTGCAGGCGACAAGGCTCAGGCCCGTAGGCCTGAGCGTAAAGCGTGGGAAAGTCTACCGGAGAAACGACGCTTACGCGGTCTCTACCGTCGGAAAACTCTTGACCAGTTCGTCCAACTGCTTGAGCTGGGCCAGGAACGGCTCCAGCTTGTCCAGGCGCAGGGCACATGGGCCGTCGCATTTGGCGTTGTCCGGGTCCGGGTGGGCTTCCAGGAACAGGCCAGCCAGGGACTGGCTGATGCCTGCCTTGGCCAGGTCCAGCACCTGGGCACGGCGCCCGCCCGCGGAATCGGCGCGACCACCGGGCATTTGCAGCGCGTGGGTCACGTCGAAGAACACTGGGTATTCGAACTGTTTCATGATGCCGAAACCAAGCATGTCCACCACGAGGTTGTTGTAGCCGAAGCTCGAACCTCGCTCGCAGAGGATCAGTTGGTCGTTACCCGCTTCCACGCACTTGTTCAGGATGTGTTTCATCTCCTGGGGCGCGAGGAACTGGGCTTTCTTGATATTGATCACAGCGCCGGTCCTGGCCATCGCGACGACCAGGTCGGTCTGGCGCGACAGGAAGGCCGGCAACTGGATGATGTCGCACACCTCGGCGACCACGGCAGCCTGCTCAGGCTCGTGGACGTCGGTGATGATCGGCACGCCGAAGGCTTGCTTGATGTCCTGGAAGATCCGCATGCCTTCTTCAAGGCCCGGGCCGCGATAGGAGGTCACGGACGAACGGTTGGCCTTGTCGAAGCTGGCCTTGAATACGTAAGGGATACCGAGCTTCTCGGTGACCTTGACGTACTCTTCACAGACCTGCATCGCCATGTCACGGCTTTCCAGCACGTTCATGCCACCGAACAGCACCATGGGCTTGTCGTTGGCAATCTCGATATCGCCTACGCGAATGATCTTCTGGGCCATCAGGGTTACGCCTTCTTCTGGTGTTGCGTCAGGGCTGCCTTGACGAAACCGCTGAACAACGGGTGACCGTCGCGCGGCGTCGAGGTGAACTCAGGGTGGAACTGGCACGCCACGAACCACGGATGATCCGGCGCCTCGACCACTTCAACCAGCGCGCCGTCACCGGAGCGACCGGAGATCTTCAGGCCGGCCTCTTTGATCTGCGGCAGCAGGTTGTTGTTCACTTCGTAGCGGTGACGGTGACGCTCGACAATCACGTCCTTGCCATAGCAGTCGTGAACCAGCGAGCCCGGCTCCAGCAGGCAGTCCTGCGCACCCAGGCGCATGGTGCCGCCCAGGTCGGAGGCTTCGGTGCGGACTTCGACGGCGCCGGTGGCATCTTCCCACTCGGTGATCAGGCCCACGACCGGGTGACCGCTCTTGCTGTCGAACTCGGTGGAGTTGGCGTCTTTCCAGCCCAGCACGTTACGGGCGAACTCGATGACAGCCACTTGCATGCCCAGGCAGATCCCCAGGTACGGCACCTTGTTTTCACGAGCGTACTGAACCGCGGTGATCTTGCCTTCCACGCCACGCAGGCCGAAACCGCCTGGCACGAGGATCGCGTCGACACCTTCGAGCAGCGCGGTGCCCTGGTTCTCGATGTCTTCGGAGTCGATGTAGCGCAGGTTGACCTTGGTACGGTTGCTGATACCCGCGTGGCTCATCGCTTCGATCAGCGACTTGTACGCGTCCAGCAGCTCCATGTACTTGCCGACCATGGCGATGGTGACTTCGTGCTCAGGGTTGAGCTTGGCGTCGACCACGGCTTCCCACTCGGACAGGTCCGCGCCGTTGCATTGCAGGCCGAAGCGCTCGACCACAAAATCGTCCAGGCCTTGGGAGTGCAGGATGCCCGGGATCTTGTAGATGGTGTCGGCGTCTTCCAGCGCGATCACCGCACGTTCTTCAACGTTGGTGAATTGCGCGATCTTGCGACGCGAGGAAATGTCGATCGGGTGATCGGAGCGGCACACCAGCACGTCCGGCTGCAGGCCGATGGAACGCAGCTCCTTGACCGAGTGCTGGGTAGGCTTGGTTTTGGTCTCGCCGGCGGTGGCGATGTACGGCACCAGGGTCAGGTGCATCAGCATCGCGCGCTTGGCGCCGACTTCGAAACGCAACTGGCGGATGGCTTCGAGGAACGGTTGGGACTCGATGTCACCCACGGTGCCACCGATCTCGACCATCGCCACGTCGGCATCGCCGGCACCCTTGATGATGCGGCGCTTGATTTCGTCGGTGATGTGCGGGATCACCTGGATGGTTGCACCCAGGTAGTCACCACGGCGCTCCTTGCGCAGCACGTGCTCGTAGACGCGGCCGGTGGTGAAGTTGTTGTTTTGGGTCATGGTCGTGCGGATGAACCGCTCGTAGTGGCCCAGGTCCAGGTCGGTTTCGGCGCCGTCGTGGGTGACGAACACTTCACCGTGCTGGAACGGGCTCATGGTGCCCGGGTCAACGTTGATGTAGGGGTCCAGCTTGAGCATGGTGACCTTAAGTCCCCGCGCCTCCAGGATGGCCGCCAATGAAGCGGAGGCAATGCCTTTCCCCAATGAAGAAACAACACCGCCCGTGACGAATATGTAGCGCGTCATGAAAAACCCTAGAAGTCTGCGTTAAAGCGGTCCGAGCCGCCGGGGAAAGCGAAGGAAGGCCGAAGCCCCCGATCACCTGCATTAATCACAGTGCACCTTTCAAAAAAACCGCCGCGTGGTGACAGACCAGCAATGAAACACCGGTACGTTGATCGCTACACATTTTTTGGAATCGCCCAGCAAAGACTGCTTGGTAATCGGCAACTGCTGCGATTCAGCCGAATCCACAGAAGTTGTATCAAGAAGGGAGCGTAGTCTACCGGAAAGGCGCTATCAGCTCAAACCTTGATCGCAGGTCTGTGGCATCCAATGTAATTGCCAGTCATCACTTGCCGCCGGCCACAGTCCCACAAGGCTGGGTGCACCCAGCAATTGCTGGCCGCGATACAGCAGCGGCAATCTGCCACGGACGAAACCCGGCAGGCCACTTTCGTTAAGCAGGCGCTTCAAATCACGCCGGCCTCGACCGGGTACGTCGAGGATTTCGCCGCCCTGGCGGTAGCGGACCTCCAGCGGGCCTGCGGGCACGCTGCCCGTGAGCGTCAACTGACCATTACCGGGTAACTCTAGTGGGTTTTGTGGATCGGACCAGCTCAGCGATGCGTCGGAAAATTCTGATCCTGCGCGAGGCAGCCACCAGATGCGCTCGCCACCGCGATGCAACTCACCGTCGGCCAGGCGCCATAGAGGTTGTGCGTCACCCCTGGCATCGCGCAGGGAATACCAGCCTGCCCAGTGGTCACTGTCGGGCAGGCGCGTCAGCGGCGTCAGCCAATGACGCAGGGCGTTGCGCTGACGGGCGTCGGAAAGCTCACGCAGCGGCGTAAGAGCCAAGGACGGCAAATTCAGCCAGGGAAAAGGGGAAGGTTGATCGGCGGCCTGCAGGTCCATCTGCGCCAGCTCATCGAGCAGGCCCTGGGCTTCACTCAGGTGTTCGGCGGTGCGCGCCAGGCTTGAGACGGCCTGAGGCCAGCGTTCCGTCAGTGCAGGAAGCACGCGGTGACGCAGGTAATTACGGGAGAAACGCAAATCTGCGTTTGAAGGGTCTTCGATCCATTTGAGCTGATACTGGCGTGCGTAGGCTTCCAACTCGTCCCTGGAGACACGCAACAATGGCCTTACCAGGTAGCCACTTGCCAATCGGCGCTGCACGGGCATCGCTGCCAACCCGCGCACCCCAGCCCCACGCAGCAGGCGGAACAACAGCGTTTCTGCCTGGTCTTCACGATGCTGGCCGGTGAGCATCACCTGCCCCGCCCCGATCACCTCGGTAAATGCCTGGTAGCGCGCATCACGGGCGGCACGCTCGAGGCTGGCGCCGGGTTGTACCTGCACGCCCATCACGCGCAAAGGCACGCCCAGGCTGTCACAGATCGACTGGCAATGAGCCGGCCACGCGTCGGCGGCAGCCTGCAGGCCATGGTGGACATGGACAGCGCTGAGGGGTGGCAGGGTTTCGGTTTTCGCCAGGTTGGCCAGGAGGTGCAGCAGGACGGTGGAATCAAGGCCACCGGAGAGTGCGATCTGCCAGGCCGGGGCGTTGCGCCAAGGCGCTAGGATTTGCATGAGTTTGGCGGGCAGAGCCGGTTTCATGACAAGTTACCGCCTCTGGTCTGGAATACGCTCACCAAGCATACACAACGCAAATGTGGGAGGGGGCAAGCCCCCTCCCACATTTGGGTATTGCGTGGGTCTTAGAGACCGTAGCTCATCAGGCGCTCGTAACGACGAGCCAGCAGCGCTTCGTTATCCATCTTCTTGAGCATCGCCAGTTGCGAACCCAGTTCGGCACGGATGGTCGCAGCAGCAGCAGCCGGGTCACGGTGAGCGCCGCCCAATGGCTCGGCGATCACTTTGTCCACGATCCCAAGGCCTTTGAGGCGATCGGCGGTGATGCCCATGGCTTCGGCAGCGTCCGGTGCCTTTTCGGCGGTTTTCCATAGGATAGAGGCACAACCTTCCGGCGAGATCACCGCGTAGGTCGAGTATTGCAGCATGTTCAACTGGTCGCAGACGCCGATGGCCAGTGCACCGCCGGAACCGCCTTCACCAATCACGGTGGCAATGATCGGGGTTTTCAGGCGGGCCATGACGCGCAGGTTCCAGGCGATAGCTTCGCTCTGGTTACGCTCTTCGGCGTCGATCCCCGGATAAGCGCCCGGGGTGTCGATGAAGGTCAGGATCGGCATCTTGAAGCGCTCGGCCATTTCCATCAGGCGGCACGCCTTGCGGTAGCCTTCTGGACGCGGCATGCCAAAGTTGCGGCGGACCTTCTCGCGCACTTCACGGCCTTTCTGGTGACCGATCACCATCACCGGCTGGTCGTCCAGGCGAGCGATACCGCCGACGATGGCCGCGTCGTCGGAGAAGTGGCGGTCGCCATGCAGCTCGTCGAACTCGGTGAAGATGTGCTGAATGTAGTCCAGGGTGTACGGACGGCGCGGGTGGCGAGCCAGGCGCGCAATCTGCCAGCTGGTCAGCTTGCCGAAGATGTCTTCGGTGAGCGTTTTGCTCTTGTCTTGCAGGCGGGAGATCTCATCGCCGATATTCAGCGAATTGTCATTGCCGACCAGGCGCAGCTCTTCGATCTTGGCTTGCAGGTCAGCGATCGGCTGTTCGAAATCAAGAAAATTCGGGTTCATAAGCGTCCGTCTTGGGTCGACGGCCAGGGCGTGCCTGGCCAGCCGGTTGTCTATTCGCGCCCTACCTTAAGGGAGAGGCGCGTTTAGGTCGAGATTAAATGTTTAGCCGAGGTCAGACATATCTGACCATCAACGGTATTGGAGGAAGACGTTGTCTCGCCCGAACTGGTCACGCAAAGCTTGAATCAAGCCATCAGCGGGATCGATTCGCCAGGTCTCGCCAAACTGCAACATGGCCTTGGCGTCATTGCCGGTGTACTCCATGGTCACCGGGCACGCGCCACGGTGGCGTTTGAGCAGGTCGCCCAACCAGCGTAGCTGATCGCCCTTGAGCGCTTCGGTTTTCACCTTCAAGCGCAGGCTCTCGGCCAGATTGGTGCGCGCATCTTCCATGCTCATCACCCGCTTGATCCGCAGGCGCAGGCCGCCGGAGAAGTCATCGTTGCTGACCTCCCCTTCGACGACCACCATGGCGTCGGTCTGCAACAACGACTGGGCGGAGTGGAACGCGTCGGCAAACAGCGACGCTTCGATGCGGCCCGAGCGGTCGTCGAGGGTGATAAACCCCATCTTGTCGCCCTTCTTGTTCTTCATCACCCGCAGGGCAATGATCATGCCGGCGACGGTCTGGGTGTCCCGCGCCGGTTTCAAGTCGATGATGCGCTGACGGGCGAAGCGACGGATTTCACCTTCGTATTCGTCAATCGGATGGCCGGTCAGGTACAAGCCCAGGGTATCTTTCTCACCCTTGAGGCGTTCCTTGAGGGTCAGTTCCTTGGCCTTGCGGTGGTTACCGTAGACATCCGCATCGTCTTCGACGAACAACCCGCCAAACAGGTCGGCATGGCCGCTGTCATGGGTACGTGCAGTCTGTTCGGCCGCCTTGATCGCTTCTTCCATGGCGGCGAGCAGCACCGCACGGTTACGGTCGATATTGGCCTGGTAGGCCTTCGGCTCGTCATGGAAATACGGGCCAAGACGGTCGAGCGCGCCGCTGCGGATCAGGCCATCGAGGGTTCGTTTGTTGATGCGCTTGAGGTCCACCCGTGCGCAGAAGTCGAACAGGTCCTTGAACGGACCGTCCTGGCGCGCTTCGGTAATGGCTTCCACCGGGCCTTCACCGACGCCTTTGATCGCGCCCAGGCCATAGATGATGCGGCCTTCGTCGTTTACCGTGAACTTGAACTCCGAGGCGTTCACATCCGGCGCATCAAGGCGCAGCTTCATGGTGCGCACTTCCTCGATCAAGGTCACGACCTTGTCGGTGTTGTGCATATCCGCCGAAAGTACCGCAGCCATGAACGGCGCCGGGTAGTGGGCTTTCAGCCAGGCAGTCTGGTACGACACCAGGCCGTAGGCGGCGGAGTGGGATTTGTTGAAGCCGTAACCGGCGAATTTCTCCACCAGGTCGAAGATGTTACCCGCGAGGTCGGCGTCGATATTGTTGGTCGCGCAACCTTCAATGAAACCGCCGCGCTGCTTGGCCATTTCCTCGGGTTTTTTCTTACCCATGGCTCGACGCAGCATGTCCGCGCCACCCAGGGTGTAACCGGCCATCACCTGGGCAATCTGCATCACCTGTTCCTGATACAGGATGATGCCGTAGGTCGGTGCCAATACCGGCTTGAGGCCTTCGTACTGGTAGTCCGAGTGCGGGTAGGCCAGCTCGGCGCGCCCGTGTTTACGGTTGATAAAGTCGTCCACCATGCCCGATTGCAGCGGGCCCGGACGGAACAGGGCCACCAGTGCGATCAAGTCTTCCAGGCAGTCGGGCTTGAGCTTTTTGATCAGCTCTTTCATGCCGCGCGATTCAAGCTGGAATACCGCCGTGGTTTCGGCTTTTTGCAGCAGGGTGTAGGTCGGCTTGTCGTCCAGCGGGATGAAAGCGATGTCCAGCGGTTCTTCGCCCACCTTGGCGCGGTCGCGGTTGATGGTCTTGAGCGCCCAGTCGATGATGGTCAGGGTCCGCAGGCCGAGGAAGTCGAACTTCACCAGGCCGGCCGCCTCCACATCATCCTTGTCGAACTGGGTGACCAGGCCGTCGCCTTCTTCATCGCAATAGATCGGCGAAAAGTCAGTCAACTTTGTCGGCGCGATGACCACGCCACCCGCGTGCTTACCGACGTTACGCACCACGCCTTCAAGCTTGCGGGCCATCTCCCAGATCTCGGCCGCTTCTTCATCGACCTTGATGAAGTCGCGCAGGATTTCTTCCTGCTCGTAGGCCTTTTCCAGGGTCATGCCGACTTCGAACGGGATCATCTTCGACAGGCGATCCGCCAGGCCGTAAGACTTGCCCTGCACCCGGGCCACGTCGCGGATTACCGCTTTGGCCGCCATGGAACCGAAGGTGATGATCTGGCTTACCGCGTTGCGGCCGTATTTCTCGGCCACATATTCGATCACGCGGTCACGGCCATCCATGCAGAAGTCGACGTCGAAGTCGGGCATGGAAACCCGTTCCGGGTTCAGGAAACGTTCGAACAGCAGGTCATATTCCAACGGATCAAGGTCGGTGATCTTTTGCACATAGGCCACCAGCGAACCGGCACCTGACCCCCGGCCCGGACCAACCGGCACGCCGTTGTTCTTGGCCCACTGGATAAAGTCCATCACGATCAGGAAGTAACCGGGGAATCCCATCTGGATGATGATATCCAGCTCGAAATTCAGCCGGTCCACATAAACCTGGCGCTTGGCCTCGTAATCTTCGGTGGTGTCCCTGGGCAGCAGAACGGCCAGCCGCTCTTCCAGCCCGTCGAACGAGACTTTGCGGAAGTACTCGTCGATGGTCATGCCATCCGGAATCGGGAAGTTGGGCAGGAAGTGCTTGCCCAGCTTGACCTCGATATTGCAGCGCTTGGCGATCTCGACGGAGTTTTCCAGCGCCTCGGGCAGGTCGCTGAACAGCTCGGCCATTTCCTCAGCGCTTTTGAGGTACTGCTCTTCGCTGTAGTTCTTCGAACGACGCGGGTCATCCAGGGCCCGGCCTTCACCGATGCACACGCGGGTTTCGTGGGCTTCGAAGTCTTCCTTCTTGATGAAGCGCACGTCGTTGGTCGCCACCAGTGGCGCGCCCAGCTTGTCGGCCAGGGCCACCGCAGCGTGCAGGTGCTCTTCATCGTTGGGGCGGTTGGTCCGCTGGACTTCCAGGTAAAAACGGTCGGGGAAGACCTGCATCCATTCCCTGGCCAGCACTTCGGCTTCTTGGGGGTTGCCGCCCAGCAGCGCGATACCGATTTCGCCCTCTTTGGCGGCCGACAGCATGATCAGGCCTTCGCTGGCCTCGGCGACCCATTCGCGCTCGATGATGATCGAGCCATTGCGCTGGCCGTCAATGAAACCACGGGAAATCAGTTCAGTGAGGTTGCGGTAACCCACGCCGTTCATCGCCAGCAGGCTGATGCGGCTCAGGGGGTTATCCGGGTCTTTGTTGGACAGCCACAGGTCGGCGCCGCAGATCGGCTTGATGCCGGCGCCCATGGCGTTCTTGTAGAACTTGACCAGGGAACACATGTTGTTCTGATCGGTGACCGCCACCGCAGGCATGTTCATGCCCACCAGGGTTTTGACCAGCGGTTTGATCCGTACCAGGCCGTCGACCAGGGAGTATTCAGTGTGCAGGCGTAGGTGAACGAATGAAGCCGGCATAGTGATCTCTTATACGTGGAAACAACAAGGCCCGGATTGTACCGGGCCTTGGCAAAAACATCAGCCTCGCGACTACACCTCGCTGAGACTCTCCCGCGCCTCGCAAGCCTGGCGCACCGGAGCGAACGAGCGGCGATGGATCGGTGTCGGGCCAAGACGTGCGAGGGCTTCCAGATGAACGGGCGTCGGGTAGCCTTTATGACCGCCGATGCCATAGCCGGGGTAGATCAGCTCGAAAGCCGCCATTTCACGATCACGACTGACCTTTGCCAGGATGGAGGCCGCCGCAATCGCCGGCACCTTGCTATCGCCCTTCACCACCGCTTCCGATGGCATGGCCAGTCTGGGGCAGCGGTTGCCATCGATCATCGCCAGTTTGGGCGTAATGTGCAGGCCCTCCACTGCACGCTGCATGGCGAGCATGGTGGCGTGGAGGATGTTCAGCTCGTCGATTTCCTCAACTTCGGCCCGGGCGATGTGCCAGCTCAGGGCTTTCTCGCAAATCTCGTCGTAGAGTTTTTCACGGCGCGCTTCGGTGAGTTTTTTCGAGTCGTTGAGGCCGAGGATCGGACGGTTCGGATCAAGAATCACCGCCGCCGTGACGACCGCACCGCACAAAGGTCCGCGCCCGACCTCGTCAACACCGGCTACCAGTTCGTGGGCTTGGGCAACCAGGCTGAAATCCAGGCCCATTTGCGTACTCATAACACCTCCTGCTTCTGGCCGATCAGAGTCAACACGGCGTCTGCCGCCTGGTTCGAGGCGTCACGGCGCAGTATGCGATGGATGTCGTCGAAACCACGGGTCTGTTCTTCGCCACCCTCGATCAAGGGGAGCAAGGTTTGCGCGAGCGCCTCAGGCGTTGCATCGTCCTGCAACAACTCCGGCACCAACAGGCGCTGGGCCAGCAGGTTGGGCAGGGAGATGTAAGGACTTTTGACCATGCGCTTGAGAATCCAGAACGTCAGCGGCGCCAGGCGGTAGGCCACGACCATCGGGCGCTTGTACAGCAAGGCCTCCAGCGTGGCCGTCCCCGAAGCGATCAATACCGCATCGCAGGCCGCCAGGGCCAGGTGCGATTGACCATCGAGCAGGGTCAACGGCAGGTTGCGCCCTTCCAGCAATGTCTCGATCTGCACACGCCGTTGCGGGCTTGCGCAGGGCAACACGAAACGTACGCCCGGCTTCAAGACCTGCAGACGCTCTGCGGCGTCGAAAAATACCGAGGCCAGGCGGCCGACTTCGCCGCCCCGGCTGCCCGGCATCAGCGCAACCAATGGGCCGTCGGGCAAGCCCAACTCGGCACGCGCGGCCGCGCGATCCGCCTGCAAGGGAATAGTGTCGGCCAGGGTGTGCCCGACAAACCGCACCGGCACGCCCTTTTCTTCATAGAACCGCGCTTCGAACGGCAGTAAGGTCAGCATCAGGTCGCAGCCTTCGCGGATCTTGAGCACGCGCTTCTGCCGCCATGCCCAGACGGACGGGCTGACATAGTGCACCGTCTTGATGCCGGCCTGGCGCAACTTGAGTTCGATATTGAGGGTGAAGTCCGGCGCGTCGATTCCGATAAAGACGTCCGGCTTTTCTTCGATCAGGGTCTGGATCAGCAGCTTGCGGCGGGCCAGCAGCTCGCGCAGGCGGCCCAGCACCTCGACCAGCCCCATGACAGACAAACGCTCCATGGGGAAGTAGGACGTAAGCCCCTCAGCCTGCATCAGCGGGCCGCCGACGCCGATGAACTCTACCGCTGGATGCTGGGCCTTGAGGGCCCGCATAAGACCTGCGCCCAGAATGTCGCCGGAAGCTTCCCCGGCCACCAGCGCGATACGCAGATTAGCCATGATCAGCGGGTGATGCCGCGAGTCGACGCCTGGATCGAGTCACGGAACACCGCGACTTCCGGGAACAACGCTGCCGGCTCGGTCAGTTGGGTCAACGCCTGGTCCACCGTGAGCCCCTGGCGGTAAACCACCTTGTAGGCGCGGCGCAGGGCGTGGATGGCTTCTTCGCTGAAACCCCGACGACGCATGCCTTCGAAGTTCATGCTACGGGCTTCGGCGGGGTTACCGAATACCGTGACGAATGCCGGAACATCCTTGCCAATGGCGGTACCCATGCCGGAAAAGCTGTGAGCACCGATATGGCAGTACTGATGCACCAGGGTGAAACCGGACAGGATTGCCCAATCGTCAACATGCACATGGCCGGCCAACGCGGTGTTATTGACCAGGATGCAATGGTTGCCGATCACGCTGTCGTGGCCGATATGGGCGTAGGCCATGACCAGGTTGTGGTCACCCAGCGTGGTCTCGGCCCGATCCTGCACTGTGCCACGGTGAATGGTCACGCCTTCACGGATGATGTTGTGATCACCGATTACCAGGCGGGTCTCTTCACCCTTGTACTTCATGTCCGGGGTGTCTTCGCCTACCGAGGAGAACTGGTAGATGCGATTGTACTTGCCAATGCGGGTCGGACCTTTGAGGATCACGTGCGGCCCGATGACAGTCCCCTCGCCGATTTCCACACCTGCGCCGATGATCGACCAGGGGCCGACCTCAACGTCGGCGGCCAGAACGGCCGACGGATCGATGATTGCGCGAGGGTCAATCAAACTCATAGTTTGCGTTCCGCACAGATGATCTCGGCAGAGCACACCGGCTTGCCATCCACCGAGGCCTGGCATTCGAACTTCCAGATCTGGCGCTTGCAGCTGATGAACTTGGCTTCCAGGATCAACTGGTCACCCGGGGTAACCGGATTGCGGAAACGCAACTTGTCGGAGCCCACGAAATAGTAAAGCGTGCCATCGGCAGGCTTGAGGTCGAGCATTTTGAAACCAAGGATACCGGCAGCCTGGGCCATCGCCTCGATGATCAACACACCCGGCATGATCGGATGCGCAGGAAAGTGACCATTGAAGAACGGTTCGTTGATGCTGACATTCTTGTAGGCACGAATGCGCTTTTCCTCGACATTGAGGTCCACTACGCGATCCACCAACAGGAACGGGTAACGGTGAGGCAGGTATTCGCGAATCTCGTTGATGTCCATCATTTCGGGGGGAAGCCTGTAATAAAGATTGGGGGCGGGCGAACTAAAAGCACGCCCCGCTAGCAAATCAAGGAGGCAGTCTAGCGGCTGTGCACACTTGATATGGAAATGGTATCAGCCTTCTGATGAAGCATTACCGCCAGGGGTCACGTCCCCAACACGCTTTTCCAGCTGTTTGAGACGTCGAGCCATGTCGTCGAGCTGCCTCAACCGTGCTGCACTCTTGCGCCATTCAGCCGCAGGCTGCATGGCGGTACCGGAAGAATAAGCACCCGGTTCGGTAATCGAGTGGGTGACCATGGTCATGCCGGTGATGAAGACGTTGTCGCAAATATCGATGTGCCCCACCAGCCCGACGCCACCGGCCAGCATGCAATGCTTGCCGATCCGGGTGCTGCCGGAGATACCCACGCATGCTGCCATGGCGGTGTGATCGCCAATCTGCACGTTGTGGGCGATCTGGATCTGGTTGTCGAGCTTTACGCCGTTGCCGATCACGGTATCGGCCAGGGCCCCGCGATCAACAGCTGTGTTCACGCCAATTTCCACGTCGTCGCCGATCAATACGCCGCCGACCTGGGCAATCTTGTTCCAGATGCCCTTGGAATTGGCAAAGCCAAAGCCTTCACCACCGATCACGGCACCTGACTGGATGACCACACGCTCACCGATACGCACGTCGTGGTACAGGGTTACGCGGGGTGCCAGCCAACCGCCTGCGCCGATTTCGCAGCGCGCACCGATAAAACAATGGGCACCAATGGTCACGCCCGCCGCAATGCGTGCACCGCTCTCGATCACCGCAAAGGCACCGACGCTGGCAGCAGGGTCAACCTGGGCATCATCGGCGATCACCGCAGACGGGTGAATACCGCTGGCGGCCTTGGGTTTCGGATCGAACAGGTGCGACACCCGCGCATACGCCAGGTATGGGTCGGCCACCACCAGCGCATCCCCGGCAAACCCTTCGGCATCAGCGGCCTTCAGCAACACGGCTGCGGCTTGGCTGTCGACCAGGTATTTACGGTATTGGGGGTTTGCGAGGAAGCTCAACTGAGCTGGGCCAGCCTCCTGCAAGGTGGCTAGCCCAGTGATTTCCTTCTCCGGGGAGCCACGCAAGGTGGCCCCCAGGAACTCGGCCAACTCGCCGAGCTTGATAGTCGCGGTCATGGCTTACTTCAGCTGGTTCATGCGCTCGATCACCTGACGGGTGATGTCGTATTGAGGCTTGACGTCGATCACAGCGCCACGCTCGAACACCAGGTCAAAGGCACCTTTCTTGATGACTTCTTCCACAGCGCTGTCGAGTTTCGGCTTCAGCTGTTTCAGCATTTCACGGTCAGCAACAGCCTTGGCTTCGTTCAGCTCCTTGGACTGGAACTGGTAGTCACGGGCCTTTTGCTTGAATTCGAGCTCCAGACGCTCGCGCTCGCCTTGCTGCATCTTGTCACCACCGGCTACCAGACGATCCTGGATGCCCTTGGCGCTGCTTTCCAGGGTCTTGAGCTTGGTCAGTTGCGGACCGAATTTTTTCTCGGCATCTACGGCGTATTTCTTGGCCGCATCGGATTCCAGCAGGGCCATCTGATAGTTCAGGACGGCGATTTTCATTTCGGCGAAGGCCGGGGTGGTTACCAGCACGGTTGCCAGCAGCACCAATTGAGTCAACTTGCGCACGATGTACTCCTACAGAATCCGTTGTCGTTATCTTGGGTCAGACGCTTAGAACGTCTGGCCGAGGGAGAATTGGAAAATCTGGGTTTCAGCGTTATCCGGTTTCTTGATCGGCATGGCCAGAGCAAAGCTCAATGGGCCAAGCGCAGTCACCCAGGTCACACCCACGCCCACGGAGCTTGCCAGATTACTCAGGCTCACGTCGTTACACTGAGTGTTGGACTTCACGCCGCTCGGGTTACGGATCTGCTCGCACTTGGAATCGAACACATTACCCACATCCCAGAATACCGAAGTACGCAGGGAGCGCTGATCTTTCACGAACGGCAGCGGGAACAGGATTTCCGCACCACCCTGGATAAGGACGTTACCACCGAACGGCAGTGGGTCGTTGTCGGAGTCCACTACGGTGCCCTGGTTACCGGTTACACCAACACCACGGCTCGGCGTACCACGCGGGCCCAGGGTGCTGTCTTTGAAACCACGTACGGAGTTGAAGCCACCCGCATAGTAGTTCTCGTAGAACGGTAGACCATTGGTGGAGCCATAACCATCGCCATAACCCAGCTCAGTGTGCAGGCGCATGGTGTAGTTGTCGCTCAACGGCTGGAACAGCTGGCCGCGGTAGTCGAGCTTGAAGAACGACAGGTCGCTGCCCGGCGTGGTGGTTTCCAGGGTCAGGCTCTGGGAATGACCACGGGTCGCCAGTACACCTTTGTTCAGGGTCGACTCGGACCAGCCGGCGGACGCCTTGAAGTTCAGGAACTTGTCACCTTCACGACGGGTAAAGTCGAAGATTTCGTCCACGGTGTACACACCGGTCTTGATCTCATCCTGCTGCGCAGTCAAGCCGAACGTCAGGCGCGAGGTCTCGCTGATCGGGTAACCAACGTTCACGCCAGCACCAAGACTATCGATTGCATAGCTGGCTACGTCAACGTCGAGGTCTTTGTAGTCAGTGGTGCGATAAAAGGCGTTGTAGCCCAGGCTCACACCGTCAGCAGTCCAGTAGGGGTCGGTATAACCGAAGTTATATCGGCTCTGGTATTCGCTTCGGGTCAGGCCGATGGAAACTCGGTTACCGGTACCCAGGAAGTTGTTCTGGGTGATCGAACCACCGAGGATCAGGCCGGCGCTCTGTGCGAAGCCAACACTGGCGGTGATGGAGCCCGATGCCTGTTCTTCTACGGCGTAGTTCACGTCAACCTGGTCATCCACACCCGGTACGGCCGGGGTTTCGACGTTGACTTCCTTGAAGAAGCCCAGACGCTCAAGACGGGTCTTGGACTGGTCGATCAGGTAAGTCGACGCCCAGCCACCTTCCATCTGACGCATTTCACGACGCAGCACTTCGTCCGCAGACTTGGTATTGCCACGGAAATTGATACGGTTTACGTAGGCGCGCTTGCCTGGATCGACCACGAAGGTGATGTCCACGGTGTGGTCATCATCATGGGGCGTCGGCACGCCGTTGACGTTGGCGAAGGTGTAGCCTTCGTTGCCCAGGCGACGGGTGATCAGTTCGGACGTGGTGGTCATCAGCTTGCGCGAGAACACCTGGTCTTTCTGCACCAGCAACAGCGCCTTGACCTGGTCTTCAGGCACCTTCAGGTCGCCGCTCAGCTTGACGTCGCGAACCTTGTACTTCTCGCCTTCGTTGACGTTGACGGTGATGTAGACGTGCTTCTTGTCCGGGGTGATGGACACCTGGGTCGAAGCGATATCCATATTGATGTAGCCACGGTCCAGGTAGTAGGAGCGCAGGCGCTCCAGGTCACCGGACAGTTTTTCGCGGGCATACTTGTCATCGTTCTTGAAGAACGACAGCCAGTTGGTGGTCTTGAGTTCGAACAGGTCGATCAGGTCGTCATCAGAGAACTTGGTATTGCCTACCACGTTGATGTGCTGGATCGCCGCCACAGTGCCTTCGTTGATGTTGACCTTGAGGCCGACACGGTTACGCGGCTGCGGCACCACTTCCGTTTCCACGGTCGCGGAGTAGCGGCCCTGCGCAACGTACTGGCGTTGCAGCTCGTTACGCACACCTTCGAGGGTGGCGCGCTGGAAGATCTCGCCTTCGGCCAGGCCGGATTGCTTCAGACCCTTCATCAGGTCTTCAGTCGAGATCGCCTTGTTGCCTTCGATCTCGATACTGGCGACGGAAGGTCGCTCGACCACGGTGATGACCAGGACGTTGCCTTCGCGACCCAGTTGGATGTCTTGAAAGAAACCGGTTTTGAACAGCGCACGAGTGGATTCCACCAGGCGACGGTCATCAGCCTGTTCCCCAACGTTCAACGGCAAGGCACCAAAGACGCTACCCGCGGAAACCCGCTGGAGGCCGTTGACGCGAATATCGGAGATGGTGAAGGACTCGGCGTGAACTTCGGCGATCATCAATACGGTGAGAACCGCAGTTAGCAGCAGACGTTTCATGAAGTCCTTTCTTATTCCAACTGGCAATAAACAAACTGCCGCAAAATGCGGCAGATTCGCAATTCAGCGAAGCGTTACAGTCGACCCAGATCGTTGACCAGGGCTAACAACATCACCCCGACCACCAAACTGATACCGATCTGTATCCCCCAACCCTGCACCCGATCCGACAAGGGGCGACCACGCACCCACTCGACCAGATAAAACAACAGATGCCCCCCATCCAATACTGGAATGGGCAGCAAATTCAGAACCCCCAGGCTAATACTCAGATAAGCCAGGAAATTCAGGAAATCCGCGACACCCGACTGGGCAGAAGCGCCCGCCACTTTAGCAATGGTTATCGGTCCACTCAAGTTTTTTACCGAGAGCTCGCCGAACAACATTTTCTTGAGCGATTCCAGGGTCAGCACACTCATGGTCCAGGTGCGTTTCGCACCCTCGCCAATTGCCGCCAACGGCCCGAAACTCACCTCACGCACCATCGATGGCGGCCAATCGACACCTTTGACTCCAGCCCCCAGGTAACCCCCGGCCGCCTTGGCTTCCCCGCGAACCGACAAGGTCACAGGGACGTCGATTTGAGCACCGTCGCGCTCAACTTTCAGCACAATTTTGGTATCAGGACGTACACGAACCAGATCGACCACCTGCTGCCAGTCACCCAGTGGCTGACCATCGAGGGCCAACAGGCGATCGCCGGTTTTCAGGCCAGCAGCCTGGGCCGGACCTTTCGGATCCAGCTCGGCAAGCACCGGCGGCAAGGCCGGACGCCATGGACGTATGCCCAGGGATTTGATCGGATCAGGCTCATCTGCGCCCTTGAGCCAGTGGTCGAGAGCCAGTTCACGCGGGCTTTCGGCGGTGGAGCCCTGCTCGCGCACCACTACATTCACAGTCCCGCTTTCGCCCAGGCGACGCACCAACTGCAAATTGACTGCGCCCCAACCCGTGGTGGGTTCGCCATCAATGGAAACAATTTCCTGCCCAGCGACCAGCCCGGCCTTGGCGGCGATGCTGTCCGATTCAACCGCACCGATCACCGGACGCACCTGTTGGCTGCCCAGCATGGCCAACACCCAGAAGAACACCATCGCCAACAGGAAGTTGGCGATCGGACCCGCAGCAACAATGGCGATACGCTGACGAACGGTCTTGCGATTGAAGGATTGATCCAACTGGTCTGCAGGCACTTCGCCTTCGCGCTCATCGAGCATCTTGACGTAGCCACCCAACGGGATGGCCGCAATCACAAACTCGGTGCCACGACGGTCATGCCAGCGCAGCAGCGGCATGCCGAAGCCGACGGAAAAGCGCAATACCTTGACGCCGCAACGACGCGCCACCCAGAAGTGGCCGAATTCGTGGAAGGTGACCAGCACGCCCAGAGCAACCAGGGTGCCGACAATCATGTAAAGCGCACTCATCTAATTTCTCCGCATTCCAATCCAGTGCCTGAAGGCTCGAACCCATCCGCCCACAGGCTAACGCGTGTTGCGGCTCAACCATTGCTCTGCCAGGGCTCGAGCCTTGGTATCGGCTTCGAATACCGCCGCCAGGTCACTCACCGCCACGACAGGCTCAAGCGCCAGGACGTCCTCGATGATACTCGCGATCTGCGGAAAGCGGATGCGCCGTTCGAGAAACGCCGCCACAGCCACTTCGTTGGCCGCATTCAGCATTGCTGGCGCGCTGTTCCCCACCTCGGCCGCTTGCCGGGCCAGGCGCAGACAAGGAAAGCGCTGCTCGTCCGGCGCTTCAAAGTCCAGGCGGGCCACTGCAAACAGATCCAGCGGGGCGACACCTGAATCAATCCGCTCCGGCCAGGCCAAGGCATTGGCAATCGGCGTGCGCATATCGGGGTTACCCAACTGCGCAAGTACCGAACCGTCGACGTAATCGACCAGGGAATGAATCACACTTTGCGGGTGAATCACCACTTCGACCTGATCCGGCCGTGCATCGAACAGCCAGCACGCCTCGATCAGTTCCAGCCCCTTGTTCATCATGCTCGCCGAATCCACCGAGATCTTACGCCCCATGGACCAGTTCGGATGAGCGCATGCCTGGTCGGGCGAAACATGCTCAAGCTCGGCCAGCGGGGTTTGCCGGAACGGACCACCGGAGGCGGTCAGCAGAATCCGACGCACGCCAACCTGACCCAAACCACGCGCATAGTCGCCAGGCATGCATTGGAAGATCGCGTTGTGCTCGCTGTCGAGCGGCAGCAGCACCGCGCCGCTTTTACGCACTGCCTGCATGAAGAGCGCGCCAGACATGACCAGCGCTTCTTTGTTGGCCAGCAGGATCTTCTTGCCGGCATCTACAGCGGCGAGGGTTGGACGCAGGCCGGCGGCACCGACGATAGCGGCGACTACCGTATCCACCTCAGCGTCAGCCGAGACCTGACACAACCCCTCCTCGCCCACCAGCACTCGAGTCGCCAACCCGGCAGCCCGCAGATCATCCTGCAAGCCACGCGCCGCTCCTGCCTCAGGGACTACCACGAAGCGCGGTGCGTGGCGCACACACAAAGCCAACAGCTCGCTCAGACGGCTGAACCCAGTCAGGGCAAAGACCTGATAGCGATCAGGATGACGCGCAATCACATCCAGGGTGCTCAGCCCCACCGAGCCGGTTGCACCCAGCACGGTCACTTGTTGAAGGCGGCTCACGAAGCAGTCATCCATAGCAACACAGCGAAGATCGGAATAGCCGCCGTCAGGCTGTCGATACGGTCCAACACACCACCGTGCCCGGGCAGCAGGTTACTGCTGTCCTTGATACCGGCCTGACGCTTGAACATGCTTTCGGTGAGGTCACCCACCACAGAAACAAACACGACAATGGCTGTGGCCAGCAGCGCCAGGAAGATTTCCTTCACCGCCCAGCCACGCACGACACCAACCACCAGCGCAATCACCAGTGTCAACGCCAAACCACCATAGACCCCCTCCCAGCTCTTGCCCGGACTGACCGCCGGCGCCAACTTGCGCTTGCCGAAGGCCCGACCGGAGAAGTAGGCACCGATATCAGCCCCCCATACCAGCACCATGACTGCCAGGATCAACCAGTTACCCATTGGATAACGCTTGATCTCCACCAGCCCTTGCCAAGCCGGCAAGAGGATCAGCAAACCAATCACCAGCTTGCAGGCAACGCTGGACCATTGGCCGCTGGTGCGCGGATAGGTCAGCACCAGGAACGTCGCCAGCGCCCACCACAGCACCGCCGCCCCCAACACCCAGGGCGCGAGGTCCGGCAGGATGTACAAGAGGAACGCCAGCGCGGCCACGACGGCGGCATACACCACGCGCGGCAACTGCGCGCCGAACCCGGCCAGGCGCGCCCATTCCCAGGCGCCCAGGGTGACGACCAGGCCAATGAACAGCGCAAAGCCGGAACCCTCGAGCAGGAAAAACCCGCACAAGGCGATCGGCAACAGGATCAGTGCAGTGATGATTCGTTGTTTAAGCATTTAAACCCGGGCTCCAGCTTCGATCTGCTCACTCGTTTTACCGAAGCGACGCTGACGGGAAGCGAAATCGGCCAGTGCATTACGCATGGCATCGTGTTTGAAGTCCGGCCAGAACAGGTCGGAGAAGTACAGCTCGGTATAGGCCAGCTGCCACAGCAGGAAATTACTGATGCGGTGCTCACCACCGGTCCGGATGCACAGGTCCGGCAACGGCAGGTCACCGGTCACCAGGCAGGTTTGCAACAGTTCGGGCGTGATGTCGTCGGGCCGCAGGTGCCCGGCCTGCACTTCGCGAGCCAGCCGCTGCGCTGCCTGGGCGATATCCCACTGGCCGCCGTAGTTGGCTGCGATCTGTAGCACAAAACGGTTGGCACCAGCGGTGATTGCCTCAGCCTCGCGCATGGCAGCCTGAAGTTCCGGGTGGAAGCGCGAGCGGTCGCCAATGATGCGCAGGCTGATGTTGTTGTCGTTAAGGCGCTTGGCCTCACGACGCAAGGCCTTGAAGAACAGATCCATCAAGGCACTGACTTCTTCGGCGGGCCGCTGCCAGTTCTCACTGGAGAACGCAAACAGGGTCAACACTTCGACCTTGGCCTCGGCACACACCTCGATCACAGCCCTTACCGCATCGACACCGGCTTTATGCCCGGCGACACCCGGCATAAAGCGCTTCTTCGCCCAGCGATTATTCCCATCCATGATGATCGCGACATGGCGCGGCACCACGGAGGGTACAGTCTGCTTGGTCTTTTCCATGAAGGCGTCCTGACCCCTTATACGGCCATCAGGTCCTTTTCTTTTTCTTCCGTGGCCTTGGTGATCTGGGCCTCGGCATCCTTGGTCAACTTGTCGATATCGGCGGTGGCACGACGCTCTTCGTCTTCGCTGATTTCCTTGTCCTTGACCAGCTTCTTCAGGTCACCCAAGGCATCGCGACGGATATTACGTACGGCAACACGCGCGTCTTCTGCAGCGCTGCGAGCCTGCTTGGTGAAGCCTTTGCGGGTCTCTTCAGTCAGGGCCGGCATGGAGATCAGCAGCAACTCACCCAGGTTGGTCGGGTTGAGGTTCAAACCGGCGCTCTGGATGGCCTTGTCGACAGCACCCAGCATGTTGCGCTCAAACGCTACGACTTGCAGGGTGCGCGAGTCTTTAACGGTAATGTTGGCGACGCTGCTGATAGGGGTATCGGAGCCGTAGTAAGGCACCATCACGCTGCCCAGGATGCTTGGGTGCGCCTTGCCGGTACGAATCTGGCCGAATGCATGGCTCAGAGACTCCAGGGATTTCTGCATACGCGCTTGGGCGTCTTTCTTGATTTCGTTGATCATTGTTGGCCTTCCTCGATCAGAGTCCCTTCTGCGCCGCCGTGTACGATGTTCAGCAGGGCGCCGGGCTTGTTCATGTTAAATACGCGCAGTGGCATCTTGTGGTCGCGGCACAGGCAGATAGCCGTCAGATCCATTACGCCCAGCTTGCGATCCAGTACTTCATCGTAGGTCAGATGATCGAACTTCTCGGCATGCGGGTCTTTGAATGGATCTGCGGTGTACACGCCGTCTACCTTGGTCGCCTTGAGCACCACGTCCGCATCGATCTCGATGGCGCGCAGGCAGGCTGCCGAATCGGTGGTAAAGAACGGGTTACCCGTGCCGGCCGCGAAGATCACCACTTCCTTGGAATTCAGGTGGCGCATGGCTTTGCGGCGGTCATAGTGATCGGTTACGCCGACCATGGAAATAGCCGACATCACGATAGCCGAGATATTGGCGCGCTCCAAGGCGTCACGCATGGCCAGGGCATTCATCACAGTGGCCAGCATGCCCATATGGTCGCCGGTGACCCGGTCCATGCCAGCAGCACTCAGGGCCGCGCCACGGAACAGGTTGCCACCACCGATCACCAGGCCAACCTGCACGCCGATACCGACCAGTTGGCCGACTTCCAGCGCCATGCGGTCGAGCACCTTGGGATCGATCCCGAACTCTTCCGAGCCCATCAGGGCCTCGCCGCTAAGCTTGAGTAGAATGCGTTTATAGCGAGCCTGATAACCACTGCCCTGCTGAGCCATTGCGAATCTCTCCTGCGGCGTATTTTTTAAAAATTCTTGGCGAGCCGTTTTACGGCTTGCGTTCACTCTAGCTGGACGCTGTAACAGCGCCATCGGAACACGGCTTTGTAAGCCAGTTCCGGAGGGATGCCAATTAAAATCGGCCTTCCCATTTGAAAAGAGGCTGCGCGCGTGAGCGGGCAGCCTCTTTCGGGCGACAGTTGAAAGCTGTCTTATTGCTTGGCGGCAGCCAACTGGGCAGCAACTTCTTCAGCGAAGTTGTCGACCGGCTTCTCGATGCCTTCGCCTACTTTGTAGTAAGTGAAGGAAACGATTTCAGCACCGGCTTTCTTGGCCAGTTCGCCAACCTTGATTTCAGGGTTCTTGACGAACGCCTGCTCAACCAGGCTCGCTTCAGCCAGGAACTTGCTGATACGGCCTTTGATCATGTTTTCCACGATGTTTTCTGGCTTGCCGGCGATCTTGTCGGCGTTCAGGCTCAGGAATACCGCTTTTTCACGCTCGATCGCTTCGGCAGACACTTCCGAAGGCAGCAGGAACTCAGGGTTGCTGGCAGCAACGTGCATAGCGATGTCTTTGGCCAGCTCAACGTCGCCGCCTTTCAGAACAACAGCTACACCGATCTTGTTGCCGTGCAGGTAACCACCGACGACATCACCTTCAACGCGAGTCAGGCGACGGATGTTGACGTTTTCGCCAACTTTGCCGACCAGTACCAGGCGATCCGCTTCTTGAGCTTCGATCAGAGGCTCAACGGTGGTCAGCTTCTCATCGAATGCCTTCTTGACGCTGGCAGCAACGAATGCCTTGAAGTCGTCTTGCAGGGCCAGGAAGTCGGTCTGCGAGTTCACTTCCAGCAGAACGGCGGCTTTACCGTCTTCAACCAGGGCGATAGCGCCTTCAGCAGCGACGTTGCCGGCTTTCTTGGCGGCCTTGATGGCGCCGGAAGCGCGCATGTCGTCGATGGCTTTTTCGATGTCGCCGCCAGCCTTGGTCAAGGCCTTTTTGCAATCCATCATGCCTTCGCCGGTACGCTCACGCAGTTCTTTAACCAACGCTGCAGTAATCTCTGCCATTTCAAAATCCTCTTGGATAGGTTTTCAACCATTCCACCCGATCAGACGGGCGATCAATTCTTCCCGAATCTCCCTTGTAGGCCGCTGCACGTTACAGATGATGTAGCCGCGCTGCCGACAAATGGTTTTCGAGGTGGCAAAAAGGGGGCCAAGCCCCCTTTTTGCTTACTGAGTCAACGCCAGGGCGCTAATTACTCAGCGGCAGCTACCGGAGCTTCTTCAACGAACTGCTCGGTACCGCCAGCAACGTGGTTGCGACCACGGATGACAGCGTCAGCCATCGAACCCATGTACAACTGGATAGCGCGGATTGCGTCATCGTTGCCTGGGATGATGTAGTCAACGCCTTCCGGGCTGCTGTTGGTATCGACTACGCCGATAACAGGGATGCCCAGCTTGTTGGCTTCGGTGATCGCGATGCGCTCGTGATCAACGTCGATAACGAACAGTGCGTCAGGCAGACCGCCCATGTCCTTGATACCACCCAGGGAACGATCGAGCTTTTCCAGGTCACGGGAGCGCATCAGCGCTTCTTTCTTGGTCAGCTTGGCGAAAGTACCGTCTTCGGCTTGCACTTCAAGGTCACGCAGACGCTTGATGGAAGCACGGATGGTTTTGAAGTTGGTCAGCATGCCGCCCAACCAGCGGTGATCGACGTACGGCGAACCGCAACGTGCTGCTTCTTCAGCAACGATCTTGCCAGCGGAACGCTTGGTGCCGACGAACAGAATCTTGTTTTTGCCCTGGGCCAGGCGCTCTACGAAAGTCAGCGCTTCGTTGAACATTGGCAGGGTTTTTTCAAGGTTGATGATGTGGATCTTGTTACGCGCGCCGAAAATGTACTTACCCATTTTCGGGTTCCAGTAACGGGTCTGGTGACCGAAGTGCACACCGGCCTTCAGCATATCGCGCATGTTGACTTGGGACATGATAGTTCCTTAATAAGTCGGGTTTGGCCTCCACGTATCCCAATGACCAACCAGCGGCATCAAGGCCTCCGGCACCCAGGTCATCGTGTCGACACGTGTGTGGATTTAAGCTTTGCGGGGTATCCCCGGAAAGCGGCGCATTTTATACCACAGCATCGGCAAAAACGGAACACGCAATCACATTTGCCGTCGGGCGCGTTCGTGTAACCCCTTGAATAGAGGTGACATAGCCCTACCTTATAGACAGAAGCGATCATCAGAGGCTCATGATTTGACGCCATGGTCTGTTAGAATCGCGTTTTCTGTGGCTTGTGCGAATTTTGCAACCTTTTGTCGCACGCCCGTAAACCGTATTGATTTCAGCGCGTCGCGCTAGAGAGAGCCTGTATGACCGTTAGTTTGAAAACCGCCGAAGACATCGCTGGCATGCGCATCGCCGGCAAACTGGCTGCCGACGTGCTGGAAATGATTGCCGAACACGTCAAGCCCGGCGTCACCACCGAGACCCTCAACCAGATCTGCCACGACTATATCGTCAACGTGCAGGGCGCCATCCCTGCGCCGCTGAACTACAAGGGCTTCCCCAAGTCGATCTGCACCTCGGTCAACCACGTGGTTTGCCACGGAATTCCGGGCGACAAGCCGCTGAAGGACGGCGACACCCTGAACATCGACGTCACCGTGATCAAGGACCGCTACTTCGGCGACACCAGCCGCATGTTCCACGTCGGCAACGTACCGGTCTGGGCCGAACGCCTGTCCCAGGTCACCCAGGAATGCATGTACAAGGCCATCGAGATCGTCAAGCCTGGCTGCCGCCTGGGCGACATCGGCGAAGTGATCCAGAAGCATGCGGAAAAGAACGGCTTCTCGGTGGTACGCGAGTTCTGCGGCCACGGTATCGGCACGGTCTTCCACGAAGAGCCACAGATCCTGCACTACGGCCGCGCCGGCACCGGCATGGAGCTGAAGGCAGGCATGACCTTCACCATCGAGCCGATGATCAACCAGGGCAAGGCCGACACCAAGGTGCTGGGCGACGGCTGGACTGCCATCACCAAGGACCGCAAGCTTTCGGCCCAGTGGGAACACACTTTGCTGGTCACCGAGACCGGCTACGAGATTTTCACGCTGCGAGCCGATGACACGATCCCGCGTACGTCGGGTACAACGTCGGCATAAACGTTGCTCAGGTTTTCCCCCACTGTGTTGTGACTGACTGAATAGATAGAAAGGAAAGCCGATCAATGCCCCAGGTGGATCCCGAACTCTTCGACCGTGGCCAGTTCCAGGCCGAACTGGCCCTGAAGGCGAGCCCCATCGCCGCGTTCAAGAAGGCGATCCGCCAGGCCCGCGAGGTGCTCGACGAGCGCTTTCGCAGGGGGCGGGACATCCGCCGACTGATCGAGGACCGAGCCTGGTTCGTCGATAACATCCTGCAAAAAGCCTGGGAACAGTTCAGTTGGAGCGAAGACGCCGACATCGCCCTGGTGGCGGTCGGCGGCTACGGTCGCGGTGAGCTGCACCCTTACTCCGACATCGACCTGCTGATCCTGCTGGACAGCGCCGACCATGAGATCTTTCGCGATTCCATCGAGCGCTTTCTCACATTGTTGTGGGACATCGGCCTGGAAGTCGGCCAAAGCGTACGCTCGGTGGACGAATGCGCCGAAGAAGCCCGCGCCGACCTTACCGTCATCACCAACCTCATGGAAAGCCGTACCATCGCCGGCCCCGAGCGCCTGCGCCAGCGTATGCTTGAAGTCACCAGCACCGCGCACATGTGGCCGAGCAAGGACTTCTTCCTGGCCAAGCGCGCCGAGCAAAAGGCCCGGCACCACAAGTACAACGACACCGAATACAACCTGGAACCCAACGTCAAAGGCTCGCCGGGCGGGCTGCGGGATATCCAGACGATTCTGTGGGTTGCGCGTCGCCAGTACGGCACCCTGAACCTGCGCGCCCTGGCCGGCGAAGGCTTCCTGGTGGAAAGCGAAAACGCCCTGCTGGCCTCCTCCCAGGAATTCCTCTGGAAAGTGCGCTACGCCTTGCACATGCTGGCCGGGCGTTCCGAAGACCGCCTGCTCTTCGACCACCAGCGCTCCATCGCCACCCTGCTGGGCTTTGAAGGCGAAGACGCGAAGACCAGCATCGAAAGCTTCATGCAGCAGTACTACCGGGTGGTCATGAGCATTGCCCAGCTCAGCGATCTGATCATCCAGCATTTTGAAGAAGTGATCCTGGCCCCCGAAGACGAGGCGCCGCCGCAACCGATCAATGCGCGTTTCCAACTGCACGATGGCTATATCGAGGCGCGCAACGACAACGTGTTCCGCCGCACACCGTTTGCCATGCTGGAAATCTTCGTGCTGATGGCCCAGCAGCCGGAAATCAAAGGCGTGCGCGCCGATACCATTCGCCTGTTGCGGGAAAACCGGCACCTGATCGACGACGATTTCCGCAACGATATCCGCAACACCAGCCTGTTCATCGAGCTGTTCAAGTGCAAGATCGGCATCCACCGCAACCTGCGGCGCATGAACCGTTACGGCATCCTCGGGCGCTACCTGCCGGAGTTCGGTTTTATCGTCGGGCAGATGCAACACGATCTGTTCCACATCTATACCGTGGACGCCCACACCCTGAACCTGATCAAGCACCTGCGTAAGCTGCAGTACACCCAGGTGTCGGAGAAATTCCCGCTGGCCAGCAAATTGATGGCCAAGCTACCCAAGCCCGAGCTGATCTACCTGGCCGGCCTGTACCACGACATCGGCAAGGGCCGGCATGGCGATCACTCCGAGGTCGGTGCGGTTGATGCCGAGGCCTTCTGCCAGCGCCACCAGTTGCCGCTGTGGGACAGCCGCCTGATCGTCTGGCTGGTGCAGAACCACCTGGTGATGTCGACCACCGCCCAGCGCAAGGACTTGTCCGACCCGCAGGTGATCCACGACTTTGCGCAGATCGTCGGCGATGAAACCCGCCTCGACTACCTGTACGTGCTGACCGTCTCGGATATCAACGCGACCAACCCGACGCTGTGGAACTCGTGGCGCGCCAGTCTGCTGCGCCAACTGTACACCGAGACCAAGCGCGCCCTGCGCCGTGGCCTGGAAAACCCGGTAGACCGCGAAGAGCAGATCCGCCGCACCCAAAGCGCCGCCCTGGATATCCTGGTGCGCGGCGGCAACGACCCGGACGATGTGGAACAACTGTGGTCGCAACTGGGCGACGATTACTTCCTGCGCCACACCGCCGGTGATGTGGCCTGGCACACCGACGCGATCCTGCAGCAACCGGCCGACGGCGGCCCACTGGTGCTGATCAAGGAAACCACCCAGCGCGAATTCGAAGGCGGCACGCAGATTTTCATCTACGCGCCGGACCAGCACGACTTCTTCGCCGTGACCGTAGCGGCCATGGACCAGTTGAACCTGAACATCCATGACGCACGGGTAATCACCTCCAGCAGCCAGTTCACCCTCGACACCTATATCGTGCTCGACACCGATGGCGACTCGATCGGCGACAATCCAGCGCGCGTGAAGAAGATCCGCGAAGGCCTGACCGAAGCCCTGCGCAACCCTGACGACTACCCGACCATCATCCAGCGTCGAGTGCCGCGCCAACTCAAACACTTTGCGTTTGCGCCCCAGGTGACCATTTCCAACGACGCCCAGCGCCCGGTGACGGTGCTCGAACTGAGCGCCCCGGACCGCCCAGGCCTGCTGGCGCGTATCGGTGGGATTTTCCTGGAGTTCGACCTGTCGTTGCAGAACGCCAAGATTGCGACCCTCGGCGAACGCGTGGAAGACGTGTTCTTTATCACCGATGCCGACAACCAGCCGTTGTCCGACCCGGAGCTGTGCCTGCGGTTGCAGGAAGCGATCGTCCAGCAATTGAGCGTGACCCAGGAACCCGGCGTCGAGCTGACACGCCTGACTCTCTAAAAAACAAACAGGGCCCGTGTGCGAGGGGGCTTGCCCCCGATAGCGGTGGATCAGATAAAAATGCTTTGGCTGGCACACTGCAATCGGGGGCGAGCCCCCTCCCACATTTAGATGGCTTCGCCCAGCAGACCGCATGCTTTAAACCGAATTGAACGAGATGCCCATGAACAACGCCCTGAACCAACTGCAACCCTACCCGTTCGAGAAACTGCGCTCCCTGCTCGGCAGCGTTACGCCAAACCCGGACAAGCGCCCGATTGCGCTGTCCATCGGCGAGCCGAAGCACAAGTCTCCCACGTTCGTGGCCGAAGCGTTGAGCAACAACCTCGACCAGATGGCCGTGTACCCGACCACCCTGGGTATCCCGGCGCTGCGCGAAGCCATCGGTGCCTGGTGCGAACGTCGCTTCAACGTGCCCAAGGGCTGGCTCGACCCGGCGCGCAATATCTTGCCGGTCAACGGCACCCGTGAAGCGCTGTTCGCCTTCACCCAGACCGTGGTCAACCGTGGCGAGGATGCGCTGGTGGTGAGCCCGAACCCGTTCTACCAGATCTACGAAGGCGCCGCGTTCCTGGCCGGGGCCAAGCCACACTACCTGCCGTGCCTGGACGCCAATGGCTTCAACCCGGACTTCGACGCCGTGACGCCGGACATCTGGAAACGCTGCCAGATCCTGTTCCTGTGCTCGCCCGGCAACCCGACCGGCGCGCTGATCCCGGTCGACACCCTGAAAAAACTCATCGCCCTGGCCGACGAATACGACTTCGTCATCGCCGCCGACGAGTGCTACAGCGAACTGTACTTCGACGAACAAACCCCGCCGCCCGGCCTGCTGAGCGCCTGTGTCGAACTGGGTCGCCAGGACTTCAAGCGCTGCGTGGTGTTCCACAGCCTGTCCAAGCGCTCTAACCTGCCGGGCCTGCGCTCCGGTTTCGTGGCCGGCGATGCCGACATCCTCAAGGCGTTCCTGCTGTACCGCACCTACCACGGCTGCGCGATGCCGGTGCAAACCCAGCTGGCGAGCATTGCCGCCTGGCAGGATGAAGCCCACGTGCACGCCAACCGTGACCTGTATCGCGAGAAATTCGACGCGGTGCTGGCGATTCTCAAGCCGGTGCTGGATGTGCAGAGCCCGGATGGCGGCTTCTATCTGTGGCCGAATGTGAACGGCGACGATGCCGCATTCTGCCGCGATCTGTTCGTGGAAGAACATGTGACCGTGGTGCCGGGTTCGTACTTGTCCCGTGAAGTGGACGGCGCCAACCCCGGCGCTGGGCGAGTGCGTATGGCGTTGGTCGCGCCGTTGGCCGAGTGTGTGGAAGCGGCTGAGCGCATTCGCGATTTTATTCAGCGTCGCCGCTAACGGGCTTGAGGGTCATTTCACCTGACCCAGATTCGCCTCACTCATATCCAGATCCGCCAACACCTCCCTCAGCACGTCATCACCAATCTGGTGATGACGACTCAGGCTGTATAACTCCAGGCGCTGTGCCCGCAGCGCCTTGAGGCGCAATTTGCGCTCGAGCAGGTCCATCTGCCGTGCCAACGCCTGGGCTTCGGCCGAGTCGTTGAACACCTCCAATTGATGGCGATATTCCGACATCAGCCGTGCCTTGAGTTCGGTGGCGAGCGCAGCCTGGGCGGCGTCCTGGGTTTCGGGCTCAACGGGCTCTTCCGTTTCCAGCGCATGGATCGCAGCGACGGCCGTTTTTTTCCAAGCCTCGCGGACCTCTTTATGGCGTTTCTCGTCCGGGCTCTTTTCAATGCCGCGTAACAACAACGGCAAGGCGATACAGGCGGCGATCAGCGACAGGAGGATCACGCCTGCCGCGATGAAGATCAGCAGGTCGCGCTCGGGAAAGTCCTGGCCCGGCGCCAGCAGCAACGGCACCGACATCACACCGGCCAACGTCACCGCACCGCGCACACCACCCACGGTCAACAACCAGCAAGAGCGGGCGGTCGGCACCAGCGTCAGCTCGCTTTTCCCACGAATCCGGCGTAACAGGCCTGACAGCCGCCAGATGCTCTGCACCCAGATAAAACGCAGCACTACCAACACCAGGAAGATCGCAATCACATCCAGGCAGCGATAAAACAGGGTCGGCCACAGTGTCGGCTCATGGCTGACCACGGCCTTGATGATGTCCGGCAGTTGCAGGCCCAGCAGCAGGAAGATCAGGCCATTGAAGGCAAACTCCAGCAGCGACCAGACGCTGCGGTTGAGCAAGCGCGTGCTGGTCTGGCGCGGTAGCAGATCAAGCCAGCTTTGCATCATGCCTGCCGCGACCGCCGACAAGATGCCCGAGGCTCCCAGGCGCTCGGCCAGCACATAGGCGGCAAAGGGCAGCAACAACATGAACACCACGTGGGTTGCCGGGTCGTCCCAGCCACGGGCGATCATCCAGGCGCGCAGTCGGCCGACCAGCCAGCTCAGGGCCACGCCAACGGCCAGGCCACCGACGGCGACCAACACGAAGGTCAGGCTGGCATCCGCCAGGGAAAACACCCCGGTCAACGCCGCCGCCAGGGCAAACTTGAACGTTACCAGGCCCGATGCGTCGTTCATCAAGGCCTCGCCCTGCAACATGTGCATCAGTGGCGTAGGTAAACGATTCTGGGAAATGGCCGACACCGCCACGGCATCCGTCGGCGACAAAACCGCCGCCAGGGCGAAGGCCACCGGCAACGGGATCGTAGGCAATATCCAGTGAATGAAATAACCAGCACCGACCACCGTGAACAACACCAGCCCCACCGCAAGCGTCAGGATCGGCCCACGCAACCGCCACAACTCACGCTTGGGCATACGCCAGCCATCCGAAAACAGCAACGGTGGCAGGAACAGAAACAAGAACAGCTCCGGGTCCAGCGCCACATGCAGGCCCAGCGTCGGCCAGGCCAGCAAGGCACCGGCGGCGATCTGCACCAGGGGCAACGGCAGAGGAATGACACGCCCAACCAGACGCGAAACGCTGACCAGCATCAGCAGGATAAGAACGGTGTAGGCGGTTTGCATAACGCGGGTTTCCCGGACAATCGACTTGCAACGACACACATGAGGCAACAACTGGCCGCTGAAGTGCCATATTACCCAGCTATGTTAACCGCCTATGCTGCCTGCCGGCCTTTGCACATAAGTCGCACGCCGCATGACGAGGGGCACCCGCCCGCTGGTCGTGGCATAATCCGTGACCTTTAATTTTCACTTGGTCCAAAGGGGGGCAATTCCTTGACCGCTTCAAGCAAAACGTTGCACCTTTTCGGCATCAAAGCCTGCGACACCATGAAAAAAGCGCGCACCTGGCTCGATGAGCACGGCGTGGGCTATGAGTTCCACGACTACAAAACGGCCGGTATCGACCGCGAACACTTGACCCAATGGTGCAACGAGCACGGTTGGCAGGTGGTGTTGAACCGTGCGGGCACCACCTTTCGCAAACTCGAAGACGAACGCAAAGCCGATCTCGATCAGTCGAAAGCCATTGAATTGATGCTCGCACAACCCTCGATGATCAAGCGCCCGGTGCTCGATCTCGGTGACAGAACCCTGATTGGCTTCAAGCCAGATAGTTATTCGGCGGCCCTCAAGTAGGCCAGCCCTTTCCATTTTTGTAGAGGTAACAGCATGTCCAATTCCCTGTTCAGCCTGGGCTTCGGCGTCGGCACTCAGAACCGCCAAGGTGCTTGGCTGGAAGTGTTTTACGCACAGCCGCTGCTCAACCCATCGGCTGAAATCGTCGCGGCCATCGCGCCGATCCTCGGTTACACCGAAGGCAACCAGGCCATCACCTTCACCATCAGCCAAGCGCTGCAACTGGCCGATGCCCTCAAGAATGTCGACGCCACCCAAGCCGCGCTGCTCAACCGCCTGGCCGAAAGCCACACCCCGCTGGTCGCCACCCTGCTGGCCGAAGACGCCGCACTGACCTCCACCCCTGAGGCCTACCTCAAGCTGCACCTGCTGTCCCATCGCCTGGTCAAGCCCCATGGCCTGAGCCTGGCCGGTGTGTTCCCGCAGCTGCCGAACGTGGCCTGGACCAGCCAGGGCGCGATCGACATCAACGAACTGGCCGAACGCCAGCTGGAAGCCCGCCTGCGTGGCGAGCTGCTGGAAGTGTTCTCGGTGGACAAGTTCCCGAAAATGACCGACTACGTGGTGCCGAGCGGCGTGCGTATCGCTGATGCCGCGCGTCTGCGCCTGGGCGCCTACGTGGGCGAAGGCACCACCGTGATGCACGAAGGGTTCATCAACTTCAACGCAGGCACCGAAGGCCCGGGCATGATCGAAGGCCGTGTATCGGCAGGCGTGTTCGTCGGCAAGGGTTCGGACCTGGGTGGCGGTTGCTCCACCATGGGCACCTTGTCCGGCGGCGGCAACATAGTGATCAAGGTTGGCGAAGGCTGCTTGATCGGCGCCAACGCCGGTATCGGTATCCCGTTGGGCGACCGCAACACCGTGGAGTCGGGCCTGTACGTCACCGCCGGCACCAAGGTCGCGCTGCTGGATGAGAAAAACCAACTGGTCAAAGTGGTCAAGGCCCGCGAGCTGGCCGGCCAACCGGACCTGTTGTTCCGCCGCAACTCCGAGACCGGTGCCGTGGAGTGCAAAACCCACAAATCGGCCATCGAACTGAACGAAGCGCTGCACGCTCACAACTAAGCAGCCACTCGATGCCACTAGCGGGCCCCGACCCTGGGGCTCGCTTATACGAGTCTTGAACACCATGCTAGTGCCCTCCCCCTGGCGCGCCGATTTCCCGGCCATCGCCACCCTGCAACGGCAAGACCAGACGTACCTGGACAACGCCGCCACCACACAAAAGCCCCAGGCCCTGCTGGATGCCATCAGCCATTACTACGCCAATGGCGCAGCCAATGTGCACCGTGCCCAGCACTTGCCCGGCGCCCATGCGACCCAGGCGTTCGAAGACAGCCGCAGCAAGGTCGCGCAGTGGTTGAATGCAGGCGACAGTGGGCAGATCGTGTTCACCCACGGCGCGACTTCTGCGCTGAACCTCTTGGCCTACGGCCTTGAGCACTTATTCAATGCGGGCGATGAGATTGTGGTCAGCGCCCTGGAACACCACGCCAACCTGCTGCCCTGGCAGCAACTGGCCAAACGCCGCGCTGCCACGCTGGTGGTGTTGCCGTTGAACGATGACGGCGTGATCGACCTGACAGCCGCCGCCGAATTGATCGGCCCGCGTACACGCCTGCTGGCGGTAAGCCAGCTATCCAACGTGCTGGGCGCCTGGCAACCCTTACAGACGCTGATCACAACGGCCAAGGCCCACGGCGCACTGACCGTGGTCGATGGCGCCCAAGGCATCGTCCACGGCCGCCACGACGTGCAGGCCCTGGGCTGCGACTTCTATGTGTTTTCCAGCCACAAGTTGTACGGGCCGGACGGCGTCGGCGTGCTGTTTGGCCGCAACGAAGCCCTGCACCACCTGCGCCACTGGCAGTTTGGCGGCGAGATGGTGCAACAGGCCGACTACCACAGCGCCAGTTTCCGCCCGGCGCCGCTGGGTTTCGAAGCGGGCACACCGCCGATTGCCGGCGTGATCGGCCTGGGAGCCAGCCTGGATTATCTGAATTCGCTGGACCAACAGGCAGTGATCGCCCATGAAGCGGCGTTGCACGAGTATCTGCTGCGCGGTTTGAAAGCGCGCAATGGCGTGCGCGTGCTGGGCTCGCCGCAAGTGGCGTTGGTCAGCTTTGTGGTCGAAGGCGTGCATAACGCCGACCTCGCGCATCTGTTGACCGAACAAGGCATCGCTGTGCGCGCCGGGCACCATTGCGCCATGCCGTTGCTCAAGGCGATGCATCTGTCGGGGGCGATTCGTGTGTCCCTGGCGCTGTATAACGATTCCGATGACCTGGAACGCTTCTTCGAAGCGCTGGACCAGGCCTTGGATATGTTGCGATGAGCCTGCCGCGAGATGCAGTCGCTGCACTGGAGGCCTTCCAGGCGGTAGGCAGCTGGGAACAGCGCGCGCGCATGCTGATGCAATGGGGCGAGCGTCTGCCTGCCCTGCCCGATGAGGATAAAGTCGACGCCAATCTCGTGCAGGGCTGCGAAAGCCTGGTGTGGCTGGTCGGGCAATTGCACGATGACCACTGGCAGTTCGCCGCCAGCAGCGAGGCGCGGATGATTCGCGGGTTGGTGGCGTTGTTGCTGGCGCGGGTCAATGGACTCTCTGCCGCCGAGCTGCAAGCCGTCGACTTGCCCGACTGGTTCAACCAACTGGGGCTTTCCCGCCAATTGTCGCCGTCGCGCAGCAATGGCCTGAATGCGGTCTTGCAGCGCATGCGAGCATTGAGCCTTATACAAAACTAAATGTGGGAGCTGGCTTGCCTGCGATTACAGGGTGTCAGTCGTCGAAGAGGTTGACTGATCCACCGCTATCGCAGGCAAGCCAGCTCCCACATTTTGAATGGTGCAAGTATCCAGTATTAAGTGGGCTTGACCCGCTCGGAAGGCCTGCGCACCCCGGCCACAATCTTGTCCACCGCCTTGGTCGCCGCCACCATGCCGAACGTGGCGGTCACCATCATCACCGCACCAAACCCACCCGCGCAGTCCAGCTTCACGCCATCCCCGACAAAACTCTTCTGCAAACAAATGCTGCCATCCGGCTTGGGATAACGCAGTTGCTCGGTGGAAAACACGCACGGCACGCTGTAATGACGGGTCACGGTGCGTGAAAAACCATAGTCGCGACGCAAGGTAGAACGCACTTTCGAGGCCAGCGGATCGTTGAACGTGCGGTTCAGGTCGCAGACCTGGATCAACGTCGGGTCGATCTGCCCGCCGGCGCCGCCGGTGGTGATGATCTGGATCTTGCGGCGCTTGCACCAGGCGATCAGCGCAGCTTTGGCGTTGACCGCGTCAATGCAGTCGATCACGCAATCGATGTTGGGGGTGATGTATTCGGCCATGGTGTCGCGGGTCACGAAGTCGGCCACCGCATGCACCGTACAGTGCGGGTTGATGCCGCGCAGGCGCTCGGCCATCACCTCGACCTTGGGTTTGCCCACGGTACTGTCCAGGGCGTGCAACTGGCGGTTGCTGTTGCTGACACAGACGTCATCCAGGTCAAACAGCGAAATCTCGCCCACCCCACAACGGGCCATGGCTTCCGCCGCCCAGGAGCCTACGCCGCCGACGCCGACGATCGCCACATGGGCCGCTTTCAAGCGCTCCAGGCCTTCAATGCCATACAAGCGGGCGACGCCTGCAAACCGCGGATCTTCTGTACTCATGACCATTACCCCAAAAACCGGCGCGCATTATAGGGCTACGCAGCGACAAGTTCGAAGCTTCAAGCTACAAGTTAAGAACTAAGATGGCCTTTCGCTGACTAATGTCCGGTTTTTCTCTGCTTGCTGTACGGTCAGGGAAGGGCCGGTGTAGGATGCGCGCCGTTCGGCGCAGGCCGACACCTCTTTTCGTTCCACACCTTTTGGAACCCGAAATAGCCATGGCATCGCGTAAATTTGGACTCAACCTGGTGATCGTGCTGGCAATCGCCGCGCTGTTCACCGGCTTCTGGGCGCTGATCAACCGCCCCGTCACCACCCCCAACTGGCCCGAACAGATCTCCGGTTTTTCCTACTCGCCGTTCCAGCAAGGCCAGTTCCCACAGAAAGACCAGTACCCGACCGACGACCAGATGCGTCAAGACCTTGCGATCATGAGCAAGCTGACGGACAACATCCGCACCTACTCGGTCGACGGCACCCTGGGGGACATCCCCAAGCTGGCGGAAGAGTTCGGCCTGCGCGTGACGCTGGGGATCTGGATCAGCCCGGACCTGGAGCGCAACGAGCGAGAAATCCAGCGTGCCATCGAAATCGCCAACACCTCGCGCAGTGTGGTGCGGGTAGTGGTGGGTAACGAAGCCCTGTTCCGGGAAGAAATCACCCCTGAGGCACTGATTGTGCTGCTGGACCGGGTGCGCGCCGCCGTGAAAGTACCGGTGACGACCTCCGAGCAGTGGCACATCTGGGAAAAGAACCCGCAACTGGCCAAGCACGTCGACCTGATCGCCGCGCACATCCTGCCGTTCTGGGAATACATCCCGATGGACAAGGCCGGCCAGTATGTACTCGACCGTGCCCGTGACCTGAAGAAACTGTTCCCGAAAAAACCGCTGCTGCTGTCGGAAGTGGGCTGGCCGAGCAACGGCCGCATGCGCGGGGGTAATGAAACCTCCCCGGCCGACCAGGCGATTTACCTGCGTACGCTGGTAAACAAGCTGAACCGCCAGGGCTACAACTACTTTGTGATCGAGGCCTTCGATCAGCCGTGGAAAGTCAGCGACGAAGGCTCGGCGGGCGCCTACTGGGGCGTGTACAACGCCGCACGCCAGCAGAAATTCAACTTTGAAGGCCCCGTGGTCGCGATCCCGCAATGGCGCGTGCTGGCCATCGGTTCGGTGGTGCTTGCGCTGTTGTCGCTGACCCTGCTGATGATCGACGGCTCGGCCCTGCGCCAGCGCGGCCGTACCTTCCTGACCTTTATCGCGTTCCTGTGCGGTTCGGTGCTGGTGTGGATCGGCTACGACTACAGCCAGCAATACAGCACCTGGTTCAGCGTGACCGTGGGCATTCTCCTGGCCCTCGGTGCCCTGGGCGTGTTTATCGTGTTGCTGACCGAAGCCCATGAGCTGGCGGAAGCGGTCTGGACCCACAAGCGTCGGCGTGAATTCCTGCCAGTAGTGGGAGATTCGGACTACCGCCCAAAAGTGTCGATCCACGTGCCCTGCTACAACGAGCCGCCGGAGATGGTCAAACAGACCCTCGACGCGTTGGCCGCGCTCGATTACCCGGACTACGAAGTCCTGATCATCGACAACAACACTAAGGACCCGGCCGTGTGGGAGCCGGTGCGCGACTACTGCGAAACCCTGGGCCCGCGCTTCAAGTTCTTCCATGTCGCGCCCCTGGCCGGTTTCAAAGGTGGCGCACTGAACTACCTGATCCCGCACACCGCCAAGGATGCCGAGGTGATCGCGGTGATCGACTCCGATTACTGCGTATCGCCGAACTGGCTCAAGCACATGGTGCCGCACTTCGCCGACCCGAAAATCGCCGTGGTGCAGTCGCCGCAGGATTACCGCGACCAGAACGAAAGCACCTTCAAGAAGCTCTGCTACGCGGAATACAAAGGCTTCTTCCATATCGGCATGGTCACCCGCAACGACCGCGATGCGATCATCCAGCACGGCACCATGACCATGACCCGTCGCTCGGTGCTCGAAGAACTGGGCTGGGCCGACTGGTGCATCTGCGAAGACGCCGAACTGGGCCTGCGTGTGTTCGAGAAAGGCCTGTCGGCGGCGTATTACCACGACAGCTACGGCAAGGGCCTGATGCCGGATACCTTTATCGACTTCAAGAAACAGCGTTTCCGCTGGGCCTACGGCGCGATCCAGATCATCAAGCGCCACACCGCGAGCCTGTTGCGCGGCAAGGACACCGAACTGACCCGTGGCCAGCGTTACCACTTCCTGGCGGGCTGGCTGCCGTGGGTGGCGGACGGCATGAACATCTTCTTCACCGTGGGTGCGCTGCTGTGGTCGGCGGCGATGATCATCGTGCCGACGCGGGTCGATCCGCCGCTGCTGATTTTCGCGATCCCGCCGTTGGCGCTGTTCGTGTTCAAGGTGGGCAAGATCATCTTCCTGTACCGTCGTGCGGTAGGCGTGAACTTGAAGGACGCATTCTGCGCGGCGCTGGCCGGTCTGGCGTTGTCCCACACCATCGCCAAGGCGGTGCTGTATGGCTTCTTCACCACCAGTATCCCGTTCTTCCGTACACCGAAAAACGCCGATAACCACGGCTTCTGGGTGGCGATTTCCGAAGCCCGCGAAGAGATGTTCATCATGCTGCTGTTGTGGGGCGCGGCGCTGGGGATCTACCTGGTGCAGGGCCTGCCGAGCAATGACATCCGCTTCTGGGTGGTGATGTTGCTGGTGCAGTCGCTGCCGTATGTGGCGGCGCTGGTCATGGCGTTCCTGTCTTCGCTGCCGAAACCGGCGGCGGCAACGCAACCCGCACCGGCTGCGTAAAAACTTGCGCAATGCACTAAACGGCGGCCTCTGGCCGCCGTTTTGCTATAAGATAACGGCCGTTTTATGAGTCTTGGCTCGGCCAATGCTTTGTGTGGGAGGGGGCTTGCCCCCGATGGTGGTGAGCCAGTCAACAGATGCAGTGACTGACACTCAGCCATCGGGGGCAAGCCCCCTCCCACACTGAATCTGCGCCCCTTACGTCCTGCGCCCATCACATGCTTCCGGAGTTTCCCATGACGGCCCATGCCGACCTTTCGCCGACCCTTCAACTTGCCATCGACCTGATCCGTCGCCCCTCGGTGACGCCGATCGACGCCGATTGCCAGAAGCTGATGATGCAGCGCCTGGGCGACGCCGGTTTTGCGCTTGAGCCGATGCGCATCGAAGACGTGGACAACTTCTGGGCCACCCACGGCAAGCACGATGGCCCGGTGCTGTGCTTTGCCGGCCACACCGACGTGGTACCGACCGGCCCGGTGCAGGCGTGGCAGAACGACCCGTTCGACGCGCTGATCGATGAAAACGGCATGCTCTGCGGGCGTGGCGCAGCGGACATGAAAGGCAGCCTGGCGGCCATGCTGGTGGCGGCGGAGCGTTTTGTCGCCGACTACCCCGACCACAAGGGTTCGGTGGCTTTCCTGATCACCAGCGATGAAGAAGGCCCGGCGCACCACGGCACCAAGGCCGTGATCGAACGCCTGGCTGCACGCAAGGAACGCCTGGACTGGTGCATCGTCGGCGAACCGTCGAGCACCACGCTGGTGGGCGACGTGGTCAAGAACGGCCGTCGCGGCTCCCTCGGCGCCACCCTGACCGTGCGCGGCGTGCAAGGTCACGTAGCCTACCCGCACCTGGCGAAGAACCCGATCCACCTGGCCGCGCCGGCCCTGGCCGAACTGGCCGCCGAGCACTGGGATGACGGCAACACCTTCTTCCCGCCGACCAGCTTCCAGATTTCCAACCTCAACTCCGGCACCGGCGCGACCAACGTGATCCCCGGTGACCTGAAGGCGGTGTTCAACTTCCGTTTCTCCACCGAGTCCACCGTCGAAGGTCTGCAGCAACGGGTTGCGGAGATTCTCGACAAGCATGGCCTGGACTGGCACGTGGAATGGGCGCTGTCGGGCCTGCCGTTCCTCACCGAACCGGGCGCCTTGCTGGATGCGGTGTCGGCGAGCATCAAGGCAATCACCGGGCGTGAGACCCAGGCGTCCACCAGCGGTGGCACCTCCGATGGGCGTTTCATCGCAACCCTCGGCACCCAAGTGGTCGAGCTGGGCCCGGTCAACGCGACGATCCACCAGGTCAACGAGCGCATCCTGGCCAGCGACCTCGATGTGCTGACCGAAATCTACTACCAGACCCTGATCAAGTTGCTCGCCTGATGCTCGCCTGCCCCATTTGCAGCGCGCCGCTCAACACGGTGGACAATGGCGTGGCGTGCCCGGCCGGGCATCGTTTTGACCGTGCGCGCCAGGGTTACCTGAACCTGTTGCCGGTGCAGCACAAGAACAGCCGCGACCCGGGCGACAACCTGGCCATGGTCGAAGCGCGCCGCGATTTCCTCAACGCCGGGCACTACGCCCCGGTGGCCAGGCGCCTGGCCGAACTGGCCGCCGAACGCGCGCCGCAGCGCTGGGTCGATATCGGCTGTGGCGAGGGTTACTACACCGCGCAAATCGCCGATGCCCTGCCTCACGCCGATGGCTACGCACTGGACATTTCCAAGGAAGCGGTCAAGCGTGCATGCAAGCGCAACCCTGCGCTGACCTGGTTGATCGCCAGCATGGCCCGCGTGCCGTTGGCGTCAGGCAGCTGCCAGTTTCTCGCCAGCGTGTTCAGCCCATTGGACTGGGAAGAGGCCAAGCGCCTGCTCAGCCCCGGCGGCGGTCTGATGAAGGTCGGTCCGACCAGCGGCCACCTGATGGAATTGCGCGAGCGCTTGTACGACGAAGTGCGTGAATACACCGACGACAAGCACCTGGCCCTGGTGCCGGACGGCATGAGCCTGGCGCACAGCGAAACATTGGAATTCACGCTGAACCTGGCCGAGCCCCGGGACCGCGCCAACCTGCTGGCCATGACGCCTCACGGCTGGCGTGCCAGTGCCGAGCGCCGTGCGCAAGTGATCGAGGCGGCCGAGCCGCTGGTGGTCACCGTGTCGATGCGCTACGACTATTTCGTGCTTCAATAAACACCTTTCCAATACCCGCGAATGGATTTTCGAATCCCGCAACGAGGAACATCCATGCGCCAACCCGATATCGAGATTTACCTGAAGGACGCCGACGTCGACCACAAGGCCATTGCCGCCTGGCTGGGCGCCGCCCTGGGCCCGTGCACCGATTGGGTCCAGAAAGGCCAGACCTACAAATGCAAGGCCGGCAACGTGCCGGTCACCTGGCTGCCCAAAGCCGTCGGCAAATGGAACAGCCTGTACCTGGAAAGTGACCAGACGCCGTGGGACGACGACATTGCCTGCGCCCGCGCTGCGTTTGCCGCACTGAACGTGGAAGTGCGTTGTGCACCGGGGACCTGGGTCGAGGAAGAAGGCGAAGAAAGCGCCGATACCTGGATCCGGATCAGCGTGGACGGTGAAGAGCAGATCACCTGGAAAACAGCCTGATCCTGAAAGCATGAGGGAAGGGCTTGTGTGGTGAGCGGGCTTGCCCCGCGCTGGGCTGCGAAGCGGCCCTAAAACCCTACGCCGCGGAGTGCCTGACACAACGCGGCGTTCTTATTAGGGCCGCTTCGCAGCCCAACGCGGGGCAAGCCCGCTCACCACAACAGGGGTTCAGCGCGCGTTAAAGCCCCACCACATCTTCCGCCTGCAACCCCTTCTCGCCGCTCACCACGGCGTACTCCACCTGCTGTCCCTCGGCCAGGGAGCGATGGCCTTCACCGCGAATGGCGCGGTAGTGCACGAACACATCCTTGCCGTCTTCGCGTTGAATGAAGCCATAGCCCTTTGCATCGTTGAACCATTTCACATTGCCGGTTTCACGCGTTGCCATTCTGTTTTTGCTCCCACAGTTTTTTATTGTTGGGTCAGTCGCATTGAACTGCCGAGTATAAGACAGGCTCAAAAACGATCAACTCAAGTTTACATCGCTGCTTTTTTGCCGATTTTCGGCGAATACGGCACACTACCCGCCCGAGCGCCTGCTCGGTTTTTTCCACTTGAAGCAGCACGCCTATGACCCGCTCCCCGTTCCGCCGTCTAGTGTTTGGCACCTTGCGCCGACTGTTGTACCTCTGGGTTCGCTCGGAGACGATCAACCAGTCGTCCCTAACCCTCAACCTGGACCGCAGCCGGCCGGTGTTCTACGTCCTGCAATCACCCTCCCTCACCGAATTGGCCGTGGTCGATGCCGAGTGCACCAAGGCCGGCCTGCCGCGCCCGGTGCTGCCGGTTTCGGTCGGCCCGCTGATGGAACCGGCGGCGTTCTTCTACCTCACGCCGGAACCGGACTGGCTCGGCCGCCAGGACAAGCGTGGTGCACCGCCCACGCTGACCCGCCTGGTCGATACCCTCAGCGAGCACGCCGAAGAGAATGCACAAATCATTCCGGTCAGCGTGTTCTGGGGCCAGTCCCCCGAGAGCGAGTCCAGCCCGTGGAAGCTGTTGTTTGCCGACAGCTGGGCGGTCACCGGGCGTCTACGTCGCCTGTTGAGCATCCTGATCCTGGGTCGCAAGACCCGCGTGCAATTCTCTGCGCCAATCAACCTGCGTGAATTGATCGAGCACAATAAAGGGCACGAACGCACGGTGCGCATGGCCCAACGCATCCTGCGTGTGCACTTTCGTAACCTGAAGACGGCGGTGATCGGTCCCGATCTGTCACACCGGCGCAATCTGGTGAAGGGCCTGGTCAACATGCCGCTGGTGCGCCAGGCCATCATCGACGAGGCCGAACGGGAAAAGATCAGCCCGGAAAAAGCCAAGGCCCAGGCCTTGCGCTACGGCAACGAAATCGCCTCGGACTACACCTACACCGCGATCCGCTTTCTCGAAGTGGTGCTGAGCTGGTTCTGGAACAAGATCTACGACGGCATCAAGGTCAACAACATCGAAGGCGTGCAAAAGGTTGCCCAGGGCTACGAGGTGATCTACGTCCCTTGCCACCGCAGCCATATCGATTACCTGCTGCTGTCCTACCTGCTGTTCAAGAATGGCCTGACCCCACCGCACATCGCCGCCGGGATCAACCTGAACATGCCGGTGATCGGCAGCCTGCTGCGCCGTGGCGGTGCGTTTTTCATGCGCCGCACCTTCAAGGGCAACCCGCTGTACACCTCGGTGTTCAACGAATACCTGCATACCTTGTTCACCAAGGGTTTCCCGGTGGAGTACTTCGTCGAAGGCGGACGCTCGCGTACCGGGCGCATGCTGCAGCCGAAGACCGGGATGCTGGCGATCACCCTGCGCAGCTTCCTGCGCTCATCGCGCATGCCGATCGTGTTCGTGCCGGTGTACATCGGTTATGAACGCGTACTCGAAGGTCGTACCTACCTCGGTGAATTGCGCGGCGCGAGCAAGAAGAAAGAGTCGATCTTCGATATTTTCAAGGTGATCGGCGCCCTCAAGCAGCGCTTCGGCCAGGTCGCGGTCAACTTCGGCGAACCGATCAAGCTGGCCGAATTCCTCGACAGCGAACAACCGGACTGGCGTGCCCAGGAGCTGGGGCCGAACTACAAGCCGGCCTGGCTCAACGAAACCACCAACCGCCTCGGCGAACAGGTGGCACGCCACTTGAACGAAGCCGCCGCCGTGAACCCGGTGAACCTGGTCGCCCTGGCGCTGCTGTCCACCACCCGCCTGGCCCTGGACGAACAAGCCATGGCGCGCCAGTTGGACCTGTACCTGGCGCTGTTGCGCCGTGTGCCCTACTCGCCGCACACCACCTTGCCCGAAGGTGATGGCCTGGCGCTGATCAAGCATGTGAAGGACATGGATTTGCTGTCGGAACAGAGCGATGCGTTGGGCAAGATTCTGTACCTGGACGAGCAGAACGCTGTCCTGATGACCTACTACCGCAACAATGTGCTGCACATCTTTGCCCTGCCGGCACTGCTGGCGAGTTTCTTCCAGAGCAGCTCGCGGATGAGCCGCGAGCAGATCCAGCGCTACACCCACGCGCTGTACCCGTACCTGCAATCGGAGCTGTTTATCCGCTGGTCGCTGGAAGAACTCGATACCGTGATCGACCAGTGGCTGGAAGCCTTTGTCGAACAAGGTTTGCTGCGTTTCGAAAACAACGTATACCTGCGCCCGGCGCCGAGTTCACGGCACTTCGTGTTGCTGACGCTGCTGTCCAAGAGCATCGCCCAGACCCTGCAACGCTTCTACATGGCGATTTCGCTGCTGCTCAACAGCGGCCAGAACAGCATCAGCGCCGAAGAGCTGGAAGACCTGTGCACGATCATGGCCCAGCGCCTGTCGATCCTGCATGGCCTCAATGCCCCGGAATTCTTCGACAAGAGCCTTTTCCGACATTTCATCCAGACCTTGCTGGAACAAGATGTGCTGCGCCGCGATGACGCCGGCAAGCTGAGCTATCACGACCTGCTCGGCGAACTGGCCGAAGGCGCGGCCAAGCGCGTATTGCCAGCAGATATTCGCCTGTCGATTCGCCAGGTGGCATTGCATCGTGTGGATGGCGCGGCCGAAATACCCATCGAACCTGAAGAAAACCGCTAGATTTGAAAAGGCGTTGGTTGGATGCCGGCGCCGTTGAAAAGGAGCGACACCGTGAAAAAGATCATCCTCCTGGGCCTTACCGCCCTGCTCGGAGCTTGCCAGTCCATGAGCCCCACCCCCAAGGCCAGCCTCGATGGCGAAGTGTTCTACCTGCAACGCATCGCCCTGCCGCCAACCGCGACCTTGAGTGTGAGCCTGCAAGACGTTTCCCTGGCAGATGCACCGGCTGTGACCCTCGCCGAGCAGAAAGGCCCGGTCAAAGGCCAGGTGCCGCTGCCGTTTCACCTGAGCTACGACCCGGCCCAGGTCAAACCCGGCCACAGCTACTCGGTCAGCGCTCGCATCGAAGTGGATGGCAAGCTACTGTTTATTACCACCGAGCGACACGCTGTACAGCTCAACGGCCAGGCTCCTCAACCACTGCGTCTGCGCGTTGACGCGGCGGCCCACTGAATTCGATAAAAAGGAAGCGCCCATGCTCCGTAACTCCCTTCGCCTGACTGCCCTGTGTGCCGGCCTGCTGCTCGGTGCCAACGCCATGGCCCTGGACCTCAGCAGCCTGTCCCAGGGCGACGCCAGCGGCGGCCTCAAGGACGCCCTGACCCAAGGCGCGCAAATCGCCGTGAAACAACTGGGTGTACCCGGTGGTTTCAGCAACAACCCGGAAGTGAAGATCGGCCTGCCTGGCAAGCTGGGCAAAGTCGCCGACAAGCTGAAGATGTTCGGCATGGGTGACCAGGTCACGCAGCTGGAAACCAGCATGAACAAGGCTGCTGAAACCGCCGTGACCCAGGCCCAGCCGATCCTGGTGAATGCCGTGAAGAACATGAGCGTGACGGACGCCAAGGGCATCCTCAGCGGTGGCCAGGATTCCGCTACCCAGTACCTGAACAAAAGCAGCCGTGAACAGATCCGCGCCAAGTTCCTGCCCATCGTCAAGGCGGCTACCGACAAGGTCGGCGTAGCCCAGCAGTACAATGCCCTGGCCGGCAAGGCTGCGGCTTTCGGTGCGGTGGACGCCAAAAGCGCCAATGTGGAGAGCTACGTAACCGAGCAGGCACTGGACGGTTTGTTCAAGATGATTGCCAAGCAGGAAGAAACCATTCGCGAGAACCCGGCGGCGGCGGCTACCAGTTTGGCGAAGAAGGTGTTTGGGGCGCTGTAATACCCGTAATGCCCACGGTTCAAGAAGACGTGGGCATTCGTTAAATTAACGAGAAGTCTTCAACCAGTTTTTTTGTATTTCTGCTTGATCACGCATTGAAAAAACCCATTCACGACCCTGCTTCTTCTTGACGAAGATGTTCAATTCAACAAGACCGTTCAGGACGGCTGACGCCGTGTTGTAGGAACAGCCCAGATTTTCCTTCACGTTGACCGCAGTGAACTGCTTCGCGGTGCCACTCTTGGCGACCTGAAATACAGTCTTCTGTTTCTCGTTCAACTCTTTGTAAAGCCCTGACTCCCAGAGCCATTGCTCGAACGACTCAGCCTCCTTAACACTTTTTTCGTAAGACGCCTTGAAGCTATCAACCGCCCGCTGGACCACAGAGCACTGGTAGTCAATAAAGTAAGTCAGATCCAGTTCATCTGTCTCGGTATAGAGGTAAGACGTACCGTACTGAACGGCGGCATTCTTAAGCAGAACACTGATGGAGATATACCTGAATGCCGCGTAATCGCTTTTAAACATAAACCAATAAAACAACGCACGCGCCACGCGACCATTGCCATCCCGAAAAGGGTGCTCGTAACCCAGCGCAAAATGCAGAGAAATACCTTTGATCAACGGATGGAGGTAGCGGCTTGTCGTAGCGTCGTCGTGGCAGGTGTTGATCCAGTCAGCTAATCGCCCCAATCTTTTGGCGATGCCTTCTGCAGGAGGGGGCGTATGGACCACATTGCTATCACCATCTTGGACAACTACGTCATCATTTAGACGAAAGCTGCCGGGAGAATATTTGTCATCGTCAATGCCTTGAACACCCACCTCATGCATTTCAGCGATCAGTTCGGCACTGAGAGGAGCGTTTCTCTTATCCCAAGCGAAACGCATCATCCGGTAATTACCAATGATCATTTTTTCATCGGGTGTTCTGGGTAGCCGCTCTCTTTTCAACATATCTTTTGCTACGAGCGTCGTGGTTGCTGCCCCTTCCAGCTGACTGCTGCTGATGGCTTCATCTTCAATCAAATCATTGAGCAGATACTTGATGTGAGCGGCCTTCCCAATCTTGCTGCTCATGTACTCAAGTGCTGCAGTTGAGGCGTACCTGTCGACCGTGGATACCACGCGCTGTGCGGTCGGTGTCAGTAAAAACTTGCACCAGGCCTCAGGCGTACCGACGGGCAATATTTGCTGGTACAGACGAGAGCGCTCGTATTTTACGATGCCCCAGCATATCGCCTGATCCAAATGCTTTGGGAAGCGGTGACGTAGTTGATCAAAGTGTAAGTAACGCCCCTGGCTATCGGTTGGCTGAGTCAGCTTCATATAGTCAGAAAGATGCTGAAGATGGGGTTCCTGGCCAATTAAAACGAAAACCCCTTCCGGCACCCTCGGTGGCAACTTGATCATCAAAATCTCAATTTTTCGATTTCTGAGACTTGAGTACAGCAGAAAACTGCAACTATCTCAATAAACATCAAATCTGAGACGCGCGCTCCCTCAATTCACCATCGATTCCGCCAACCGCCCCACCATCAGCGTGGCAAAGCAGCCAATCGCAATAGAGGTCGCACGGTTGATCTTCAATGGCGTGAGCCAGGCCTTTTGAATTCCTTCAAAGCGGCTGCCCAGCATGATCCACCCCGCCCCCACTGGAATCACCACCAGCACCAGCGTGGCCATGAACCCGGCATAGCCGGGTAGCGTGGCAAAGGTGCCGAACGGTGCAATGAATGACACGATCAGCAATCCCTTGGGATTCATCACCGTCAGCCAGAAGAAGTACAGCCCGGAGAAACGGTCGGAACCGGGGTGGATGACACTGTTCTTACGCTGCCAAAGCTTGTAGGAGACATAGAGCAAGTAGCAGGCTGCCGCCAATTGCGTTGCCTTCAGCGCCCATGGCGAGTACGCCGACAGGTACAGCAATGCCACGCCCCATACCGAAACTTGCAGCAGGTACGCCAGGCACTCGACAAATGCCAGCCTCCACGAAGCCCGCAAGCCACACAACACACCGGCACGAAATAACAGGGTGTTGGTAGGGCCTGGGGCAAGCAACAACAACATAAGGGCTGAAACGGTGGCCAGCATGATTACGCGACGTCCTTCCTCACTCGGAACCACGCAGCATACAGGGCCGGCAAGAACAATAGTGTCAACGCCGTCGCCACTATCAACCCGCCCATGATCGCCACGGCCATCGGCCCGAAGAACACACTGCGCGACAGCGGGATCATCGCCAATACCGCCGCGAGGGCGGTCAGCACAATCGGGCGGAAGCGGCGGACGGTGGCTTCGATGATCGCTTGCCACGGTGCCAGCCCCGCCTTGATGTCCTGCTCGATCTGGTCCACCAGGATCACCGAGTTGCGCATGATCATCCCCGACAGCGCAATGGTCCCGAGCATGGCGACGAAACCGAAGGGTTGGCGGAATACCAGCAGGAACAAGGTCACCCCGATCAAGCCCAGCGGTGCCGTCAGAAACACCATCGCGGTACGCGAGAAACTGCGCAACTGCAGCATCAACAAGGTCAGCACGACCACGATAAACAGTGGCACCCCGGCTTTCACCGAATTCTGTCCACGGGCGGAATCCTCCACGGTCCCGCCCACGTCGAGCAGGTAGCCATCCGGCAGTTCGGCACGCACGCCTTCCAACGTCGGCAGGATCTGCTGGACCAGCGTCGCGGGCTGTTCCTTGCCGTAGATATCGGCGCGTACGGTCACCGTCGGCAAGCGGTTGCGGTGCCAGATGATGCCTTCTTCGAAACCGTATTCGAGGGTGGCAATTTGTGACAGCGCCACGCTTTTGCCGTTGTCCGTCGGCACTGCCAGGCTCGGCAGCAATGACAGTTCGGTGCGTTCGTGCACGGTGCCGCGCAGCAGGATTTCGATCAACTCGTTGTCCTCCCGGTACTGGCTGACGCTGGAACCGGTCAATGAACTCTGCAGGAATTTCGACAGGTTGGCCGTGCTCACGCCGAGGGCGCGGGCGCGGTCCTGGTCGATATTGAGGTAGACGATCTTGCTCGGTTCTTCCCAGTCCAGGTGCACGTTGACCACGTGAGGGTTTTCGCGAACCTTGGCCGCCACTTTGCGGGCGAGCGCGCGGACCTCTTCGATATGTTCGCCGGTCACACGGAACTGCACCGGGTAACCCACGGGCGGGCCGTTTTCCAGGCGGGTGACCCGTGAGCGCAGGTCGGGGAATTGTTCGTTGAGGGTTTCGATCAACCAGGTACGCAGGCTTTCGCGCTCTTCGATGGTTTTGGCCAGCACCACGAACTGGGCAAAACTGGCGGCCGGCAGTTGTTGATCCAGCGGCAGGTAGAAACGCGGCGATCCAGTACCGACATACGCCACGTAGTTGTCGATGCCGGCGTGATCCTTGAGCAGGGTTTCCAGGCGCTTGACCTGCTCGGCGGTGTTGCTCAGGGAGGCGCCTTCGGCCAGCTTCAGGTCGACCATCAGTTCCAGGCGACCGGAAGCCGGGAAGAACTGCTGCGGCACAAAACGGAATAGCGCGACCGAGCCGATAAACAGCAACAGGGTCAGGACGATCACGGTTTTGCGGCGACGCACGCACCACTCCACCAAACGCCTTACGCGCTGGTAGAACGGTGTGCCGTAGGGGTCAGGACCATCGGTGCCATGTTTGGCTGCGTGAATTTTCGCCAGGTCCGGCAGGAGCTTTTCCCCCAGGTAGGGCACAAACACTACGGCAGCCACCCACGAGGCGAGCAACGCAATGGTCACCACCTGGAAAATCGAGCGGGTGTATTCGCCGGTGCTCGACTGCGCAGTGGCAATCGGCAGGAAGCCGGCGGCGGTGATCAACGTACCGGTGAGCATCGGGAACGCGGTACTGGTCCAGGCAAAGCTGGCGGCCTTGAGCCGGTCGTAGCCCTGCTCCATTTTGATCGCCATCATCTCCACGGCGATGATCGCGTCATCCACCAGCAAGCCCAACGCCAACACCAGTGCGCCCAGGGAAATCTTGTGCAGGCCGATGCCGAGGTAATACATGGTGGCAAACGTCATCGCCAGCACCAGCGGAATCGCCAGGGCCACCACCATGCCGGTGCGCACGCCGAGAGAGAAGAAACTCACCAGCAACACGATGGCCAGCGCTTCGGCCAGTACCTGCACGAATTCGCCGACGCTGGTCTTCACCGCTGCCGGTTGGTCCGACACCTTGCGCAGCTCCATACCCGCCGGAAGGTTCTTCTGCAGGCGTGCGAATTCACCTTCCAGGGCCTTACCCAATACCAGGATGTCGCCGCCATCGCGCATCGCCACGGCCAGGCCGATGGCGTCTGCGCCCATGTAGCGCATGCGGGGTGCCGGTGGATCGTTGAACCCGCGGTGGATGTCGGCCACATCACCGATGCGGAAGGTGCGGTCACCCACGCGGATCGGGAAATTGCGGATCTCTTCCACGCTCTTGAAGTTGCCCGATACACGCAGTTGCACACGTTCACTCGGGGTTTCAAAGAAGCCCGCAGTGGACACCGCATTCTGTTCCTGCAACGCCTGTTGCACCGCCGCCAAAGGCAAGCCGAGGGTGGCGAGCTTGAGGTTGGACAGCTCGATCCAGATTTTTTCATCCTGCAGGCCGAGCAACTCGACCTTGCCCACATCCGCCACGCGCTGCAGTTGGATCTGGATGCGGTCGGCGTAGTCCTTGAGCACCGCGTAGTCGAAACCGTCGCCGGTCAGGGCGTAGATATTGCCGAAGGTGGTGCCGAATTCATCGTTGAAAAACGGCCCCTGGATATCCGGCGGCAAGGTCTGGCGGATGTCGCTGATCTTCTTGCGCACCTGGTACCACAGCTCGGGGATCTGCGCCGAATGCATGGAGTCGCGGGCCATGAAGGTGACCTGGGATTCGCCGGGGCGCGAGAAGGAGACGATACGTTCGTACTCGCCGGTCTCCATGAGTTTTTTCTCGATGCGTTCGGTGACCTGCCGCGAGACTTCCTGCGCCGTTGCGCCAGGCCAGTTGGTCTTGATCACCATGGCCTTGAAGGTGAACGGCGGGTCTTCACTTTGCCCCAGCTTGGAGTAGGACAGGGTGCCGACCACTGCCAGCAGGATCATCAGGAACAGTACGATCTGGCGATTGCGCAACGCCCATTCGGAAAGATTGAAACCCATCGGGGACTACTCCTTGGCCGCCAGATTCACCACACGGTTGGAGCGGTCCACCGGGCGCACTTGCTGGCCCTCGTGAAGCACGTGCACACCGGCGGCGATCACCCAATCCGTCGGGGCCAGGCCTTCCAGGACCGGGACGGTTTTCTCACCGAAGGCACCGATGCGCACCGGCGTGCGCTTGAGCGTGTTGTCGGGCTGGACGCGCCATACGTAGGACGCACCGTTCTCCGCACTGAGGGCAGACAGCGGCACCGACAACGGAACATCGCCGTCGACCTGTATGAATACCCGTGCGCTCTGGCCCAGTTCGGCCGGGACCTTGCCGCCGGTGAACGCCACACGCGCCGCAAACGTGCGCGACTTGGGATCGGCCGCCGGTGACAGCTCGCGAATACGCCCGGTAAAACGCTGATCCGGCTGGCTCCACAACTCCACAGAGACCGGCTGGCCGATCTTGAAGCGGCCAAAACCTTGTTCCGGCAGGCTGATCAGCACTTCGCGCTCACCATCGGTCGCCAGGGTAAACACAGTTTGCCCGGCGGACACCACTTGGCCGACTTCCACCGCACGCTTGGCCACCACCCCGTCCTGAGGTGCACGCAGAACGGCATAGCCGGCCTGGTTGCTGGCCACGTCGAACTCGGCCTTGATCTGCTTGAGGCGTGCTTCACCGGATCGGTAGAGGTTTTCGGAATTGTCGTACTGGGAACGGCTGACCATCTGACGGTCCATCAGGGTCTTGTAGCGGTCGCGCTCGGCCCGCACCAGGCTCAGGTTGGCCTCGGCGGCGGCAACCTGGGCGCGGGTCGCTTCCAGTTGCAGGCGCACGTCCTGAGGGTCCAGCTCCGCCAGCGGCTGGTTGGCCTTGACCCGTTCGCCCTCCTCCACCAAACGCTTGCTGACTTTGCCACCGATGCGAAAGGCCAGGTCCGGTTCATAGCGGGCGCGCACTTCGCCGGGGTAGCTGTCCATCGACTGCGAAGAAGGCTGAGGCTGCACCACCATGGCTGGGCGGATGGTAACCTGGGCCGCTTCTTCATGGCCGCAGGCGGCCAACAGCACGACCAAACTGACAGGCAAAGCAAAGGGCAGGAAGGTGCTGCGCATGCTGTAGGACCTTTCGCGAGTAGAGCTAGGAATAATTATACTGGCAGGTATGGTATTAATACCAAACTCGCCAGTCCAGTATTAAAGGTGAAAATGTCCGACAATCCTCTGAACACCAATAGCCCCGGGCGCCCCAAGGACATGGCAAAACGCCAGGCAATCCTCGAAGCAGCGAAAATCCTGTTTTTGAGCAATGGCTACGCCAGTACCAGCATGGACGCGGTGGCACTGGAAGCTGGCGTGTCGAAACTGACCGTCTATAGCCACTTCAACGATAAAGAGACCTTGTTCACCGCCGCGGTGGTGGCCAAGTGCGAAGAACAACTGCCGGTGATGTACTTCGAGTTGCCCGAGGGCATACCCGTACAAACTGTGCTGTTGAATATCGCGCGGGGGTTCCATCGGCTGATCAACAGTGAAGAGTCGGTCAACCTGCATCGCCTGATGATGACCACCGGCAACCAGGACGTGAAACTCTCGCAGATCTTCTTCGAGGCCGGCCCCATGCGCATGCTGCAGGGCATGGAACGCCTGCTCGGCAAGATCAACCAGAGCGGCGCGCTGAGCATCGACAAGCCATTTACGGCGGCCGAGCACTTCTTCTGCCTGCTCAAAGGCACGGCGAATTTCTGCTTGCTTTATGGCTGCGGCGGGCAACTGAGCGAAGAAGCCGCCGAAGCCCATGTACAGGAGGTGGTGGGGCTGTTTATGCGGGCTTATAGGAGAGAGGCAGCGGTAAGTTGTTAGCTGCAAGCTGAAAGCACTTTAGCTTGCAGCTTGTGGCTTAAGGCTTGAGTGCTTTTTTAGGGTAGATGTCATAGCGACTGGATTTGCCATCCAGCGCATGGCTCGGCTTTGGCCCGTCAATGCACGGCGCCTTGCGCGGGCGCTTGACCACCACGCGGTGGCTGGCCAGGGCCAGGGCGGCGGCCAGTAGCGCGGGGGCGTCAGGATCATCGCCAACCAGCGGCCGGAACAGGCGCATTTCCTTCTTCACCAGGGCAGTTTTCTCACGGTGCGGGAACATCGGGTCGAGGTAGATCACCTGGGGCGGCTCGCCTTCCCAGTTACGCATCACGTCGATGGAATTGCCCTTGAGCAGCTTCATGCGCGCCACAATCGGCGCCACTTCAAAATCCTCCGCGCCGCGCGCCAGCCCATCTTCGAGCAAGGCGCCGATCAGCGGCTGGCGCTCGATCAGGCTCATCTCGCAACCCAGGCTGGCCAGTACGAAGGCGTCCTTGCCAAGGCCAGCCGTAGCGTCGAGTACCCGTGGGCGCACGCCTTGGGCGATGCCCACGGCCTTGGCGATCATCTGCCCGCTACCGCCCCCATAGAGGCGCCGATGCGCCGCGCCACCCTCGACAAAATCCACGCGCACCGGCCCCGGTGCATCAGGCCCGAGCTGTTGCAATTGCAGGCCATGCTCCCCCACTTGCAGGGAAAAGTCCGCATCCGCCTGCTGCAACGGCAAGCCAAGCCGCTGCGCCCATTGCTCGGCGCGGGCCTGGAAAAACTCGCCCAAGGCCTCGACCCGGATGCGGCTGGCCGCTGGTTGTTCGCTCATCAATCGCTACGCTCAAAAATATTAAGGATCGGCAAACAGCGGCCGATAAAAACAACAGTCAGGTATTTTGCCAGAGCTGAGCGTCGACCGAGAAAAATGTCAGACATTCTTCCCCTAACCATCGGTGTACTGCCGACCCACAACCACTACGGCCTGCGCAATACTCAAGCGCTGGCCGGGGTGAGTCATGTGTGGCAGGACTTCTTCGCCCGGGCACTGGCCGAGCAGCTCGGCGATACGCCGGACACGCTCGCCGTGCAGGCGCCAGCACCGGCGGACCCGGCGGTAGAACCCAGCGAAGGCGCCGACCTGCTGTCGCAGATCCTCACCCAGCGTGAGTGCGACGTGAAAGATACCGAGATTGCCCCGCCGGAGCCGCTGTTCCTGCCGATTGCCGAGTTCGAGACTGACTTGCTGCCACCGGCCGCCACACAGTATCCGGAAGAAGAAATCGTCGCGCAGCAACGCCAGCAGAATTTCGAAAGCGGCTGGGTCCGCCCCATCGTGCTGACGGCCGGCCAGCCGCTGCCGGAACCGGGCCCAGCCCCGGAGCCGCGCCCTCTGCACCTGCCCATCGCAGAATTCGAACTGGACCTGCTGCCTCCACCTGCCACGCCATTCCCGGAAGAAGAGCTGGTCGCGCAACAAAAGGCCCTGGATTTCGATTACTACTGGGCTCGCCCACTGGTCACCCAGAACCTGCGCCTGGCCGCCTGAGTCTCAGCGACACACCCACCAACGCCCCATATCCAGGTGGAAGTGGTTGCGGTGCGCGGCGTTGTAGTCAGGGCTCAGCACGACATTGAAATCATCACAGGCACTGTCGCGGACCTGACGCAGGAACCGCGCCTTATCGCCCTCCCCCGGCCAGTCCTTGAGCACGCTGATGCTGCGCCCATCCGCCAGGCGAAAGCCGGCAATATCCAGCGCATTGGCCGACGCATGCTGGCTGAGTCGCCCTTCGGCACGGTTATACATATTGCGACAGGCAAAGCTGCCCAGGTGATCGACCCGCGTCACTGCCTGGCCGAATACCGCCTGGGCCGTCGGTTGCAAGCTGTGACGCTCAAACAGGGCGAACGCCACCGCCAGTGGGCAACTGGCGAGAAAACTGCTGCTCAGCCCCACCGCCGAACCCTGTACGCGCAAGGTATTGCGCAGGGGGCAAGCGGCATCTGCCGGCGAGTCCGCCTGATGACTGACGCGCAGGCCCGAGGTTTCCAGCACCTGGTCGCACAATGCCGGATCATCCTGCAGACGACCCAATTTGTAGCGGGTCAACACGTTGGGGGTCGCCCGCACGTCCAGCGGCGCCCATGGGTTCCAATCGGCCGGCAGTGGGACCCATCCACGCCAGACACCCACGGCAACGGCACCCGCCAGGATCAGCAGCATGCCCATGACTTTGAAAAAACGCACCGCCTAGCCCTTGAAGAACTGGTTGGCCTGGCTGAACGGCATCTTGCGCTCGGTAAAGGTGAACGTGCCCCGTTCATACATTTCCTGGGCTGCGCGATAGAACTCACCATAGGCGGCCAACGCCAGCGCCGAGCCGACGCTGATCCGCCGCACGCCCATCTCGCTCAACTGCGCCACGCTCAGGTTCAAGCCACCGGACATCAACACATTCACCGGCTTGGGCGCCACGGCCTTGACCACCGCCAGCACTTCCTCGGCACTGCGCAGGGCCGGCGCATACAGCACGTCGGCACCGGCTTCGGCGTAGGCTTGCAGACGGCGGATGGTGTCGGGCAAATCCAGGCGGCCATGCAGGAGGTTTTCCGCACGGGCCGTCAGGGTGAAGGCAAAAGGCAGGCTGCGGGCGGCGGCGACGGCGGCTTCCACACGCTCGACCGAAAGTTCGAAGGGATAGATCGGGTCGGCGGCAATGCCCGTGGCGTCCTCGATAGAGCCGCCGACAATGCCGACTCCCGCTGCGCGCAGGATGGTCTGGGCGCAGCCTTCAGGGGTGTCGCTGAAGCCGTTTTCCAGGTCGGCGGCCACTGGCAACGGGGTGGCGTTGGCGATCATACCGGCATTGACCAACGTGTCCTCCAGGGACAACGCGCCTTCCGCATCCGGTCGCCCCAGGCTGAACGCGTAGCCTGCACTGGTGGTGGCCAGCGCTTCGAAACCCAGGCTGGCCAACATTACAGCGGAGCCCGCATCCCATGGGTTGGGCATCACGAATGCGCGGTCGCGCTCATGCAAGGCCTTGAAGGTTTCGGCGCGAAGGGTTTGGGCATCCATGTCGGGCTCCTGGCGGAAAAAGGAGCCCTAGAGTAACCCCAGTTGCTCCACGGCGGGGGCACGATCCAGCACGGGCAGGGGCTGCAGGCCTGGTAGGCGCGCCATCAGTTGATCGTGGAAACGCAGGGCCAGTTGCGCGGCCAGGCGGTTATCCGAGGTATGCAGGAACACGTAGGGGGTGCGCCCTTCTTCGATCCAGCCCGCGACTTTTTCCACCCATGGCATCAGGAACGAATCGTTGGCCTCCAATTCGGGATGGCCAATAAAGCGTACCTGGGGAAACTGCGTCAGCGCCGCCGGGCGGGGTGGCACCTTGGGCTTTTTGGATTGGGCGTGCAGCACGGCGGCCGAGGTGGACGTGCAACTGAACAACGCACGCGGATCCAGGCAGATGCGCTCCACGCCGCGGTCACGCAACAAACGGTTAAGCATGCGCTCGGCATCCCCCTTGGCGAAGAATTCCAGGTGGCGCACTTCCACCGCCATCGGCCGCTCCAGGCCATCGATGAAGCCTGCCAACTCCCCCAGGCGCTGCGGGGTGAAAGACGCGGGCAGTTGCAACCACAGCGGCGATACCCGCTCCCCCAACGGACTCATCAGGCCCACGAAGCTTTCCGCTGCCGGTAGCTGCTCGATCAGGTTGCCACTGTGGCTGATATCACCGGGAAATTTGGCGGTGAAGCGAAAGTCGTCAGGCATGATTTCGGCCCAGCGCTGCACGGTGGCGGCGGAGGGGCGGGCGTAAAACGTGGTATTGCCTTCAACGGCGTTGAAGACCTGAGAGTACAGCGCGAGGTAATCGCTGGAACGGGCATCGGCGGGGTACAGGTACTCGCGCCAGGCATTTTCACTCCAGGACGGGCAACCGAGGTAGTAAGGCAGACGCATCAGATATGGATGTCGAGGCCCAGCACTTCCATATCCCATTCGACAAAGCCGGCGGTGGTCAGGTAGCTGGCCAGGGCGGTGGCGACGCTTTTGCTCATGGAGCGCGGGAAGACCATGTCTTGCTGACGGGCGGGAAGACCGCTGATACGGGCTTGGGCGTTGGCTTGCGCATCGGCTTGGACTTCGATGAAGTCCGGCGAGTCCTCGACCGACTCATCCACCGTGACGTTCGCCTTACGCGGCTTGCGCTTGATTGGGTAAGACTGTGAGGAAAAGCCATCAATACGCATGGGCGCGAACTCGCTATCAGTAATGGCATTTTGGCAGCACTGTCCGTAGTGCGCAAATGCTCTGGTGATAACTAGAACACATAATTTGAAAAAGGTTTAAAACCCAGGGGAAATTCTGACGATTGGTGCAAGTTTGGGGGATTTTAGCGCTGCTTCGCAGCCCAATGCGGGGCAAACCCGCTCGCCACAACCAGCCCGCTCGCCACAATTAAAGGCCGCGCTCTGCCTTGGTCTGCGCCACTTTATCGCGCAGATAGACCGGCGCCGCCTGGTCGGCCGGAATCGCCTCGCCACGCGCAAAGGCAAAACGTGCCAATGTCAGCAAGTCCTCGGCGTGAGGCAACATCGCCGCGTCCTGGCCCACCAACGGCACAGCGAGGCGCTCGCCATACCCCCAACCAGTACCAGCCCCGAACCAATCGCCGCTGGCGTCGGCTGGCAATTGCGATGACTCCGGCGGTTGCACGGCTTCCACGCCGACCAGACGCATCTCGCCCGCCGTTTCGCGGTAGCAACCCCAATAGACTTCATCCATGCGCGCATCGATAGCCGCCGCCACCTGATGCGCGCCATGTTCACGCAAGGCGCGCTGGGCCAGCACGGCCAGGTTGGACACCGGCAACACCGGACGCTCCAGCGCAAACGCCAGGCCCTGCACCACGCCAATGGCGATACGCACACCCGTGAATGCACCCGGTCCGCGACCGAAGGCGATGGCATCGACCGCAGCCAGAGTGGTGCCGGCGTCTTCCAGCAGTTGCTTGATCATCGGCAACAGCTTCTGCGCGTGCAGGCGCGGGATCACCTCGTAGTGGCTCGTTACCTTGCCATCGTGCAGCAAGGCAACGGAGCAAGCTTCAGTCGCGGTGTCCAGGGCCAGCAGGGTGCTCATCGGTGTAGGTGTCCAAGTCGAAAAAAAGTGCGCCAGTATAAACAACAACGGCCCGCAAGCGGGCCGTTATCCATGAAGCCGGTCGAGGGATCAGCTCAGTGCTTGCAGCACTTTGGCGGTGATCGCCTCAACCGAGCCGACGCCAGGAATGTGGCTGTACTTCGGCTTGCCTTGGACGGCGGACAGCTTCTGGTAGAAGTCCACCAGCGGCTTGGTCTGGGAATGGTAGACCGACAGGCGATGACGCACGGTTTCTTCGGTGTCGTCTTTGCGCTGCACCAGGTCTTCGCCGGTGACGTCGTCCTTGCCTTCCACCTTTGGCGGATTGTAGACGGTGTGATACACGCGCCCCGAGGCTTCGTGGACGCGACGACCGGCGATACGCTGGACGATTTCTTCGTCTTCAACCGCGATTTCGACCACGGCATCCAGCTCGACGCCGGCCTTCACCAGGGCCTCAGCCTGGGGAATGGTGCGCGGGAAGCCGTCGAACAGGAAACCGTTCTTGCAGTCTTCCTGGCTGATGCGTTCCTTGACCAGGTTGATGATCAAGTCATCGGAAACCAGGCCACCGCTGTCCATCACGCTCTTGGCGATCAGGCCCAGCTCGGTGCCGGCCTTGACGGCCGCGCGCAGCATGTCGCCGGTGGAGATTTGTGGAATGCCGAATTTTTCAGTGATGAACTTTGCCTGAGTACCTTTACCGGCCCCGGGAGCTCCCAGCAGAATGACGCGCATTGATGTGCTCCTCAATTTTTTATAGAGATGACGCTCGGATTCGCCGCGGCGGGCCAATCGCGTAAAAATAGAATTCGGGCCGCCCAAACGGCCAAAGGCTGATCAAGATACACAGCAGGCCTTAAGCACACAAGCCGCCAAAAGTCGCAGGAACCCGTGCAGCGCTTACGTCATAGGTAGGGTGTGCCTGGGTGCAACCCGACGCCATAAACGCCGACCGCCCTTTTCAGGGCGGCCGCCGTGGTTTATCTGCAAGCCGTTGAGAACATGCAAAAAACCTTAGCCGGTATTACGCAAACCGGCGGCAATACCGGCCACGGAGACCAGCAGCGCCTGTTCCAGAGGGCTGTCCTGTGCCGCTTCCTGCTGGCGCGAACGCGCCAGCAACTCGGCCTGCAACAGGTGCAGCGGGTCGAGGTAGGTGTTGCGCAGGCGGATGAACTCCAGGGTGTCCGGGCTATGGGCCAGCAGCTGCGACTGGCCAGTCAGGCCAAGCACCACCTTGCAGGCCTGCGACAATAGGTCGCGCAAATGCGCACCCAGTGGCAACAGGTCCGGCTGCACCAGGCGCTCGTCATACAGACGGGCGATGTCGGCGTCGGCCTTGGCCAGCACCATTTCCAGCATGTCGATGCGGGTGCGGAAGAACGGCCACTGCTCACGCATCTGCCCCAGCAAGTCGCCTTCACCACGTTCCAGGGCCTTGCTCAGCGCCGCTTCCCAGCCCAGCCAGGCCGGTAGCATAAGACGGGTCTGGGTCCAGCCGAAGATCCACGGAATCGCACGCAGGCTTTCAATCCCGCCCGCACGGCGCTTGGCCGGGCGGCTGCCCAACGGCAAACGGCCCAGCTCTTGTTCCGGCGTGGACTGGCGGAAATACTCGACGAACTGCGGATTCTCGCGCACCACGGCGCGGTAAGCGCTGACACCGTCTGCCGCCAATTCGTCCATCAAATGGCGCCAGGCCGGTTCGGGCGGCGGCGGTGGCAACAGGGTCGCCTCCAACACGGCGGCCAGGTAAAGGTTGAGGTTCTGCTCGGCAATATCCGGCAGGCCGAACTTGAAGCGGATCATCTCGCCCTGTTCGGTGGTACGGAAGCGCCCCGCCACCGACCCAGGCGGCTGCGACAGGATCGCCGCGTGGGCCGGGCCGCCGCCACGCCCCACGGTGCCACCACGCCCGTGGAACAACAGCAGTTCCACTTGCTGTTCACGGCAGATATCCACCAGGCGTTCCTGCGCCCGGTACTGCGCCCAGGCAGCGGCAGTGGTGCCGGCGTCCTTGGCCGAATCCGAGTAGCCGATCATCACTTCCTGCGGGCCCTGCAGCCGCGCGCGGTAGCCCGGCAGCAGCAACAGTTGCTCGATCACCGGGCCGGCGTTATCCAGGTCGGCCAGGGTTTCGAACAGCGGCACCACGCGCATCGGCCGTTGCACACCTGACTCTTTAAGCAGCAACTGCACCGCCAGCACGTCCGACGCAGCGCCGGCCATGGAGATGACATACGAGCCCAGGGACGCCGCCGGGGCCGCGGCGATTTCCTTGCAGGTGTTGAGCACCTCCGCGGTATCCGCCGACGGTTTGAAATAACCCGGCAGCAACGGTCGACGGTTGGCCAGTTCCTTCATCAGGAAGCTGATGCGCATCTCTTCGTTCCAGTCCTCGTAGCGACCGAGACCAAGATAATCGGTGATTTCGGTCATGGCCGCGCAATGGCGACTGGAATCCTGGCGCACATCCAACCGCACCAGGAACAGGCCGAAAGTCACCGCCCGCCGCAGGCAATCGAGCAACGGCCCATCAGCGATCACGCCCATGCCGCATTCGTGCAGCGACTGGTAGCACAGCTCCAGCGGCTCCAGCAGGTCGCGGTTGTTCTGCAATACCTCGGCAGGCGCTGGCGTGCTGCTGCTCAACGCCGTATGCGCCCATTGGCGCGTGGCACGCAGGCGTTCACGCAGTTGCTTGAGCAAGGCACGATAGGGTTCGACGCTGTCGCCGACCCTGGCCTGCAACGCCGGGCTGGCGCGCTGCATCGACAGCTCGGAGGCCAGGTGATCGATATCGCGCAGGTACAGATCCGCAGCCATCCAGCGCGCCAGCAGCAACACTTCGCGGGTGACCGGTGCAGTGACATTCGGGTTGCCGTCACGATCGCCGCCCATCCAGGACGCAAAGCGGATCGGCGCCGCTTCCAGCGGCAATCGCAGGCCTGTGGCGGCGTGCAGGGCCTGGTCGGCCTTGCGCAGGTAATTGGGAATAGCGTGCCACAGCGAATGCTCGATCACCGCGAACCCCCACTTGGCTTCGTCTACCGGCGTGGGCCGGGTGCGGCGGATTTCTTCGGTGTGCCAGGCCTCGGCGATCAAGCGTTGCAGGCGCTGGCGGATCTGCTCACGCTCGGCCGTGGTGAGGTCGCGGTGATCCTGCAGTGCCAATTGGGCGGCGATGGCATCGTATTTCTGGATCAGGGTGCGGCGCGCCACTTCGGTGGGGTGGGCGGTGAGGACCAGTTCGATCTCCAGGCGCCCCAACTGGCGGGCCAGGGATTCGTTGCTGTGGCCTTCGGCTTGCAGGCGCGCCAGCAACTCAGGCAATACGCGGGATTCGAAGGGTGCCGGTTGCGACTCATCGCGTCGATGAATCAGCTGATACTGCTCGGCAATGTTGGCCAGGTTGAGGAACTGGTTGAAGGCACGGGCGACCGGTAGCAGCTCATCTTCCTGCAACTGGTTGAGGCTGGTGCTCAGTTCATCGCCTGCGCCACGGCGGTCGGCCTTGGCGCCCTTGCGGATCTGCTCGATCTTGTCGAGGAAATCATCGCCGTATTGCTCTCGAATGGTGTTGCCCAACAGTTCACCCAGCAGGTGAACATCCTCACGCAAGCGTGCATCGATATCACTCATCAGCCAATCTCCAGCCAGAAATCCGGGACGCGCAGGTTTGCCAGAGTGCCGCCAGCGTTCATTTATGACAAGACTTTAAACCTTGCGAGTTGCAGCTAGTCTCAACACTAAGTCGCCGCGTTTATCCGCGCGAGCGGCGGGTCACTCATCACCGCCTGCTATCGCAGGCTTTACTGAGGTTGCCATGAAAATCCGAGAACTGGCCCAGCATTGGGAAGAGAACGCCAAGGGTCGCCTGACCAAGACCGAGTACGCCATCCATCTGGATGTGGAAGCTGCGGCACGCCTGGCAGCGATCGCCGAGATGTACCCCAAGCGCAGCACCGAAGAACTGCTCGGCGAACTGATCGGCGCCGCACTGGAAGAGCTGGAAGCCAGCTTTCCGTATATCAAGGGGCAGCAGGTGATCGCGACTGATGAAGAGGGCGACCCGCTGTACGAAGATGTCGGCCCTACTCCGCGCTTTCTGACACTGTCGCGTCGCTATCTGCATGACTTGTCAGCAAGCAGCGACAAACCGAACCACTGAAACCCCTTGTACGCCGGACTCTTTATGGGTCCGACGTACCGCTGCGCAACGCAGAAGTTCCAAGTTTTTTCGCTGACCGAACAGTCAGATATTTTTTTAGGCAAATCGCCATCTTCTCTGAACTTTTGAAAAAAGCCTCCGGTCACAGCCAGTAAGCCATCACTTGGAACGGCCGTTTTAAAGGGCTTTTTGTACATCACCCTGAAGCCCCGGCCGAGTACCAGTGACATGGATTTTGATGTTTTTCAGGAGTTATCCAATGGAGTTGAAGACGATGAAGACCAGCACTGCCAAATCCTCGTTTAACCACCTGCGCGGGCTCAAATTGGCCGCGCTGGCAATCGGCACCAGCTTCGTTCTGGCGGGCTGCGCCGGCAACCCTCCGACCGAGCAGTACGCGGTGACCCAGTCCGCAGTCAACAGCGCAGTCAGCGCTGGCGGCACTGAGTTTGCGGCTGTGGAAATGAAGTCGGCTCAGGACAAGCTCAAAGAAGCTGAAATCGCCATGCACGACAAGAACTACGACAAAGCTCGCCAGTTGGCTGAACAAGCCGAGTGGGACGCTCGCGTCGCAGAGCGCAAGGCCCAGGCTGCCAAGGCTCAACAGGCTGTGAAGGATTCCCAGAAGGCTGTTGACGAACTGCGTAGGGAAGGCATGCGTCCGGCTGCTATCCAGCCGAAGTAAGACGCCCCTTGACTGCTTCGCACTTGATATCGAATTGAAAGGACGACACGACTATGCGTAAACAATTGATGATCCCTGCCCTGCTGGCGATGAGCGTTGCCCTGGCGGCCTGCTCCACCCCGCCTAACGCGAACCTGGAAAACGCACGGACCAACTTCTCTTCCCTGCAGACCAACCCGCAGGCCACCAAGCTCGCGGCGCTGGAGACCAAAGACGCCAGCGAATGGCTGGACAAGGCAGACAAGGCCTACCGCGACAAGGAAGACGAGAAGAAAGTTGACCAACTCGCCTACCTGACCAACCAGCGCGTTGAAGTGGCCAAAGACACCATCGTGCTGCGCGAATCCGAAGCCAAGCTGAAAAATGCCGGTGACGAACGCGCCCGCGCCCTGCTGGAAGCCCGTGACGCGCAGATCAAGCAACTGCAAGACAGCTTGAACGCCAAGCAGACCGATCGTGGCACCCTGGTGACCTTCGGTGACGTGCTGTTCGCCACCAACAAGTCCGACCTGAAATCCAGCGGCCTGGTGAACATCACCAAGCTGGCGCAGTTCCTGCGCGATAACCCGGACCGTAAAGTGATCGTCGAAGGCTACACCGACAGCACCGGTTCCGATGCGTACAACCAGAGCCTGTCGGAGCGTCGTGCGGCCTCCGTACAACGCGCACTGGCGCAACAGGGCGTGGATATCTCGCGCATCGTGACCCAGGGTTATGGCAAAGAATACCCGGTTGCCGATAACGGCAGCGTTTCCGGTCGTGCCATGAACCGCCGCGTTGAAGTAACCATCTCCAACGACAACCAGCCGGTCAAGCCACGGTCTTCCGTCGCCAACTGATGCTGGATGCCCTAAAAGCCCCGTCTATATAGACGGGGCTTTTTAATTTCTTGTGTATTTGAAAGGCACTGAGATTTTAGTAGTTGATACCCACACGGCGATTGCCGTTCTGACCAGAGTTGATGTAACTGCTGAACCCGCCGAAGTTGCCATTATTCCCATAGTTTCCGTAGTTGCCGAAACCCGCGTAGTCACCGAGCGAGTCCCTCCACCGCCCGATCATTTCATTGCCGTTCTGCCCGTGATTTGCATAGTGACTGTGTGCGCCGCGATTTCCGTTATTGCCGTAGTTACCGTAGTTACCGTTATCACGGCCACCTTGTGCACGACCCCATACCCGTTGCCCTCCCACCGTCTTCCAAGTGTGCTCATCAGAATAACGCGGATAAGATTGAGTGTAGTGGTCATATCGCGAGCCTAATCGCTGAGTCATATTGATACCCTCTCCAAACTGAATAATTTATAAACCAGGCCATAACAAGCCACACTGTATTAATACGCTCTGAACTTTGACGCCTCAGGCGCGAATGCGCTAGGCCAGGCCAGGCTGGGAGAACCTGGCGCTTGCGGAATTTCGAAGATTGCCGTTGCTACCGTGATTGGCATAACGGCTGCCACTTCCGCTGTTGCCGTTATTTCCATAGTTCCCGAAATTGCCGTTATTCATACTGCCGTTGCCGCTATTGACGTGCACGCCGACCTGGGATGACTTAACATCCCCGACACTCACATAATTCGTGTTGAACACATAGTTGATATGGTTGACCGTAGACGGTTGTTGCAACGCCGGCGGTTGGGCGCCGGAAAACCTTGGTTGCTGGCTCGGTTGAGAGCGGGAGTAATGAAGTGTGTTGCCGCTCCACCTGCCACCTCTACCCTGCCCTGTAAAAACATTCCATGTCGTGTGAATAGTCGCGAGGGTATTCATCAAAACCGTACTCATCAACGAGTCCAATCTCATTATTTCACTCCAAATTTAATTTCCCATGAGTCCGGGTTTGATCTCCTGACCGATATAGCAGTGGTCGCTGACAGCTATCAGTTCCCGACGGTATACGCTGGTAATAAATGATGGAATGAAAATAAAAAACCCACCAGGAACGGTGGGTTTTTCACACTTAGAATTTGATCGGACGCTTGTCGCTTTCGAAGCCTGCATAGCCAGGTTTCTCCTGGGACCGCTCCCCCTGCTCCTTTTTCGCGATATCGTCGACGGCTTCACGGAGCGCTTCAACGAGCTCCTGCGTCCTGGACATCTTCAACATCCTGTCTATCGCGCTTATCTCACCCAACATAACCATGACACTCCCCTGGCTGGCGGTTCGCAAATCTCACCATGAACGCTGACAAGCCCTTGAGTGGTCTGTTACGCAAAACGGTTCCAGATATTCCAGGTGCGATGCGTCCGGCTTAGTGCTGGAGTTGTGGTGTTTCCTGCCCCAGGCAGCGCACAGCCTGTTTCTTGTTATTCACCAACACACCGCTCAGGCCTTTCTGCTCAGTGTCGAACATCACCAGTACACCATCCACGCATTGCGCCACCTGAGCGGCTGGCGCCAGGGAGATCTTGTAGTCCTCGCCGGGCACGGTCTTGAGCATGGTGAAGTCGCTGAGCAACAACGCATCTTCCGGCTTGGCGAAGTGCAGGTAGCCGTAATACCACAGGCAACCGACAGTACCGATGATGGTGCCGATACCGGTGAGGATCAGCGGGATCATATTGCGTTCTTCGCTCATTGCGGGCTCTCTGATGAGTCAACTTTAGGAATCGGGTAATTCGGGATTTCGCCCAGGCGACGCAGGCCGTTGAAGTGCTGAGGGTCATCCAGGTAACGCAGCATCACGGTTTGCCAGGTCTTGTCGGCAAAGGTCTGCACATGCCCGCCGCGGGTCAACTGCAACACCCTGGGTGGCGGTGCGGCCTGGTACAGGCGGATCCCGTTGGCCACCGGCACAATCGGGTCATCCAGGCTGTGGAACAGCAGCTTGGGTACTCCTGTCAGCCGGGGCATGGCGTAAATGGCACTGTCGGCGTCCGGGACCAGCCAGGACAACGGCACCTGAAACGGCCATGTTAACCAGGAGGTACTCAGGGCGAATTGTCCTACGTCACGATAACTGGCGGGCACGCCGTCCAGCACCAGCGCCTTGAGCCGGGGTTGGCGCTCCGGGTGGGCGGCCAGGTAATGCACCGCCAATGCGCCACCCAGGCTCTGGCCCAGTACTATCAACGGCTGGCCTTGGGTTTCGGGAGCCTTGTCGATCCATTGGAACGCCGCGTCCAAATCCTGGTAGATCGCCGGTAATGATGGCTTCCCCTCCGACAAGCCATAACCGCGATAGTCCACCAACAGCACTTGGTAGCCCTGCTCGGGCAACCACCAACTGCCGCCCAGATGCCAGGCCAGATTGCCGCCGTTGCCATGCAGGTGCAGCACCGTTCCCTTGAGCGGCACTCCGGGGTTGGCCGGTAGCCACCAGGCGTGGAGCTTTATGCCGTCGGCAGTGGTGAGGGTGACGTCACGGTATTGAAGGTGAGCTTTTTCCGGCGTGAACGGCAGGCCGGGCTCGGGGTAGAACAGCAGGGAACTGCAGCCGTTCAATGTGAGTAGCAGGCACAGAATGCCGAGGATTCTCATCCGTTGAAGCCTCGCGAATAGCACGGTTTAAAGGATATTGGAGTAATCCGCCTCGATCCGATCCAGGCTCAGGTGGTTGAGGAAGTTGGAGAAGCACATCCACGCCGCCAGCGCGTTCATGTCGCGGAACTGCTCGGGCAGGTACTTGGGTGGCACCACCAGGCCTTCGTCGACCAGTTGGCGCAGAGTACGCATGTCTTCCAGGGTGGTCTTGCCGCAGAACAGCAGCGGTACTTGTTCCAGCTTGCCTTTGCGCACGGCCAGCTGGATGTAGTTGTAGACCATGATAAAGCCCTTGAGGTAGGACAGGTCCTTGGTGAACGGCAGACCGGTCGGCACCGAACCACGGAAAACACGACTGGCGTTGCCGTAGCTTTCAGCCATCTCAAAGCCTTGCTCACGGAAGAACTCGAACACCTGCAGGAAGTCGGCGCCCTCTTCCACCATATGGATGGCGCGGGTGCGGTTGGTCAACTTGCGCAGGCGGCTCGGGTAGGAGGCGAAGGTGATGATCTCCATCAAAATCGCCAAACCTTCCTGGGTCACGGTGGACGAGGGCGGGCCCTTGGACAGGAAGGTGCAGATCGGCTGGTTCTGGCCATTGAGGGTAGTGCCGACATGCACCAGGCCTTCATGCACCTCCAGGGCGCGCACGTCGCGGTCGTTGAACATCGCGTCGGCGCGGATCTTGATGTAGTCGGCGCCCGCTGCGGCGTCAGCGACAATACCGTCGGACTCGAACACGCGGATGGTCTCTTCGGCCTCACCGAACACCTTGTTCAGGCGGGTTTGCAACAAGGCGACGGCGTCCTTGGCGGTGAGCGTCTTGGCCTCATCCTTCAGGTCACCACGGCCATCGATATTGTTAAGGTAATCGGAAAGCATCAGGCCCAAGTCAGCCAGGGTCGGGTCGCCGGCGTGAAACGCATCGGAGGCAGCGCCATACAGTTCCTGGGAAATCAGGCCGAAATCCTCGGTACCACGCGCTTCGAGCATGCGCACCACCATGCGGTATTCCTTGCACATGCGGCGCATGATCTGCCCCACCGGGCTGAATTGGCCGAGGCGGCGGGTGATGTCGCGCTCGATGTTCTGGAACTCCAGCTTCACCGCGCTGGAGTCGAACGACAGTGGCCGATTGAGGTAGTAGTCGCGGCTCACCGCCGGCATTTCCTTGCCCTTGGCCTTGAGGAATCCCTGGCGAATGTTTTCGTCCCACTTCACGGCGTCGAGGACGCGAATCGGTGTTTGCGCCAGCACAATGCGATCAGACAAGGTGCGTATCGTCTGCTGGTAATCGTCCACCCGGTGCTTCCTCTTTAAACGTTATTGGCCCGTGTGCTGGTAGCGCACGGCTTCCACGAATACATCGGCATTGGCCGGGTCATCCAGGTAGGCAAACACCTGGTCCAAGGGGCTGTCGACCAGCACCCCGGCGCCCTCGACCGTGTCCACGGTGCTGCCGTGCAACGCCTGCTGGCCTATGGCTTGGTGGATCTGCTCAAGGTCGAGGTTGTAGACCACCAATTCGTGCTTTTCGTTGATCTCAAACCCCGCCAGGATGAAATGCCCACCCAGCTTGGCCGGCAGCGGCGCCGACAAATACCAGCGGCTGCCATGGCGCGAAACGGTAAACAGGTATTCGTCACGCTGGCCGGGCTTGGCTGTAGGGTAGCTCACGGCTTTATAGCGGTGTTCACCAACGGCACTGATATGCAGGTTGAGCGGCTCGCCCCAGGCATTTTTGCTCGACCACTGGCCGAGCAGGGCCGGCGGCGCGGCCTCATGGGCTGGCAGCGGGTCCTTGAAGGTCACCAGGCAACCGCTGAGCAGCAGGAACGACAAGGCGATTGCAACCACGCGCCAGGCTTTCATTGGACATCCCCCGGTGTCAGACCGAAGCCAACACCAAATGCATATAGCGCTTGAGGATCTCAAGCATCTCTTCACCGGTCAGAGGCTCTGCGCTGCCCAGCAGGCCCTGATATTCCATCCGACTGATTATCGCCGTCAACACTTTGGCATCCTGTTGCGGCTCGCGCGAGCCCAACACCTGGAAGAACTGCCCGGTCCCCTGCAACAGAATCTGCTGGTGGGAACGCACCAGCTCCGCCAGGCGCGGGTTGAGCAGGGCTTCCTGGCGAAACGCCTGCTCGGCCATCAGGTATTCACGGCGGTTGGTCAATTGGCGCAGGACGTAATCAGCGGTCAGCCGTGCAATGTCATCGGCCAGTTGTGAACGCGATTCGGGGCTGCCATCGCCATAGGCGACCATTTCGCGCAGCAGGCCTTCGTTACGCACCCACAGCTTGCCCATGAATGCGGCGCTGCGCTCGACGTATTGGGCGAAGGTATCGGTGAGCAGGTCATCGATATCCTTGAAGTAATAGGTGGTGGCGGACAGGGGCACGCCCGCCTCCGCCGCCACCGCTCGATGGCGCACGGCCCGTACGCCGTCACGGACCACGATGCGCATGGCCGCATCGAGAATGTCTTGCCTGCGTTGCTCGCTGCCCCGACGACTGGCCTTGCGGCCCTGGTACTGGACGCTTTCAGCCACGGCAGCGGCAATGCCGGCGGCGCCTTCTTGAGCGGTTACGCGGTTCACGACACACATCCTTGAATAGATCAAAACCTGGCGCTGTTTGCTTGACGCTTATTAACGCCACATAAAAAAGCCGCCTTATAAAAGGCGGCTCCGGATTTCGCTACGGTTACGCTTGTGGCCGCATGTGCGGGAACAAGATCACGTCGCGGATCGACGGCGAGTTGGTCAGCAGCATCACCAGGCGGTCGATGCCGATCCCTTCACCGGCGGTCGGCGGCATGCCGTATTCCAGGGCGCGGACGAAGTCGGCATCGTAATGCATGGCTTCGTCGTCGCCGGCGTCCTTGTCGGCCACCTGGGCCATGAAGCGCTCGGCCTGGTCTTCCGCGTCGTTCAACTCGGAGTAGGCGTTGGCGATCTCACGGCCGCCGATGAACAGCTCGAAACGGTCAGTGACGTTTGGGTTGTCGTCGTTGCGACGGGCCAGCGGCGACACTTCGAACGGGTACTGGGTAATGAAGTGCGGCTGTTCCAGCTTGTGCTCCACCAACTCTTCGAAAATCATCACCTGCAATTTGCCCAGGCCTTCGAAGCCCAGCACCTTGGCGCCGGCTTTCTTGGCGATGGCGCGGGCCTTGTCGATGTCGTTCAGGTCGTCGGCGGTCAGTTCAGGGTTGTACTTGAGGATCGAGTCGAACACCGACAGGCGCACGAACGGCTCGCCGAAGTGGAACACCTTGTCGCCGTACGGCACGTCGGTGCTGCCCAGGACCAGTTGCGCCAGTTCGCGGAACAGTTCTTCGGTCAGGTCCATGTTGTCTTCGTAGTCGGCGTAGGCCTGGTAGAACTCCAACATGGTGAATTCTGGGTTGTGACGGGTCGAAACGCCTTCGTTACGGAAGTTGCGGTTGATCTCGAAGACTTTTTCGAAGCCGCCAACCACCAGGCGCTTGAGGTACAGCTCCGGCGCGATACGCAGGAACATTTCCATGTCCAGGGCATTGTGGTGGGTTTCGAACGGCTTGGCTGCGGCGCCGCCAGGAATGGTCTGCAGCATCGGCGTTTCGACTTCCAGGAAGTCGCGCTTCATCAGGAAGCTGCGGATGTGCGCGATCACTTGCGAACGCACGCGGAAGGTCTGGCGTACTTCTTCGTTGACGATCAGGTCAACGTAGCGCTGGCGGTAGCGCTGTTCGGTATCGGTCAGGCCGTGGTGCTTGTCCGGCAGCGGGCGCAGCGACTTGGTCAGCAGGCGCACGTTGGTCATTTCCACGTACAGGTCGCCCTTGCCGGAACGGGCCAGGGTGCCTTCGGCGGCGATGATGTCGCCCATGTCCCAGGTTTTCACCGAGGCCAGGGTTTCTTCCGACAAGGTCTTGCGGTTGACGTAGACCTGGATACGCCCGGTCATGTCCTGGATCACCATGAACGAGCCACGGTTGAGCATGATGCGACCTGCCACCTTGACCGGGATCGCAGCCTCTGCCAGTTCTTCCTTGGTCTTGTCCGCGTACTGTTTCTGCAAGGCATCGCAGTAGTTTTCGCGGCGGAAGTCGTTGGGGAAGGCATTGCCCTTGGCGCGCTCGGCAGCAAGCTTTTCCTTGCGCAGGGCGATCAGGGAGTTTTCTTCCTGTTGCAGGGCTTGCGGGTCGAGTTGTTGGTCGCTCATGTCTTTTGAAATTCCATCACAGATACGTTTTCCCCAGCCTTCGGCTGGGGATCGCGGGCAAGCCCGCTCCTACAAGGTTCTTTAGAGGCCGGATTTCAGGCTGGCTTCCAGGTATTCGTCGATATCGCCGTCGAGCACCTTGTCACAGTCGCTGCGTTCGATGTTAGTGCGCAGATCCTTGATCCGCGACGCATCCAGCACATAAGAGCGGATCTGGTGACCCCAGCCGATGTCCGACTTGGTGTCTTCCAGCGCCTGGGATGCGGCGTTGCGTTTCTGCATTTCCTGCTCGTACAACTTGGCCCGCAGCATTTTCATGGCGGTGTCCTTGTTGGCGTGCTGGGAACGTTCGTTCTGGCAGCTGACCACGGTGTTGGTCGGTACGTGGGTGATACGTACGGCCGAGTCGGTGGTGTTTACGTGCTGGCCACCGGCACCGGAGGAGCGGTAGGTGTCGATGCGCAGGTCGGCCGGGTTGATCTCGATCTCGACCTTGTCGTCGATCTCCGGCGAGACGAACACCGCGCAGAACGAGGTGTGGCGACGGTTGCCGGAGTCGAACGGGCTCTTGCGCACCAGGCGGTGCACGCCGATTTCGGTACGCAGCCAGCCAAAGGCGTACTCACCCTTGATGTGCACGGTCGCGCCCTTGATTCCGGCAACTTCACCGGCGGACAGCTCCATGATGGTCGCTTCGAAACCGCGCTTGTCCGCCCAGCGCAGGTACATGCGCAACAGGATGTTGGCCCAGTCCTGGGCCTCGGTGCCGCCGGAACCGGCCTGGATGTCCAGGTAGGCGTTGTTCGGGTCCATTTCATGGCTGAACATGCGGCGGAATTCGAGTTTGGCGAGGTTTTCCTCGAGACGGGCCAGCTCGGCGACGACATCGCCCACTGCGCCTTCGTCGTTTTCTTCGACGGCCATGTCCAGCAGGTCACGGCAATCGGCCAGACCGGTGTTCAGCTCGTCAAGTGTATCGACGATCTGCGCCAGCGCAGCGCGCTCGCGCCCCAGTTCCTGGGCGTATTCAGGTTTGTTCCAGACAGCAGGATCTTCAAGCTCGCGATTGACTTCGGTCAGACGCTCATGCTTTTGATCGTAGTCAAAGATACCCCCGAATAGTTTCGGAGCGCTCGGACAGGTCCTTGATGGTGTTAAGGATCGGGTTGATTTCCATGGCGGGCAGCACTCGTTGGCGAACTTTTGAAAGCCGGCGAGTATAACGGCAAATGGGGGGGAACGGCAGTCCGCTGGGCGAAAAGGCAGGATTTGTACACAACCCAAGACCCATCAAGATCCCAATGTGGGAGGGGGCTTGCCCCCTCCCACATTGAATGGGGTAAGACTTCAGGTCACTCGATACCGACCTGATTGCGCCCATTATGCTTGGCCGTATACAACCCCTTGTCCGCCGCCACAATCACCTGCCGACAATCCGTGCCCTGCTGCGGCGTCATCGTGGACAAACCAATGCTGATGGTCAGGCTGGAACCCTCGGTCGGCGCAATGTGCGGAATTTTCAGCGCAGCCACCGCCATCCGCAGCTTCTCGGCCACCAACCGCGCCCCGCCCGGCGAGGTATTCGGCAGCACCAGGGCAAACTCCTCACCGCCATAGCGCGCCGGCAAATCCGAAGGCCGACTGCTGGCCTCTCGGATGGTCGCCGCCACCTTGCGCAAAGCCTCATCACCTTCGACATGCCCGAAGCTGTCGTTGTAAGTCTTGAAGAAATCCACATCAATCATCAACAACGACAACTGAGTCTGGTCACGCATGGCACGCCGCCATTCCAGTTCCAGGTACTCGTCGAAATGGCGACGGTTGGACAGCCCGGTGAGGCCATCGGAGTTCATCAGCCGTTGCAGCACCAGGTTGGTGTCCAGCAGTTGTTGCTGGCTGACCCGCAACGCACGGTACGCCGCATCCCGCTGCAACAGGGTCATATAGGAGCGCGAGTGATAGCGAATGCGCGCCACCAATTCGATGTTATCCGGCAACTTGACCAGGTAATCATTGGCCCCGGCCGAAAACGCCGCGCTCTTGATCAGCGGGTCTTCCTTGGTGGAAAGCACGATGATCGGGATGTTCTGCGTGGCCGGATGGTTGCGGTATTCGCGCACCAGGGTCAGGCCATCGAGGCCGGGCATTACCAGGTCTTGCAGGATAACGGTCGGCTTGATGCGGATCGCCTGGGCAATCGCCTGGTGCGGATCGGCGCAGAAGTGGAAGTCGATATTTTCTTCATGGGCCAGGCCACGCCGCACGGCTTCGCCGATCATGGCCTGGTCGTCGACCAGCAACACCATGGCGGCGTTTTCGTCGGTCTTGATGTCGTCGATCTGTAAATCATTCATGTGCAGTCACCTGAATTACTGCCTGCAAGCCAGCACCGCAAGAGGCCTTGTTCATTTGGCAAAGACCTCCAGCAATCGGGGCGCAATTCTATCCAGTGGGCGAATTTCAACAGCAGCATCAATCGCCGCCGCCGCTTTGGGCATGCCGTACACCGCCGAGCTCTGCTGATCCTGGGCGATGGTCAAATAACCTTGTTCACGCAGCAATTTTAGGCCCTGGGCCCCGTCGCGCCCCATGCCGGTCAGCAACACGCCGACGGCATCGCCATTCCAGTGGCTGGCCACGCTTTCGAAAAACACGTCGATCGACGGCCGGTAAATCTCGTTCACCGGCTCTGCGGTATAGGCTAGCGTGCCATTCTTCAATAAACGAATGTGGTGGTTGGTACCGGCCAGCAGCACCACCCCGCTTTGCGGTGGCTCGCCCTCGCGGGCCAGGCGTACCGGCAGGCCGGAGGCGCTGCTCAGCCACTCGGCCATGCCGGCGGCGAACACCTGGTCCACATGCTGCACCAGTACGATGGCGGCGGGAAAGTCCCGGGGCAAGCCCTTGAGCAGGATTTCCAGGGCAGCCGGGCCACCTGCCGAAGACCCGATGGCCACCAGGCTCTGGCGTTTGCCGGTAGTCCGCAGCGTAACGGTTTCGGCGCGTACACGGCTGCCGCGCTGGCCGATCAGCCAGCCGATATTGAGGATCTTGCGCAGCAGCGGCGCCGCCGCATCCTTGGGATTGCCCACGCCCAAGGTCGGCGTGTCCACCACGTCCAGGGCGCCATGGCCCATGGCTTCGAACACCCGGCTGACGTTGGCCTGGCGGTCGACGGTCACGATGACGATGGCGCACGGGGTCTCGGCCATGATCTGCCGGGTAGCCTCCACGCCGTCCATCACCGGCATGATCAGGTCCATCAGGATCAGGTCCGGGGTCAGCTCGGCGCAGCGCTGCACCGCTTCCAGGCCGTTGCTGGCCACCCACACCACTTCGTGCGCGGGCTCGAAACTCAAGGCGCGGCGCAAGGCCTCTACCGCCAGGGGCATGTCATTGACGATCGCAATCCTCATGCCCGTGCGCCTCCGATCAGCTCCACCACGGCGTCCAGCAGGGCGTCATCGTGGAAACTGGCTTTGGCTAAATAATAGTCGGCGCCGGCGTCCAGTCCACGACGTCGGTCTTCTTCACGGTCTTTGTAGGACACCACCATCACCGGCAACGATTGCAGGCGACTGTCACGGCGCAAGAGTGTGACCAATTCAATACCGTCCATACGAGGCATATCAATATCAGTGATCAACAGGTCAAAGTCTTCGGAACGCAAGGCGTTCCAGCCGTCCATCCCATCGACCGCCACGGCCACTTCATAACCACGATTAAGCAGCAATTTGCGTTGCAGTTCGCGCACTGTCAGAGAGTCGTCCACCACCAGCACCCGCTTGCGCGGTGCCTCGGTGGCTTGCTGGCTGCGCCGGGCAATGCGCTCCAAGCGGCCGGTGTTGAGCAGTTTGTCCACCGAGCGCAGCATGTCTTCGACGTCGACGATCAACACCACCGAGCCGTCGTCCAGCAAGGCACCGGCGGAAATATCCTGGACCTTGCCCAGGCGATCATCCAGCGGCAACACCACCAGCGTACGCTCGCCGACAAAGCGCTCCACGGCAATCCCATACACCGCATCACGCTCGCGGATCACCACCACTTTCAAGGTGTCCGACTGACTCTGCCCCGCCGGGCGCTGCAACAACTGGCTGGCGGCGACCAGCCCGACATGCCGGCCCTCGTGCCAAAAATGCTGGCGACCCTCCAGTTGCACGATGTCGTCGGGCGCCAGGTCGCACATGCGTTCGATATGGGCCAGCGGGAACGCGTAGGCTTCTTCGCCGACCTCCACCACCAGGCTGCGCACCACCGACAGGGTCAGCGGCACCTCCAGGTGGAAACGACTGCCCTGCCCTGCCGTTTGCTCCAGCACCACCGCACCACGCAGTTGGCGGACCATATGCTGCACCGCATCCAGGCCGACCCCGCGCCCGGACACTTCGGTGACCTTGTCGCGCAGGCTGAACCCCGGCAGGAACAGGAACGTCAGCAGTTCTTCTTCGCTCAGGCGCAGGGCGGTTTCCACCGGTGACAGGTGCCGGTCGACGATGGTGCTGCGCAGGCGCTCCAGGTCGACGCCGTTGCCGTCATCGCTCAATTCCAGCACCAGCAACCCGGCCTGATGGGAGGCGCGCAGGCGGATCAAACCTTCCGCCGGCTTGCCCGCCAGCAGACGTTGTTCAGGCATTTCGATGCCGTGGTCGACGGCATTGCGCAATAAATGAGTGAGTGGCGCTTCGAGCTTTTCCAGCACGTCGCGGTCGACCTGGGTCTTTTCGCCTTCGATCTCCAGGCGTACCTGTTTGCCCAGGCTGCGACCGAGGTCGCGCACCATGCGCACTTGCCCGGCCAGCACATCGGCAAACGGGCGCATGCGACAGGCCAGCGCGGTGTCATACAGCACTTGGGCGCGCTGGCCGGCTTGCCAGCCAAACTCGTCCAGTTCAGCGGTTTTTTCCGCCAGCAGGGCCTGGGCTTCGCTGAGCAGGCGGCGGGTGTCAGCCAGGGCTTCCTGGGCTTCGAGCGGCAATTGTTGAGTCTTGAGTTGCCCGTCCAGCGTATCCAGCGCTCGCACGCTCTGGCTCTGAAGGCGCTTGAGACGCTGCAGGCTGGCCAGATACGGCTTGAGCCGCTGGGTCTCCACCAGGGATTTACTCGACAGGTCGAGCAGGCTGTTCAAACGCTCGGCGGTCACCCGCAGCACGCGTTCGCCGCCTTCGGTCATGCGTTTGTTCTGGCGTGGCGGCTCGGCGACCACCGGCGGCGCGGGCTCCGGTTCGGGTTCGGGCTCCGGCAGCAGTGTTTCGACGATGGGCGCCGGCTCTGGCACAGGCGCCTGGGACGGGTCCAGCAAGCGCTCCATCAACGCCACATAGGCGTCGATGTCCGCCGGCCCCACATCATTGCCCGGCGTGGCGATGCGCATCAGCAGGTCGGTGCCTTGCAGCAGCGCATCGATATGTTCGGGTTGCAGGTACAGGCGACCTTCCTGGGCACTGACCAGGCAATCCTCCATGACGTGGGACACGCTGACTCCGGCGTCCACCCCAACGATCCGCGCGGCGCCTTTGAGCGAGTGCGCCGCGCGCATGCATGCTTCAAGCTGATCGGCCTGGGTCGGGTTGCGTTCCAGGGCCAGCAGGCCCGCGCTCAATACCTGAGTCTGCGCATCGGCTTCCAGGCTGAACAGTTCCAGCAGCGAGGCATCGCGCATCTGGTCGGGGGTCATGTGAGGCTCCGGGTCACGGCAGACAACAATTGCGCCTCGTCCAGCCAACGCAGGCTGCGGCCTTTCCACTGCAACACGCCTTGGGTGAAGCGCGCACTGGCCTGGGCGCCCGAGGCCGAGGCGGCCTTCAAGGTGCGCTCATCGATGGCATGGATGCCGTCGACTTCATCCACCGGCACCACCACCGGACCATCCTGCGCGGCGATGATCAACATGCGCGGCATGATGCGCCCACCGCTGGCGCCGTTGCCGGTGGCATCCAGGCCCAGCAGTTCCACCAGCGACAGGCACGCCACCAGCGCACCACGGACATTGGCCACGCCGAGCAAGGCGCGGGAACGCTGGTGGGGCAGCGAATGAATCGGTTGCAGCGGCGCAACTTCCACCAGGCAGCGGGTGGCAATGCCCAGCCATTCCTCACCGAGGCGGAACATCAGCAGGGAGCGGGTGACCACGTCTTCGCCGACGTCAGCAGCGGCAACCGGACGATGATCATCCTGCTGCAAGGCATAACGGTCCAGCAAACGTGTGGCCGCTGCCGAGTACACCGAGCAGTTGCGGCAGTGAATATGGTCCGCCAGCAGCGGGCAGGACTTGTCGCCATGGATGCCGATGCGGTTCCAGCAGTCGTCGATGGCCTGGGTATCGGCCAGGGTCAGGTCCAGCCCTGCGGTATCGAGTGCGTCGGTGTTACTCATCGTTTGGACTCACTGTCAGCTCGCTCACTCCGCGCGGCACGCGCCTGCAAGCGGCGCGCCCCCGCACTGTCGCCCTGGGACTCGAGCAACGCCGCCAGGTGCATCAAGGCCTGCGGGTGCTGGGGTTCCAGGTACAAGGCTTTTCGATAATAACCCTGGGCTTCCAGGGCGCTGCCGGCCACATCGCTGAGCAGCCCCAGCCAGTAGAACACCTGGGCGGCCGGCGGATGGTTACTCAAATACTGTTCGCATGCAGCGCGGGCTTCGGCGCTTTTGCCTTCGTTGGCCAGGGTAGCGATGCGGCTGAGCAAGTCGCCCGCATCGGTTTGCACCGTCTTGATCGGCACCACCTGGGCGCTGGCCTTGCTGAAAGGCCGTGGCTTGCTCGGGATCGGTGCCGCACTGCGTTGCGGGACGGGCGCGGCGCTCGGCACAAATACCGGCTCGGGCTTGACCGGCTCGGCATGCCGACTGAACGCAAAGGACTGCGGCACACCAATCGAACGCATGCCGTGGCGCCCCAGCAGGCTGCCCTCGGCCGGACCGATAAACAGCACGCCGTCCACGTGGGTCAGGCCCTTGAGCACCTCGAACACTTGTTTCTGGGTCGGCTGGTCGAAGTAGATCAGCAGGTTGCGGCAAAACACGAAGTCGTAGCTCGCCTCATTGGCCAGCAGTGTCGGGTCGAGCAGGTTGCCGACTTGCAGGCGCACCTGTTCGCGCACGCGGTCGGCAATGTGATAACCGTCACCGTACTCGGTGAAATGGCGGTCACGGAAGGCGATATCGCCGCCGCGAAAGGAGTTTTTGCCATACACCCCACGCCGTGCGCGCTCCACCGACAACGGGCTGACATCCACGCCCTGCACCTTGAACTGATGCGGCGCCAGCCCGGCATCCAGCAACGCCATGGCGATCGAATAAGGTTCTTCACCGGTGGAGCACGGCAGGCTGAGGATGCGCAGTGCGCGCATCTGCTTGATTTCGGCCAGGCGCGCCTTGGCCAGGCGGGCCAGGGTCGCAAAGGATTCGGGGTAACGGAAAAACCAGGTTTCCGGGACGATCACCGCTTCGATCAGCGCTTGCTGTTCATCCTGGGAGCTTTGCAGGTACTGCCAGTATTCGCCGGGGGTCTGCGCGTTGACAGCCTGAGTGCGTTGGCGCACCGCCCGCTCGATAATGGCTTCGCCGACCGAGGCAACGTCCAGGCCGATGCGTTCTTTCAGGAAGGCAAAGAACCGCGGATCGTGGCTCATAGGCTCAACCCGGGGCAAAACAGCACGGCGCGCACGTCGTCGGTCAGCAGGTCATTCACGCCGATCCACTGCATCAGGCCCTGCGCATCTTCGCGCACCGGTCCCAGGTACGGCGCCTGGCGGTTGTCCAGGCCATAGGGCTGGAACTGGGCCGGGTCGCAGCGCAGGGTGTCGGTGGCCTGTTCCAGGATCAACCCCAGCCAACGCGGCTCGCGCCAGGGCTCCGGCTGGTAATTGACCAGCACCAGCCGCGTGCTGGTACGCGCCTGGGCAGCGGTGCCGAAAGTCAGGGCGCTGAGGTCGATCACCGGCACCAGCGCGCCGCGATGGGCAAAGATGCCCGCCACCCACAGCGGCGCATGGGCAATCGGTTTCAATGGCAGGCGCGGCAGCACCTCGGCCACTTCCGTGGCCTTGAGGGCATAACGTTCGTTGCCGATGTGGAACACCAGGAACAACGCCTTTTTCGCTGCCGGGACGGCGCCGCGTTTAGCCGCGAGGTCGCTCATCAGACTTTGAAACGCGACACGCCGCTGCGCAGACCGACCGCCACCTGGCTCAGCTCATCGATGGCAAAGCTGGCCTGGCGCAGGGACTCGACGGTCTGGCTGCTGGCATCGCCCAGTTGCACCAGGGCGTGGTTGATCTGCTCGGCACCGGTGGCCTGGGCCTGCATGCCTTCATTGACCATCAACACCCGCGGCGCCAGCGCCTGTACCTGGTGGATGATCTGCGACAGTTGCTCGCCCACTTGCTGCACTTCGAACATGCCGCGGCGTACTTCTTCGGAGAACTTGTCCATGCCCATCACGCCCGCCGACACCGCCGACTGGATCTCGCGCACCATCTGCTCGATGTCGTAGGTGGCCACGGCAGTCTGGTCGGCCAGACGCCGCACTTCGGTGGCAACCACGGCAAAACCACGCCCGTATTCACCGGCTTTCTCGGCTTCGATGGCGGCATTCAACGACAGCAGGTTGGTCTGGTCGGCGACCTTGACGATGGTCACCACCACCTGGTTGATGTTGCCGGCCTTCTCATTGAGGATCGCCAGCTTGGCGTTGACCAGGTCGGCGGCGCCCATCACCGAGTGCATGGTTTCTTCCATGCGCGCCAGGCCTTGCTGGCCGGAACCGGCGGCAACCGAGGCCTGGTCGGCGGCGGTGGACACTTCGGTCATGGTGCGCACCAGGTCCTTGGAGGTGGCCGCGATCTCGCGGGAGGTAGCGCCGATCTCGGTGGTGGTGGCGGCAGTTTCGGTGGCGGTGGCCTGTTGCTGCTTGGAGGTGGCGGCAATCTCGGTCACCGAGGTGGTCACCTGCACCGACGAGCGCTGGGCCTGGGACACCAGGGCCGTGAGCTCGGTCATCATGTCGTTGAAGCCGGTTTCGACCGCGCCGAACTCGTCCTTGCGTTCCAGGTTCAAGCGTTTGCTCAGGTCACCGTCGCGCATGGTTTCGAGGATATCGACGATGCGCTGCATCGGCGCCATGATCGCGCGCATCAGCAGCAGGCCGCACAGGCCGGCAGCGAGGATTGCCAGGGCCAGCGATACAAACATGCTGATTTTCGCGGCGGATACTGCATCATCGATCGCGTTGGTCGCACGGTCGGCGACGTTCTTGTTCTCGGTGATGATGTCGTTGAGCTTCATGCGGCCTGCGACCCAGCTGGGCGTCATCTGCGTGTCGAACAGTTTGCGTGCGCCAGCTATGTCCTTGTTCTGCAGGCGCTCTACGACGGCAGCCAGCGCCTTGTTGTAGGCCTGGTGCTGGATTTCGAATTTATCGAACTCGGCCTGGTCCTCGCCCCCACTGATGGTCGCCTGGTAGTTGGCCATCTGCTGCAGGATGCGCGCTTCATAGGACTTGAAGTCGGCTTTGTCGGTGTCGGTGAGCCCCTTGTCTTCACGCAGGCCGATCAACTCCAGGGTCTGCAGGTAACTGTCGACCCACGCGCTACGGATCATGGAGCTGAGGTAGACCCCGGGCACCGCGTCGTCGCGCACCGCGACTTCACTGGTTTCGATCTTCAGCAACCGTGAATAGGAGACCACGACCATTAACAGCATGATGGCGATAATGACCGCAAAACTTGCCAGGATGCGTTGGCGCAAGGTCCAGTTCTTCACAGTAATTCCTCGGAGGGCCATTCAAATGGAGGGGAGTATAGCTGAGCAGAAGCCCTCATTTATCAACGGGTTTTGCTGTAGCGTCCACAGAATGCAAATGTGCGAGGGGACTTGCCCCCGATGGCGATGTGCCAACCAACTGTAAATAGGCTGAAACACCGCTACCGGGGCGAGTCCCCTCGCACATTTTGATCGCTGCACGCCCCGTCTTTACGCGTTCAGCCGCACCTGTTTTTCCAGTTCCAGCTTCAAGCCGGGCTCGAGCTTCAGTTGGCGGGCCAGCTCGTCGAGGTAGGCTTTCTCCATGAAGTTCTCCTCGTCCACCAGCATCACGCTGGCGATGTACATCTCGGCCGCCATTTCCGGAGTGCCGGCAGCCCGCGCCACATCGGCCGGGTCCAGGGGTTTGTTGAGTTCGGCGTGCAGCCAGCTTTGCAGCTCGCGGTCGTTGTCCAGTCTGGTGAATTCGCCTTCGATCAGCGCACGCTCGCGCTCGTCCACATGGCCATCGGCTTTGGCCGCCGCAACCAGCGCCTTGAGGATGCCCTGACTGTGTTGCTCGACCTGGGCCGGTGGCAGGCGATCGATAGTCTGTGGCTCGCCCTGGGGCGCGCTGGCCTGATTGGCCTGCCAGTTGCCGTAGGCCTTGTAGGCGATAACGCCCAACGCCGCCAGACCGCCGTAGGTCAGCGCCTTGCCGCCGAATTTACGCGCCTTCTTGTTGCCCAGCAGCAGGCCCATGGCCCCCGCCGCCAGCGCGCCGCCGCCAGCACCACCGAGCAGGCTGCCCAGGCCGCCACCGCCGAGCAGACCGCCCAGAGCACCTTTGTCGTCCTGCCTACGCTGGCCGCCAGCCTTGTTTTGCAGCATGTCCTGGCCAGACTTGAGCAACTGATCGAGCAATCCACGGGTATTCATTCGCAGCCTCCAGACACTTGGGTTCATAGGACCAATAGGCCCCCAGCGTAAAACTAAGTGCCAAAAAGCCCTGATCTAGAGTGCTTCCAGATGTAACGCGACCGCCCTTCACTTAAATCGATATACACTCGAACAAATCTATAAAAACACCCCACTGGTAATTCCAGCATGATGACCTTGCGTCAAATCCGGCACTTTATTGCCGTGGCCGAGACTGGTTCGATCTCCGCCGCCGCGCAGACGGCGTTTATTTCCCAGTCGACCCTGACCCTGGCGATCCAGCAACTGGAACAGGAAATCGGCGTCAACCTGTTCAACCGTCACGCCAAGGGCATGACCCTCACCCACCAGGGCCATCAGTTCCTGCGCCAGGCGCACCTGATCCTCGCCACCGTCGACAACGCCAAGCGCAGCCTGCAACAGAGCACCGACCAGGTCGCCGGGCAGTTGATCATCGGCGTGACCAGCCTGGTGGCCGGTTATTACCTGGCCGATTTGCTGACTCGCTTCCAACGCGCCTACCCCAATGTGGAAATCCGCGTGATGGAGGACGAACGCCCGTATATCGAGCATTTGCTGGTCAGCGGCGAAATCGACGTGGGCGTGTTGATCCTCTCCAACCTCGAAGACCGCCACGCCCTGCAGACCGAAGTGCTCACCCACTCCCCGCACCGGCTTTGGCTGCCCGCACAGCATCCGCTGCTGGAGCACGACAGCATCAACCTGGCCGACGTGGCGCGCGAGCCCTTGATCCAGCTGAACGTCGATGAAATGGGCCACAACGCCCAACGCCTGTGGACCAGCGCCGGCCTGCAACCGCGCGTGACCCTGCGCACCGCCTCCACCGAAGCGGTGCGAAGCCTGGTGGCGGCAGGCCTGGGCGTGTCGATCCAACCCGACATGACCTACCGCCCCTGGTCGCTGGAGGGCGACATTATTGAAGCGCGGCCGATTGCCGACCTCAGCCAGACCCTCGACGTGGGCCTGGCCTGGCGCCGTGGCACGGCGCGCCCGGCGCTGGTGGACCCGTTCCTGACCGTTGCCCGCGAACAGCCGCACCCGCGCAAGCCATCTATTTAATCGAATGCTGTATTCAGTATTTAGTATTTGTTGACCTCGCGCCTGACCTCTAGTCTCTGCTTATCCCCTAAGAGAAAGGTCAGGCCCTCGTAAGAGAACGCCCATGGCCGCACAAGAAAAGAGATCACGAAAAATGTCCGGCGCGCCCACCCCGCTGCTCACTGCGTTGCTGATCGACGGCGAACTGGTCCCGGGCCAGGGTTTTGCCGAGCCGATCCTCAACCCGGCCACCGGTGAAGTCCTCACCCAAATCGCCGAAGCCAGCGCCGAGCAGGTCGAGACCGCGATCCTTGCCGCCCACCGTGCCTTTGCCGGTTGGTCGCGGACCACGCCGCAGCAACGTTCGAACATCCTGCTGGGCATTGCCGACGCCATCGAAAAACACGCCGATTACCTGGCCCGCCTGGAGTCCCTGAACTGCGGCAAGCCGCTGCACCTGGCACGCCAGGATGACTTGAGCGCCACCGTGGATGTGTTCCGCTTCTTCGCCGGGGCCGTGCGTTGCCAGACCGGGCAACTCAGCGGTGAATACCTGCCGGGCTACACCAGCATGGTGCGTCGCGATCCGATTGGCGTAGTGGCCTCGATTGCGCCATGGAACTACCCGCTGATGATGGCCGCGTGGAAAATCGCTCCGGCCCTGGCGGCCGGTAATACGCTGGTGTTCAAGCCATCGGAACACACGCCGCTGTCGATCCTCGCCCTCGCCCCGGTGCTCAAAGACCTGTTGCCGCGTGGCGTGATCAACATTCTGTGTGGCGGCGGCGAAGGTGTCGGCAGCCATCTGGTCAGCCACGCCAAGGTGCGCATGGTTTCGCTGACCGGCGATATCGTCACCGGACAGAAGATTCTGCAGGCTGCCTCCAAGACCCTGAAACGCACGCACCTGGAACTGGGCGGCAAGGCGCCGGTGATCGTATGCAACGACGCCGACCTGCAAGCCGTGGTCGAGGGTGTGCGCGCCTACGGTTACTACAACGCTGGCCAGGACTGCACCGCCGCATGCCGCATCTACGCCCAGGCGGGTATCCACGACAAACTGGTCGCCGAGCTCGGCGCCGCTGTCAGTAGCCTGCGCTTTGCCGGCAAGCGCGACACCGACAATGAGCTGGGGCCGCTGATCAGCACACGCCAGCGCGACCGCGTGGCCAGTTTTGTCGAACGCGCCCTCGGCCAGCCACATATCGAACGCGTCACCGGCGCCGCCGTGCATTCCGGTGCCGGCTTCTATTACCAGCCGACGCTGCTGGCCGGCTGTAAACAGAACGATGAAATCGTGCAGCGCGAAGTGTTCGGCCCGGTGGTCACCGTAACGCGCTTCGACGAACTGGAACAGGCGGTGGACTGGGCCAACGACTCCGAGTACGGCCTGGCCTCGTCCGTGTGGACCCAGAACCTGGACAAGGCCATGCAAGTGGCGGCGCGTCTGCAATACGGCTGCACCTGGATCAACAGCCATTTCATGCTGGTCAGCGAAATGCCCCATGGCGGCTTGAAGCGCTCGGGGTATGGGAAGGATCTGTCCAGCGACTCGCTGCAGGACTACAGCGTGGTGCGGCACATCATGGCGCGCCACGGCCAGCATCTTTAAAACAACAACTAAGCTCTTGCGTTACCGGTTCAAACAACTGCCCCGACCATAATTAAAGAAGAGGGAACCCCCATGTCTGCGCACAAGACCGCACTGCTCAGTGCTTTGACTACCGCGCTGCTGGCCAGCGCCAGCCTGCAGGCCGCCGAACCGCTCAAAGCGGTGGGTGCCGGTGAAGGCCAACTGGATATCGTCGCCTGGCCCGGCTATATCGAACGCGGCGAAAGCGACAAGGCCTACGACTGGGTCAGCGGTTTCGAGAAGGAAACCGGCTGCAAGGTCAACGTGAAAACCGCCGCTACCTCTGACGAAATGGTCAGCCTGATGGCCAAGGGTGGCTATGACCTGGTGACCGCATCGGGCGATGCGTCGCTGCGGCTGATCGTCGGCAAACGGGTGCAGCCAATCAATACCGCACTGATCCCCAACTGGAAGAACATCGACCCCCGCCTGAAGGACGCGCCGTGGTACGTGGTTGGCCAGCAAACCTACGGCACCCCGTACCAGTGGGGGCCAAACGTGTTGATGTACAACACCAACGTATTCAAGACCGCGCCCACCAGCTGGAATGTGCTGTTCGACGCGCAGAACCTGCCGGACGGCAAGCCGAACAAAGGCCGTGTGCAGGCGTATGACGGCCCGATCTACATCGCCGACGCGGCGCTGTACCTCAAGTCGGCCAAGCCGGAACTGGGCATCCAGAACCCGTACGAACTCACCGAAACACAGTACAAGGCCGTGCTTGAATTGCTGCGCGCCCAGCAACCGCTGATCCACCGCTACTGGCACGACACCACCGTGCAAATGAGTGACTTCAAGAACGAAGGCGTGGTGGCCTCCAGCGCCTGGCCGTATCAGGTCAACGGCCTGCAGAACGAGAAGCAGCCGATTGCCTCGACCATTCCGAAGGAAGGCGCCACCGGCTGGGCCGACACCACCATGCTGCATGCCGAAGCCAAGCACCCGAACTGTGCCTACAAATGGATGGACTGGTCGCTGCAACCGAAGGTCCAGGGCGATGTGGCCGCCTGGTTCGGCTCCCTGCCGGCGGTGCCGGCGGCGTGCCAGGCAAGCGAATTGCTCGGCGCCGAAGGCTGCAAGACCAACGGCTTCGACCAGTTCGACAAGATCGCCTTCTGGAAAACCCCGCAGGCGGAAGGCGGCAAGTTCGTGCCCTACAGCCGCTGGACCCAGGATTACATCGCGATCATGGGTGGCCGCTAGACACCATCGGTCTCCTGTGGGAGGGGGCTTGCCCCCGAGTGCAGTGTGTCAGTCAGCACATCTGTAACTGATCCACTGCTTTCGAGGGCAAGCCCCCTCCCACATTGACCGCATTCACAGATGTTTTGTTTTTTCAGAAGTCCAGGCCGGGCCGCTGCGACGACCCGTGCCTTTTCGGAGCACCGCACCATGACACTTGCAGTCCAATTCACTCACGTTTCCCGTCAGTTCGGCGAAGTGAAAGCCGTTGACCGGGTTTCCATCGATATCCAGGACGGCGAGTTCTTTTCCATGCTCGGGCCTTCCGGCTCGGGCAAGACCACCTGCCTGCGCCTGATCGCCGGGTTCGAGCAGCCGAGCGCAGGCTCGATCCGTATCCACGGCGAGGAAGCCGCCGGCTTACCGCCCTACCAGCGCGACGTGAACACCGTGTTCCAGGATTACGCGCTGTTCCCCCATATGAATGTGCGCGACAACGTCGCCTACGGCCTCAAGGTCAAGGGCGTGGGCAAGACCGAGCGCCTCAACCGCGCCGAAGAAGCCCTGGCCATGGTCGCCCTCGGCGGCTACGGCGAGCGCAAGCCGGTGCAGCTCTCCGGCGGTCAACGCCAACGGGTGGCCCTGGCCCGCGCCCTGGTCAATCGCCCGCGTGTGTTGTTGCTGGATGAACCCTTGGGCGCCCTCGACCTCAAGCTGCGCGAGCAGATGCAGAGCGAACTGAAAAAGCTGCAACGCCAGCTGGGCATCACCTTTATCTTCGTGACCCACGACCAGACCGAAGCGCTGTCGATGTCCGACCGCGTCGCAGTCTTCAACAAAGGTCGCATCGAGCAGGTCGACACCCCGCGCAACCTGTACATGAAACCGGCCACCGCCTTCGTCGCCGAGTTCGTCGGCACCTCCAACGTGATTCGCGGCGAGCTGGCGCAGCGCCTCAGCGGCAGCACGCAACCCTTCTCGATCCGCCCGGAACACGTGCGCTTCGCCGAGGGCCCGCTGGGCGCCGGCGAAGTGGAAATCAGCGGCCTGCTCCACGACATCCAGTACCAGGGCAGTGCCACCCGCTATGAACTGAAACTGGAAAACGGCCAGGCGCTGAACATCAGCCAGGCCAACAACCAGTGGCTGGACATCAGCAGCGGCCACCAGGTCGGCCAGTCCATCACCGCCCGTTGGGCGCGGGAAGCCATGACCCCGCTGACCGACAGCGCAGGCGAGGTGTGACATGAGCCTGGCTATTTCCCACCCGCCGATGCGCAGGTTTTCCAACCTGCTCTACCGCAAGCCCAACCTCTACCTGGCAATGCTGCTGGTGCCGCCGCTGATCTGGTTCGGCGCGATCTACCTCGGTTCGTTGCTGACCCTGCTGTGGCAAGGTTTCTATACCTTCGACGACTTCACCATGGCGGTCACGCCAGACCTGACCCTGGCCAACTTCGCCGCGCTGTTCCAGCCGTCGAACTTCGACATCATTGTGCGCACCTTGAGCATGGCGATCGTGGTATCGATCGCCAGTGCCATCGTGGCCTTCCCCATCGCCTACTACATGGCGCGCTACACCACGGGCAAGACCAAGGCGTTCTTCTACATCGCGGTGATGATGCCGATGTGGGCCAGCTATATCGTCAAGGCTTATGCCTGGACCTTGCTGCTGGCCAAGGGCGGCGTGGCGCAGTGGTTCGTGCAGCACTTGGGCCTGGAGCCTGTGTTGCAGTTCGTGCTGGGCGTTCCCGGCGTGGGCGGCAGTACCTTGAGCACCTCGCATCTGGGACGGTTCATGGTGTTTGTCTATATCTGGCTGCCGTTCATGATCCTGCCGATCCAGGCGTCCCTGGAGCGTTTGCCGCCGTCCTTGCTGCAAGCCTCTGCCGACCTGGGCGCCAAACCGCGCCAGACCTTCATGCAGGTGATATTGCCGCTGTCGGTGCCAGGGATTGCCGCAGGTTCCATCTTCACCTTCTCGCTGACCCTGGGCGATTTCATCGTGCCGCAACTGGTCGGCCCGCCCGGCTACTTCGTCGGCGGCATGGTCTACGCGCAGCAAGGCGCCATCGGCAACATGCCCATGGCAGCGGCGTTCACCCTGGTGCCGATCGTGCTGATCGCGGTTTACCTGTCCATCGTCAAACGCCTGGGGGCCTTCGATGCACTCTGAAAAATCCTCATTGGGCCTGAAGATCGCCGCCTGGGGCGGGTTGGTGTTTCTGCACTTCCCGATCCTGATCATCTTTCTTTATGCCTTCAACACCGAAGAAGCTGCGTTCAGCTTTCCGCCCCAGGGCTTCACCCTGAAGTGGTTCAGCGTGGCGTTCGCGCGGCCGGACGTACTGGAGGCGATCAAGCTGTCGCTGCAGATCGCCGCCATCGCCACGCTGATCGCCATGGTGCTCGGCACGCTGGCCTCGGCGGCGCTGTATCGCCGCGAGTTCTTCGGCAAGCAAGGCGTGTCGCTGATGTTGATCCTGCCGATTGCCCTGCCGGGGATCATCACCGGTATCGCACTGCTGGCGACGTTCAAGACGCTGGGTATCGAGCCTGGGATGTTCACCATCATCGTCGGCCACGCGACCTTTTGCGTGGTGATCGTCTACAACAACGTCATCGCCCGCTTGCGCCGCACCTCCCACAGCCTGATCGAGGCCTCGATGGACCTGGGCGCCGACGGCTGGCAGACCTTCCGCTACATCATCATGCCCAACCTGGGCTCGGCGCTGCTGGCCGGCGGCATGCTCGCCTTTGCATTGTCGTTCGACGAAATCATCGTCACCACCTTCACCGCCGGCCACGAGCGCACCTTGCCGCTGTGGCTGCTCAACCAGTTGAGCCGCCCACGGGATGTGCCGGTGACCAACGTGGTGGCGATGCTAGTGATGCTGGTAACGATGTTCCCGATTCTCGGTGCCTATTACCTGACCCGCGGCGGTGAAAGCGTGGCCGGGAGTGGCGGCAAATAACGATGCTATTGAAGGAACACGGTTCAAATGTGGGAGGGGGCTTGCCCCCGATGGCAGTGGGTCAGTTGTAGAGGGTGTGACTGGAAGATTGCTATCGGGGGCAAGCCCCCTCCCACATTTAGAGCCAGTTTATTCAAGGAAATAACGATAGTTGGTGGAGAGCTGAACCATGCAAACCAAATTACTGATCAACGGCCAACTGGTCGAAGGCGAAGGCCCGGCGCAGGCTGTATTCAACCCGGCTCTGGGCCGCGTACTGGTAGAAATCAAGGAAGCCAGCGAAGCCCAGGTCGACGCCGCCGTGCGCGCCGCCGATGCGGCCTTCGAAGGCTGGTCGCAAACCGCGCCCAAGGATCGTTCGCTGCTGCTGCTGAAACTGGCGGACGTGATCGAGGCCCACGGCGAAGAGCTGGCCAAGCTGGAATCGGACAACTGCGGCAAGCCCTACAGCGCCGCGCTCAACGATGAAATCCCGGCGATTGCCGATGTATTCCGTTTCTTTGCCGGCGCCAGCCGTTGCATGAGCGGTTCGGCCGGCGGTGAATACCTGCCCGGCCACACGTCGATGATCCGCCGCGACCCGGTGGGGGTGATCGCCTCCATCGCGCCGTGGAACTACCCGCTGATGATGGTCGCCTGGAAAATCGCCCCGGCCCTCGCCGCCGGTAATACCGTGGTGCTCAAGCCGTCGGAGCAAACCCCGCTGACCGCATTGCGCATGGTCGAACTGGCCGCTGAAATCTTCCCGGCCGGCGTGCTCAACCTGGTGTTCGGCCGTGGGCCTACCGTGGGCAGCCCACTGGTCACGCACCCTAAAGTGCGCATGGTGTCGCTGACCGGCTCCATCGCCACCGGCGCAAACATCATCTCCAGCACCGCCGACAGCGTGAAACGCATGCACATGGAGTTGGGTGGCAAGGCGCCAGTGATCATCTTCAACGATGCGGACATCGACGCCGCCGTGGAAGGCATTCGTACCTTCGGTTTCTACAACGCCGGCCAGGATTGCACGGCGGCCTGCCGGATTTACGCGCAGGCGCAGATCTACGACAAGTTCGTCGAAAAACTCGGCGCGGCGGTCGCCAGCATCAAGTATGGATTGCAGGATGACCCGGCCACGGAGTTGGGCCCGTTGATTACTGCGCAACATCGCGACCGTGTTGCCGGGTTTGTCGAACGCGCCGTGGCGCAACCGCACATTCGCCTGGTCACGGGTGGCAAGGCGGTGGAAGGCAATGGTTTCTTCTTTGAACCCACCGTGCTGGCCGACGCACAGCAGGACGACGAGATCGTGCGCCGCGAAGTATTCGGGCCGGTGGTCTCAGTGACCAAGTTCAACGACGAAGCGCAGGTGCTGGGCTGGGCCAACGATTCGGACTACGGCCTGGCGTCGTCCGTATGGACCGCCGATGTAGGACGTGCCCATCGCCTGGCCGCACGCCTGCAGTACGGCTGCACCTGGGTGAACACCCACTTCATGCTGGTCAGCGAAATGCCTCACGGCGGTCAGAAACTGTCTGGCTATGGCAAGGACATGTCCATGTACGGGCTGGAGGACTACACCACCGTGCGTCATGTGATGTTCAAGCACTGACAATTCAACCCGGCATTCCCTCTGGATGCCGGGAACCTATAACAATAATTTTCAGGATCCCCCATGGATATCACCCGCCGCGACTTCCTCAACGGCGTCGCTGTCACCCTCGCCGCCGGCATGACCCCACTGCAAATCCTGCAAGCCGCCCCTGATGGCCGTTACTACCCACCCGCCCTTACCGGCCTGCGCGGCAGCCATGCCGGCTCGTTCGAAGTGGCGCACCAGATGGGCTGGGAAAAGAAGGTGTTCGACACCGACAAGCTGCCGGTCACCGAAGACTATGACTTGGTCGTCGTGGGCAGTGGCTTGAGTGGGCTGTCGGCGGCGTGGTTCTATCGCGAGAAGCACCCCAAGGCGAAGATCCTGATCCTGGAAAACCACGACGACTTCGGCGGCCACGCCAAGCGCAATGAATTCCAGGCCGGTGGCCGCATGATCATCGGCTACGGTGGCAGCGAGGCGTTCCAGTCGCCCAATCACCTGTACAGCAAGGAAGTGAACGGGCTGCTGAAAAAGCTCGGCGTGAACATCAAGCGCTTCGAAACCGCCTTCGACCGCCGGTTCTACCCCGGTCTCGGGCTGTCGCGCGGGGTGTTTTTCGACAAGGAGAACTTCGGCGAAGACAAACTGGTGACCGGCGACCCGACGCCGATGGTCGCCGACGACATCGCCCCCGACCAACTCAACGCACGGGCCATCCGCGATTTCATCAATGACTTCCCGTTGCCGGCGGCAGACCGTCAGGCCCTGATCGAGCTGCACACCGCGCCCAAGGACTACCTGCCGGGCAAGACCGCCAAAGAAAAGGCCGACTACCTGGCAGCCACCAGCTACCGCGATTTCCTGCTCAAGAACGTCGGTTTGTCGGAAGGCGCGGTGAAGTACTTCCAGAGCCGCACCAACGACTTCATGGCGCTGAGCATTGATGCCGTGGCGTCGGCCGATGCCTACAGCGTGGGTTTCCCAGGTTTTGCAGGGATGAACCTGGCGCCAATCAGCGAAGAAGCGGCAGCCGAAATGGAAGAGCCCTACATCTATCACTTCCCGGACGGCAATGCGTCGGTGGCACGGTTGCTGGTACGCAGCCTGATCCCGGGCGTGGCGCCGGGACATACCATGGACGATATCGTGCTGGCGGCATTCGACTACGCCAGGCTCGACCAACCCAAGGCGGCGGTGCGGCTGCGCTTGAACAGTACGGCGGTCAGCGTGCGTAACGTCGGCGACGGTGTGCATATCGGCTACAGCCGTGGCGGCCAACTCGCACAAGTGCGTGGAAAACGCTGCATCCTGGCCTGCTACAACATGATGATTCCGTATTTGTTGAAGGATTTGCCGGCACCGCAGGCTCACGCCTTGAGCCAGAACGTGAAGTACCCGCTGGTGTACACCAATGTGGTTATCCGCAATTGGCAGTCATTCCAGAAGCTCGGCGTTCACGAGATTTACGCGGCAACCCAGCCCTACAGCCGGATCAAACTGGACTACCCGGTGAGCATGGGCGGCTATGACCACCCGCGCGACCCGACGCAGCCGATCGGCTTGCACATGGTCTACGTGCCCACCAGCCCCAACAGCGGCATGAACGCCCGCGACCAGGCCCGCGCCGGGCGTGGCAAGTTGTATGGGCAGACGTTCGAACAACTGGAAGCGCAGTTGCGCGACCAGTTGCAACGCATGCTCGGGCCCGGCGGTTTCAATCATGAGACCGATATTCTGGCGATCACTGTCAACCGCTGGTCACACGGTTATGCGAGCTTCTCCAACAGCTTGTTCGATCAAGCCGATGAAACCGAAGCGTGGATGCAGCTGGCGAAAAAGCCGGTGGGGCATGTGAGCATCGCCAACTCGGATGCGGCGTGGAGTGCGTATGCCCATGCGGCGATTGATGAGGCTTACCGAGCGGTGGGTGAAGTCGCCTGAAATGCAGTCTAAATGTGGGAGGGGGCTTGCCCCCGATTGAGTTGGACCTGCGCAGTATTCAATGACTGGCACACCGCTATCGGGGGCAAGCCCCCTCCCACATTTGGATCTTCATATTTCTTAACTAATGTGTTCGGTCACAGAATCGGAAATGTCTTGTCGCATTTGCAACGCCATCACCACGCTATCAATCAATTTTCCTGCGTCATCGAACCGCTTAAGCTATCCGGCGTCTGTTTAATGTCCGTTGCGTTTGGTCGAAGGCATGTCCGAACCGTAATTTCTGATCCGCTACGTGCCAGGAACGGCGCGGGATTTGCTCACGACAGGTTGTCTCTATGCACCGCAGGAATTTGCTCAAAGCGTCCATGGCCATTGCGGCTTACACCGGCTTGTCGGCCAGCGGCCTGCTCGCCGCCCAGGCCTGGGCCGGGAACCGTGCTGCCGATGGCAAGGCCGTGGCGTTCGACTTCGACACGCTCAAGGCCCAGGCCAAACAACTCGCCGGGACCGCTTACAAGGACACCAAACAGGTGTTGCCGCCCACGCTGGCGACCATGACCCCGCAGAATTTCAACGCCATCGGCTACGACGGCAACCATTCGCTGTGGAAGGAATTGAACGGCCAACTGGACGTGCAATTCTTCCACGTCGGCATGGGCTTCAAGACGCCGGTGCGCATGCACAGCGTCGACCCCAAGACCCGTGAAGCCCGTGAGGTGCATTTCCGCCCCTCCCTGTTCAACTATGAAAAAACCACGGTCGACACCAAGCAACTGACCGGCGACCTGGGCTTCTCCGGCTTCAAGCTGTTCAAGGCGCCGGAACTGGATCGCCATGACGTGCTGTCGTTTCTCGGTGCCAGCTACTTCCGCGCGGTGGATTCCACCGGCCAGTACGGCCTTTCTGCCCGTGGCCTGGCCATCGACACCTACGCGAAAAAACGCGAGGAATTCCCCGACTTCACGCAGTTCTGGTTCGAAACCCCGGACAAGAACGCCACCCGCTTCGTGGTCTACGCACTGCTCGACTCGCCGAGCGCCACCGGCGCGTACCGCTTCGATATCGACTGCCAGGCCAACCAGGTGGTGATGGCCATCGACGCCCATATCAATGCGCGTACCACCATCGAACAATTGGGCATCGCGCCGATGACCAGCATGTTCAGTTGCGGCACCCACGAACGCCGCATGTGCGACACCATCCACCCGCAGATCCACGATTCGGACCGCCTGGCGATGTGGCGCGGCAACGGCGAGTGGATCTGCCGACCGCTGAACAACCCGGCCAAGCTGCAATTCAACGCATTTGCCGACAAAGACCCGAAGGGGTTCGGCCTGGTGCAGACCGACCATGAGTTCGCCAGTTACCAGGACACCGTGGACTGGTACAGCAAGCGCCCGAGCCTATGGGTCGAACCGACGACCGCCTGGGGCGAAGGCTCGATCGACCTGCTGGAAATCCCGACCACCGGCGAGACCCTCGATAACATCGTGGCCTTCTGGACGCCGAAAACACCCGTGGCCGCTGGCGACTCGCTCAACTACGGCTACAAGCTGTACTGGAGCGCGCTGCCGCCGGTGAGCACACCGTTGGCGCAAGTCGATGCAACCCGTTCGGGCATGGGTGGCTTCACCGAAGGCTGGGCACCGGGTGAGCACTATCCGCAAGTCTGGGCGCGTCGTTTTGCCGTGGACTTCAAGGGCGGCGGCCTGGATCGCCTGCCGCCAGGCACCGGGATCGAGCCGGTGGTGACCTGTTCCCATGGCCAGGTGAAGGACTTCAGCGTGCTGGTGCTGGATAACATCAAGGGCTACCGCATCCTGTTCGACTGGTACCCGACCAGCGACAGCGTGGAGCCAGTTGAGCTGCGCCTGTTCATTCGCACCCAGGACCGCACCTTGAGCGAAACCTGGCTGTACCAGTACTTCCCGCCGGCGCCGGACCAGCGCAAGTACACCTGATGCACCGCGTTCCCACGCTTGCGTGGGAACGCCCCCTCTTCGGTTCAGAACCGCGACACACTCTTCATTGCGCCAATCAAATAGCGCATCGCCACCTGATCGTTCTCGGTCAGCGCTCGATACTGCGCCAGCAACTCCATTTCATCCGAGCTCAACCTTCGCCCCCGCAATGACACCCTGCGGGTCAGAAAAGACGCTACCGCACCCGCCACACCATAGGACTTGGCCATGGACTGCTTCTCCTGTTATCCAACAAATACTCCTGGTGCCCATAACCCCTTCCCGTGAAGCGCAATGCCTGCGTGGGAAAACCGACTGACTCCCTGGGCCAGAAATCAGGCTTACCCTAAGCGTAGAAACGATCTCGCCAAGCGTGCGATTTTTTTAGAGTAATCACTTAAATAATTACATCGGTAACGAATACCTACAGCGCTATCCCACGCTATGACCGTAAAAAAACCCACCGGGTCAGGGTGGGTTTCGGCGGAGCGTGTCAGGGCTCAATCTCTCAAATCCGACTCGTGGATGGGTTGGTCACGATGGGTAGCACGCTGGTACTGCGCCGGCCAGATCGCCTTGCGCCCGCCCAGGTCATCATCGGCGTGCAACGGCCAGTACGGGTCGCGCAACAGCTCACGGGCAAGGAAGATAATATCGGCCTGACAGGTGCGCAGGATGTGCTCGGCCTGGGCCGGCTCGGTGATCATGCCCACGGTGCCGGTGGCGATGCCCGACTCCTTGCGCACGCGTTCGGCGAAGCGGGTCTGGTAGCCAGGGCCAGTGGGGATCTCGGCGTTGGCGGCGGTACCGCCTGACGAAACGTCGATCAGGTCCACGCCCAGCTCTTTCAGGCGACGCGCCAGCTCCACGGTTTCATCCGGGTTCCAGCCGTCTTCCACCCAGTCGGTGGCCGACACCCGCACAAACAGCGGCAGCTCCTGGGGCCAGATATCACGCACAGCCCTGGTCACTTGCAGCACCAGGCGGATGCGGTTTTCGAACGAGCCACCGTACTGGTCCTGACGTTGGTTGCTGATCGGTGACAGGAATTGATGCAGCAGGTAACCATGGGCGGCGTGGATTTCCACCACTTCAAAACCGGCGGTCAGCGCACGTTTGGCAGCGGCGACGAAATCGGCGATCACTTGCTGGATCTGCCCTTCGTCCAACTGCCTGGGTTGGGTGTGCTGAGGGTCGAAGGCAATCGGCGACGGCCCCACCGGCACCCAGCCGCCGTCCTCCGGCTTGACGCTGCCATGCTTGCCGATCCACGGCCGATGGGTGCTGGCCTTGCGCCCGGCGTGGGCCAGTTGAATGCCGGCCACCGCGCCCTGGGCGGCAATGAAGCGCGTGATGCGTTGCAGCGGTTCGATCTGGGCGTCGTTCCAGAGACCCAGGTCCTGTGCGGTGATGCGGCCATCGGCGGTCACGGCGGTGGCTTCGGTGAAAATCAGCCCGGCGCCACCGACGGCGCGGCTGCCAAGGTGCACCAGGTGCCAGTCATTGGCCAGGCCGTCATCGCTTGAGTATTGGCACATCGGTGAGACCGCGATGCGGTTGAGCAGGGTCAATTGACGGAGGGTATAGGGTTCGAGCAGCTGACTCATGGCGCACCTCTTCTGGGTTCTGTGGGCACTATTCAAACGGTGCTTAGAGCCTAGTCGACAACGCTGGATTGCACAGGGTTCAGAAGGAAAAGCGGGAGCCGATTGCCGGCCCCCGGTTGGCTGCCGCTTACATTTCGACCTGGGTGCCCAGCTCGATCACGCGGTTTACCGGCAGTTTGAAGAAGCGCAGATTGCCGTTGGCGTTTTTCAACATAAAAGCGAACAACGCTTCGCGCCAGCGGGCCATGCCCTTGATTCGCGAAGCGATCACCGTTTCGCGGCTGAGGAAGTAGGTGGTGCGCATCGGGCTGAAGTCCAGGCCATCCAGGTGACACAACTTCAGCGCTTCGGGCACGTCCGGCTCATCGGTGAAACCAAAGTGCAGGATCACGCGGAAGAAGCCTTCGCCGTAGGAATCCACCTCGAAACGCCGTGTGGCCGGTACGCGGGGAATATCCTCGTAGACCACCGTCAGCAGCACCACTTGCTCATGCAACACCTGGTTATGCAGCAGGTTGTGCAACAGCGCGTGGGGCACGGCGTCCGGACGCGCCGTGAGGAACACGGCGGTACCCTGCACGCGATGGGGCGGTTGCACGCGGATACTGCCGATAAAGATCGGCAGCGGCAGGCCGCCTTCGTCGAGGCGCTCAACCAGCAATTGCTTGCCGCGCTTCCAGGTGGTCATCAGCACGAACAGCACAATCCCCGCCAGCACCGGGAAAGCACCGCCCTGGATGATCTTCGGCACGTTGGCGGCAAAGTACAGCCCGTCGACCAGCAGGCAGCACACCAACACCGGCACGGCCAGGATCGGGGGCCATTTCCACAGCAGCAGCATCACCGCCGACACCAGGATGGTGGTCATCAGCATGGTGCCGGTCACCGCCACGCCGTAGGCCGATGCCAGTGCGTTGGAAGATTCGAAGCCGAGCACCAGCAGGATCACGCCGACCATCAACGACCAGTTCACCGCGCCGATGTAGATCTGGCCCTGTTCGGCGCTGGAGGTGTGCTGGATATGCATGCGTGGGATGTAACCCAACTGGATCGCCTGGCGCGTCAACGAGAACGCACCGGAAATCACCGCCTGGGATGCGATCACCGTAGCCAGGGTGGACAACACCACCAGCGGGATCAGTGCCCAGCTCGGGGCCAGCAGGTAGAACGGGTTGCGCGCGGCTTCCGGATCGCCCAGCAGCATCGCACCCTGGCCGAAGTAATTGAGCACCAGCGCCGGCAGCACCAGCATGAACCAGGCCCGGGCGATGGGTTTGCGCCCGAAGTGGCCCATGTCGGCATACAGCGCTTCGGCGCCGGTCAGTGCCAGCACCACCGCGCCAAGGATGGCCACGCCAATGCCGGGGTGAGCCTCGAAGAAGCGCACGGCCCATATCGGGTTCAGCGCACTGAGCACTTCAGGGTGCAGGGTGATGCCATACACACCGAGGCCACCCAGCACCAGGAACCAGGTCACCATCACCGGCCCGAACAACTTGCCGATGTGATCGGTGCCGTGCTTCTGGATCAGGAACAGCGCCACCAGCACCACCAGGGCGATGGGCACGACCCATTTCTCCAGGCCGTCGAACGCAAGTTCCAGGCCTTCAACGGCGGACAATACGGAAATGGCTGGGGTGATCATGCTGTCGCCATAGAACAGCGCCGCGCCACACAGGCCGCACACCACCAGGAAACTGCGCAGCTTCTTGCGCTCCCCTGCCGCCCGCCGTGCCAGAGCCGTAAGGGCCATGATGCCGCCCTCGCCCTGGTTGTCGGCGCGCAGCACGAACAGCATGTACTTGATCGAGACCACCCAGATCAGCGACCAGAAGATCAGCGCCAGGATCCCCAGCACGCCATCATGGTTGACCTGAACCCCATAACCGCCGTTGAACACCTCTTTGAGGGTGTACAGCGGGCTGGTCCCGATATCGCCGTAAACCACCCCGACCGCTGCCACCAGCATGCCAATCGGCTTGGCGTTTGACTGCTCGGCACCTGCTGCCTGACTACTCGCGTGACCCATCAACCACTCCTGCCCTTTGACCTGCGGTCTTTTATTAACAACGCGTCTAAGCTGACCCTAGCATGCGCCGTTTTACTTCTCGTAACAGACGTTTTGTTGACCTTAGGGTTTTACCTACGCACAACGGCGCGAAGCATAGCGCAGCACTCGTCGCATTTCCCTGCATAAAGCTGGTCAAGTGCGCTGCCCGTCGCTAGAATTGCGCACTTTTTGATCAGAGGCGCGCCAAGCGCCCGTCCGCAGCCCTGTCGTGCCCGATGGGCGGCGTCATTCAATACCGAGGTTAGACATGTCCACCACCATCGCAAAAGCCAACCCCAAGGTTGGCTTTGTTTCCCTGGGTTGCCCGAAGGCTCTGGTCGACTCCGAGCGCATCCTCACGCAACTGCGTATGGAAGGCTATGACGTTGTGTCCACCTACCAGGACGCTGACGTGGTGGTGGTCAACACCTGCGGCTTCATCGACTCGGCCAAGGCAGAGTCGCTGGAAGTGATTGGCGAGGCCATCAAGGAAAACGGCAAGGTCATCGTGACCGGCTGCATGGGCGTGGAAGAAGGCAATATCCGCAACGTGCACCCGAGCGTGCTGGCCGTGACCGGCCCGCAGCAGTACGAGCAGGTAGTCAACGCCGTGCACGAGGTGGTGCCACCGCGCCAGGACCACAACCCGCTGATCGACCTGGTACCGCCGCAAGGCATCAAGCTGACGCCGCGTCACTACGCTTACCTGAAGATTTCCGAAGGCTGCAACCACAGCTGCAGCTTCTGCATCATCCCGTCGATGCGCGGCAAGCTGGTCAGCCGTCCGGTCGGTGACGTACTCGACGAGGCCCAGCGCCTGGTCAAATCCGGCGTCAAAGAGCTGCTGGTGATCTCCCAGGACACCAGCGCCTACGGCGTCGACGTGAAATACCGTACCGGTTTCTGGAACGGCGCGCCGGTGAAAACCCGCATGACCGAACTGTGCGAAGCCTTGAGCAGCCTGGGTGTGTGGGTGCGCCTGCACTACGTCTACCCGTACCCGCACGTGGACGAGCTGATCCCGCTGATGGCCGCCGGCAAGATCCTGCCGTACCTGGACATCCCGTTCCAGCACGCCAGCCCGAAAGTGCTCAAAGCCATGAAACGCCCGGCCTTCGAAGACAAGACCCTGGCGCGCATCAAGAACTGGCGCGAGATCTGCCCGGAATTGATCATCCGTTCGACCTTCATCGTCGGTTTCCCCGGCGAAACCGAAGAAGACTTCCAGTACCTGCTGGACTGGCTGACCGAAGCCCAACTGGACCGCGTCGGCTGCTTCCAGTATTCGCCGGTGGAAGGTGCCCCGGCCAACCTGCTGGACCTGGCCGTGGTGCCGGACGACGTCAAGCAGGACCGTTGGGAGCGTTTCATGGCGCACCAGCAGGCCATCAGCTCGGCGCGCCTGCAACTGCGCATCGGCAAGGAAATCGAAGTGCTGATCGACGAAGTCGACGAGCAAGGCGCCGTTGGCCGCTGCTTCTTCGACGCGCCGGAGATCGACGGTAACGTGTTTATCGACGATGCCAGCGGCCTGAAGCCGGGCGACAAGGTCTGGTGCACCGTGACCGATGCCGATGAATACGACCTGTGGGCTGAAAAGCGCGACTGATCGGCGTAAAAATTTGAAAAAGCCCTGCTTCTGGACAAGATGCGGGGCTTTTTTAGGTCTATCGTTTTGCCCATCAACGCCGATCATCGGCAAGGGGCAGCGGGCATGCGTCAGCATTCGGTTATCCACACACCTAAAACCAGCGACTACACCGAGTTGGCGCGGATCTGGGAGGCCTCGGTACGCGCCACCCATGACTTCCTGCCGGACAGTTACATCGAGTTGCTGAAAAACCTGGTGCTGACCCGCTATCTGGATGCCGTGATGCTGATCTGCACCAAGGACGCCCGTCAGCGCATCACCGGGTTTGCCGGGGTCGCGAGCGGCAAGGTGGAGATGCTCTTCATCGACCCGCAGCACCGGGGCCAGGGCCTCGGGCGGCAGTTACTGCGCTATGCCATCGAACACCTGAATGCCGACGAACTGGATGTCAACGAGCAGAATCCCCAGGCGCTGGGGTTCTACTTCAAACAAGGCTTCGAGGTGATCGGACGCACGGAGCATGACGGCCTGGGCCAGCCTTATCCGTTACTGCATATGCGTCTGGCAACGCCTGACACAATGGTGAACAACTGTGGGAGGGGGCTTGCCCGCGATAGCCGATCACCAGCCACTGGTTTCTTTGCTGATACACCGCCATCGGGGGCAAGCCTCCTCCCACATTCAGACCGGGTTGAGCCAAATAAGACCGCGCGCCCTGAAATGGAGCCGGGATTAACCGGCGCCAGGCAGGTACAATAGCCACCCCCTTTTGTTACGGCCCTTGTCATGACTGACCCCATACGCCTCTCCAAACGCCTCATCGAGCTGGTCGGTTGTTCCCGTCGGGAGGCTGAGCTGTTCATCGAAGGCGGCTGGGTCTCGGTGGACGGTGAAGTGATCGACGAACCGCAGTTCAAGGTCACCACCCAGAAGGTCGAACTCGACCCCGAGGCCAAGGCCACCGCGCCCGAGCCGGTGACCATCCTGCTGCACGCCCCGGCCGGCGTGGATGCCGAAACGGCCATGGCGTCGATCAGCGCCGAAACGCTCTCGGAAGAACACCGCTTCGGCAAGCGCCCGCTCAAGGGCCACTTCCTGCGCCTGACCGCCAGCGCCGACCTGCAGGCCAAGGCCAGCGGCCTGCTGGTGTTCACCCAGGACTGGAAGATCCTGCGCAAGTTGACCGCCGATGCCGCCAAGATCGAGCAGGAATACGTGGTGGAGGTTGAAGGCGACATGGTTGCCCACGGCCTCAACCGCCTGAACCACGGCCTGACCTATAAAGGCAAGGAACTGCCGGCCGTCAAAGCCAGCTGGCAGAACGAAAACCGCCTGCGCTTTGCGATGAAAAACCCGCAACCGGGAGTGATCGCACTGTTCTGCGAAGCGGTTGGCCTGAAAGTCATCGCCATTCGCCGTATCCGCATCGGTGGCGTGTCCATCGGCAAGGTGCCAGTCGGCCAATGGCGTTACCTGTCCGGCAAAGAGAAGTTCTAAGCCGCCGCACTTTTTCCGACACCGCCTGATTGGCGGTGTCCTCAGTTGAATACCAGGATTGCCCACCATGATTCACAACGACGTACTGCGCAGCGTGCGCTACATGCTCGACATCAGCGACAACAAGATGGTCGAGATCATCAAGCTCGGCGGCATGGACGTGACCAAGGACGACCTGCTCACCTACCTCAAGAAGGACGAGGAAGAAGGCTTCGTGTTCTGCCCGGACGACGTCATGGCGCATTTCCTCGATGGGCTGGTGATCTTCAAGCGCGGCAAGGACGAAAGCCGTCCGCCGCAGCCGATCGAAACGCCAGTGACGAACAACATCATCCTCAAGAAACTGCGTGTGGCCTTCGAACTGAAGGAAGACGACATGCACGCCATCCTCAAGGCCGCCGAGTTCCCGGTGTCCAAGCCGGAACTGAGCGCGCTGTTCCGCAAGTTCGGCCACACCAACTACCGTCCATGCGGCGACCAGTTGCTGCGTAACTTCCTCAAGGGCCTGACCCTGCGGGTTCGTGCGTAAGCCATGAGTTACCAGGTCTCGCCCGTCGGGTTCGTGCGCTCCTGTTTCAAGGAGAAGTTCGCCATTCCGCGCCAACCGCAGTTGGCGCCAGCCGCCCGTGGCATATTGGAGCTAGTGGCGCCGTTCGACAGCGGCGAGGCGGTGCAGGGCCTGGAGCAGGTCAGTCATGTGTGGCTGCTGTTTCTGTTCCACCAGGCCCTGGAAGACAAGCCACGCCTGAAAGTGCGCCCACCTCGCCTGGGCGGTAACACGTCCATGGGCGTGTTTGCCACCCGCGCAACCCATCGCCCCAACGGCATTGGCCAATCAGTGGTGAAGCTGGACAAGGTGGAACCGGGGCGCCTGTGGATTTCCGGGATCGATTTGCTGGATGGCACGCCGGTCCTGGATATCAAGCCGTATGTGCCGTATGCCGACATTGTCGACACGGCCACCAACAGCATCGCCAGCGCAGCGCCGCAGCTGATCCCCGTGCAGTGGCTGAAGACTGCGCTGCAACAGGCACAAGAGCATGCTCACCGCCTTGGCGAGCCCCTGGTGGAACTGATTGATCAGTGCCTGGCGCAGGATCCACGACCGGCGTATCAGGTGCCGGGACCGGAGCGCGAATACGGCGCGCAGTTCTGGGATGTGGATGTGCGTTGGCACTATCCCGAGGCGGGGGTGATTTGTGTGTTGGAAGTGCTACCGGCTGGATAAACCGAAAACCCAATGTGGGAGGGAGCTTGCCCCCGATAACAGTGTGTCAGCTACAGATGTATCAACTGACACGCACTCATCGGGGGCAAGCCCCCTCCCACATTTGGATACTCTGTGTTGCACAGCCAGCACATGGCCTGACTCTCTTACTTCTCGACGAACGCGCGCTCGATCAGGTAATCACCCGGCTCACGCATGCGTGGCGAAACCTTCAGGCCGAAGCTGTTCAGCACTTCGCTGGTTTCATCCAACATGCTTGGGCTGCCGCACAGCATGGCGCGGTCGTCCTCGGGGTTGATCGGGGGCAGGCCGATGTCGCTGAACAGCTTGCCGCTGCGCATCAGGTCGGTCAGGCGGCCTTCGTTCTCGAACGGCTCGCGGGTCACGGTCGGGTAATAGATCAGCTTGTCACGCAAGGCCTCGCCGAAGAATTCGTTCTGCGGCAGGTGCTCGGTGATGAATTCGCGGTAGGCGACTTCGTTGACGTAACGCACGCCGTGGCACAGGATCACCTTTTCGAAACGCTCGTAGGTTTCCGGGTCCTGGATCACGCTCATGAAGGGAGCAAGGCCGGTACCGGTGCTGAGCAGGTACAGGTGTTTGCCCGGCTTCAAATCGTCAAGCACCAGGGTGCCTGTCGGTTTTTTGCTGATGATGATCTCGTCGCCTTCCTTCAGGTGCTGCAATTGGGAAGTCAGCGGGCCATCAGGCACCTTGATGCTGAAGAACTCCAGGTGCTCTTCCCAGTTCGGGCTGGCAATGGAGTAGGCGCGCATGAGCGGGCGGCCGTTGGGCTGTTGCAGGCCGATCATCACGAACTGACCGTTCTCGAAGCGCAGGCCCGGATCGCGGGTGCACTTGAAGCTGAACAGAGTGTCGTTCCAGTGATGAACACTGAGGACACGCTCGTGGTTCATGTTGCTCATGTACGGGGGACTCCTGGAAATGGGTCTGCGCCAAATGTAGTTGCGCAATTGCACAGCATTCTAATGGCGGCGACAATATCTGTTAACTGGATTATTAAGATAAGGGTTATCGGTTATATCGATATGCGATTTACTCTCCGTCAACTGCAAGTCTTCGTCGCCGTCGCCCAGCAGGAAAGCGTCTCCCGCGCTGCTGGCCTTCTGGCCTTATCTCAATCCGCCGCCAGCACTTCCATTACCGAGCTGGAGCGTCAATCCAGCTGCCAATTGTTCGACCGTGCAGGCAAACGCCTGAGCCTCAACGCGCTCGGTCATCAACTGTTGCCCCAGGCGGTAGCGCTGCTGGACCAGGCCAAGGAGATCGAAGATCTGCTCAACGGCAAGTCCGGCTTCGGCTCCCTGGCGGTCGGCGCCACCCTGACCATCGGCAACTACCTGGCCACCCTGCTGATCGGCAGCTTCATGCAGCAGCACCCCGAGAGCCAGGTGAAACTGCATGTGCAGAACACTGCACATATCGTGCACCAGGTTGCGCATTACGAAATTGACCTGGGTCTAATCGAAGGCGACTGCAGCCACCCGGATATCGAGGTGCAAACCTGGGTGGAAGATGAACTGGTGGTGTTTTGCGCGCCGCAGCATCACCTGGCCAAGCGTGGTATGGCGAGCATGGATGAGTTGACCCACGAGGCGTGGATCCTGCGGGAGCAAGGCTCGGGCACACGCTTGACCTTCGACCAAGCCATGCGCCATCACCGCAGCGCGCTGAATATCCGCCTGGAGCTGGAACACACCGAGGCGATCAAGCGTGCGGTGGAATCGGGACTGGGGATTGGCTGTATTTCGCGGCTGGCGCTGCGCGACGCGTTTCGCCGCGGCAGCCTGGTGCCGGTGGAAACCCCGGACCTGGACTTGGCCCGGCAGTTCTACTTCATCTGGCATAAACAGAAGTACCAGACCTCGGCCATGCGCGAGTTCCTGGAGTTGTGCCGCGCCTTCACCGCCGGGGTTCAGCGCAGCGACGAGATCGTGTTGCCGAGCATTGCCTGAGGCTCAGATCAGGATGACGGCCCACACCAGGGTGATCATGGTCAGGGCCACGAATTGCGCAGCGCTGCCCATGTCCTTGGCGTTTTTCGACAGTGGGTGGCGGTCCAGGGAGATGCGGTCGATCGCCGCCTCTACCGCTGAATTGAGCAACTCGACGATCAACGCCAGCAGGCACACGGCGATCAACAACGCTCGCTCGACCCGGCTGACATTCAGGAAGAAGCTCACCGGGATCAGGATCACGTTGAGCAACACCAACTGACGGAACGCCGCCTCGCCGGTGAACGCCGCGCGCAGGCCATCCAGGGAATATCCCCCAGCATTGAAGATACGTTTGATACCGGTTTGACCCTTGAAAGGCGACATAGATGTAGGCAACTGAACCAAAGAAGTGGGGAAACTAGATCACGCAAAGTCAAAAAAGCGTGAATCGGTAACAAGCTAGTGCTGCGAAATTGACTCAAGTTGTTGCAAGAGCAGCGCCGCCTGGGTGCGTGTACGTACGCCCAACTTGCGGAAAATCGCCGTCACATGCGCCTTGATCGTCGCTTCCGAGACGCTCAGCTCATAGGCAATCTGCTTGTTCAACAGGCCTTCGCAGACCATGGTGAGCACCCGGAACTGCTGGGGCGTCAGGCTGGCAAGGCCATCACGGGCAGCCTTGGCTTCGTCGGACACGTTGATTTGTTCAAAAGCCTGCGGCGGCCAGGACACGTCGCCATCCAACACTGTGCGCACGGCTTTCTGGATATCTTCCATCGCACTGGACTTGGGAATGAAACCGCTCGCGCCGAACTCCTTGGAGCGCACGACCACGTCGGCTTCTTCCTGGGCCGAGACCATCACTACGGGGATCTGCGGGTATTGGCCGCGCAACAGCACCAGCCCGGAGAAACCGTAGGCGCCCGGCATGTTCAGGTCGAGCAGCACCAGGTCCCAGTCGGACTTTTCGGTGAGGCGGGCTTCCAACTCGGCAATGCTGGCCACTTCAACCAGGCGCACGTCCGGGCCGAGGCCCAGGGTCACGGCCTGGTGCAACGCACTGCGAAACAGCGGGTGGTCATCGGCTATCAGGATTTCGTATGTGGCCATTGATTAAATGATCCTGTTTTCAGGGGTGCCCTGATCGGCGCCCAGCATGCCCAGCGTAGCCTGGAGGGTCAAGCACTACGCCCGTGGGCATTTTAGCGGGTTGCGGGTGCGTGGTGCCATCATGCAAACGTCGTCTGGTTATGCCGTCGGAATATAGGGCGCAAGGCGCGTATGCACAGTGTCCGCAGGATCCAGCGGCATCTGGAACTTGGCGGCCAGGTAATGGGTGCTGAAGACATCCAGATAGGCGTCCAGGACTTCACTGGCTGCCAGATCATCGGCCAACTCAAGGCACAGGGCAGCGACTTCAGCGGTACAGAAATGGTCGTCGCGCTTGGAGCGGCGCAATTTGTAGCGCGACAGTTGTTCCGGCGCCAGGCTGAGTACCGGCAAATGCTCCAGGTAGGGGCTTTTGCGGAACATCTTGCGCGCTTCACTCCAGGTGCCGTCCAACAGGATGAACAGCGGGCGCTTGCCCTCCTCCACCTTCACTTCACTCACAACGCGCTCGGGCACGACGAATTCGCCGGGGAACACGATATAGGGCTGCCAATGCGGATCGGCCAGCAAGGTGAGCAGTTCAGGGTCGACCTCAGTGCGCGACCAGGCGAATGCCGTGGTGTCCTGGATGACATCGGCGATCAACCAACCGGTGTTGCTGGGTTTCATCGGCTCAACGTCATGCATCAGCAGGCACATGGCGGAGCGCGCTTCGACCTTGGGCCGCCAGGCGCATAGGCAGTATTCGGGGATGACTCGGCAGCCAGGGCAGCGTTCGGCACGCGAGCCACGATTGAGAAACGGCCGCACGGCACGGGCCAGGCGCTGGGTGCGCAGGCGGGAAACGGCGTGGCTCATCGGCTGTGCCGCAGGGACGGGTAAATCGACACGGTGAAAACTCGTGGAAGGCGGAAGTGGCGGCAGTTTACCAGCGATACGCCTGGCTGTAGTGGCAACGGCTCACCTATAATTGCGCGCCACTGAACGCACAGCGCAGTGGCTGGTCTATGCACCAGTAACCGAATCAGGAGAGTTTCATGCTGCGTTCCATGCTGCGTCTTGTCGCCCCATCCGTCGCCCTCGCGCTGGTATTGCCCGTGTGCGCCCAGGCGGCCTCGCTGCTGGAGGCCCAAATGAACCGGAAGCTGCAAAGCGTCGCGGCCGAAAGCAACAAGGACCTGCCCCGGGAAATCGACGAAAAAACCCTGGAAGTGGCCTACACCGTGGAAGGCATGCAACTGATCGATCACCTGAGCGTCCTGCCTGACCGCGCCGAACAAATGCGCGCCAACCCCAAGGCGGTGTATTTCCAGCTGGGCCAGAGCGTGTGCCTGAACAAGGGCTACCGCGAGCTGATGGCCAAGGGCGCAGTGATGCGTTACGAAATCACCGAGAACAAGACCAACCGTCCTGTGGCCTCGGTGAAATTCATCGAAGCGGATTGCCCGGCACCGGCGGCGGCAAAGAAGAAAAAGTAACAGCATGGCCTTCGCGCGCTGCCGTCCGGTGGCGCGTACTCCCCCGCTTCAACGTCCTGCCAACGGCTAAACTCCCTGATGAGTGACCAATAAGCGGTTGCCAGCCAAGGGTTTTGCGGCCCATGATCAAGTCATCCCGACCATTCATTCACAGCACTTTTCATGCTGTTCTGTAATATTTTCAGGGCAAAACAAGGTTGCCCCCTGCGGCAAGCTACGACACATGCAGTGTCGTCGCCTCCGGCGAACGGCTCGTCGGCCACCCGGGCCCTGCAATAAGGAGAAGTTGAATGCCTTACGAACCGAATGAGCGCCTGCTTCGGCACTTTGAAGAAAACGGTGCTGACCTCACGCAGCAGGTCGACGCTCAACTCCAGCTGATCGCTCCCAACAGCCCGAATATTCCCCTGTATCGCGACATGATCCTCACCGTGCTGCGCATGGCCCAGGACGACCGCAATCGCTGGAACGCCAAGATCACCCTGCAAGCCATCCGTGAACTGGACAATGCCTTCCGCGTGCTCGAACAGTTCAAGGGCCGCCGCAAAGTGACGGTATTCGGCTCGGCCCGTACTCCGGTGGAAAGCCCGCTGTACGCCCTGGCCCGCGAAGTCGGCGCTGCACTGGCACGCTCTGACTTGATGGTGATCACCGGCGGTGGTGGCGGCATCATGGCGGCGGCCCACGAAGGCGCGGGCCTGGAACACAGCCTGGGGTTCAACATCACCCTGCCGTTTGAACAGCATGCCAACCCGACCATTGATGGCACCGAGAACCTGCTGTCCTTCCACTTCTTCTTTACCCGCAAGCTGTTCTTCGTCAAGGAGGCCGATGCGCTGGTACTGTGCCCAGGCGGTTTCGGCACCCTGGATGAAGCGCTGGAAGTACTGACCCTGATCCAGACCGGCAAGAGCCCATTGGTGCCGGTGGTGTTGCTGGACGCGCCCGGCGGCGGGTTCTGGCAAGGCGCCCTGGACTTTATCCGCAGTCAGTTGGAAGCCAACCGCTACATCCTGCCTACCGATCTCAAGCTGATACGCCTGGTGTACAGCGCCGAAGAGGCCGTGGAAGAGATCAACCAATTTTATGCCAACTTCCACTCCACCCGCTGGTTGAAGCGTGAGTTTGTGGTGCGTATGCATCACCCTCTCAGGGATGGGGCATTGGCTCATTTGCAGACTGAATTTGCCAGCCTGCGGTTGAGCGGAGAGTTTCAACAGCTCGCGTACACCGGCGAGGAACATGATGAGCCACGGTTCAGCCATTTGACGCGGCTGGTGTTCAACTTCAATGGCCGCGATCAGGGCCGGCTGCGGGAGTTGGTGGATTACATCAACCTGCCGGAGAACTGGGCGCAGGCTCAGGGGAAGGCGCAGCAGCGGGTTACGCCGGAGCCGGCTTGATTTTTTGAGGGCAAAAAAAAAGACCCACTATTTTCATAGTGGGTCTTTTTGGTGGTGTTTCAGGTGGAGTGGAGGCGAGGCATTTGGGGCTGCTGCGCAGCCCAACGCGGGGCAAGCCCGCTCGCCACAACAAGCCCGCTCGCCATAGAAGTCTGCTCATCAATGCGGCCAGCACAGCAAGGTGTTCAGTCGTCCATATCCCGACCACTCAACAAGCGGCTTATCATTTCCATCGAAAACCCGCGATAACTCAGGAAGCGACCTTGCTTCGCACGCTCCCTGGCATCAATCGGAAGATAGCCAGCGAACTTGCGTCGCCAGGTGTCTTCCAACTGCGCCTGCCAACTGATGCCGCACTCACGTAGGGCAAGGTCGATATCAGCTCGCTGCAGGCCACGCTGGCTCAGCTCTTCGCGAATACGCGCCGGGCCGTAGCCGGATCGGGCTCGATAGGAGACAAAACTTTCAAGGTAACGGGATTCGGAAAGCAGCCCCTCTTCCGTCAAGCGGTCGAGGGCGGTTTCGATCATCTCGGGCTCCGCGCCGCGCTGACGCAGTTTACGCGTCAGCTCGACTCGACCATGCTCGCGGCGAGCGAGCAGGTCCATTGCGGTGCGCCGAACGGCGACGAGTGTATCCAGTACAACGGTCATCGTTTGCTTCAGATATCAGTGTCAGCTTCTTCCACTTCTTCAACCGGCTCGCGGTTGGCGGCAGCTTTCACGTCTGGTGCTGCGGTCAGCAGCTTGTCGCGAATCTGCTTCTCAAGCGTGGCGGCGATGTCCGGGTTATCCGCCAGGAACTTGGCCGAGTTGGCCTTGCCTTGGCCGATCTTGCTGCCGTTGTAGGCATACCAGGCACCGGATTTCTCGACGAAACCGTGCAGTACGCCCAAGTCGATCATCTCGCCGTTCAGGTAGATACCCTTGCCATAGAGAATCTGGAACTCGGCCTGACGGAAAGGCGGAGCCACTTTGTTCTTCACGACTTTGACGCGGGTTTCGCTACCCACAACCTCGTCACCTTCTTTCACCGCGCCGGTACGGCGGATGTCCAGACGGACCGAAGCGTAGAACTTCAGCGCGTTACCACCGGTGGTGGTTTCCGGGCTGCCGAACATCACACCGATCTTCATACGGATCTGGTTGATGAAGATCACCAGGCAGTTGGCATTCTTGATATTACCGGTGATTTTACGCAGCGCCTGGGACATCAGACGGGCTTGCAGGCCCACGTGCATGTCACCCATCTCGCCTTCGATTTCAGCCTTGGGCACCAGGGCGGCCACGGAGTCGACCACGATCACGTCGATGGCGTTGGAGCGCACCAGCATGTCAGTGATTTCCAGGGCCTGCTCACCGGTGTCCGGCTGGGAAACCAGCAGGTCGTCGACGTTGACGCCCAGCTTGCCGGCGTATTCAGGATCCAGGGCGTGCTCGGCATCGACGAAGGCGCAGGTGGCGCCCATTTTCTGTGCCTGGGCAATCACCGACAGGGTCAGGGTGGTTTTACCAGAAGATTCAGGACCGTAGATTTCAACGATACGGCCTTTTGGCAGGCCGCCAATGCCGAGCGCGATGTCCAGACCCAGAGAGCCAGTGGAAATAGCCGGGATCGCCTGACGGTCGTGATCGCCCATACGCATTACGGCACCCTTGCCGAATTGACGTTCGATCTGACCCAGGGCCGCAGCCAAGGCTTTCTTCTTGTTGTCGTCCATTAAAGTCCTCACGTAATCAATAAGGCCTGGTCGGCCAACACCTGTATAAGTAGACAGTATTGTTCCACAAAGATCAGAGATCGCCTACCCCTGATTTTCTATTTCTGCTGCAGCTCGTCGCAACAAGCCCTCTAGCGCGGCCTTTACCGTTTGTCGGCGGACCTCATCGCGGTTGCCGGTGAAGTGCTCAAGCTCGGCCGTGATCTCTTCGCCCACGCCAAACGCCAGCCATACGGTGCCGACCGGTTTGTCTGGCGAACCACCGTCCGGACCTGCCACACCACTGACGGCGACAGCAAACCGCGCCAGGCTTTTTTCCTGGGCGCCACGAACCATTGCCTCCACCACTTCCTGGCTGACCGCCCCGACTTTTGCAAACAATGTCTCCGGCACATTCAATTGCCGGGTCTTCTGCCGATTGGAATAGGTGACATAGCCCGCCTCGAACCAGGCCGAGCTGCCCGGAATTCGCGTGATGGCCTCCGCGATACCGCCGCCGGTGCACGACTCAGCGGTGGTGACGTGAGCGTTGAGCACCTGCAGGCGGCGACCCAGTTCGGCAGCCAGTTGAGTGATTTCCTTCACGGTCGTCTCCAGTCGTGGGCGGGGGGTTCACCTACCCTACAGGAGCCAATCGCGCGCGCAAGTGACGGACTGTCTCAAGACACTAACGGGCGACGGCTCGCACATACGCCTGGCAGGCACGCAAGGCAATCAGGGCGCTGTCGCCGTCGTCGGTGATGCGGATAATTCGCTGAGCATGCGCTGGGTCAAGTCGGGCTCGCGGGGCTGCATGAACCACGCTGCCGGCGGCGGTGGCGGCCGGCATTGGGCAGCCACTGGAAGCGTCGAGAAGGACTGACAGCCGCACATCAGCAGTAGCCAGGCGATCACGCAAAGCTGCTTGAGTACGTTGGGCATCGCTCAACTCCCGCGCATGTTGTTGGTCGATGGCACTGAGCTGTTGCTCAAGGGCCAGCCGTCTGTCTTGTTCGGCCTGCTGTAGATGCAGGGCTTTCTGGGTCTGTGCGGCCGACAAGCGTTCAATCTGTGCCCCGTACCGCCAAGCCTGCACCTGCCAGACAACGACCACCAGCACGCATACGCCAATCGCAACTAAGAAACGCATAACACCGCCTTCGCCCTCGCCCACAGCTGCAAACGATCCTCCAGGCCATTGAGCCCGCCGTTGATGCGCCGGGTGATGGTGGTGAACTGGTCTTTGTCAGCGAGTTCATTCAAGCCATTGCTTTGCCAGAACCAGGCGGCGGATTCGGCAGCCCACTGGGGCTGCTCCAGCAACATCGGCTCGCGCAATAAACGATCATCACCAAACAATGCCTGGCTGCAGGCCAGGTAGTTGCGGCGACCGGTGATCTGGATCAGCCCCCGGCCCCGGTACTTCTGGCCGTCGCCGTCCGCCTCAGGGGTATTGCCCAGGCGTGCGGCCAGGGTGCCGGTGTCGTACTTGCTCAGGTATTGATCGCTACCCAGTTCGCGCACGTAGCGCAGTTGCCCGGACTCGTGGCCGATTTGGGCGAGGAAGGCGGCGATGCGTTGTGGCGTGTTGATTTGACGGTGGAGCATGGCGCAGTTCAGCGCAGTAATGAAAACTCCCGCCTTGATGCGGGAGTTCGGTAGGATTGTTACGAGTTGCTGCTCAGACAGGACCATATTGTCTCCACATCAGAAACCTCAAACGAAGCATGAGGGGTGTCAATGGCGCGGTTTATTCCGCGAGGGACAAACCGCTCGCGCTGATCGTGCAGCGATAGCTGTCTTTGCGCTTGCCACTGGCCGTCACGGTATTGATCGACCAGCGCCCTTGCATGAAGCCTGGCCATGACTCATCCAGCAGCAACAAGCCTTCAGCGGCGAATGCGGGGTTTCCAGGGCAAATCACCTCGATCTTCAGCCCTTCACGTCTCACACGGCGCATCTCGCCTTCAGCAGCGGAACGGGCTTCAGCTTCGTTCTGGTAACGCTGCGTAACCTCTTTAAACGGCTCGATACCCACCTGCACCACGTTTTTCTTACCGGCCGCCGCATCCCACCAGGACGCTTTTGCGCCGTCATATTTGGCGCGACTGCCCTCGGACATCTTGGCGCTGATAAAAGCACGCTCACCCGGGCGATTGTCACGCGTCAGCGACAGCCGCACATCCGGCAGGGTCTTGCCCGACAACGACGTGAGCTGGCCTTTACGGCCCAGCACATAAAACTCATCGACCGGCTTGGCCACGGCATCAAAACGTCTGGCCAAGCGTGTCAGCAACGCCATGTCACTTTCGTTGGTCTGGTCAATGTGCGGAATCTGCTTGCCTTCAAGGTCAGGCGCCACCCGTGGTGAATAACCGTAGCGCGCCGTCAATTGACGGAACAACGCGCCCAGGGTGATCGGCCCGTGACTGGCGGTGCGACGTTGCTTGAACCCGTCCATGTCAAACGGTGCCGCCGTGGCCTCCAATGCCAGGCGCATGGGAAACAGTGACGGTGTGCGCTTGGTGATCTTGAACGTCCCCTTGTCCACCAGGCCGGTTTCCAGATACCCCACGCGCAGACCGATTTTCCCACCCAGGTCGGGCAGGCCATCAAGGCCCTCGATATCGAGGGTTAACTTGAGATGGTCTGAGACAAGACCGGCCGTATCACTATGCTCCCACTCCAACAGGCGTTCGTTAAGCAGCGCGGCATTGGCTCCGTAGATTTCCACCACTGGCGTATATCCAAGTGTCATAGTCGCTCCTTAGTCCCAGGCCGAAACGGGCTGCTTCGCAATGGGCTGCCTGTCCAGTTCCGGCACAATCACACTGACACCTGCCGGCAGTACTGCGCCCTGCTCGGCCAACCCTGGGTTCAACCGCCACAGCACTTCCTCGGCGGCATCGTCACAGCGGCCAAGCTCGCGGTACAGCAACAGGTTCACCGAATCACCAGCAATACTTCGCACCCTACGCATTGACGAACTCCTCCAATACCAGCGACCAATTGATAACCATGGCGGTGCCATCGTCGATCACATTGGATTGTTTTTCGCTCACCGATTTGATCGTCCACAGCCCCCAGCTGAGGCCTACGCCATCGACCAGCGGCAATGGCGCACGCAGGGCTTGCAACGCACGCAGCTCATCCAGGCGTGCCATGCCGGTTGCCCGTGCGGCCTTACCGCCGAAGGTCAGCGTTTCAAGCTCTTGGCCGACCTGGCTGGACTTGGGTTTGCCGGCAATAATCGGCAGGCCGACCCATCCACCTGTGCTGGCGCGGTCCAGGGTGTCGTAGGCGAATCCACGCGACAGCCCGAAAATAAACGTGCCCAATGCCATCTGTTGCCGCATCACACCCCTCCAATATCGGTCAGTGCCGAATCACGTCGCGACCCCAGCAGGTCGCTCATCGACAGCGGCGAAAATTGCGCTTCGATCTGTTGCACCACCAACTCCGCCAGCTGTTGATAGCTGGCCTGCTCCGTTGCATTGATGGTGATCTGCGGGGCGAACGTGACTTGACGGTTGTCGGCCGGGGCATTGTCCAGGCGCTTGCTGACGTCCGCGGGCGCGGGCAGGCGGTCGCTTGAACCGAGCAGCTTGTCACCGAGCCAACTGCCAGCCTCACTGCCCAACAAACCACCGATTGCACCACCGACCGCTGTACCGACACCGGGAAAAATCATGGTGCCGATGGCCGCACCGGCAGAGGCCCCGGCCCAGGCGCCACCGGCGGCACTGAGCCCGGCGCCGACGGATTTGGCGTCACCGTTGCGCACGCCTTCAACCACATTCATAGCGGTATCGACATACCGCATCGGGCCGAGACGACGGGCACCGACCGACTCCAGCCGGGTCATGGTGCCGGCCAACCGCGAAGTCGAGGCTTGAGGCAAATGGAGCGCCTGCGCAGCGTGCAACGCAGGCGGCGTGGGCAACATCGCCTTACCCAATCGATCGGATGCATCACGCAGCCAATTACCGAGCCTGCCGCCTTTTTTACCCGAGCCCTTGCCCTGGGCTTTACCGGAAGTGCTTTGTCCACGCTCACGCTCGTAGCCCGGCGGCAGAATAATGCTGGGACGTGTGGAGCCGCTCTGCGACTCGTCAGGGCAGCAGCAACCTTGACCCTTGTCCTTTTCTTTATCGTAACCGCCGTCCTTGAACAACTTGCCAACCCCGGGCAACTTGCCCAGCGTCATATCCACCAAATTGCCCGTCACCCGCTCTTTAATCGTCTCGCCCACGCCCGAAAAAAATTCGGAAACCACTGGTGAAACGACCGACGACATCACCGTTTCAGCAGTCTTGAGCGATTCAGCGGCGACCGGTGAATCGCTGGCCCAATTGTTGACGGTGTCCAACACGCCGGTTTTAGCCCGCAGCCATGTGGCTTCTCCCAGGACCGGCACAGGTTCAAGTGTTTTGGTCAACCGCTCCGTGCTTTTGGTCGACTCTTCGCGCAAGACCGTTATTGATTTTTCCGGGGGGAGTTTCGATCCAAACGCAAAGCTGGCATTCGCCTGCTGAAAAGCCGTGACCGGGTCGAGGCGCTCCATGTTGCGCACCGTCAAGGCTTCGTGGGTCAGGCGCCGATCATCCACCTTGCTCGACTGGAACGCCGTGGCGCTGCTCGGCTCAATCTGCCTGTCAGTTCTGGACGGGTTAACGTCTACGGCTTCAAGCCGCGATACAGAGGCGCGCAGTCCATCCACGCTGCTGCGCAGTAACCCCAGGGACAATGACAGACCACCGAGCTGCAAGCTTGCGTTAGTCAGCGCCACGCTCATCGGGTGTATCGGTGTCGCCTCACCAAGGTGTTCAGGTGCCAAGGCGCCTGAGTTGACAATGGCGGCGTCCTTGCCGACGACCGCCTGGCCATCCTTGGCCGTGGCATACGCCAACGAATACTTGTCCTGCATCCCGCTTACTCCTGTTTGACGCCAAGGCGAGTGATCGCGATGTCGTAGCGGCGCAATGCTTTCCCGGCGTCCCAGTCGAGGATCTCGGCCTCATTGACTGAGTAAATCAGCGGCACCACATCGAGGATCACTTCGATGTCGCGCTCCGAAAGAAGTCCGCCGGTTGATTTAAAAAATCGTCGATACGCTCCTGCAATTCAGTCCAGTCAGGCACGGTCAGGCCGGCCAGGTCAGGAATCATCAGGCCGGCGCAGTGAGCAGTGATGAACTCGGCGCGTTCTTTGTTGGTGGCGAGTTTTTTCATCACCTTGGTAGCGCGCAGCGCGGGCATTTCCAGGGGCAGTTCGATGAGGTTTCGGCCGGCTGCGTCGAGGGGCAACAGCAGTCGGACGGGTTGGTCGTGGGTCGACTCCGCTTGTTCGCCGAGAAAGAACGACGCAGGAAGAGTCGACATCTCGTGTACGTACTGGGAAATGCTCACGTAGTCCGGGCGCTTGAGTTGGTCGAGTTCTTTTTCCGACAGGCCGGTGGCGAGTTTCGCCAGTTCGAAAAACTGGTCGTCCTCGTCATCACCGGCCCGGGCCAGCGCGTCTTTTTGCGCGGCGTAGTACAGCGGTTTGAGTTGCACCTGCTCGATTATCGCGCCGGTATCGGCGGTGATCGGGGACAGCAGGACATGCAGCGGTGGCATCCAGGCCATGGGACAGCTCCTTGGTGAAGTATGGGGGCGAGCACGCCCGCCCCCGGGGCATTACGGCATCAGCACGGCGCGGCGCGCATCGCCGAGGATGTCGACGCCGTTGAGCACGAACTTCTGGGTGCGTACATCGATGTCGATGACCGGAATACCGTTTTCCAGGCGGTTGTAAGTGCGGCAGGACAGCTCCAGGGTGGTGAGTGCCTTATCGCCCATCTTCAGCTTCGCTTCGGACAGGGATTTGAGCTTGCCGCCAACGGTGTGGTAGGTGAAGTAGGTCTTGCCATCCTGATCCTGGCCGGCTTCGCGCACGTTGAGCAGGATGTCATCACCCAGGCGTACGCCCAGCGCGAGCATGATCTCCGGGCCGGCACCTTGCAGCACCAGCGTGGCGCCGAGCACCTTGCCGCTCTTGGCCATTTCCTCGGCGATAAAACGCCCGCCGGACATGGGCTCCATGTCGAACTCGATCTTCGGCGGAGTGAACTCCTCCACCGTCGCGGACAACGGCAGGCCTTGAAGGGTGGCCGCGATGGCCTGTCTGACTCGGTTGGTAAACATTAGAGAACGTCCTCCAGGAACTGCTCGATGATTTCATCGCGGGCATTGAGTTGATAAATCATGTGTTCATTCGGCGCGTAGCGGCCGTAGTCGATGACGATGAACCAGGTGCCGTTCTTGTACTTCTCGACACTGTTCAATTCCGGATGCAGGTACACGCTGCCACCAGGGATGGTTTCATCGGCGACCAGGGTTTGCAGCCAGTCGTTGATGCGCTTGACCTCCTGGTCCATGAAGGACTTCGTGAGGTTCTTGGCCATGGCTTTCTGGCCGGCCTTGACCAGCTTGCGGCTGATCGCATCTTCCAGGCCGACGTAGCTGATGAACTTGCCGGTGATGGAGCGGTTACCCAGCAGCGAGAAACCGCCGAGGATGGTACGGGCGTAGTAGCTCACGCCGTAGCGGTTGAGCAGGTCGCCTTCGGTGGAGGTGTCGAGGATGTTGTACTCGACCACGCGGGAAACGTCCTCGGCGAACGTCACCTGATTGCCTGGGCTTTCCCACTGCTTGACCTTGGCCAGCGCAGCGATGGCCAGGGACGATGGCGCGAGGAACACGTTTTTCTTGGCCGCCTTGGAGTACACCGACGGCATGTTGTGCACCAGAAGGCAGCGGTCAAAACCGAGATCGGCGCCGCCCAGTTCGCCGCTGTAGGTCACTTGGTCGGCGACGCTGGCGTCTTTGCCATCCAACACCACGCGAGCTTTGATGCGCTTGCCGAACGAGGCGAACTCACCGGCTACCGCCTTGGTGCCGGTGAAGCCTGGGGCGCCGATGATAGTCAGGTCTTCCGGTACGCTGGCCAGCGCGGCCAGGCCCAGTTTACGACCGGTCACCGGCTCGTCACCGCCGATCACGTTATTGAGCGTGTCCGCCGGGGTGGCGCCCTCCTCCACGATCACCACATAGACCGGTACCTTCACCACCTTGAGTATCTGGTACACGGCGTGGAACAGCGTGCCCGACTCCGTGCCGGTCGGGTCCAGCAGCGCCTGGGTGGTTAAACTGTTGATGCGGAACGGCGCATTCTTCGGGATCGACGCATGGGCCTTCGGCGCAGTGCCGACCAGGCCGATCACGTTGTCACCCAGGCCACCCATGGCCTCGGGGGATTCGGTGGCATTCACGGTGATGCCGTTGTGCTCGAAGTTCAGAACCTCAGCCATGGTCAGTCAGCCTTCTTGGGGGTGGAATTGAGGACGCTGGTCAGTTCCAGGCGGCCAGCGGTGCGCAGGGCGGATGCTTCGACGTCCAGCAGCTCAAGTTCCTCGCCGACGGTGGACCAATGGCCGCCTCCGGTGGGGAAAGGGATGAGGACGGTGTAGGTTTGGCGGTTTTGCATAGGGACAAATCTCCGGGTGGAAAACGCCAAAGCCCCTGCGGGAGGGGCTTTGGGAGGCGAAAAAAAACCGCTTTCGCGGTAGGTTATTTAAGGAATATTGGCAGGTCCGGCCATACCACCTTATAAGGGTCGCCGGAGTCTTGGGGAACATCACGCACGGCCTGACGATACAGCGCGAGCTCACTTCGTTGCGCATCCGTGAGTGGACTATCTACGGCCTGCATTGCTTCTGTTGCGTTCAGCAACTGTCGACGACAGGTACGAATGGACGCCCACTCGGCGAGGGCGATAGACTCAGGATTAGGTTTGTATTGAGATCCCACTTCAATTGTTTCGCTCATTTAAAACTCCACCTTATCTGTCAGTGACAGTTTCGACTTAAGACTCCCCACTGCAAACAACCCTCCGATACCGACCTGCATTGTATCGATACGAATGGTTGTCACATAAATGCTTGGAAACTTCAAGCGCATAATCACATTACCAGTCGAATCGGTGTAAATTCCTGGAGACATGTTCCCGAAAACGGCTTTGTTCAATACTGCCCTTTGAGGCGAGTAGCAGTAGCCCACAATAGTCTCGTCTACGATAGTTGCACTGCCGTAACTGTAACCACGAATATTAAACCAAAACATTTGATCGTGAGTATTGATATTCACCGGCAGTTTGAAGTGCATGTAAATATTATCCGACGTGCCTAGATCAACGACGGAAAATCCGCCAGATGCACCTGTGTTTTGGGGCCCACCGGTCCCCCACACGCCGCCTTGGAACACGTTAAGTTGGACCGAACCTGATGCCCCTACCAACCCAACCATATCTTTTTTGCTGCGGAATTCATCAAACTCTGCACGCGCCACATCCATCCGTGTGTCAATTTGAGAAATCTTCCCGTTGACGACAGCTGTCAAACTATCTGTTGCAGTGACCAACTCACCTATTTTCTGCTCAATGCCCATATTGAACCTCTTAATTATTAATCGTCCCGAATAGTGCCAACGCACACAGCCTTCAGATTATTGTTAACCGTTATTTTCCAGAGCCATCACTCGAAATAACACACCGACGTGCCTGGCCATATTATTCACAGTGGCGGCTGCTAAAACTGCCAACTCTTCCGTAAGCAACAAGTTAAAGTTGTCACTCCCCACCACGATCGTCACACTGTTCGCTGGCAATGGCGAAATATCCAGCGTAAATTTTTGCAGTACTCGCGCTGCCGCCGCTTTATACGTCAACAACTTCCCTGCCACGGAATACACCGCCAGCAAAGTCCCGCTGGCGAGATAAAACCCGAACTCGCCGATTTCATATTCGGCCTCGCCATCAAACAGTGCGGCCATCCTGAGTTGCCGGTCGCCCAAGTCCTCGTAATCCACAATGGCGACCCGTTGGCGCTCATCGCGCAAGGCTATTTCCGAGCCGTCAGGGCTGTAGCGGCCGGTACCGGCGCCAATGTGGGTGATTTCGCCTTTCAAGCCCTGGTTCTTTGCCTGCAGCACTTCATCCAAACCTTTGGAGGTGAAGCGCACCAGGCGCGTAATGTCATCTGTCATGGCTGCGCCCTGAGGTCGTAGTCGTTAATGGTGTAGTGACGGGTGGCCCCGACACTGTTAAGCCGAGCAGCCAACGCCAACTCCGGTAGTGCGCTGGTCAGAGAAAACTCACCATCACTCAACGAAGCATGTGCGACTTGAGTGAACGCAAGGCGCCCTTGGGTTTCGAGAACGATGGTGATCGTTGCCAGGTCCCGCTCACTCTGCGCTGCATTGATGCGGCGGATTAGGCGGTTGTGGTCACCACTGGACCAACTGCGCCCGATGATGGCCTGCACATCAAAGGTGTAAGGCAAGCCCAAGGGCCGCTGCTGATACCAGGCACTGATGTTGGGAGTGAACCCCAGTGACTCCACCGCGTGAACGAGCGCCTTCGGTGTCCCCGCCTGACGCTGTATCTGCCAGGACAAGGCCACAGTCAGGCGTTTTTCCGACTCGCTGGCGTCAGCATCCCATTCACTGACGCCGCGGTCGGCGGCCAGATAAGGAAGAAACTCGCTGGGCGTTTGCAGCGGACTCATCAAGGCCGGAAATGGCGGACTCACTCGATCCAGCAGCCTGCCCAACCCCAGGTCCAGCGCCCTTTCCAGCGGTGAGCTGTTGACCGGCAACAGGCTCGCTTTGGGTTCATCCATCATAGCGTGCGCACCTCCACCTCGACGCCCGTGCAATACGGGGCCTGGAACGCGGTGCTGATGATCGGCTCCAGCGGCTCAAGGATTTGCAGTTGCGCGGCGCCGGCACTGTGGATCGCGTAGTCGATCCAGCTCGGGTCGACCCGGCCTTCCAGGCGATGGCACGAGTCGGCGTAGGTTTGCAGCAGTTTCTGTGCCGCGACCTGGGTCAAGCCCGAATCCGGGCCGGCGTTGATCTTGGCGACCACCCGAATCTTGTAGCGCTGGATCTGCGCGCCCTGGACGCTGACCAGATCGGTCTCCGGCCTTACATCGGGCCGTGCGAAATGTCGCCGAACGCCGTCAAGCAAATCGGCGGAAGCGGTGCCATCACCCTCCCTGGAAAGCACGGTGACCATCACCTCGCCGGGCGCGGTACGTCGAGCGTTGCCGTCCTTGACCTGCGCCGCGTAGCCGTCCGGATCAAAGGTGTAGCTGACGGTCACTACGCCCGGCGTGGCGCTTTGCACCTTGACCGATGGCCGCTCGCCCAGGGTGAACACCTCGCGACGATACTGCATGCGCGAGCCTGCCGCCGGGGCGTGGGGCGCCAGGTAGTAACGCAGGCGGGCGTCGTCGTCGCTTTCCAGAATCGGCGGCACCGGCGGGAAAGCGGCCGGGTCACCTGGGTCGAGGACCTGGCGCTCCAGGCCCATATCGGCCAGGCGTGCATCCAGGTTGCTGCCGGTGGCCCACCACGCCAGCATCTGCTTGATGCGGGCGTTGTACTTGCGTTCGTGGGTTTGCAGGCGCACGCAAAATGCTTCCATGGCCAGGGTCAGCAGTTCGCTTTCATTGTCGAGGCTGATCTTGAGTTTGGCCGCGCTTTGCGGGGCGCGAGTGGCGACGTAATCAACCACGAAGGCCTTGAACTCGGCCAGCAATGGTTCGAACTCATCGACCGCGATGATGGCCGGTTCGGCCAGTTGGTTCTGGCCAGGGATCAACATGCTCATGTCACGACCTCGAAGGATTGCTGGCGGTTTTTCCAGGTGCCGGCAAAACGCAGCAACAAACCGGCGCCCTGACGGGTAGCGACGATGATCTGGGGCTGAAAGTCGGCGATACCGTTCTGGGGGTTATAGAACGCCTGGGCGGCGTGGCTTTGGGCGAGGATCAGCAGATCGTCACCGAGGTTCTGCCCGAGCAGTTGCGGGATCAGCGAGCCGTACAACGGGCGCTTCTGGCGAGTGCCCACGGGAGTGGTCAGCGCTCGGGTGGCGCGCTGCACGAATTGCAACCAGTCATCGACGGCTGCCCCGGTGTCACGGTCGATTCCAATCATGGGATGTCCTTATCAGGGGCTGATGACCCGGCCTTGATGGTCCACCACCGGGCCGGTGAAGTGCGCGCCGCCGGCATCCAGCGACAGGCTGGTACCGCCGACTTGCAGCGTGATGCTCTGGCCGCTCATCGTCAGGCTGGCGGCGCCGACCTTGACGTAGACCTGTTCGCGAGAACCGATAAACGTGGTTGGGCCGTTGACCCAATTGAAGGCGTGGCTGGCGTCGTCGTAGTCGCTCTGGGTGCCATCCTGATAACGCCGCCGGGTCAGCGTCGGAACACTGGAAACCGGCGGAAAACGATCGCTGTTCAAGCCGAACAAAGCCACCGACTGCGCCCCACCCTCGCCGCCGCCATAGTTGAGCAACAAGCATTGTTCGCCCACTGAGGGGATACGGGTTTCGGTCTGCGCCCCGGCGCTGGGGTTGAAAAACCTGATCGCCGGACTGAGTAAGTCCCCGTGGCTGATCGTGCAGGTATTGCTGGCGGCGTCGACCTCCTGGCACACGCCAATTCGGCAGAAGCTTTCTGCGCGTCGATAGAGATCTTCAAGCTGGGCTTCCATTTCGGCCAGGCGCTCGACGATCGGCCCCAGTTGCATGCGTAGCAATGCATCGAACATGGGCTACTCCTGCAACGGGCGGTATTGGTCGGGATCATCGATGTTCGTGACTTCCCAGGTGCAGGCAAACAGCGGCTTGCCTGTGGGATCTTCGAGCAGCGACGGGCCGAGATAGAGGGTTTGGATGAAGGAAACAGTCCAAGTGTCGTAGTCCGTTTCTGCACTGCTGAGCACGGAAGGTGCCGCGACAATCGCGGTGGGCAGGTCACATTGATCGGGCGGCAGGCCCCAGCGGTTATCCAGGGCCAAGTCCATCAGTTGGCTGGCCAGGTCGCAGGCGTCAAAGGGCGTCGAGCCACTGACGACCGTGACCTTGAGTGAAACCGACAAGGCATGCGCCTTGCGCCCGGCAAGGGAGCGAACGCCCGGGCCATTGCGCTCCACGCTGATCAAAATGCCGTTTTTGTCGCCCGTGTCGGAGAAGTCATGGTGATTACCGACCCGTAGTTGTGGGAACGCGCGCGTCAGCGCGTCGCCAATCGCCACAGGCAGTTGGGAAGGTTTTTCGAGAAGTGTCATCTGCTTGCATCCTTGCAGCGCTTACTGCTGATCCGGGCGAGAGTTCGGGGCCTGGTTGACCCCAATGCGCTTGGCCGCCCAGCGTTCATAAAGGCCGATGGCCACGTCCGCACCGGCCATGGCGGTGAGGCAACCAATGGCCCCGGCGGTCCAGATCGACATGCCGGCGGCGTAGCACAGCATCAAGGCCGAGACCCCGCAGACCATGCACGCCCCGGACCGCAGGGCCAGGCGCCGGATCAACGACCAACCGCGGGCGCCCTCCTTGTCGGCGCGCCACATTTCGCCGGACACCCCGCCGATCAGGGCCAGTACGATCACCAGCCAGATAGGCATTTCCGCTAACGCTTGCTGCTCGTTTGTCATGTCACGCCTCCTGGCTGAGCACTACCGGCGCCGGGCCGGCTCTTGGGTAAATCCATTTCGTAGGTAGGCATTCCAAAAAGCCCGGTTGCCCGGGCATTTCAGTAATGCGGTCCATATTCGATCTTTCGGCGCTACTGGCGCGGTACGGATCTTTCCTCGATGTTTTTCCGACCACGATCCCTGTCTGCCGGATAACTGCTTCTGGTGCTTTACGCTGCACACCCGGGTCAGTTGCCAACCCTCTGAACCGTTATGAGGCCGGTTCATCGCTGCCTGTGTTGGTCATGCTTTGAAACTAAAGAGCGTCGGCATCCTTGCCGGTATTGCCTGGCATCCCTGCCATCGCTCAGATGGCGTCCTTGCCGGTGTTGCGTGCCTTCCTTGTCTTTCCTGGCAGCATCCTTGCCGCCTCCACCAAGCCTTGTTTGGCTGGCTTGAGACGAAGAATAGATATGTATGCATATACAGTCAATGCACAAATGCATTTATTTTTACCAAACAAATGCATTGGCGCATTTATAGCCTTATAGGACGGGGGTTTGGCGATTTTCTGCAGACGGAAAAAAGCCCGCTCGTTGGCGGGCTTTGTCTTACGCGGGAAGGTTAACGGGCGTACATACCCCACCAGAACACATGACCCAGGATGCTGATCTGCTCATCCTGGATTTCCTGGAAGCTGTAGTCCTCATCCGGGTGCTCATCGCGGTTGAAACTGCGCAGGCGGATCCCGGAAGGCAGGCGATAGAGCTGTTTCACGCGCAATTGGCCGTTGTGATTGATGGCATACAAGTCACCATCGACGATATCGCCGATGCCACTCTTGCCCGCGTTCACCCCGACCGTCGCACCGTCGCGCAGCACCGGCAACATGCTGTTGCCGCGCACCGTCACGCACTTGGCCTGGTCGAACTGCACACCGTTATGCCGCAGGCTGCGCTTGCCGAACCGCAGGCTGGCCTTCTCGCTTTCCTCGATGACGAATCTTCCTGATCCAGCAGCCAATTCAACCTCGCGCAGAAAGGGGATCGACACCTCGTCATCATTGACGGGCGTGTCGTCGTCCCACAGGCTTATGTCCTTGAGTTCCGAATGCATCGGGTCGCGCGCGTCATCGCGCAACGCGCCCATCGCCGCGCGCCCGCGCAGGTAATCGGTGCTGACACGGAAGTACTCGGCGATACGGGAGATGTGCTTGTCCGACGGATCAACGATCTTGCCGCTGAGGATCCGGGACAGCGTGGATTGTGGCACGCCGGTGCGCCGGTAAAGCTCCGTGGGGGAGATCCGGTCGCGGTCCAGCAATTCTCTTAAGACGATAGAAACGTTGCGTTTTTGCATAACGAGGATAGTGACGGGAGTTTTTTGGCTTGGCAAATGCTAATTTGCATTTTTTATGCATACTATCACGCACTATGACAACCAAATCCTCCGTCCACGCATCCCGCGCCGAGTACGCCCGACGCATGAACCGCGTACTCAACTACATAGATACCCACCTGGATACCCCCTTGGAGGGTGCCCGGTTGGCCGATATCGCCAACTTTTCGCGCTTCCATTTTCATCGGATTTTCGCGGCGTGGATGGGCGAGACATTGGGCAGTTATGTCCGCCGGCGGCGACTGGAGAAGGCGGCGTTCCGCCTGTCCTGCGGCAACCACGAAACCGTACTGGAAACAGCATTGGCCAGCGGTTTCAACTCGGGCGAAGCATTCGCACGGGCCTTCAAACTACAGTTTGGCTGCACGCCATCCGAGTGGCGCACCAACACACCGCAGCGACTGGCAGCACAGGCGGCTGCCATCGGCCCGCGCCCGGGTGCGCAGCAGAGCAATCCTGATCAGGTCTTCGGCAATGCCCATCAGGCACATGAGCGTACGTTCGACGACGCTGGGCTCTCTTCTCCTTCAACGAAAGAGCCCATCATGGACGTACGCATCATTGATTTACCCAAGGTACGCGTTGCCTACCAACGCCTGATCGGCCCCTATGGCCCCGCAATCGGCCACTTCTGGCGCGGGACCATGGCGCCGTGGATGCACTCCAATGGCCTCGGCGATGAACGGTGTTACGGCATAGGGTATGACGACCCATCCATCACGCCCCCGAACAAGTGCCGCTACGATGCTTGCGTTGAAGTGCCAGCCTCTTTTGTGACCAGCGCCCAGGCAGACACCCAGACCCTGCCGGGCGGCCGCTATGCCGTAGCGAGCTTCAAAGGGAAAACAGAAAAAATAGCCGATGCCTGGATGTGGCTGACGCGAGAATGGATGCCTTCCAGCGGTCTGCAATGCGATGACCGACCATGTTTCGAGATGTTCTTTGCGGCAACCGCAACCGATTCTGACACCGGTGAGTTCATCTGCGACATCTGCATCCCTGTGCGGTCGCTGTAATACAAAGGCATGAAAGATATCGGCGGCGCGCTTACTTGCAGTTAAGTAAATGCAGCGCCGGCTTTTGCGTTTTACCTATCCGTTTGCGACCTGCGAAGCTCCGACCTCGCATGTTAACCTTGCGCCCATCGCAAAATCGCAGGGCGGAATGCCCCACATTTGCCCCACTCCTTTCAACGAATTTGCCTACGACCAATGAGTAAAACCACTTCAGACCTGTCCTCCCACACCCCGATGATGCAGCAGTACTGGCGCCTCAAGAACCAGCACCCTGATCAGTTGATGTTCTACCGCATGGGCGACTTCTACGAGATCTTCTACGAAGACGCAAAGAAGGCCGCCAAGTTGCTGGACATCACGCTGACCGCGCGCGGGCAGTCGGCGGGGCAGTCGATTCCGATGTGTGGGATTCCTTACCATTCGTTGGAGGGTTACCTGGTCAAGCTGGTGAAGCTGGGCGAGTCGGTGGTGATCTGTGAGCAGATCGGCGACCCGGCGACCAGCAAGGGGCCAGTTGAACGCCAGGTGGTGCGAATTATTACGCCAGGAACGGTGAGTGATGAGGCGCTGCTGGATGAGCGTCGCGATAACCTGATTGCCGCCGTGTTGGGCGATGAGCGCCTGTTTGGCCTGTCGGTACTGGATATCACCAGCGGCAACTTCAGCGTGTTGGAGATCAAGGGCTGGGAGAACCTGCTGGCGGAGCTGGAACGCATCAACCCAGTGGAGCTGTTGATCCCGGATGATTGGCCAAAGGATCTGCCGGCAGAAAAACGTCGTGGGGCCAAGCGCCGTGCGCCGTGGGATTTCGAGCGTGATTCGGCGCTGAAAAGTCTGTGCCAGCAGTTCTCCGTACAGGACCTCAAAGGCTTCGGGTGCGAGACCCTGACCCTGGCCATCGGCGCCGCCGGTTGCCTGCTTGGCTACGCCAAGGAAACCCAGCGCACCGCCCTGCCGCACTTGCGCAGCCTGCGTCATGAGCGTCTGGACGATACCGTGGTGCTCGATGGCGCCAGCCGTCGCAACCTGGAGTTGGATACCAACCTGGCCGGTGGTCGCGATAACACCTTGCAATCGGTGGTCGACCGCTGCCAGACGGCCATGGGCAGCCGCCTGCTGACCCGCTGGCTGAACCGTCCGCTGCGGGACCTGACAGTGCTGCAAGCACGCCAGACGTCCATTACCTGCCTGCTGGACGGCTATCGCTTTGAAAAGCTGCAGCCACAGTTGAAGGAAATCGGCGATATCGAGCGCATCCTGGCGCGGATCGGCCTGCGTAACGCACGACCCCGTGACCTGGCGCGCCTGCGCGATGCCCTCGGTGCCCTGCCGCAACTGCAGGTGGCGATGACCGAGCTGGATACGCCGCACCTGCAACAGCTTGCAACTACAGCCGGGACTTACCCGGAGCTGGCGGCCTTGCTGGAAAAAGCCATCATCGACAACCCGCCGGCGATCATCCGTGACGGCGGCGTACTCAAGACCGGTTACGACAGCGAACTGGACGAACTGCAGTCCCTGAGCGAAAACGCCGGGCAGTTCCTGATCGACCTGGAAGCCCGCGAAAAAGCCCGCACCGGTCTGGCCAACCTGAAAGTCGGCTACAACCGTGTGCATGGCTACTTTATTGAGTTGCCCAGCAAGCAGGCCGAATCGGCGCCGATCGATTATCAACGTCGCCAGACCCTCAAAGGCGCCGAACGGTTTATCACCCCGGAGCTGAAAGAATTCGAAGACAAGGCACTGTCGGCCAAGAGCCGCGCCCTGGCTCGAGAGAAGATGCTCTATGAGAATCTGCTGGAGGACTTGATCAGCCAATTGGCACCGCTGCAGGACACTGCCGCAGCGCTGGCCGAACTGGACGTGCTGAGCAACCTCGCCGAGCGTGCGCTGAACCTTGATCTGAACTGCCCGCGTTTTGTCAGCGAGCCGTGCATGCGCATCGTGCAAGGTCGTCACCCGGTTGTAGAACAGGTGCTGACCACGCCGTTCGTTGCCAACGACCTGTCCCTGGACGACGATACCCGTATGTTGGTGATCACCGGTCCGAACATGGGCGGTAAATCCACCTACATGCGTCAGACCGCTTTGATCGTGCTGTTGGCGCATATCGGCAGCTTTGTGCCGGCGGCCAGTTGCGAGCTGTCCCTGGTGGACCGCATTTTTACCCGGATCGGCTCCAGCGATGACCTGGCCGGTGGGCGCTCGACCTTTATGGTGGAAATGAGCGAAACCGCCAACATCCTGCATAACGCTACCGAACGCAGCCTGGTGCTGATGGACGAAGTGGGTCGCGGCACCAGCACCTTCGACGGTTTGTCCCTGGCCTGGGCGGCAGCCGAACGCCTGGCGCACCTGCGTGCCTACACGCTGTTTGCCACGCACTATTTCGAGCTGACGGTGTTGCCGGAAAGCGAGCCGCTGGTAGCCAACGTGCACCTGAACGCCACCGAGCACAACGAGCGCATCGTGTTCCTGCACCACGTACTGCCAGGGCCCGCCAGCCAGAGCTACGGCCTGGCCGTGGCGCAACTGGCGGGGGTGCCGAACGATGTGATCATTCGCGCTCGCGAGCACCTCAGCCGCCTGGAAACCACGGCCCTGCCCCATGAGACGGTGGTCGCCAGCCCAGCCAAAGCCGCCAGCAAACCGGCTGCGCCGCACCAGAGCGACATGTTTGCCAGCCTGCCCCATCCGGTGCTGGATGAATTGGCTAAGCTTGACTTGGATGGCTTGACGCCGCGAAAAGCGCTCGAAATGTTATATGCACTGCAAGTTCGGATATAACGCACACGCTTGCAAGCTGGTAGACTCTCGCGCGGTTTGGGATGCTGCAGGCTATTAGCCTGGCCTGCAGACTATCGCTCCCAAACCTCGCGAGCCCTGCCACAAAGGGTTTCGCTGCCGCCGCCTGAGGAGAAAATTAGAAATGACCTTCGTCGTTACCGACAACTGCATCAAGTGCAAGTACACCGACTGCGTCGAAGTGTGTCCGGTGGACTGCTTCTACGAAGGCCCGAACTTCCTGGTTATCCACCCGGATGAGTGCATCGATTGCGCCCTGTGTGAACCTGAATGCCCGGCCGTCGCTATTTTCTCCGAGGATGAAGTCCCGGCGGAGATGCAGGAATTCATTCAGTTGAACGTCGAGCTGGCGGAAGTCTGGCCGAATATCACTGAGCGCAAGGATCCGATGCCGGATGCAGCGGAGTGGGATGGCAAAAAAGGTAAGATCGCACACCTCGAACGCTGATAGCGTCGCCCCATCCAAAAGGCCCCTTGCGGGCCTTTTTGCGTTTCTAGGTGGCCGGTTTCTCTTTCCTACAGGCAAAAAAAAGGGGCGGTATGACCCGCCCACATTTTTTCCCTAGTCCCTGTATTCCTTTTCATCATCCTGATGAATCGCATCCTGCGACGTTCCTTCAACCATCGTTCCTTGATGGCCGTGCCAATCCGTGGACACAGGGCTGATCTTAAAGAGTTCCAAAGGAAGTTCAACGGGATCCTACCCATGAACTGACATGCAATCGCCCTGAATACGGAATAATTAATTGTTAAATTTCAATTGGTTAGAAAAAAGCTTCGAAGAAAACCGACGTCCGTGGAAGGTAAAAAAACCAAACACTTACGAAAAAGTAAGCAAATGCTTACACGACCAACTGCGTGATTGAGAAACAAACACACCTTGACCATCTTCCAGACATGAAAAAGCCCCGACACGTCGGGGCTTTTTTCCCTTCAACCGCCTCAGTCGTCGCTGACGGTGATGGTCGGCATGGCTGGCGTGGCTGCTTCCTGCAGGACGATCCGCGCACCTACATGACGCGCCAGCTCCTGATAGATCATGGCGATCTGGCTGTCCGGTTCAGCCACCACGGTAGGCTTGCCACCATCCGCCTGCTCGCGGATGAGCATCGACAGCGGCAACGAGGCCAACAGTTCCACGCCGTACTGAGTGGCCAGCTTCTCGCCGCCGCCTTCGCCGAACAGATGCTCGGCATGACCACAGTTGGAGCAGATGTGCACCGCCATGTTCTCCACGACGCCCAGCACCGGGATGTTGACCTTGCGGAACATCTCTACACCTTTCTTCGCGTCGAGCAGCGCCAGGTCCTGGGGCGTGGTAACAATCACCGAGCCGGCCACCGGGACTTTTTGCGCCAGGGTCAACTGGATATCACCGGTGCCTGGCGGCATATCGATCACCAAGTAGTCCAGGTCGCCCCAGGCGGTCTGGGTAACCAGCTGCAGCAAAGCGCCGGAGACCATCGGGCCGCGCCAGACCATCGGCGTGTTGTCATCAGTGAGGAAGGCCATGGACATCACTTCCACGCCCAGGGACTCGATCGGCACGAACCACTTCTGGTCCTTGACCTTCGGCCGTGTGCCTTCGGCGATGCCGAACATCACGCCCTGGCTCGGGCCATAGATATCCGCATCGAGAATGCCCACGCGCGCACCTTCGCGGGCCAGGGCCAGGGCCAGGTTGGCCGCCGTGGTGGATTTACCCACGCCGCCCTTGCCGGACGCCACGGCCACTACGTTCTTGACGTTGGCCAGGCCAGGGATCTGTGCCTGGGCCTTGTGCGCGGCGATCACGCACTGGATGTCGACCTTGGCCGAGCGCACGCCGTCGAGGTCTTCAATGGCCATTTGCAGCATCTGTGCCCAACCGCTCTTGAACAGACCAGCTGCATAGCCCAGTTCCAATTGGACCGACACCTGGTCACCCTGGACGTCGATGGCGCGTACACAGCCGGCACTGACCGGGTCCTGGTTCAAATAAGGGTCGGTGTACTGGCGAAGCACGGCTTCCACCGCTGCGCGATTGACGGCGCTCATGGGCTACTCCCGAAAAAGACTGACTGAAACAGGCGGCTATCCTAACCGTTCCAGCGGCGTTACGGCATGCTTTCGCAGGTTGGGAAGATTCTGAAACAGCACCACGGGGTGAAATATATTTCCCGGCGCTTTATAGTGGCCGACCTCCGTTTCATCAAGTAGCCGAGCCCCATGTCCGAGCCACGCAAGATCCTCGTCACCAGCGCCCTGCCCTATGCCAATGGTTCCATCCATCTTGGCCATATGCTTGAGTACATCCAGACCGATATGTGGGTGCGCTTCCAGAAGCATCGCGGCAACCAATGCATTTATGTCTGCGCGGACGACGCCCACGGTTCGGCCATCATGCTGCGCGCCGAAAAGGAAGGCATCACCCCGGAACAACTGATCGCCAATGTGCAGGCTGAACACAGCGCCGACTTTGCCGAGTTCCTGGTGGATTTCGACAACTTCCACTCGACCCACTCCGAAGAAAACCGTGAACTGTCGAGCCAGATCTACCTGCGGCTCAAGGAAGCCGGGCATATCGACCAGCGTTCGGTGACCCAGTATTTCGACCCGGAAAAGAAAATGTTCCTGGCCGACCGTTTCATCAAGGGCACCTGCCCGAAATGCGGCACTGAAGACCAGTACGGCGACAACTGTGAAAAGTGCGGTGCAACCTATGCACCCACTGACCTGAAGGATCCCAAGTCGGCGATCTCCGGTGCTACCCCGGTGCTCAAGGATTCCCAGCACTTCTTCTTCAAGCTTCCGGATTTCCAGCAGATGCTGCAAACCTGGACCCGCAGCGGCACCCTGCAGGATGCCGTGGCCAACAAACTCTCCGAATGGCTCGACAGCGGTCTGCAGCAATGGGACATCTCCCGGGATGCGCCGTACTTCGGTTTCGAGATCCCGGGCGAGCCGGGCAAATACTTCTATGTGTGGCTGGATGCGCCGATCGGTTACATGGCCAGCTTCAAGAACCTTTGCGACCGCACGCCGGAGTTGGACTTCGATACGTTCTGGAGCAAGGACTCCAGCGCCGAGCTGTACCACTTCATCGGCAAAGACATCGTCAACTTCCACGCCCTGTTCTGGCCGGCGATGCTCGAAGGTTCGGGCTACCGCAAGCCAACCGGCATTGCCGTACACGGCTACCTGACGGTCAACGGCCAGAAAATGTCCAAGTCCCGTGGCACTTTTATCAAGGCGCGCACCTACCTGGACCATCTGTCACCGGAATACCTGCGCTACTACTACGCGTCCAAACTGGGCCGTGGCGTCGACGACCTGGACCTGAACCTGGAAGACTTCGTACAGAAGGTCAACTCGGACCTGGTCGGTAAAGTCGTCAACATCGCCAGCCGTTGCGCTGGGTTTATCCACAAGGGCAACGCGGGTGTACTGGTAGCCGAGAACGCTGCGCCGGAACTGACCGACGCCTTCCTGGCCGCCGCGCCGAGTATTGCCGACGCCTATGAAGCCCGCGACTTCGCCCGTGCGATGCGCGAGATCATGGGCCTGGCCGACCGCGCCAACGCCTGGATCGCCGACAAGGCACCATGGTCGCTGAATAAGCAGGAAGGCAAGCAGGCGGAAGTCCAGGCGATCTGCGCCACAGGCATCAACCTGTTCCGCCAGTTGGTGATCTTCCTCAAACCCGTGCTGCCACTGCTGGCCGCCGACGCCGAGGCGTTCCTCAACGTGGCGCCGCTGACCTGGAACGATCACGCCACCCTGCTCGGCAATCATCAGTTGAACGAGTTCAAGCCACTGATGACCCGTATCGACCCGGTGAAAGTCCAGGCCATGACCGACGCTTCGAAAGAAGACCTGGTCGCCAGCCAGACCGACACTGGCGAATCGGCGCCGGCGGGTAATGGCGAGCTGGCCAAGGATCCGATTTCCGCGGAAATCGACTTCGACGCTTTTGCTGCAGTGGACCTGCGTGTCGCGCTGATCGTCAAGGCCGAAGCCGTGGAGGGTGCCGACAAGTTGCTGCGCCTGACACTGGACCTCGGCGGCGAGCAACGTAACGTGTTCTCCGGGATCAAGAGCGCTTACCCGGACCCGTCCAAACTCGATGGCCGCCTGACCATGATGATCGCCAACCTCAAGCCTCGGAAAATGAAGTTCGGCGTGTCTGAAGGCATGGTAATGGCGGCCGGCCCTGGTGGCGAAGAGATCTACCTGCTCAGCCCTGACAGTGGTGCCAAGCCGGGTCAGCGCATCAAGTAAGCTACCTTGCATGGGCATGTTGTGGTGAAGGAGCTTGTTGTGGCGAGCGGACATGCCACGCTCACCACAACATATCCCTGCCCTCCCATTAAACCCAGTTTGCTATGCCTGTGATCACAGCATGAACCTCATTCAACGCATCGACGCACTGCTGCCGCAGACCCAATGCGGCAAGTGCGGGCACCCGGGTTGCAAGCCTTACGCCGAGGGCATCACCCGTGGCGAGGCGATCAACAAGTGCCCGCCCGGTGGCCAGGAAACCATCGCCGACGTTGCACGGTTGCTGCAGGTGCCGGTGCTGGATCTGGACGCCAGTCGCGGGGAAGCACCCGCCCAGGTTGCCTACATCCGCGAAGCTGAGTGCATCGGTTGCACCAAGTGCATCCAGGCCTGCCCCGTAGACGCAATCGTCGGCGCCGCCAAGCTGATGCACACCGTCATCATGGATGAATGCACCGGTTGCGACCTCTGCGTCGCGCCCTGCCCCGTCGACTGCATTGAAATGCACCCGACAACTACTGTATTGCCGATTGTCGGTGGCCTGGCGACAAATGATCAGCAACGCCATGAACGCCACCTCAAGCGCGACCGGGCAAGGCGGCGGTATGAGCAACGCAATGCGCGCCTGCAACGGGAGGAAGCGCAAAAACTCGCTGAACGCCAGGCCCGGACCAAGCGCTCCGTGCCGGTTTTACCTGTGCAAGCCGATACGGCACAGGATGTCGCGATCAAGAAAGCTAAAATCGCTGTCGCAATGAGCCGGGCCCAATTGCACAAATCCTTGAAGGCGTTTGGTCACCCTCCGACCTTTGAACAGCAGTCGCAGTTGATCATCCTGCAACGGCAATTCGAAGCGGCGGAACAAGCGCTGGCCGCCTTGGAGGTGGGTGTCGTACCGAAAGCAGCGACGTCATCCAGCAACACTGCTGATCTGAAACGCGCCAAAATCCAGCTGGCGATGCGTCGAGCGGAACTGAAGAAAGCCCAGGACCTGAACATCGAACCTCGGCAACTGGCCGAGGCGCAACGCAAGCTGGAGGACGCGCAGCGCCAAATGGATGCGCTCAACAACGCCTGATCTGCAAACCGGGTGTGTGTTGATACAATCCCGCCGACCTTCTGCAAGGAACCCACCGCCCCATGAACGCCGCAAAACGCCTGGAAATATTCCGCAGGCTTCACGAAGACAATCCAGAACCCAAGACCGAACTGGCCTACACCTCGCCGTTCGAGTTGCTTATTGCGGTGATCCTGTCGGCCCAATCCACCGACGTCGGCGTCAATAAGGCCACGGCCAAGCTGTATCCCGTGGCGAACACACCAGAGGCGATCTATGCCCTGGGTGTGGAAGGGTTGTCTGAGTACATCAAGACCATCGGCCTCTACAACAGCAAAGCCAAAAACGTTATCGAGACTTGCCGCCTGCTGGTGGAACTGCATGGCGGTGAAGTGCCACAAACCCGTGAAGCCTTGGAAGCCCTGCCAGGAGTCGGTCGTAAAACTGCCAATGTGGTGCTCAACACCGCGTTCAGGCAACTGACGATGGCGGTGGACACCCATATCTTCCGGGTCAGCAACAGAACCGGCATTGCCCGTGGGAAGAACGTGGTTGAGGTCGAAAAGCAGTTGATGAAGTTTGTACCCAAGCCCTATCTACTGGACTCTCACCACTGGCTGATCCTTCATGGACGCTACGTTTGCCAGGCCCGCAGGCCGCGTTGCGGCAGCTGTCGTATCGAAGACCTGTGCGAATACAAGGACAAGACGTCCGACGATTGAGGGATCATTGGTTTTTTCGATCAGCCGATTGAAAAAATCTTTTTTACCCGATCATGGATTATCGTTATAAGGAGCGCCAACGGCAGTCCTAGCCCGGAGTGAACCTTATGAGCACTGGCAAAGAACAACTGGAAGTGGAAGACGACCTTGTTGAGTCGGATGACGATGGGGCAGAAGCACCCATTGAGGTAGCCAAGACCAATTTGAGCAAACGCCGCACCATCGACAATCTTCTGGAAGAACGACGCTTGCAAAAACAGCTGGCAGATTACGACTTCGATCTGTGATCGAACGGTCGACGGCCGGAAGCCTCCCTTACGGAGGCTTTTTTCTGCCGGTCACCCAGACAATGTGCGCTGCAGTGCCCTCCTCTATACCAAGCCGTTACGCTGGGCCAGTTCGATCAGGTCCACAAGGGAGCGGGCGTTGAGCTTGAGCAGCAAACGTGTCTTGTAGGTGCTGACGGTCTTGTTGCTGAGGAACATGCCGTCGGCAATCTCCTTGTTGGTCCGGCCCCGGGCCAACTGCTGCAATACCATCATTTCCCGACCCGACAGACGCTCGACCATATCGGCCTCGCTGGCATTGCCCATGGTGGAGCGTACCGAGTTGAGTGCCTGGTTGGGGAAGTAGCTGTAGCCCGACAGCACCGCCTTGATCGCACTCAGCAACTCGGTCAGGTCCTGTTGCTTGCACACGTAGCCGGCAGCCCCCGCCTGCATGCAACGCATGGAAAAATGGCCAGGGGCCTGGGACGTCAGCACCAGCACCTTGAAGGGCACGGATTGCTTGGTAGAAGACAGCCGGCAAATAACTTCCAGCCCGTCAAGTTTGGGAATCCCAATATCCAGTATGACAATGTCCGGCATATGCTCCCGTGCAAGTTGCAATGCATCGACACCGTTATCGGTCTCGGCAACGACCTCATAACCATGACGCTCCATTAGCATACGCACAGCAAGACGAATGACGGGATGATCATCCACGATCAGCACTTTATTCATGAGAAAGTCCAATTTCGCTGTTCGAATTATTTAGAGCAAGCACAATAGCCTAGTCGTTTCCTGGTTGGCATAGCGTTCCCCCCCGAGCAACAGCAAGCAGAGACCCACCCCACAGCGATAAAGGAATCGCCCTACAAAAAAACGCCAACTCAGATGTATCCAGTTTTATAGATCCTTTCAGACCTTTCCGGGGACTTACATATTTTGAGTGAAATATCCATGGAGTATCAGGGGGTGGGTAAACGTGCCGCACACAACTCTCAGGAAATGCCCCTTCCCTCTGCACTCCACTCAAGAATCCCGACAAGAAATGTCCGACTGTTTTAGTTCCATTTAACATATTCTCTTACACCCTTAATTCCTACAGCGTATTCCGTGCTTTATACGTTTGCCTCACTTTCATGAGTGAATCTTCTGTAAGACCAGTTCCTAGTCAGGTGTAAAAAAATCATTCGCCCTACAAACTTTCAACAACAGCACCCTCGAAGGTGCATTTGAAAATGCGTCGACTGAAAAACATCAACAAATGTTTAACCAGCTATAAACATCGCAATTCCACACAAAATCCATAGACAAAAAAATGGCCCCTGAATAAGGGGCCATTCTTAAAACCGGCTGAGACTTAGAACAACGAGCGACCTTTGTTGGCCGCAATGCGCATGCGCAGTGCGTTCAACTTGATAAAGCCTGCTGCGTCCGCCTGATTGTAGGCGCCGCCATCTTCTTCGAAGGTAGCGATGTTGGCGTCGAACAACGACTCATCAGACTTGCGACCGGTGACGATCACGTTGCCCTTGTACAGCTTCAGGCGCACAACGCCGTTCACATGCACCTGGGAAGCATCGATCATCTGTTGCAGCATCAGACGCTCAGGGCTCCACCAGTAGCCGGTGTAGATCAGGCTGGCGTACTTGGGCATCAGCTCGTCTTTGAGGTGAGCCACTTCGCGGTCCAGGGTGATGGATTCGATGGCCCGGTGGGCGCGCAGCATGATGGTGCCACCTGGGGTTTCGTAGCAACCACGGGACTTCATGCCCACGTAGCGGTTCTCGACGATGTCGAGACGGCCGATACCGTGTTCGCCACCGATACGGTTCAAGGTCGCCAGCACAGTGGCCGGGGTCATTTCGACGCCGTCCAGCGCGACGATGTCGCCATTGCGGTAGGTCAGTTCCAGGTATTGCGGCTTGTCTGGAGCGTTCTCCGGGGAGACGGTCCATTTCCACATGTCTTCTTCGTGCTCGGTCCAGGTGTCTTCCAGCACGCCGCCTTCATAGGAGATGTGCAGCAGGTTGGCATCCATCGAGTACGGGGACTTCTTCTTGCCGTGACGCTCGATCGGGATCGCGTGCTTTTCAGCGTAATCCATCAGTTTTTCACGGGACAGCAGGTCCCATTCACGCCAAGGGGCGATCACTTTCACGCCTGGCTTGAGTGCATAGGCGCCCAGCTCGAAACGCACCTGGTCGTTGCCCTTGCCGGTAGCACCGTGGGAAATGGCGTCGGCGCCGGTTTCGTTGGCGATTTCGATCAGGCGCTTGGCAATCAGCGGACGTGCGATGGAAGTACCCAGCAGGTATTCGCCTTCGTAGACGGTGTTGGCGCGAAACATCGGGAAGACGAAATCGCGGACGAACTCTTCGCGCAGGTCGTCAATGTAGATCTCTTTCACGCCCATGGCTTGCGCCTTGGCACGTGCAGGTTCGACCTCTTCGCCCTGACCCAGGTCAGCGGTGAAGGTCACCACTTCACAGTTATAAGTATCCTGCAGCCACTTTAGGATCACCGAAGTGTCCAGGCCGCCGGAATACGCGAGAACGACCTTGTTTACGTCGGCCATGCCATCACTCCACGGGGTTGTACGGAAAGGCGTCGATTCTACCGACCAAAACCGTGGATTTACAGGGGCGCGACAGCAAATGAAGATAAAGCGACAGATTATGTCGAACGGACGACCGATGGTCGCACCTTAAGACGTGTGTGCAGGATTACTTGCGCCAGTGGCTTGGGGCGCCGGCTTCTCGGGGGCTGCCACGCGTTCAAGCTGGATATTCACACGACGATTGCGTGCCCGGTTGGCCGCATTGGTGTTGGGCGCAAGGGGGTAGCTTTCGCCATGGAAGCGCAGGGTGATCTGCGACTCCTGGATACCGTTGGCCTTGAAGTAGTCCATCACCGCCAAGCCACGGCGGCGAGAGACGTCGCGATTGGTCAGGCGGTTGCCGCTGTTGTCCGAATGGCCATTCAACTCGATATGGTTGACCGTCGGGTCGGCTTTCATGAATGCAAGAATCACGTCGAGTTTCTTCTTGGCGGCTGCGTCCAACTCGATACCGCCACCCGGGAATCCGACTTCGGTCTGTTTGACCTGATCGTAATTCATCGGCAACAGCTTGGCGGTGCACAGCTGGTAGTCGTTATAAGCCTTATTGAATTTCACCGGCAACAAGCGGATTTCGGAGTAGCCGCCTTCACGGCCGTAGTGGCGGACCGTCGGGCTGCGCCCTTCCAGCAGTCCGGTGAACAGGCGACCGGCCTGGGCCTGCGAGCTATTGAACAACACATCGCCACTACCGGCACGCACGGCGCCGAGGTTGATATCGCCTCGGCCTGGCTGCCAAGGGGCGGCGGCGGCCAACAAGGTGGCCGAGCCTGTGCCCAGCGAACCGTTATAGGCTTTCAGACGAAATGTTGCCTGCTCACCCGCCCGGCGCACGAACTCACCCGAACCGAAGTCTGTGATCGGCTGGGTCAGACGGCACTCGAACTGGTCGCCCTCTACCTTCCACTCAATGTTCTCCAGACGTGTCTGGAACGTGAGGGCCATCGCGGGCAGGCTGGCGAACACACTGAGCAGGGCTAGATAATGCTGGCGCACGGGAGGCTCCACTGGTTTCTACAACACTTCAAAGCGTCATACATCGATAAGGCATACAAAAGGCTATCGGTTGCATCCTGCAAAACTTGATAGCGAGTGCCTGATAGAGTCTTTTCCGGTAGCATTCCCCCCAGATTGACCCGCCTGGAATCCCCAATGTCCGACCGCCTGACCCTGCTGCGTCCCGACGACTGGCATATTCATCTTCGCGATGGTGCTGCGTTACCCCACACCGTGGCCGATGTGGCGCGTACCTTTGGCCGCGCCATCATCATGCCTAACCTGGTTCCTCCGGTGCGTAACGCCGAGCAAGCCGATGCCTACCGCCAGCGTATCCTCGCTGCACGGCCGGCCGGCAGCCGGTTCGAACCGCTGATGGTGCTGTACCTTACCGACCGCACCCAGCCCGAAGAAATTCGCGAGGCCAAGGCCAGTGGGTTTGTGCACGCCGCCAAACTGTACCCGGCCGGCGCCACCACCAACTCCGATTCCGGCGTGACCAGTATCGACAAGATCCTGCCGGCCATCGAAGCCATGGCCGACGTCGGCATGCCGCTGCTGATCCACGGTGAAGTCACCCGTGGCGATGTGGACGTGTTCGATCGCGAGAAGATCTTCATCGACGAACACATGCGTCGCGTGGTGGAGCTGTTCCCGACCCTCAAGGTCGTGTTCGAGCACATCACCACTGCCGATGCAGTGCAGTTCGTCACCGAGGCCTCGGCCAACGTCGGTGCGACCATCACCGCGCATCACCTGCTGTACAACCGCAACCACATGCTGGTAGGCGGGATTCGGCCGCACTTCTATTGCCTGCCGATCCTCAAGCGCAACACGCACCAGGTGGCCTTGCTGGATGCGGCGACCAGCGGCAATCCGAAGTTTTTCCTCGGCACCGACTCCGCGCCTCACGCCCAGCACGCCAAAGAAGCCGCGTGCGGTTGTGCCGGCTGCTACACCGCCTATGCCGCCATCGAGCTGTACGCTGAAGCGTTCGAACAACGCAACGCGCTGGACAAGCTCGAAGGGTTCGCCAGCCTCAATGGCCCGCGTTTCTACGGCCTGCCGGCGAATACCGATCGCATTACCCTGGTTCGTGAAGACTGGACCGCCCCTGCCAGCCTGCCGTTTGGCGAGCTGACTGTCATCCCGCTGCGCGCCGGTGAAACACTGCGCTGGCGCCTGCTGGAGGAAAGCAAGTGAGTGAAGACCATTACGATGACGAACACGAGCACAGCGGTGGCGGATCCCGTCATCCGATGGCCGAGCGGTTCCGCGGCTATCTGCCGGTTGTCATCGACGTAGAAACCGGTGGTTTCAACTGCGCCACCGATGCGCTGCTGGAAATCGCCGCGACGACTATCGGCATGGACGAACAGGGTTTTGTGTTCCCGGAACACACCCACTTCTTCCGCGTCGAGCCGTTCGAAGGCGCCAATATCGAAGCGGCTGCCTTGGAGTTCACCGGGATCAAGCTCGATCACCCATTGCGCATGGCAGTAAGTGAAGAAGCGGCACTGACCGATATCTTCCGTGGCGTGCGCAAGGCATTGAAGGCCAATGGCTGCAAACGCGCGATCCTGGTCGGCCACAATAGCAGCTTTGACCTGGGCTTCCTGAATGCCGCCGTGGCGCGGTTGGACATGAAGCGCAACCCGTTTCACCCGTTCTCCAGCTTTGACACCGCTACTCTCGCCGGGCTGGCGTATGGCCAGACCGTGCTGGCCAAAGCCTGCCAGGCAGCCGGCATCGACTTTGACGGTCGTGAGGCTCATTCGGCCCGCTACGACACAGAGAAGACGGCCGAGCTGTTCTGCGGCATCGTCAACCGCTGGAAACAGATGGGCGGCTGGGAAGACTTCAACGACTGAAGTGGAATCCCGCGCATAAAAAAACCGGCCTTCTCAGGCCGGTTTTTTTTGCCGCAAACGTGGCTTACAGCTTGCCGGCGTTCTCGGTCAGGTAAGCCGCAACACCTTCCGGCGAAGCGTTCATGCCTTTGTCGCCTTTTTTCCAGTTGGCAGGGCAGACTTCGCCGTGCTCTTCGTGGAATTGCAGGGCGTCGACCAGACGGATCAGCTCTTCCATGTTACGACCCAGTGGCAGGTCGTTGATGATCTGGGAGCGAACCACGCCTTTGTCGTCGATCAGGAACGCGCCACGGAAGGCCACGCCGCCTTCGGACTCAACGTCGTAGGCCTTGGCGATGTCGTGCTTCATATCGGCAGCCATGGTGTATTTCACTTTGCCGATGCCGCCATCATTGATGGCGGTGTTGCGCCAGGCGTTGTGGGTGAAATGGGAATCGATGGAAACGGCTACCACTTCAACGTTGCGCGCCTTGAAATCGTCCATGCGGTGGTCCAGAGCGATCAGCTCCGACGGGCAGACGAAGGTGAAGTCCAGCGGGTAGAAGAACACCAGGCCGTATTTGCCTTTGATGGCTTCAGACAGTTTGAAGCTGTCTACGATTTCGCCATTGCCGAGGACGGCAGGTACGTCGAAATCCGGGGCTTGTTTGCCGACGAGTACGCTCATTGGTTATCTCCTGATGTAAGGGTGACGATTGAAGTAAAAGGACCGGCCTCGAGTCTGCCGTTTATAAGCGACAGCCCTGTGACGCAGTCACGCTTCGTGAAGACCGACCATCATACACTGAAAAAACCGTTCGTCAGTGCGGGCACGGTGCCAGTGAATACCCTACGATTCTACTTTGACAATCATTCTCGTTAACATTAAGATCCACCGCACTTAAGCCTTAAACCCGCGATGGTTCTCCCTTATGTATGTGTGCCTTTGTACTGGCGTCACCGACGGAAAAATCCGCGAAGCAATCTATGAAGGTTGCTGCAGCTACAAGGAAGTGCGTGAAGCCACCGGCGTTGCCAGCCAGTGTGGCAAATGTGCTTGCCTCGCCAAGCAAGTGGTACGGGAAACCCTGACACAGCTGCAGACCGCTCAGGCTGCGCTCCCCTATTCAGCAGAATTTACACACGTCTGATTAGGCATGTTTTAAAGAACCGGACTTAGTGTCCGGTTTTTTTATGCCCGCAATTCAATAAGTTAGCGCTAAGACGCGGAACACAAACATTCTTATTCCGATTAATTTTCATTTATTATTCAATAACTTAGGTTTGACACTAGGGATTTCGCCGCTCAAACTCCGCTTTATACACAGCTATTACAGGGCAGGACCCCAGTCATGAAAGGCGACATCTCAGTCATCCAGCAACTCAACAAAATCCTTGCCAATGAACTGGTCGCGATCAATCAGTACTTTCTGCATGCACGCATGTATGACGATTGGGGCCTGGAAAAGCTGGGCAAGCGCGAATACAAAGAATCGATCAAAGCCATGAAGGACGCGGACGCGCTGATCAAGCGCATCCTGTTCCTGGAAGGCCTGCCGAACGTGCAGGACCTGGGCAAGCTGAACATCGGCGAGCACACCCAGGAAATGATAAGCAGCGACCTGGGTTTCGAGCGCAAGAGCCACAGCGACCTCAAGGCCGCCATTGCTCACTGTGAAACCAAAGGTGACTTCGGCAGCCGCGAACTGCTGGAAGACATCCTGGAAGACCAGGAAGAGCACATCGACTGGCTGGAAACCCAACTGGGCCTGATCGATAAAGTCAGCCTGGAAAACTACCTGCAGTCGCAGATGGGCGAGTAACTCCGCTTCCTGTAGAAGCAAAAAAGCCCCGCTCTCTCTCGAGAAGCGGGGCTTTTTATTGCAGGCCAATCACGCGTCGGTCTTGGCCGCCGCATTTGCCGCTGCTTCTTTGATCAGCGTTTGCAACGAACCATCAGCCGCCATCTCAACGATGATGTCGCTGCCGCCGACCAGTTCACCGGCAACCCACAGTTGTGGGAAGGTCGGCCAGTTGGCGTACTTCGGCAGGTTGGCGCGGATTTCAGGGTTTTGCAGGATATCCACGTAAGCGAATTTCTCGCCGCACGCCATGATGGCCTGGGAAGCTTTCGCGGAGAAACCGCACTGAGGAGCATTAGGCGCGCCCTTCATGTAAAGCAGAATGGTGTTGTTGGCAATCTGCTCTTTGATCGTTTCGATGATATCCATGGAACACCTCGGCTGGAACTTTGCGACTCACAGGTCGGCACGGTGGCGCATTGTAACGCAAAATTCCAGCGTGGTGCTCAGGCGGCTGCTACCTGCACCGGAACGCCATTGAGTGCGGCATTGCCCGACAACTGATCCAACTGCCGCTCGTCGGTCAAATCGTTGGCGCTCGCCCCCGGCTGTCCGCTGGCGATTGTCATCTGCACGCCTGGACGGCCATGGCCCCAACCATGCGGAAGGCTGACTACGCCGGGCATCATGTCCAGGCTGGCCAGGACTTCCACTTCAATCATGCCGATGCGCGAACTCACGCGCACGCGCTGCCCATCGCTCAACTGCCGACTGGCCAGATCATCCGGGTGCATGAGCAATTGATGACGTGGCTTGCCCTTCACCAGCCGATGGTAGTTGTGCATCCAGGAATTATTGCTGCGCACGTGACGGCGGCCGATCAACAGCAGTTCGTCGGCCGCCGGCACTGGCTGCGCGGCAAAACGCGCCAGGTCGGCAAGGATCACCCCCGGCGCCGCCTGTACCTTGCCATCAACGGTTTTCAAGCGTGCCGCAAGATTGGGCTGCAGCGGCCCCAAGTCCACACCATGAGGATGGTCCGCCAGCACGGCCACCGACAACTTGTGGCTGGACGCATCACCGTACACCCCGGCACGCAGCCCGAAGTCGATCATCTGCGCAGGCGGCATGGTCGGCTTGAGCGCCGCGCCCGTCTGTGCGGCAAAGGCCTTGGCCAGTCCGACAAAGATCTCCCAGTCATGCAGCGCGCCCGCAGGCTTGGGCAGGATTGCGCGATTGAAGCGGGTGACATTGCGCACCGCGAACATATTGAAGGTGGTGTCGTAGTGATCATTCTCCAGCGCCGACGTGGACGGCAGGATCAGGTCGGCATAGCGCGTGGTTTCGTTGATATAAAGGTCGATGCTGACCATGAACTCCAATCCGTCGAGGGCTTGTTCCAACTGCCGGCCGTTGGGCGTCGACAACACCGGGTTGCCCGCCACCGTCACCAACGCACGGATTTGTCCTTCCCCTTCGGTGAGCATTTCTTCGGCCAATGCTGACACCGGAAGCTCGCCGCCATACTCCGGGCGCCCGGAAACCCGGCTCTGCCAACGATTGAAATGCCCACCACCAGTCGATGCCACCAGATCCACCGCCGGCGTGGTGCACAGCGCCCCCCCCACGCGGTCCAGGTTGCCGGTCACCAGGTTGATCAGTTGCACCAGCCAATGGCACAGCGTGCCGAACGCCTGGGTCGATACCCCCATGCGTCCGTAACACACCGCCTTGTCGGCGGCAGCAAAGTCCCGCGCCAACTGGCGGATCTGTTCGGCAGGCACCGCACACTGACGGCTCATGGCCTCGGCGGTAAAGCCAGCGATGGCGCGACGAACCTGCTCAAGGCCTTCAACCGGCAAATGGCTGGTGCGGGTCAGGTTCTCGCTAAACAACGTGTTGAGCACTCCGAACAGCAATGCCGCATCACCACCCGGGCGCACGAACAGGTGCTGGTCGGCCATCGCCGCCGTCTCGCTGCGCCGTGGGTCGACCACCACCACTCTGCCACCCCGGGCCTGGATCGCCTTGAGGCGCTTCTCCACATCAGGCACGGTCATGATGCTGCCGTTGGACGCCAGTGGGTTGCCGCCCAGAATCAACATGAAGTCGGTGTGATCTATATCCGGGATTGGCAATAGCAGGCCATGGCCGTACATGAGGTAGCTGGTGAGGTGATGGGGTAACTGATCTACCGAGGTGGCAGAAAACCGATTGCGCGTCTTCAACTGGCCCAGGAAGTAATTGCTGTGGGTCATCAGTCCGTAGTTGTGCACGCTGGGATTGCCCTGATACACCGCCACTGCATTCTGCCCGTGCCGCGCCTGAATCCCTGAAAGCCGCTCGGCTACAAGCGCAAAGGCGTCTTCCCACGCAATCGGCTGCCATTCACGGCCCACCCGCAACATCGGCTGGTGCAGGCGGTCGGGGTCATTCTGGATATCCTGCAGCGCCACAGCCTTGGGGCAGATATGCCCGCGACTGAATGTATCCAGCGGATCCCCTTTGATCGAGGTGATCGCCAGGCTGCCGTCGTCGGCCTGGGTGGTTTCCAGGGTCAGGCCACAAATGGCTTCACACAGATGGCAGGCACGGTGATGGAGAGTCTTGGTCATGGCCAGTCTCTTTTATAGGGGCATTGATCCCACTATGGGCCGGGAGCGGCAGGCGCGCCAGCAACGTTCGCCACGTGAATCGACCAGCATCAGGCCCGGCCATGAGCAAGCGTGAGCAAATGTTTCAAAACCCGCCCCATAGCCTCTGAAACCGACGCAGCCTGGTCTGCGCCCGCCTCCGCGCATTGCAAAAGGTCTCGGCGCCAGTGTACAAATGGCCCGCTGCTGTCTGGAATTCATCTTCAAAAGCGCTTCGGCGCCCTGCTTGAACACCCTTAAAAACCGTAGCCCTATTGGTAAGACGCGACATTTAATTATAAGATCGCGCCTTCCCCTATTTCGTCGCCCCGTGCGGCTTTCGCCGCAGGTCTCGCCCGTTGTCACAACAAACAAGGCTTTGAGTATCTGCGGTCTGTTGCAAAAAGGTAGTTAATGATGAGCGCAAGGCACTTTCTCTCCCTGATGGATTGCACGCCCGAAGAGCTGGTCAGCGTGATCCGTCGAGGCATTGAGCTTAAAGACCTGCGTAACCGCGGCGTACTGTTCGAGCCTTTGAAAAACCGCGTGCTCGGCATGATCTTCGAGAAGTCGTCGACCCGCACCCGTGTGTCGTTCGAAGCCGGCATGATCCAACTCGGTGGCCAGGCTATCTTCCTGTCCTCGCGCGACACCCAACTGGGCCGTGGCGAGCCGATCGCCGACAGCGCGAAAGTGATGTCGAGCATGCTCGATGCCGTGATGATCCGTACCTTCGCCCACAGCACCGTGACCGAATTTTCCGCCAACTCCCGTGTACCGGTGATCAACGGCCTGTCCGATGACCTGCACCCGTGCCAACTGCTGGCCGACATGCAAACCTTCCTTGAACACCGTGGCTCGATCCAGGGCAAGACCGTGGCCTGGATCGGCGACGGCAACAACATGTGCAACAGCTATATAGAAGCGGCCATCCAATTCGACTTCCAACTGCGCGTGGCCTGCCCGGCAGGCTACGAGCCTGACGCGCGCTTCCTGGCACAAGCCGGCGACCGCGTGACCCTGGTCCGCGATCCGCGTGACGCGGTGATCGGCGCCCACCTGGTGAGCACCGACGTCTGGACCTCCATGGGCCAGGAAGACGAAACCGCCAAGCGCCTGGCCCTGTTCGCCCCGTATCAGGTGACCCGCGCCCTGCTCGACCTGGCCGCGCCCGATGTCCTGTTCATGCATTGCCTGCCGGCCCACCGTGGCGAAGAGATCAGCACCGACCTGCTCGACGACCCTCGCTCGGTCGCCTGGGACCAGGCTGAAAACCGCCTGCATGCACAAAAGGCCCTGCTCGAATTCCTCGTCCCACCGTCGTACCACCACGCATGAGCCATCCATTACTGCTGAACCTGCGCAACCTGGCATGCGGCTATCAAGATCAACGGGTGGTACAGAACCTCAACCTGCACCTCAATGCGGGCGACATCGGTTGCCTGCTGGGCTCCTCGGGCTGCGGCAAGACCACCACGCTACGAGCGATTGCCGGGTTTGAGCCGGTGCACGAAGGTGAAATCAGCCTGGCCGGCGAAGTGATCTCCAGTGCCGGCTTCACCTTGGCCCCTGAGAAACGTCGCATCGGCATGGTGTTCCAGGACTACGCGCTGTTTCCTCACCTGAGCGTGGCCGACAACATTGCCTTCGGTATTCGCAAGCACCCGCAAAAAGACCGGGTGGTTGCCGAGTTGCTGGAGCTGGTAAACCTGAAGAACCTGGGCAAGCGCTTCCCTCATGAGCTATCCGGCGGCCAGCAACAACGCGTCGCCCTCGCCCGTGCCCTGGCGCCAGAACCGGCCTTGCTGTTGCTGGATGAGCCTTTCTCCAACCTCGATGGCGAGTTGCGACGCAAGCTCAGCCACGAAGTGCGCGACATCCTCAAGGCTCGCGGCACCAGCGCGATCCTGGTGACCCATGACCAGGAAGAAGCCTTCGCCGTCAGCGACCAGGTCGGCGTGTTCAAAGAGGGCCGTCTCGAGCAGTGGGACACGCCCTACAACCTTTATCACGAACCGCAGACACCTTACGTCGCCAGCTTTATCGGCCAGGGTTACTTCATCCGTGGTCAATTGAGCTCGCCGGAATCGGTCAGCACCGAACTGGGTGAGCTGCGCGGCAACCGCGCCTACACCTGGCCTACCGGCGGTGCGGTGGATGTGTTGCTGCGCCCGGATGACATCGTCTACGCGCCGGACAGCGGGTTGAAAGCGCGGATCGTCGGCAAGACGTTCCTCGGCGCATCGACGCTGTACCGCCTGCAACTGCCGACCGGCGCGCAGTTGGAGTCGATTTTTCCGAGCCATGCCGATCATCAGGTCGGTGCGGATGTGGGAATTCGAGTGGCCGCCGAGCACCTGGTGTTGTTCCAGGCGTCCGGCAGCACGGCCGCACACCTCCCTCCAGTCGAATCCGGCGTACGGCGTTACAGCCCGGTATAAAGCCCCGTCATACCCGGCCAATTTCCGCGAACTTGGCCTGGGTATGCTCAGCCAGCACCGCCGCCGGCAGCTCAACCTCCAACCCGCGCCTCCCCGCGCTCACAAAAATCGTCGCGAACGGCTGCGCCGTCACATCGATAAACGTGCGCAGACGCTTTTTCTGACCCAGCGGGCTGATGCCGCCCAACAGATAGCCAGTGGAGCGTTGCGCGGCCGCCGGGTCGGCCATTTCGACTTTCTTGACGCCTGCCGCGTGCGCCAGGGCCTTCAGATCCAGACTTCCGACGACCGGCACCACTGCCACCAGTAATTCGCCCTTCTCGCTGCTGGCCAGCAAGGTCTTGAACACCTGCGCCGGGTCCAGGCCCAATTTTTCCGCGGCCTCCAGCCCATAGGACGCCGCCTTTGGGTCATGTTCGTAACTGTGGACTCGATGTTCGGCGCGAACTTTTTTCAACAGGTCCAATGCGGGCGTCATGGTATCTCCGAGGCATGGCAAACAGATGGCCAATTCTAGGCCAAGCCCACGTAAAACGCTCTAGTCCGCACACTCTTGTGCTACAAGCGCAATGTGACAAGCGTGATCATTCACCAGACCAATAGTTTGAAAGTGACTGACAGTTCACTTTCGACCTTTGACAGCCGTCATTCTTGTCTATATTTTTTCGTTTCCGAATACTGTAGGAATACACCCGCAGCGTTCAAAGCAGTAAGCCATGGTCGGGATGGGGATCCCTGCCACGGTGAAAATCGCGCAACAGCCCGTTGAGGTTGTGCGCCAGACAAGAACAACAACTGAGGTTTTCCATGACAACTGCTCTTCAACAGCCTTCACTTTCGAGCCAATGCATGGCCGAATTCCTGGGGACTGCGCTTCTGATCTTCTTCGGTACAGGATGTGTCGCTGCGCTCAAGGTCGCGGGTGCCAGCTTTGGCTTGTGGGAGATCAGTATCATCTGGGGGGTCGGCGTCAGCATGGCGATCTACCTGAGCGCCGGTATTTCCGGAGCCCACCTCAACCCGGCTGTCAGCATCGCGCTGTGCATTTTCGCCGACTTCGAAAAGCGCAAACTGCCCTTCTACATTCTCGCCCAGATCGCCGGCGCCTTCTGCTCGGCGGCCTTGGTATACACGCTCTACAGCAACCTGTTTTTCGATTACGAACAAACCCACCATATGGTGCGCGGCTCCCAGGCCAGCCTGGAATTGGCGTCGGTGTTCTCCACCTACCCCCATGCGCTGCTGAGCACCGCCCAGGCGTTCCTGGTGGAAATGGTCATCACCGCCATCCTGATGGGCGTGATCATGGCCCTCACCGATGACAACAACGGCCTGCCACGCGGCCCGTTGGCGCCCCTGCTGATCGGCCTGCTGATCGCAGTGATCGGCAGCGCCATGGGCCCGTTGACCGGCTTTGCGATGAACCCGGCGCGGGATTTCGGGCCCAAGCTGATGACCTTTTTTGCGGGTTGGGGTGAAATGGCCTTCACTGGCGGCCGCGATATTCCTTACTTCCTGGTACCGATTTTCGCGCCGATTGTCGGCGCATGCCTCGGCGCTGCAGCCTATCGCGGGCTGATTGCCCGCCACCTGCCGAGCGCCGCACCTGCTATAGCTGAAGCAACACCTGACACGGCTGTCAACGGCAAGACCCGTATTTCCTGATAGCGCCAGCCTGAACGTACCTGCCCTTTTTTACGGCCCAGGCTGATTACCGACTTTCTTATTTTCCAAGGCATTCGACATGACCGATATTCAGAATAAGAACTACATCATCGCCCTTGACCAAGGCACCACCAGCTCCCGGGCGATCATCTTTGATCGTGACGCCAACGTGGTCTGCACCGCCCAGCGCGAATTCGCCCAGCATTACCCGCAGGCGGGCTGGGTCGAACATGACCCGATGGAAATCTTCGCCACCCAGAGCGCCGTGATGGTCGAGGCCCTGGCTCAAGCGGGCCTGCACCATGACCAGGTCGCCGCCATCGGTATCACCAACCAGCGTGAAACCACCGTGGTGTGGGACAAAGTCACCGGTCGCCCGATCTACAACGCGATCGTCTGGCAGTGCCGCCGCAGCACCGAGATCTGCCAGCAGCTCAAGCGCGACGGCCACGAGCAATACATCGGCGACACCACCGGCCTGGTCACCGACCCGTACTTCTCCGGCACCAAGCTCAAGTGGATCCTCGACAACGTCGAAGGCAGCCGCGAGCGTGCGCGCAACGGCGAGCTGCTGTTCGGCACCGTCGACAGCTGGCTGATCTGGAAATTTACCGGCGGCAAGACCCACGTCACCGACTACACCAACGCTTCGCGCACCATGCTCTTCAACATCCACACCCTCGAGTGGGATGCGAAGATGCTGGAGATCCTCGACGTGCCGCGCGAAATGCTGCCGGAAGTGAAGTCCTCCTCGGAAATCTACGGCCGTACCAAAAGCGGCATCGCCATCGGCGGTATCGCCGGCGACCAACAGGCCGCCCTGTTCGGCCAGATGTGCGTCGAAGCCGGCCAGGCCAAGAACACCTACGGCACCGGCTGCTTCCTGCTGATGAACACCGGCGACAAAGCGGTGAAGTCCAAGCACGGCATGCTCACCACCATCGCCTGCGGTCCGCGTGGCGAAGTGGCCTACGCCCTGGAAGGTGCTGTATTCAACGGCGGTTCCACCGTGCAGTGGCTGCGTGATGAGCTGAAAATCATCAACGATGCCCACGACACCGAATACTTTGCCGGCAAGGTCAAGGACAGCAACGGCGTGTACCTGGTACCCGCGTTTACCGGCCTGGGCGCGCCCTACTGGGACCCGTATGCCCGTGGCGCACTGTTCGGCCTGACCCGCGGCGTACGCGTGGATCACATCATTCGTGCCGCCCTGGAGTCGATTGCCTACCAGACCCGCGACGTGCTCGACGCCATGCAACAGGACTCCGGCGAACGCCTCAAGGCCCTGCGTGTGGACGGCGGCGCGGTGGCCAACAACTTCCTGATGCAATTCCAGGCCGACATCCTCGGCACCCAGGTCGAGCGCCCACAAATGCGTGAAACCACCGCACTCGGCGCCGCCTACCTGGCCGGCCTGGCATGCGGTTTCTGGGGCAGCCTGGACGAGTTGCGCGGCAAGGCGGTGATCGAGCGCGAATTCGAACCGCAACTGGACGAAGCCGCCAAGGAAAAACTCTACGCCGGCTGGCAAAAAGCTGTCAGCCGCACCCGTGATTGGGAGCCGCACGAAGGCGCTGAATAAGCCAACGTCGGGTTGTAACTGGCAGGGAGCGGATTCCTGCGTCATCATGGGCCACTTTTGTATGGCAGCCCAAAGGACGCCCCATGAATCTGCCTCCCCGCCAACAACAAATCCTCGAACTGGTCCGCGAACGCGGCTATGTCAGTATCGAGGAAATGGCGCAGCTCTTCGTTGTTACCCCGCAAACCATCCGCCGCGATATCAACCAGCTGGCGGACGCCAATCTGCTGCGCCGCTACCACGGCGGCGCGGCCTATGACTCCAGCGTCGAAAACACCGCCTACGCCATGCGGGCCGACCAGATGCGCGACGAGAAACAGCGCATCGGCGAAGCCATCGCCGCGCAGATCCCCGATCACGCCTCGCTGTTCATCAATATCGGCACCACCACCGAATCCATCGCCCGTGCGCTGCTCAACCACAACCATCTGAAAATCATCACCAACAACCTCAACGTCGCCACCATGCTCAGTGCCAAGGACGACTTCGACGTGCTGCTGACCGGCGGCAATGTGCGGCGTGACGGGGGCGTGGTCGGTCAGGCGAGTGTCGATTTCATCAACCAGTTCAAGGTCGACTTTGCCTTGGTGGGCATCAGTGGTATCGATGAAGATGGCAGCTTGCTCGACTTTGACTATCAGGAAGTCCGGGTTTCCCAGGCGATCATCGCCAATGCGCGCCAGGTGATCCTGGCGGCGGACTCCAGCAAGTTCGGGCGCAATGCCATGATTCGCCTGGGGCCGATCAGTTTGGTGGACTGCCTAGTGACTGACCAGCAGCCGGTGCCGGCGTTGGTGCAGTTGCTCAATGACCACAAAGTTCGTCTGGAAGTGGTGTAGCGTCTGCACTGACGCCATCGGGGGCAAGCCCCCTCCCACAGGTTGATCACATTCCAATGTGGGAGGGGGCTTGCCCCCGATAGCTATTGACCTGACCACCCATTTCTCCAGCCAGCACTGGCTGATGTTCAAAAATCTTCCTTTCTCCGCCCTTCGATGAGTTTTTTCAATCGAACTCAGGTGGCTGCGCGCGCGTTTATCCGCTACCATTTTCGCAAATGAACATTAATGTTCGAATTCCAATACGAAAAAGATCGCGAGGCCAGCCGATGAACCCTTCTACCTTGCCTGCTCCACCGCTTGCCGAAGTCTATGATGTTGCCGTTATCGGCGGCGGGATCAATGGCGTCGGTATTGCAGCAGACGCAGCCGGTCGCGGTTTGTCGGTATTCCTTTGCGAAAAGGACGACCTGGCCAGCCACACCTCCTCCGCCAGCAGCAAGCTGATCCACGGCGGCCTGCGTTACCTCGAACATTACGAATTCCGCCTGGTGCGCGAAGCCCTGGCCGAACGTGAAGTGCTGCTGGCCAAGGCCCCGCACATCGTCAAGCAGATGCGCTTCGTGCTGCCGCACCGCCCGCACCTGCGTCCGGCGTGGATGATCCGCGCCGGCCTGTTTCTGTACGACCACTTGGGCAAGCGCGAAAAACTGGCCGGTTCGAAAAGCCTCAAGTTCGGCGCCGACAGCCCGCTGAAAAGCGAAATCACCCAAGGTTTCGAATACTCCGACTGCTGGGTCGATGACGCCCGCCTCGTGGTGCTCAACGCCATGGCCGCCCGCGAAAAAGGCGCACACATCCACACCCAGACCCGTTGCATCAGCGCCCACCGCAGCAATGGCATGTGGGAAATGAACATGGAGCGCGCCGACGGCAGCCTGTTTTCGATCCGCGCCCGGGCCCTGGTGAACGCTGCCGGCCCGTGGGTCGCCAAGTTCATCAAGGACGACCTGAAGCTGGATTCGCCCTACGGCATCCGCCTGATCCAGGGCAGCCACCTGATCGTGCCGAAACTGTATGAAGGCGCCCACGCGCATATCCTGCAGAACGAAGACCAGCGCATCGTCTTCACCATTCCGTACCTGAACCACCTGACCATCATCGGCACCACCGACCGCGAATACACCGGCGATCCGGCAAAAGTGGCGATCACCGAAGGTGAAACCGACTACATGCTGAAAGTGGTCAACGCGCACTTCAAGAAGCAACTGAGCCGCGATGACATCGTGCACACCTACTCCGGCGTACGCCCGCTGTGCAACGACGAATCGGACAACCCGTCGGCCATCACCCGTGACTACACCCTGGCACTGTCCGGTGGCACGGGCGAAGCGCCGATCCTGTCGGTGTTCGGCGGCAAGCTGACCACCTATCGCAAACTCGCTGAATCGGCGATGGCGCAACTGGCACCGTACTTCACCCAGATGCGCCCGAGCTGGACCGCTACCGCCAGCCTGCCGGGCGGTGAAAACATGACGACGCCAGAAGCCCTCGCCGAAGCCATTCGTAGCAAGTTCGACTGGATACCGAGCGAGATCGCCCGCCGTTGGTCCACCACCTACGGCAGCCGCACCTGGCGCCTGCTGGAAGGTGTGCAGTCGCTGGCCGATCTGGGTGACCACCTGGGCGGTGGCCTGTACACCCGCGAAGTCGATTACCTGTGCGCCGAAGAGTGGGCCACCCAGCCCCAGGACGTGCTGTGGCGCCGTACCAAGCTCGGCCTGTTCACCACCCCGGAAGAACAGGACAACGTGCAACTTTACCTGTCCAAGGTCGAGCAGACCCGTGCAAAGATTGAAGCGGCCTGATCAGGTCGCCCCGCAAAGCCCCTGCGCCGGAAGGCCCAGGGGCTTTTTTATGCAAGATAAATCCCACACGCCCTATTCGGTTTTCCGAACGCCATACCACAGCCTATTCGGATTGCCGGATCACGGTGTGACAAATTCCTCGAAGAAAAAATTTAATACCCTTATAAATCAAAGATATAACCTTTTATTCGAGGTATGGCACGACTCATGCTCTACACTCCCTGACGATTGCCTGAGACGCCTCAGGAGCCGTCACGGGCATTCGCTGTACAAGAGAGCCGTCTAGCCGGCTTCATAAAAAAAACAAATGTCGAGGAAGTATTGATGCGCATCGTTCCCCATATCCTGGGCGCAGCTATCGCTGCTGCTCTGATCAGCACTCCAGTTTTCGCCGCCGAACTCACCGGCACACTGAAGAAAATCAACGACTCCGGCACCATCACCCTCGCTCACCGCGACAGCTCCATTCCGTTTTCCTACATCGCGGATGGCTCGGGCAAACCTGTGGGCTACTCCCACGACATTCAGCTGGCTATCGTTGAAGCCCTGAAAAAAGACCTGAACAAACCCGACCTGAAGGCCAAGTACAACCTGGTCACTTCGCAAACCCGTATTCCGCTGATCCAGAACGGCACCGCGGACCTCGAGTGCGGTTCCACCACCAACAACGCCGAACGCGCCCAACAAGTTGATTTCACCGTCAACATCTTCGAAATCGGCACCCGTCTGCTGGTCAAGAAAGACAAGGATGGCAAGCCGAGCTACGCCGACTTCGCCGACCTGAAAGGCAAGAACGTCGTGACCACCGCTGGCACCACGTCCGAGCGCATCATCAAGGCGATGAACGCCGACAAGCAGATGGGCATGAACGTCATCTCCGCCAAAGACCACGGCGAATCCTTCCAGATGCTGGAAAGCGGCCGCGCCGTAGCGTTCATGATGGACGACGCCCTGCTGGCCGGTGAAGAAGCCAAGGCCAAGAAGCCGGACGACTGGGTCATCACCGGTACTCCACAGTCCTTTGAGGCCTACGCCTGTATGGTTCGCAAAGGCGACCCGGACTTCAAGAAGGCTGTAGATGACGCCATCGTTGCCCTGTACAAATCCGGCGAAATCAACAAGATCTACAGCAAATGGTTCGAGAGCCCGATCCCACCAAAAGGCCTGAACCTGAACTTCCCGATGAGCGACAAGGTGAAGGAGCTGATCGCCAACCCAAGCGACAAACCAGCCCCTGACGTAAAAATCTGATACCTGACTAAGCTTATCTCCTGAGGGAGCCAACCTCCCTCAGGCGTCTGTTACTACCTGCTGGCTTTATTGTGGAACACTCGACCTGGCGGTTTTCGAGCCGATCGCGTGTGCCTGGCGTTCATCGCCAGGCGGGAAAGGATCTTCCCCAAGCGGGTGCTTGTACATCGATCGATCTCGAGGGGAGACCCTAATGAATTACAACTGGGACTGGGGCGTGTTCTTCAAGTCCACTGGCGTGGGCAGCGAGACTTATCTCGACTGGTACATCGCCGGATTGGGCTGGACCATCGCCATCGCTGTCGTGGCATGGATTATCGCCTTGCTGCTGGGGTCCATTCTGGGCGTCATGCGCACCGTGCCAAACCGCATCGTAGCGGGCATCGCGACCTGCTACGTGGAACTGTTTCGTAACGTGCCGCTGCTGGTTCAGCTGTTCATCTGGTACTTCCTGGTACCCGACATGCTGCCGCAGAACCTGCAGGACTGGTACAAACAGGACCTCAACCCGACCACCTCGGCCTACCTGAGCGTTGTCGTGTGCCTGGGCCTGTTCACCGCCGCCCGTGTGTGCGAGCAAGTGCGTACCGGCATCCAGGCGCTGCCACGCGGCCAGGAATCCGCTGCACGCGCCATGGGCTTCAAGCTGCCGCAGATCTACTGGAACGTGCTGCTGCCCCAGGCCTACCGGATCATCATTCCGCCGCTTACCTCGGAATTCCTCAACGTCTTCAAGAACTCCTCCGTGGCGTCCCTGATCGGCCTGATGGAACTGCTGGCGCAAACCAAGCAGACCGCCGAGTTCTCGGCCAACCTGTTTGAAGCCTTCACCCTGGCCACGCTGATCTACTTCACCCTGAACATGAGCCTGATGTTGCTGATGCGCGTGGTCGAAAAGAAAGTCGCAGTGCCCGGCCTGATCTCCGTGGGGGGTAAATAATGGACTTCGATTTCAGCGGCATCATCCCCGCCATCCCGGGCCTGTGGAACGGCATGGTCATGACCCTGCAGTTGATGGTCATGGGCGTGGTCGGCGGTATCGCGCTGGGTACGGTCCTGGCGCTGATGCGCCTGTCGTCCAGCAAACTGCTGTCGCGCGTTGCCGGCGCTTATGTGAACTACTTCCGCTCGATCCCGCTGCTGCTGGTGATCACCTGGTTCTACCTGGCGGTGCCGTTCGTATTGCGCTGGATCACCGGCGAAGACACCCCGATCGGCGCATTCACCTCCTGCGTCGTGGCGTTCATGATGTTCGAAGCCGCGTACTTCTGTGAAATCGTGCGGGCCGGCGTGCAGTCGATCCCCAAGGGCCAGATGGCGGCTGCACAGGCCATGGGCATGACCTACGGCCAGACGATGCGCCTGATCATCCTGCCCCAGGCGTTCCGCAAGATGACCCCGTTGCTGCTGCAACAGTCGATCATCCTGTTCCAGGACACCTCGCTGGTCTACACCGTGGGCCTGGTGGATTTCCTCAACTCCGCCCGTTCCAACGGCGACATCATCGGCCGCTCCAATGAGTTCCTGGTTTTCGCCGGTGTCGTCTACTTCATCATCAGCTTTTCCGCCTCGCTGCTGGTCAAGCGTCTGCAAAAAAGGTTTGCCGTATGATCTCTATCAAGAACATCAACAAGTGGTATGGCGACTTCCAGGTGCTGACCGATTGCAGCACCGAGGTTAAAAAAGGCGAAGTGATCGTGGTGTGCGGGCCGTCCGGCTCGGGTAAATCCACCCTGATCAAGTGCGTCAACGCGCTGGAACCGTTTCAGAAGGGCGACATCGTGGTCGACGGCACGTCCATCGCCGACCCGAAGACCAACCTGCCGCAGCTGCGCTCGCGCGTCGGCATGGTGTTCCAGCACTTCGAACTGTTCCCGCACCTGACCATCACCGAAAACCTGACCATCGCGCAGATCAAGGTGCTGGGCCGCAGCAAGGAAGAAGCCACCAAGAAAGGCCTGCAACTGCTCGAGCGCGTCGGCCTGTCGGCACATGCGCACAAGCACCCGGGCCAGCTCTCCGGCGGCCAGCAACAACGTGTGGCGATTGCCCGCGCCCTGGCCATGGACCCGATCGTCATGCTGTTCGACGAACCGACCTCGGCGCTGGACCCGGAAATGGTCAACGAAGTGCTCGACGTGATGGTGCAACTGGCCCACGAAGGCATGACCATGATGTGCGTGACCCACGAAATGGGCTTCGCCCGCAAAGTGGCCGACCGCGTGATCTTCATGGACGCCGGCAAGATCATCGAAGACTGCCCGAAAGAAGAGTTCTTCGGCGACATCAGCGCCCGCTCCGAACGCGCGCAGCACTTCCTCGAGAAAATCCTGCAGCACTAAGAAGCAACTCGCTGCTCTGTCTGTGAAGACGGGCTTGTTGTGGCGAGCGGGCTTGCCCCGCGTCGGGCTGCGCAGCAGCCCCGGTACTGAAAAATGCCGTGTATCAGGCATCTCTCAGTACCTGATTTTGGGGCTGCTGCGCAGCCCGACGCGGGGCAAGCCCGCTCGCCACAGAATAAGCACCATCAGCACAACTGGTTGACCCAAGGCATCTGTGATGAAATGCGACCCCAACCAATTTCGCGCCGCACCGCCATCACTTGCCGTGAAACCACGCCTGATACGCCAACTGTTCCTGCCGCCACTGATCATCGCCCTGATGATCGGCCTGGGTTTCATCGGCTTCTGGGTCAGTGAGTACTACGGCATCCGCACCCTCAGCGACACTGGCGAACGCCAGTTGGAGTTGCATGCCCGCACCGTCGAAAGCGAGCTGAGCAAATACACCTACCTGCCCAGCCTGCTGGAACTGGAGTCCAGCGTCTCCACGCTGCTGGCCGACCCGAACCAGGAAACCCGCAAGACCGTCAACGATTACCTCGAAGGCCTGAACCGACGCAGTCGCAGTCGGGCCATCTACGTGATGGACACCACCGGCCGCGTGCTGGCCACCAGTAACTGGCGCGATGCCGACAGTTACCAGGGTGAAGACCTGTCCTTCCGCGCCTATTTCCAGAACGCCGTGCGGGGCCAGCCAGGTCGCTTCTACGGCATCGGCAGCACCAACGGCGAACCCGGCTACTACCTGGCCCACGGCCTGGAAGAGCATGGCAAGATCATCGGCGTCGCGGTGGTCAAGGTACGCCTCGAAGCCCTCGAAGAGCGCTGGCAACGCGCACGCCTCGAAGCGTTCGTGAGCGACGAAAACGGTATCATCATCCTCTCCAGTGACCCGGCCCGGCGCCTCAAGGCCGTGCGCCCGCTGAGCGATGACACCAAGGACCGCCTGGCCCACAGCCTGCAATATTATTGGGCGACGCTGAACGAGCTGGAGCCCCTGGCCCGCGAGCGCCTCAACGAAGGTACCGAAAAGCTGACCTTCCCAGCCAACAGCGAAGTGGTCAACGACGCCCACGAAGTCAGCTACCTGGCGCAGACCCGTCCGCTCAACGACACGCCGTGGAATTTCACCCTGCTCACTCCGCTCAACGACCTGCGCCGCGCCGCAATCAACCAGGGCATCCTGGTGGCCGTTGCGTTTGGCCTGGTGGCGTTTTTGCTGATTGCCTGGAACGAGCGACGCAAAGTCATCGCCACCCGCCTCGCCGCACGGGAAGCCTTGCAGGAAGCCAACAGCCAGTTGGAACGACGGATCGCCGAGCGCACCGCCGACCTGCGCGCCAGCAACGAACGGCTCAAGGGCCAGATCCGCGAACGGCGCCAGGCCGAAGAAACCCTGCGCCGTGCCCAGGATGAACTGGTGCAGGCCGGCAAACTGGCGGCCATCGGCCAGATGTCCACCAGCATCGCCCACGAATTGAATCAACCACTGGCCGCGCTGCGGACCCTGTCCGGCAACACCGTGCGTTTCCTGGAGCGCGGCGCCCTGGATACCGCCAGCGCCAACCTCAAGACCATCAATGAACTGATCGACCGCATGGGCCGTATCACGGCCAGCCTGCGCTCCTTCGCCCGTCGCGGAGACGACCAGGGCGAAGCCAGCCTGGCCAAAGCGGTAGACGCCGCGTTCCAGGTGCTCGGCGCACGCCTGGACAGCCTGCCACTGACCCTGCACCGCGACTTTTCCCACGCCCAATTGCAAATCGACCAGACGCGCCTGGAACAGATCCTGGTCAACCTGATCGGCAATGCCCTCGACGCCATGCAAGCCCAACCGGCGCCGCAATTGTGGCTGGAGGGCAGCAGCAGCGAGGGCAAATACCGCCTGCAAGTGCGCGACAATGGCCACGGCATCGATCCCGAGGCGCGCAAGCATTTGTTCGAACCGTTCTTCACCACCAAGCCCGGCGAGCAAGGCCTGGGCCTGGGCCTGACGCTGTCCGCCAGCCTCGCGGCGGCCACCGGCGGCAACCTCGCCGTGGAACACCCGGCCAGTGGTGGAACGGCCTTTGTCTTGTGCCTGCCGCTGGCGGGCACTCAACAAGCTGAGTCGACATGAATACAAACGCTACCGCCGTTAAAGAAGACCTCACCGTGCTGATCGTCGAAGACGACCCCCACGTGTTGCTCGGCTGCCAGCAAGCCCTGGCCCTGGAAGATATTCCCAGCGTCGGCGTGGGCAGTGCCGAAGAAGCCTTGAAGCGCATCAGCGAAAACTTCGCCGGCATCGTGATCAGCGATATCCGATTGCCGGGCATCGACGGCCTGGAGCTGCTCACCCGCCTCAAGGCCCTGGATAAAAGCCTGCCGGTGGTGCTGATTACCGGGCACGGCGATATTTCCATGGCGGTCGGCGCGATGCGCAACGGCGCCTATGACTTCATGGAGAAACCCTTCTCCCCCGAACGCCTGGTCGACGTCGCCCGGCGCGCCCTGGAGCAGCGCGGGCTGGCGCGGGAAGTCTGGTCGCTGCGCCGCCAATTGGCCGAGCGCGATTCGTTGGAAGGCCGCATCATCGGCCGTTCGCCGGCCATGCAGAACCTGCGCGAACTGATCGCCAACGTCGCCGACACCTCGGCCAACGTGCTGATCGAAGGCGAGACCGGCACCGGCAAGGAACTGGTCGCGCGCTGCCTGCATGATTTCAGCCGGCGTCACGCCCACCAGTTTGTCGCCCTGAATTGCGGCGGCCTGCCGGAGAACCTCTTCGAAAGCGAGATTTTCGGCCACGAAGCCAACGCCTTCACCGGTGCCGGCAAGCGCCGCATCGGCAAGATCGAACACGCCCACGAAGGCACGCTGTTCCTCGATGAAGTGGAAAGCATGCCGATCAACCTGCAGATCAAGTTGCTGCGGGTATTGCAGGAACGCACTCTGGAACGCCTGGGGTCGAACCAGAGTGTCGCAGTGGATTGCCGGGTGATCGCCGCCACCAAGTCCGACCTCGACGAACTGAGCCGCGCCAACCAGTTCCGCAGCGACCTGTACTACCGTCTCAACGTGGTGACCCTGGAACTGCCGCCCCTGCGCGAGCGTCGCGAAGACATCCTGCAACTGTTCGAACACTTCCTGCAGCAGTCATCCCTGCGTTTCGACCGCACCGCGCCGGAGCTGGACAACCAGACCCTGTCGAGCCTGATGAGCCACGACTGGCCGGGCAACGTGCGCGAATTGCGCAACGTCGCCGAACGCTTCGCCCTCGGCCTGCCCGCCTTCAAAAAAAGCGGCGCCGGCAGCGGCGGCCAGGGGCTGGCCTTTACCGAGGCAGTGGAGGCCTTCGAACGCAACCTGCTCAACGATGCACTGCAACGCAGCGGCGGCAACCTGACCCAGGCCAGCCAGGAACTGGGGATGGCCAAGACCACGCTGTTCGACAAGGTCAAGAAGTACGGGTTGAGTCACTGATGGACTTGCTATTGAAGGCCGCCCTCGGCGCGGCAGTGGTACTGATTCTGGCGGCGCTGGCCAAGACCAGGAACTATTACATCGCAGGGCTGGTGCCGCTGTTTCCGACCTTTGCGTTGATCGCCCACTACATCGTCGGCAAAGGGCGCTCGGTAGACGACTTGAAGACCACGATCCTGTTCGGGATGTGGTCGATCATTCCGTATTTTGTGTACCTGGCGACCTTGTATGTGATGGTCGATCGGATGCGGCTGGAAGCATCACTCGCCGTGGCTGCCGTGGCTTGGTTGATGGCCGCGACGGTGTTGGTCACGGTATGGGTACGTCTTCATACCTGACACACCACAACTCAAATGTGGGAGGGGGCTTGCCCCCGATGGCGGTGTATCAGAGACAGAAAAGCTGTCTGACCCACTGCAATCGGGGGCAAGCCCCCTCCCACATTTTTATCCCGGTTGAGTCAGCGGACGATCTTGTCGACCTGGATACCCAGCTTCTTCAGGCGATACCAGAAACTGCGCTCGGAAATCCCGATCTTCGCCGCCGCTGCGGCCTGCACGCCATTGCTCTCCTGCAACGCTGCCAGAATATAGGCCTTCTCCACCTCTGCCAGCGCCGCATCCAGGTCCTGGGGAATGCCCGGCCCATCGCTGAGGATCGCCGTCACACCGCCCTCGCTCGGTTTGGATGCAAACAGGTAACCCGGCAGGTCGATATCCTCGATTACCGGTGACGCCGCCACGATGGTCGCGCGCTCCACGCAGTTCTGCAGTTCACGGATATTGCCCGGCCAGTGATACGCAGCCATGGCCTGCAAGGCTTCCGGGCTGAAGCCAGTGATACGTTTGCCGGCGGTGGCACTCAGGGTGTGGGCGAAGTGGCGGGCCAACGGCGCGATGTCTTCCACCCGCTCGCGCAAGGCCGGCAATGGGATCGGGAACACGTTGAGGCGGTAATACAGGTCTTCGCGAAACTCTTTGTTGGCCACCGCGTCCAGCAAATTCTTGTTGGTGGCGGCAATCACCCGCACGTCCACCTTGCGCTCGCGCGGGTCGCCCACCGGTTCGATCACCCGCTCCTGCAATGCACGCAGGATCTTCGCCTGCAACGCCAACGGCATGTCGCCCACTTCGTCGAGAAACAACGTGCCCTTGTCGGCCTGCTGGAAACGCCCTACCCGGTCGGCCACGGCGCCGGTAAACGCGCCTTTGCGATGGCCGAACATTTCGCTTTCCAGCAGCCCTTCCGGGATCGCCGCACAGTTGACCGCCACGAACGGCTGGTCGGCACGGCTGCCGTGTTTGTGGATGGCGCGGGCGACCATTTCCTTGCCGGTGCCGCTTTCGCCGGTGAGCAGGATGGTGGCGCTGCTGTCGCGCACCGAGTCCACCGCCTGCAGCACTTTGCGAAACGCCGGGCTGTCGCCGACCAGGCTGTCGAACTGTGCATGCTCGTCCAGTTCGGCGCGCAGGCGCGCGTTGTCGCGCATGATGTCGCGAAACTGCAGGGCCTTGGCCACGGTGATGTCCAGCTCGTCGATATCGAACGGCTTGGCGATGTAGTCGTAGGCGCCATTGCGCATCGACTGCACGGCGTTTTTCACGGTGCTGTAGGCAGTCATCACGATCACTGGCACGTGGGGGTAACGCACCTTGATCTCGGCCAGCAGCGCCGGCCCGTCCATGCCTGGCATGCGCCAGTCGCTGATTACCAGGTCGATGTCTTCCTGCTCCAGCACCTTGAGCGCGTGCAGGCCGTTGCCGGCGATGAACACCTGCACGTTGTTCTGGCCCAGGGCCGACGCCAGCAGGTCGCAGAGCTTGGGTTCGTCGTCGACTACCAGAATGTTATGCGTCATGACTGTCCTCGTCGTCTTCGCCCATCGCCGGAATGTACAGGCTGAACGTGGCGCCAGCATCTTTTTCACTGGCGCATTCGATGCTGCCGTCGTGACTTTCCATGATCGAATAGACTTTGGCCAGGCCCAGCCCGGTGCCCGAGGCCTTGGTGGTGACGAACGGGGTAAAGATACGTTCGATCATGTCCGCCGGAATGCCCTGGCCGGTGTCGGCGATGCTGATCACTGTGTTGTCGTCCACCGAACGAATGCCCAACGTCAGCCGCCCGCCTTCGGGCATCGCGTCGACGGCGTTGAGAATCAGGTTGAGACACGCCTGCTTGAGCTGCTTGGCGTCAGCATAGATGGTCGCTCCCGGCGCCTGGTCATCGACATGCGCATCGATCGCATGGGTGGCCAGTTCCGGCGCGCAGAAGCCGAGGATCTCGTCCACCAGCGCGCGCGCCGGTTGCAACACGCGCAGCGGCGGGTTGGGCTTGGCGAAGTCGAGAAACTCGGTGATCAGGTCGTTGATGCGGCTGACTTCACTGACCACGTATTCCAGGTGACGCTTGTCGGTTTCCGGCAGATCGGCACGCCGATGCAACAGTTGCGTGGCTGTCTTGATGATGCCCAGCGGGTTGCGGATCTCGTGGGCCAGGCCCATGGCGACTTCGCCCAGGGCGTGCAGGCGATCGCGTCGGCGCAACTGGGCCTCGAGGTAATGCAACTCGCCCAGGCGCTCGGTCATATGGTTGAAGGTGCTGCTCAACTGCGCCAGCTCATCGCCGCCGCTGACCGGCACACGGTGTTCGTAGTGACCCGAAATCACCGCGTCCACACCTTGGGACAGGTCGCGCAGCGGTTTGGTCAGGCGCCGCGACACCAGCACCCCGGCCGCCAGCGACAAGGCCGAGCTAAGCAGGAAGATCAGCACGAACAGGTTGCTCTGGTTGACCAGCCCGACCAGGCTGGTGTGGCGCAGCAGGCCGCTGAAAATCACGCCCTGCAAATCCCCCGCATCATTGAAGATCGGCCAGTACAGTCCGCTGTAGTTGTTGGTGAACTGCTCGCTGGGCTGGCGGGTGCTGCGCATCGCCGCTTCGACGCTCTTGGGGATGCGCGAGGGGTGATCCACGAAGCGCTGGGTCGAGAAGATCTCGGAAAAACCGTCGGGGTTGGCCAGGTACAGGCGCAGGTCGAGGGAATGCACATCGGCCACGCTGGTGAGGAAACTGCTGTCCAGGTAGGTGGCGACCAGCAACAGGTAGTCGACACCGTCACGGCTGGTTTCGAAGGTCGACACCACCAGGCCGGTATTCACCCCGGCCACCTGCACGGTCTGCAACACCGCGTTGCTGGTCAGGTTGATCTGTTTGACGATGTCATCGGAGGCGGTGCTGAATTCGACCTTGTGGTCGCTGGCGCGAATCAGCGCCACCACGTCGATGTCGGTAGCGTCGGCAATGTCGGCGGTCAGGCGGTCGTGCTTGGCGGCTTGCCGGCTTGACGGCGGGCTGGTGTAGCGCAGGAACAATTTGGCCATGCGCGCGTTGTCGTGAAGGATGTCGCCGATTTCGTCCTTGACGATCTTGGTCGACTCCTGCAGCCAGATGCGCACGTTGCTGTCGAAGATCTGCGACAGCGTGGTCGCGGCCAGCTCGGCCGCGATCATGGTAGGAATCACGCTGACCAACCAGAACGCCAGCACCAGCTTGCGCTGGACGCTCCAGCGCGAAATGGCAAAGGGGCGGGCTTTCTGGCGGGTCTTGGTGATCATCAGGTTTCGCTTATCGCAGCAGCCATGGCAGGGTCGGAACGGTCCGGTCGAATAAACAGTTTTACAAGCTTGAGCAGGCCGTTGACCAGCCGGTTGCGGTGACGGAAAAACACACTGTTGCCCTGGAACTCGCAGCCCAGGCGCAGCTTACTGGCATACCCGGCCTGGCCGCACTCATACACGGCAATATTGTGTTGAATACAGTAGTCGACATTGGTCAGCCAGCTACGGAAGTACAGGTTGTAGTCGCGGGTGAACGCCACGTCATGCCCGAAAAACTTGTCCACCAGCCGGTGTTGGTCGACCAGCACCAGGTTGAACGCCACCAGTTGCTCGTCCACCCAGTAAAGAACACAGACCGCGCGCTCATCCAGGCGTTCGAGCACACCGGTGAAGTAACCGGCGGGCAGCCGTTCGAACTGCAACTCGGCACGCGTGAGCGTGGCCTCGTACAAGCGCATCACCTCGGGCAGCACGTCGTCGATATTGCGCCGCCACTCCACCCGCGGCCCCGGCGCACGCAGCTTGCGGCGCAGGTCCTTGCGCGTGGATTTGCCCAGCGAACCCAGGTAGGCATCCACCGAGCCGTACGGCAGCGGCAACACACCAGTGGGCAAGCTCGGCATGCTCTGGAAGCCTGCCGCGCGGCAGCTCTGGAGCCAATGCGGGTCCTTGCTCGGCGCATCCTTGACCGCCACCAGTCCGATGCCGAAGTCATCGGCATCCTGGCGGGCGGCGCCCAGCAGGTGCTTGAGCAACAGCGGACGCTGGGCGTCCGGCACGCTGCTGGCGAAACCCACGTCGCAGCGTTCGGCCACCGGCGATCCGAGGGCATACAGCCCCAGCTGCAAAAGCCCCGGCCACAATCGCTCGACACGTTCGGTCAAGCGCTTGCCGGCGCCCGACACCGTGGTGTCGAGGCGATAATGCGTGATGAACGCGGCCGCCACGGCCACCAGCGTTCCATCTTGATAAACCGCGAGATAACGCCACTGGAAATCATCAATGGCGGCGTTTTCCACGGCGACGTAATAGTCCCAGTCCTCCAGGGCACCCGGGAAACAGTCGTTCCAGGCACTGCGCTGGATAGCCCGGATGGTCGGGAAGGCTTGGGCGGTGATCACATCGTGTCCTTTGTCAGAGTCTATGGCCGAGAGTGGGCTTGCTGTATCGAGTGGGCTCGCCACAAAGTGAACTGGTGCCCATGGCGGAGGTGTGTTGTTCGACGAAATCGGCGCTCAACTCGATCACCCGGCGGTATTGCAGGTCGACGGTGATCATGTGGTAGCAGTTGTCCAGCAGGATCTTGGTCACCGGCCCGCCGAGGTGGCGTTCCACGTAATCGGCGTTCCAGCGGCTGGTGATGTCATCCTCGATGGAGTGCAATACCAGCGCCGGTACGTTGATCGACGGCATGCGTTTCTTGACCACGGCGTTCATCCAGTGCAATTCACGCACCGTCACGCCCTCCATCGTCAACAGGCCCGCCTCGCTGCTTTCGCCTTCCTTCATCTGCCGTTCAACGATGGCGCGCAGGCGTTCATTCTTGATGCCGTAGGGCGGCTTCTCGGTAAAGCGGAACAGGCGCACGCCGAACGGGATACGGATGAGCAACGGCGTGATAAACGCCATTTTGTTGATGCTCCACCCGTCGTACTTGAGCGTGGTGGAATACATCAGCAAACCGGCCACCTGGCCCGGATGCTCCGACGCCAGGTACATCGACATCACCGCGCCCATCGACAAGCCGCCGACAAACACCTGCGCGTGGCGTTGCTTCACGCCCACGAAGGTCTTGCGCACGCCTTCGTACCAGTCCCGCCAGCCCGTGGCCTGCAGGTCGCTGTTGTCACCGCAGTGCCCGGCCAGGGTGGGCACGTACACCGTGCAATTGCCCACCTTGGCCAGGCCCTTGGCGACCTGGCGCAACTCCGTCGGGGTGCCGGTCAGGCCGTGGATCAACAGGATCCCGACCGGACCGTCACCGAGAACGAAACCGGCATCACCTTCACCGAGGTCGATCCCGACGCTGTTCACCGGTTGGTCGCCCGCACCAGCAGTTGCTCGAGCAGCTTCAGGCCCAGCTCGATTTCCGGATAGCTGATTTCCAGGGACGGTGCCAGGGTGATCACGTTCTTGTAGTAGCCGCCCACGTCGAGGATCAGCCCGAGTTTCTGGCCGTCCACCACCATGTCGCCTTTCATGCCTTCTTCGACCATGTAGTCCAGGGTCGCCTTGTCCGGGGTGAAACCATCCGGGGCGCAGATTTCGCAGCGCAGCGCCAGGCCCAGGCCGTCGACATCGCCAATGATCGGGAAACGTTTCTGCAGGTCCTGCAGGCCTTCGAGGAAGAACTTGCCCTTGGCCATGACCATCGCGCCGTAGTCGATCTCGTTGGTCATCTTGAACATTTCCAGGCCTACCGCCGTGCCCAACGGGTTGGAGGCGAAGGTGGAGTGGGTCGAACCTGGCGGGAAGATCTTCGGGTTAATCAACTCTTCACGGGCCCAGATGCCGCCCAGTGGGTTGAGGCCGTTGGTCAGCGCCTTGCCGAACACGATCACGTCCGGCTGCACGTCAAAGTGTTCGATCGACCACAGTTTGCCGGTGCGGTAGAAGCCCATCTGGATCTCGTCGGAGACCATCAGGATGCCGTGTTGATCCAGCACGTGCTTCAACTCGCGGTAGAAGTTCATCGGCGGGATCACGTAGCCGCCGGTGCCCTGGATCGGCTCGACGTAGAACGCGGCGTATTCGCTGGAGCCGACTTTCGGGTCCCACACCCCGTTGTATTCAGTCTCGAACAGGCGGGCGAATTGCTGCACGCAGTGGCTGCCGTATTCTTCCTTGGTCATGCCTTTGGGGCCACGGAAGTGGTACGGGAACGGGATGAACTGCGCGCGCTCGCCGAAGTGGCCGTAGCGGCGACGGTAGCGGTAGCTGGAGGTGATCGACGAAGCACCCAGGGTGCGCCCGTGGTAGCCGCCCTCGAAGGCGAACATCAGGCTCTTGCCGTTGGTGGCGTTACGTACCACTTTCAGGGAGTCTTCGATGGACTGCGAACCGCCGACGTTGAAGTGCACGCGACCGTCGAGGCCGAATTTCTTCTTGGCGTCGACCGCGATCATTTCCGACAGCTCGATCTTGCCCTTGTGCAGGTACTGGCTGGCGATTTGCGGCAGCGTGTCGATCTGCTGTTTCAACGCGTTGTTCAGGCGCGGGTTGGCGTAGCCGAAGTTGACCGCCGAGTACCACATTTGCAGGTCGAGATAGGCCTGGTCTTCGGTGTCCCACACGTAGGAGCCTTCGCAACGGCTGAAAATACGCGGCGGCTCGATGTAGTGAACGGTGTCGCCGTAGGAGCAATACTTGGCTTCTTTGTCCAGAAGGATCTGGTCTTCGGCGGTAGCGATACGGATATCAGACATGATGGAAGAGTTCCTGGTTGTCAGCAGTAAAGGTGGTGGCGTTGGCGGCGATGCCCTGAGGCAGCAGCGCCAGCAATGCAGGCAGTTCGGCAAAGGTGTCGAAGCGTGCGTGAGGAATGTCGTTGGCTTCGCAGTACTTGGCGAGGCTGCCCTTGGCGAACACGAAGTCGGCGGTGGAGGCCACGCACATGTCGGACTTGCCGTCGCCGATCACCAGCACGCGCTTGCTGCGTGGGGTGGACTTGCACTTGCAGTTGCCGGAAGCGGCACGGCAGGCGTCGCTGGCATACGGGAAATCGATGCGCCAGCTGTTCTGGTCGACCTGGCGCAGGCGGTTGGCAAGGATCGGCAGCAAGGTCACGTAGTTGCGCGACAGGATGCGGGCGATGCCCTGCTCGATGCCGTCGCTGACCACTTCGATGGTCGCACCCAGTCCCATGACGTGGTCGACGAAGTCGGGGAAGTCCGGGTCGATCTCGACGCTGTCGAAGTACGCCAGCAGCTCGGAAGGTGTGGCCTTGATCAGCGCCAGTTGGCGGCTCAGGCATTCGCGTGAACCGATATGCCCATCCAGCCATTCCTGTTCGATGGTTTCCCACTCGGGGCCGGCGAAGCGTTGGAGGACGTTGTCGATGACATCGGTGGGGGTAATGGTCCCGTCGAAGTCACACACGATATGCCACTGGATCATCGTTGTTTACCTTGGAGGAGCGCGCTGTGTGCGCTTGCACCAGAGGTAGAGCAGGGACTGTGCCAACTGGCCACCACCCAGCAGGGCTGGGGCTCTGGCGCGTATCGAGGGCGTAATGTGTCGTCGAAGCTACAATTTTTGTAGCTTGCTACAAACAAGATGAGTGCTTGCGTGAAGCGGGCCCTTCGCGCGTTCATGCGCACGTAATCAATCAAGGAACCTGACCATGTACAGGATCACATGCGCTGCATTCGCCGGTTTGCTTGGCCTGTGGAGCTTTTCAAACGCTGCCCTGGCCGAAGGAATCACCGGTGAAGTGGGCGCAGGCATCAGTTATCAACCCCATGACCCCACCGCCAGCCGCTACGAAGTCCGCCCCGTGCCCTACCTGGACCTGGATTGGGGCAGCGTCAGCCTGGGCACCGATGATGGCTTGACCTGGAGCGCGCTCAACACCCACGGCTTTACCGCCGGCCCCTATATCAACTACCTGTCGGGGCGCACGTCCAATGGCGATCTGCAAGGCCTGCGCAATGTGTCGGACATGGCCGAGGTGGGTGGCTTCGTCCAGTACGCCCCGGCTGATTTCTGGCGGGTCTACGCGCAAGTGGGGCAAGCCGTGGGCGGTGGGCATTCGCAGAGTGGCGCCCTCGGCAAACTGGGCGGCGAACTGGGCTACCCGCTGGGCGGTGGGATCATCGGCAGCAGCGGGCTGGTCGCGCATTTTGCCGATGCACGCCAGACCAACACGTTTTTTGGCGTGGATGACAACGAAGCCGCTTCCACCGGCTTTCGTCCCTACAACGCCAGCGGTGGCTTCCAGAACCTGACACTGACCCAGAGTTTCGAATTTCCCCTGGCTGCCAACTGGTCCTTGCTGACCAGCGCCAGCTGGATTCACCTGGTGGGATCGGCCGCCAACAGCAGCATCGTCAAAGAGACCGGCGATGTGAACCAGGGCCAGGTGCAGACGGCCATCAGCTACAAGTTCGATTAGGTTGGTCTGGGGTTTGCAACAAGGTGCTGGAATCCACTTTTCCAGGACACTCTTCATGGCTCGCCCCGCTTACCGCCTGCTCCATCACTCGCTCTGGGACCTGGTGCCCATCGCCCTGGGCCTGGCGCATTTCGCGTTTGTCGTCTGGCTGGTTGCCGCCTTCCATCACCTGAGCTGGTGGGCCCTGGTGCCGCTGGCGCTGCTTTACGCAGTCAGCCTGTCGTGGAGCATCAACAGCATCTCCCACAACCAGATCCACAACGCCTACTTCACCCATCGCGCCATGAACCGGGCCTTCGACCTGCTGCTGTCGGTGACCATCGGTTTCTCCCAGACGCTCTATCGCGATATCCACAACCGCCACCACCGTGGCAACGCCGACCTGCCGGGGCCGGATGGCAAGACCATCGACCCGCTGTCGATCTACCAGCGTGGCCACAACGGCCAGCCGGAAAACCCGTGGGCCTATACCTTCCTGAGTTTTTTCCGCGACGACCCCAAGCCCTTCTATGACGAGATGAAGCGCAAACGCCCGGCCGATGCGCGCTGGGTCAAGGTCGAGATCGGCGTGACCGTGGCGTTCTACATCGCGCTGGCGTTCTACAACTGGCAGGCGGTGCTGTGGCTGTTGCCGTTCTGGTACCTGGGCCAGTGCCTGTCATCGCTCAATGGCTACTACGAGCATTTCGGCGGCAACCCGGACCTGCCAATCGCCTGGGGCGTGAGTTCCTACAGCGTGTTGTACAACCTGATCTGGATGAACAACGGCTACCACGCCGAGCATCACTACCGGCCGAAGATGCACTGGACCCAGGTGAAGGCGTTTCATCGGGAGATTGCCGGGCAGCAGCGGGAGGCAGGGGTCAAAACACTTCCGGTGTCCCATGGTCTAGGGTTTTTGGTGGCACACCGCAAACCCTAGGCACTCAGTTTTCTTCGCCCTCTGCCAGGAGGGCGATACCACCGATAATCACCGCCACCCCCACCCAGTGCAGCGGGCTGATATGTTCCCCCAGCCCCAGCCACGAACCCAGCAACACCACCACGAACACCAGTGAACTCAGCGGAAACGCCAGGGACAGGCTGCTGCGCCGCAGGATCAGCATCCACACGAAAAACGCGCCGATGTAGCTGGCAATCGCCGCCAGGATCCCTGGATTGCGCGCCACTTGCGCCAACCACTGCCAACTGAAATCCATCTGCCCCAGTTGATCCCCGGCCACTTTGGTAAACAACTGGCCAGCGCTTTCGGTGCAGATCAACAAGGCCCACAGCACCACCGTGCCGAGGCGCCCGTGCAACCATCCGTTATTCATAATCTGCGTACTCATGCCTGACTCCCCGCAATCGCTACCAACATCACGCCTAAAGTAATCACCAGCGTGCCCAACCAACGGCGCCGGCTGACGGTTTCGCCCAGCACCACCTTGCCCGCCAGCACCACCCCGCAATACGCCAGCGCGGCCGCCGGAAACAGCAGGCTCAACGGCGCTCGGGACAACGCTTCAAGCCACACGAAAAATTCGACGGCATAGGCGCCGATCCCCGCCCACAGCAACGGCGCATTGAACACCTGGCCCCAGAACGCATTCAGGCGAAAACCGCCGTCCAACTCCGGCAAACGGTCCAGGCCGATCTTGAAACACAGCTGGCCGATCACATCGAGCACGATGGAAAACGCCACCAGCAACACCACGGTCAAGGTCACGGGAACAGCTCCTCAAACAGGTCAATCAGGGCTTCATTGGTCGCGGCATTGCGCTGCAGATCCTCAGGGCTCCAACGTTCGGGCGGCGGCTGGTCGGACTTGGCTTCCCAACGCTTGAAGGCATTGCTGAACGCCGGCGTGGCGAACTCGCCGCACACGTCGATGCCGATGATGCGCTTGCGCGCCGCCAACGCCCGCAAGGCTTGCAGCAGGTGGGTCAGGCGCATGCCGCCCTGATCCCAATTGGTGGCGGCGTCTTCGCTGGCGAGTACGTCTTTGTCGAGGGTGATCCAGATTGCCTCGGTGGGCAGGCTGTCGATCATCTGCTCAAGGAACGCCGCCCAGTCCAGCTCGGCCAGGTTGCGCCAATGCAGGTGGTTTTCCCGCTGCTGGTGGCCAGCGCCGTCCCCTACCCGCCCCCAGACTTTGGAGGGCGCATGCTGCCAGGGAAACAGCTGCAATTGCCCGCGTTTGAGGGCACCGAGGTTGCCGCCGCGCAGTTGCGGGTTGTGCAGGTCGTCGCTGCACGGACCGAGGGTGACGATGCGTTTGATCGCCGGCATTTTCAGCGCGCGATTGACCCACGAACCACAGTGACGCTTGGGCGCAAAGCGCACCCAGTCGGGGTGGTTGTCGAAGTGGATCAGGCTGATGGGCTCTTTCAAATCAGCCAGGAATGCCGGCGTGAGGTGGTGATAATCGCCGGAGCCGACAAACAGGATTTCCGGCCGTGCGTCGGAAGGCCGGGGCCGTTGGGCCAGGCGTTCGGCGAAGCGCTTCCAGGTTTTTTCGGTGGACCACAGGCGCAGCTTGGGGCCAAGGTCCAGCAGGTCGATACGATGGGCGCGCCCACTGGCCAGGCGCCGTGCAATCGGTGCCTGGCCGGTGAGGCTGTGGTCGAGGTCAAGAATGTTCAAGGCAGTGTCCCCTAAGGCTTTAAGGGGTCAATGCAAGGGACGGGCCAGCACCTGTCTCAAGACCAATGGAGAACAATGTGGGAGGGGGCTTGCCCCCTCCCACATTTTGACCTGCGTTCGGCTTTAGCTTTTGGCTTCGCTGATGATCTGCCGGATCGCCCCCACAAAGGCTTCAGCCGGCTGGCCACCGCTCACGGCGTACTGGTCGTTGAACACGATGGTCGGCACCGAGGTCACGCCACGGGAGATCCACAGTTGTTCCTGTTCGCGGACTTCGGCGGCGTACTCGTCGCTGGCCAGAATCTCGGCCGCACGCTGGATATCCAGCCCGACGCTCTCGGCAATGATCGCCAGGGTCGCGTGGTCGGACGGGTCCTGCCGGTCGGTGAAATACGCCTTGAACAACGCTTCCTTGAGGTTGTATTGCAAGCCCTCCAGCCCGGCCCAATGCAACAGGCGGTGCGCGTCGAAGGTGTTGTAGATGCGGCTCTGGCCGTCAGTGCGGAAGGCGAAGCCCAACCCGGCGCCCATGTCGCGGATGCGCTCGCGGTTAGCCTGGGATTGCTCGGCGGTGGAGCCATATTTCTCGGTGATGTGCTCGACGATGTTCTGCCCTTCGGCAGGCATGTTCGGGTTCAGTTCGAACGGCTGGAAGTGGATCTCGGCTTGCACATCGGCGCCAAGCTGGTCGAGGGCTTCGGTCAGGCCGCGCAGGCCGATGATGCACCAGGGGCAGGACACATCGCTGACGAAATCGATTTTCAGGGGAGTACTCATGGCAGGCAACCTCGCTGGCAGTAATGCGCCGTAAAGGTTGCACGATACACCAATGTCACAACACCTTCGAAGGCTCGCCCAGGTCAATCTGCGCCCAGTGCGCCGCATCTTCCCGATGGGCTTGCAGGTACGGCAACACGGCCGTCAACAGGGGCGCCTTGAACGCTTCCTGGAACCGATGGGCCATGCCGGGAATCAGCTTCAACTGGCTGCCCTGGATATGCGCCGCCAGGTGCACGCCGTGCATCACCGGCAACAACGGGTCGGCCGTGCCGTGCACCACCAGGGTCGGCACGCGCAGTTGGTTGAGCAACGGCACGCGGCTCGGTTCGGCGAGGATCGCCATGATCTGGCGCTTCACGCCGTCCGGGTTGAAGGCGCGGTCGTAGGACTGCGCCGCCTGGTGCAACAGCGCCTGGCGATCATCCTTGACGTTCGGGCTGCCCAGTGCGGCGAGCAAGTCGGCCTGCTGCTCCAGGGCCACTTCACGATTCGGCGCGCTGCGTCGCGACAACAGCTGTACCAGCGCGGCATTCGGCGCCGGCAGGCCTTCGGCGCCGGAACTGGTCATGATCAGCGTGAGGCTTTCGACCCGCTGCGGCGCCATGGCGGCCAGGTGCTGGGCGATCATCCCGCCCATGCTCGCGCCGAGTACGTGGAATTGCTGGATCTGCAACGCGTCCATCAGGCCTATGGCGTCATCGGCCATGTCGGTCAAGGTATACGGAGCCGCCACCGGCAGGCCGAGTTTGTAGCGCAGCACTTCGAAGGTCAGGTTGGCATTGGCCGGAGCCTGGCGCCAGGTGGACAGGCCGACGTCTCGATTGTCATAGCGGATCACCCGGAACCCTTGCTGGCACAAGGCGACGACCACCTCGTCAGGCCAGTGGATCAACTGCCCGCCCAGGCCCATCACCAGCAGCAAGGCAGGGTCGGACGCACGGCCGATGCTCTGGTAGGCGATGCTCACCTGAGCCAGGTCGACCATTTGGGTCGGGACATTCACATCACATCGAGAAGCCGCAAAAGACGGCAGGCCGAACACTAAGGCGGCCAATAAAAACAACACACGCATGGAAAACACCGAAACGCAGAACCCCAGTAGAGCGCGAGTCTGATGAAGTTTGTTCAAGCGCGCTGCCACAGTTGCGTGACAGTTTGATGAAGAGTGCTCAACGGTCACTGTCGACACGGATTGCAACATGAGACAAACTCACGTCATCCCGATTCGTCACAAATTGTATTCATGGAGAGCCCGTGCTCGAGATCCGTCATCTCAAGACCCTGCACGCCCTGCGCGAAGCTGACAGCCTGGTGGAAGCGGCCGAGCGCCTGCACCTCACGCAATCAGCGCTGTCCCACCAGTTCAAGGAACTGGAAGAACGCCTGGGCATGCCGCTGTTCGTGCGCAAGACCAAGCCGCTGCGTTTCACCAGCGCAGGGCTGCGCCTGCTGCAACTGGCCGACGCCACCCTGCCGCTGCTGCGCGGCGCCGAACGGGATATTGCGCGCTTGGCCGGCGGCACCGCCGGACGCCTGCACATGGCGATCGAGTGCCACAGTTGCTTCCAGTGGCTGATGCCGACCATCGACCAGTTCCGCGATGCCTGGCCCGAAGTCGAGCTGGACCTGGCCTCGGGTTTCGCCTTCGCGCCGCTGCCGGCCCTGGCCCGTGGCGACCTCGACCTGGTGGTCACCTCCGACCCGCTCGAGTTGCCCGGCATCACCTACGTGCCGCTGTTCACCTATGAAGCCATGCTGGCCGTGGCCAATCAGCACCCGTTGGCGAACAAGGCGTACATCGTGCCGGAGGACCTGCTGACCGAAACCCTGATCACCTACCCGGTGGAGCGTGACCGCCTGGACATCTTCACCCGCTTCCTGGAACCGGCCGACGTGGAACCGGCCCAGGTGCGCACCTCGGAGCTGACGGTGATGATGATGCAACTGGTGGCCAGCGGCCGTGGCGTATGCGGCATGCCCCACTGGGCGCTGCATGAATACAGCTCGCGTGGTTATGTGAAAGCCAAGCGCCTCGGCGAGAAAGGCTTGTTCGCGACGTTGTATGCGGGGATTCGCGCCGACATGCTGGATGCACCGTACATGCGCGACTTCCTGCTGACGGCCAAGGACACCTCGTTCTCCACCCTGGATGGGGTCAGCGCGGTTCGCTGACCGCCCCCCATCAAGCGGACGTCGCGCAGCCGACCAGCGATTCGCGGTAGAACGGCAGGATCAGGTCGCGGGTCAGCGGCGCCAGATGCAAGCCGCCGTCGCCCATGGGATCGATCCAGCGTATTTCTTCGATTTCAGCGGCAGGCGTCACCGGTACGTCGATCCGCACCTGGAACAGCTCGGCTTCCACGGTGAAACCCGGCTCGTTGGCGGCCGGTGCCGAGAAGTGCCCCAGGTACAAGGCCTGGCCTGGATCGATATGCAGGTTCAGCTCTTCGTGCAGCTCGCGGGCCAGGGCCTGGGCGGGTTGCTCACCGGCATCGATCTTGCCGCCCGGTTGCATGAAGGCCTGGGTGCCGCGCTTGCGGACCAGCAACGTGTGGCCATCACTGCCGATCAGGAGGGCGGCAGCAATGCGGATAATGGTGGACATGCAATAAACCTCAGGCGCAAAAGCGGCAAGGATCACATGGGCTTGCGTTGCAGGCAATCGCCCCCGGGCACGCGTTCACCCACACACATGCACCGCAACACGTGCAACCGCCAACCCTAGACTCCGAACTCTGATCCAGCCGTGCGCAGCAAGCGCCTTCCATACGAGTTCACCATGTACCAGTCATCGCTTCCCCCCTCAGATGCCCCGGAACCACTCTTGCCGGTCAACGGGCCTGCCAACCTCTCGCAACCCGTGACCCTGCCGGTGGTACCCGCCGCCAACCAGACCGGCGACACCCAGCAAGTGCGGCTTATCCAGGCACTCGGCAGGTTCAATACCCAGACCGACGAACTGCTCCAGCAACAGCCGAATCTTGAAACGGTGTATCAGCAACAGTTGGCTGCCTTGTTTCCTGATTTGCAGCGGCCCATCAATCCCAACCACATTTTCTACAGCCGCTATCGCGAGGACGTACCGGGCCAGAAACAATGGCTGGGCAGCGAACCCCTGGGATCACTGCTGGCCAGGTTACGCGGCTCTGACGCGCAGGCTTATCTGACGCAAGAGAGCGGTGCCTTCTACCGGGAAAGCGGTACCGTGGACGAGGGCAAACGCCTGTCTGCGGCCAGCCCGACCGCCACACTGGCGGGCGTGCTGGAAATCGCCTTCACGGTCAAGCTCAATGAATTCTGGAGAGATCGGGAAGGCGACCAACCGACCCTCGAGGAGCGACTGGTCGACCTGCGCCGGCAGGTCCTGGCCCACCAATTGGCCCTGCGCACGCTGGACGGCACATTGTCGGCCGCGTCACGGACACTGGCGGACACGGTATTGAAATACCCCACCGCCGCGGCGCGCAAAAAGGTGTTTCCCACAGGCCCCAGACCTGCCGTGTACCGGCTGGCGCTGGACAATGGCAGCGAGTTCGCCGCCGCGTTCATCCTGAACGCCACCGGTGGCACACCGCCCGTTGGCAGCGTGCTGCTCTTCAGCCCTGGCGAAGGCTTCGAGGAATTTGAAAACCTGGCGCGATTGAATGAAACCGTGGCGGCACGTCTGCGCGCCAGCGACCCCGCGGGCCAACGCCTGATTGCCAGCCTGCCGCTGGCCGCTCAAGCACACGCGAGTGACACGCCAATATTGGCGAGCGACCCGGCACGGATCGAGGCCGACGTGATCGCCGACCACGTCCGCTCCCTGCGGGTACGGCAGTACTTCAACACCCGGGCGGCTCTGCGCCAACAGACGTTGCCACTGGCCGGTGAGCTCGCTCTGGTCGCCGACCTGGCGCCACACCTGGATGTATCCGCGGCCCTCGCGGCACGCAACCTGCGCCTGGTCGCGCCGCACGACCCCGTCTGGCTGAGCACGGCCAGCCCGGCGGACCAGCAGTTGTACCGACAGCTGGAAACAACCCTGGTCGACAACAATGAGGCGCTGCGCCCACTGCTTGAACAGATTTCGACCCTGCCAGCGTTCGCGGAGGATGAAACCCGCAAGGTGCTCAGCCGCCAGAAACCGGAATACGCCAATGTGGACCTGGACGTCCACAAGAGCCTGGTACGACTGCGTGTGAGCACGTCAATGCCGGTCAAGGTCACGGGTTATCGAGACGACGAATCCGAAACGGTCTACATCTGCGAAGACCCACAGCTCGATATTCCCCTGGTGTTGACGGAGCAGACACTGACCTTCGGCACCTGGAACGCCAAAGAAGTCGTGGACCTGCGCACCCTGGGAAGCTATGCCCGGCGCAACATCGATGCGTGGTCGCCCCATGAATTGCACAGAACGATCACCGCCACTGCCGATCTTTTCGACACGCGAGGAGAAAAAGTCGGCAGGCTCGACAACGCAGACCTGCGCGCCCTTGCCCTACAGGCCGACATTGGCCAGCAGTACGCGGCGTACCTCAGGGCGGCGTTCGCGCCAGACGGTGAAGGCCGCGCTTTCGCCAGCGCCTGGCAGCGCGCGAATGCGGCAAGGATGCGCAAGGACGCCTTGGAGAGCCGGCTCAATCCTGCTGTCAACGACCTGTTTATTTTCAAGACACCCGGCGGTGGACTGGACTGGGCGCAGGCGGTTGCGCAGCATCCCGACCCCACCACCCGGCCCAAGGTCGGCCAGTTCGATATCGAGGTCAATCTCCTGGTCATGGGAGGCGGGCTTGAAGGGGGCCAGGGCGGCCAGGTGATCAACGGCGTGCTGGTCATTCAGCGCAAGGGCACCAGGCCCGGCGGCGTGTGCGTGCTCTACACACCGGAGGCCCCCGATGATGCGCCCTTCAGGGAATTGGTGCTGGGCCTGGCGGAACTCGACACGCTCAAGGCCAAACCCGAATGGCGTGCCTATTTCAGCCAACGGATGGCCACGCACGATGTGCGCGAACTCTCCCGGGTGTTCAATGACACGCGCAGCGTGCACCGTTATGCCCTGACCCCCGTCACCGTCGAGCTGCATGCCTATTTGTATTCGGCACAACTGGGCTTTCAGCTTTCCCATGCCGATTACCGTTCGCGGACCAACGCGGAAATTACCCTCGAATCGGCAGTCAACGGCTTTCTATTTTCCGTCGAAGTGGCTGATTTCCTCCTCGGACTGTCCCTGTTCAAGGCCCTGCGGCGCCTTGCCCATCGCTACATTGTCCGAGGGGTGCGCAACGCGCAGAAGTTGGGGCGCAGCATCCCGGGCCTGATCCGCAAAATAGGCGAAGACAAAAAAGCCTCCATCGTTCTCGCCAAACCCGCGATCCGCCCGCTGGACCCGGCCTGGGTCGATGTCGCAGAGTACCGACTGCCCCACTCGATCGACGCTCTTTTTGACGTCGAAGCGTTTGCCCAAACCCACCATTTTCGACTGTCGCGCGCGATGGGCGCGCCCAGTTTCATGGACAGTCGCAATCAGCAATTTGTCGCGATGATGGGCAACGACGGTCGCTATTACCTGTATGCGTCCCATGTGGAAGAAGGTGCGCGCTTTATCAAGCACCCGACGGGGAATAAGCCGGATTTCATGGTCGTGCCGGGCGATGCAAAAAGCTGGAAGCCACGCTTTGAGCGTACGACACGCGGGGGCGGGTCGGTGTTGGGCGTTCTCGGGGGGCGTACCGCCGAACAGCAAGTGCACGATGACCTGATCGCAGCGATGCGCATCTACTCCTCTGCTACCCATGGCGAAGCGATGCTCAAGGAGGTGACCGCGTCACAGAAACGTCGACTGCTGGACAACGCGCTGGAGCGCCTGGGTGTCGATGAGGCCACGTTCCGCCGCATTGTCTGGGGGCAGCGGGGGGTTCCCGCGCCGCGACTGCGCGAGACGTTATTGAACATTGAATTCGAAGCGAACCTTTATACACACCTGAACAAGACCACCTACTTCCTGTCCGGACAACTCACCCTCTCCAGCGAGGAGATGGAAAATCTGTTTATTAAAATCAAACGAATCGTTGGCCGGAACGACGACTTCTCAAAACACATCAGGGCATCGATCAGTATTATCGACCACGATACCGGCGCCACTTTCGTCGGTTATGCGTTCACCCAGAAACAGCTGAACAGCCTGACCAAGTTCGATAATAAGTTTCACTTGTCCACCTGGCGCCAGGAAACCCTCGAGGCGTTTGTGAGAGAAAAAGGACGCACGAAGATCGTCCAGGACATCGCTACACAACACAACATCAGCTTTAACGAGGCCTTGAAGAAACTGCTCGAGGCCCCGAGTATCCAGGAAGCCTTGGAAACGTTCAGGACCGAACGGCGCCGTGAGCTTTTACTGAAGCTCGGCGTCGATTCATTTTCAGACGATTTCAAAAAAGCCGGCATTCCCTACATTGCCTTGTCCCACGGCGAAAGGACCGGAGCAGTCTCCAGTTTCAAGGCGGTGGACAGCGTGACGGTCGCAGAATTTGAAAGAACCATTCCCAAATTCTCAACGCCTTTGGAATTTCAACCCGCACACCCGCCACTTCCTCGCGGTGAAAGGCTGCCTCAAAGGCCACAATCCCCTGTGCCACCGAGCGCCGTCACCCCCTCGGGCGACGGGGCGGCCCACATCGTCAGGTTCGACGAGCTGATGGAAACCCAACTGTCTCTGCTGCCAGCCAACGCCAAAAGCAAAATCGACGAAATCGTTCAGGACATTCAAGGAGGACGGGTCAGCGGCAAGAAAATCGGCAGCTACAGCTACGTGGATCTGCCGCAACTGGACCCAGGCGCCGGGCGCGGTCGATGGCGAGTGGCGCTCGAGAAAACCGGGAAAGACGGTGAGAAAGACGTGTACGTGCTCAGGGGCATCATCGACTATCACGGCAGCCGGCGTAAAACCTGGGGCCTGTAGGCAAGCCGGGCCCCGTACGGAGCGCACTAGGGGAGTTGCGCCTGCTCCTCGGGCGTCTTGATGAACACGCTGTACTTGGCGCCCTCCATCGCTTCGAACGCAATCAACTTGTCGACCAGCGGCAGGTTCAACACCTTGCCGGCGTTCAACAACAACATGCCGTTGTCGGCATTGAGGTTGCGGGCCAGGACCATGCCGGCCTCCAGCTCTCGAGTGGTGAGGACTTTTACCGTGGGGTCGCCCAGGGTCACGTCGCTCAGGAAGGTTGCGCAGGCCTGCACGAAATCTTCCACCAGGTCCGGATCGTAGAGGCGCCCGGCATATTTGCGGATAAACAGCAGGGCTTCATCGCTGTTCAAGTTGCGCTCGAGGATCAAGCCTTTCTGCAACTCGATGAAGTCCACCGCCAATTTCAACAGCCGTGAACCGGGAGGAATCGACTCGCCCTTGAGGTGGTCGGGAAAGCCCGTACCGTCCCAGCGCTCCTGATGATGGCGAATGATCCGCGCCGCGTCTTTCATCGGTTCAAGGGTCATCAACAGCGATTCACTCTGGGCCGGGTACTCGCGGTAGAGCGTGCGGTCGGTGCTGTGCAATTTGTCCGACGGCGACACCATCATGCTGTCGGTCCAGCTCAGCTTGCCGATGTTGTACAGCGCGGCGGCCATGGTCAGGTCGCGAGTGCTGGCTTCATCCATGGCCTGGGCGGCGCAGTACACGCGGATCAGTTCGATCAGCGCGCGGTTGGTCTGCTTATCCCTGGGCAGACGCAGGTTGGCCAACAGCGAAAACACTTCGGTGCCGGTCACGTAGCTGCGCTTGAGTTCTTCGTAGGCCAGGTCGAGCATGTCGGCGGTTTGCTGCAACTCGGCGGTGCGCGACGCGACGCGCTTTTCCAGGGTGGCATTGAGCGCCTTGAGCTGGTCGTTCTGCACCTGGGTCAGCCGTTCAAGCCGCTGATGTTCAAGCGCCTGCTGCAGGATCAGCTTGAGTTCATCGTCATTCCACGGCTTGGCGATATAACGGTGGATCTGCCCTTCGTTGATCGCCTTGATGATGGTCGGCACGTCAGCGTAGCCGGTCAGCAGGATACGGCTGGTGGCCGGGTACAGCCGGTGGACTTCGGCCAGTAACTGCGCGCCATCCATGCCGGGCATGCGCGCATCGCTCATGATCAGGTCGATGGGCTGTGCCGCCATGATCTCCAGAGCCTGGGCGCCGCTGCCGGCCAGCACTACGTCGAAGGCTTGACTGCGCAACAGCCGGCGCAGGCTATTGAGAATCGACTCTTCATCATCGACCAGTAAAACAGTGGGTTTCTCATCCATGGTGACCGCGCCTTCAAATCAAACAAAATTGAGCTAAATTGAACCCTTGTGCCCGGCCAGCTTCCTTCGCCTGAGGCGCGGGGTTGATTTGACGCCAACTGGCCGTCGATATCAAGCGACCTCGACTATGCTGACAGAACAGGTTGGCGCCCCGCTCCGAGGCGAAATCAGGGAAGGAATCGTTATGCCGTCAAACCTTTTGTCGTCACGGAGCAGGCCATGACTGCTGATTCCGCCAGGGCCAACCGGCGCATTCTGATCGTCGATGACACGGCCTCGATCCACCAGGACTTCCGCAAGATTCTCTGCGCCGATGCCAATGGCGAGCCTTCGTTGGAGAACCTTGAAGAAACGCTGTTCGGCACCGCCCCTAAAGTACGCCAGGCCTTCAAGCTGGACTCCGCCTACCAGGGTGAGGAAGCTCTGGAACTGGTCAACCGGGCCCTGGCCGCCAACGCGCCCTATGCCCTGGTGTTCATCGACATGCGCATGCCGCCGGGTTGGGATGGCCTGCAGACCATCGAACAGCTGTGGAACGTTGACCCCAACCTGCAGATCGCCCTGTGCACGGCTTATTCCGACTATTCCTTCGAAGCCATCGAGGCGCGACTGAAGTACAACGACCAGCTGCTGATCCTGAAAAAACCCTTCGATCATCTGGAGATCCGCCAGATGGCAAGCGCCCTGACCTGGAAATGGCAGCTTGCCCAGGACATAGCGCTAAAGGTGATCGGCCTGGAGCGCACTATCGAAGAACGTGTGCAGGAGCTGCTCAAAGTCTCGCACCTGCTGCAATACGACACCCTCACCGAATTGCCCAACAGCACGCTGCTGGGCGACCGGCTCACGCAGGCGATTGCGTTGGGCCACCGGCATGACACGCAACTGGCGGTGATGTTTATCGGGCTGGACCGCTTCAAGCGCGTCAACAATGCCTTGGGCTACCCGGTGGGCGATGAGGTACTGCAACAGGTCAGCCACAGCCTGGTGGCGAGCGTGCGTGCATCGGATTCGGTGTTTCGCTACGGCGCGGACGAATTTGTGGTTGTGCTCAGCGATATCGAGCATCCGCAGCAAACCCAGCATATCGCACAAAAAATCCTCACGGCCGTGAGTGCCACCCGACATGTCGCAGGGCACGACCTGAGCGTCACCGCCAGCCTGGGCATCGCGATCTACCCCGATGACAGCGGCAATGCCGTGGAACTGATCAAACACGCCGAGACCGCCATGCGCACCCGCAAGGAACAGGGCCCGGATGGCTTCAGCTTTTACACCGAAGACATGAACCGGCGCGCCCGACACCAGCAAAACCTGGAAAGCGCGATTCGCCAGGCGCTGGACCGCGAAGAGTTTGTGCTGCACTACCAGCCGAAGCTGGACCTGAAATCCGGCAAGATCGTCGGCGCCGAAGCGCTGATCCGCTGGTTCCAGCCACGCTCGGGCTGGGTCAACCCCGGCGATTTCATCCCCGTGGCCGAAGACAGCGGGCTGATCGTGCCCCTGACCCAATGGGTGCTGCGCCAGGCCTGCGAGCAAGTGCAGGCCTGGCGTGCGATGGGCCTGCCACCGCTGTGCATCTCGGTGAACATCTCGGCCATCGACTTCCGTCAACGCGACTTCGTCGACAACCTCGTCGCAATCTTGAAGCAGACCGATATGCAGCCACATCTGCTTGAACTGGAAATCACCGAAAGCGTGCTGATGCAGAATGTCGAAGAAACCGTCAAGACCCTGCACACCATCAAGGCCATGGGCGTGCGCCTGGCCCTGGACGACTTCGGCACCGGTTACTCCAGCCTCAGCTACCTGAGACGCTTCCCCATCGACGTGTTGAAGATCGACCAGTCCTTCGTGCGCGGCCTGAACGTAAATAACCAGGACGAGCAACTGATCAGCGCTATCATCGGCATGGGCAGGAGCCTGGAACTGACTATCATCGCCGAAGGGGTCGAAACCCTCGATCAGCTGAGTTTCCTGCAAGCCCAGCTGTGTGAAGAAGGCCAGGGCTTTTTATTCAGCAAGGCCGTGCCTGCCAAAGACTTCGCCCAGTTGCTGCAAGTGGGCTGCGCGACATTGATGCCCACCCCATAGCCCTACGCTTGCAAGGAGTGCTCGCTTGAGCGATGTCTCAACTTACCGTCTTGGCCTGATGTTCATGCTGGGCCTGGCGGCACCGCTGCTGGCCGCACCACTGGATGAAGCGCTCAAACCGCTGCCTGCGGTTCCGGCGCTGGACCCGGCCAGGGTCGAGCTGGGTCGCCAGCTGTTCAACGAACCGCGCCTGTCGGTCAACGGCACCCTCTCCTGCGCCAGTTGCCATCGACTGGCGTCCGGCGGTGCCGACGACAAGCCGTTTTCCCTTGGCTTCGACGGCAAGCCGGTCGCGATCAACACGCCGTCGGTATTCAACGCCAGCCTGAACTTCAAGCAGTTCTGGAATGGCCGGGTGGATACCCTGGAAGCCCAGGTCGAACAGGTGGTGATCAGCCCGGTGGAAATGGGCAGTGACTGGAAAACCGTGGTGCAGAACCTGTCCGCCATGCCTGCCTACCAGACCGCGTTCAGCCAGGCCTACCCCGACGGCGTCACCGCCGCCAATGTGCAAAACGCACTGGCCACCTATGAACGCACCCTGCTGACACCCAACTCGCGATTCGACCAGTACCTGCTGGGCAACACCGAGATCCTCACGACCCAGGAAAAGTACGGCTACCAACGCTTCAAGGACTACGGCTGCATTGCTTGCCACCAGGGGGTCAATATCGGCGGCAACATGTTCCAGAAATTCGGCGTGATGGGCGACTATTTCAAGGCACGGGGCAATCCGGTGGAGTCGGACCTTGGGCGCTACCTGCAGACCCAGGACGAAGAGGACCGCCATGTGTTCAAGGTGCCCAGCCTGCGCAATGTAGCCGTCACCGCCCCGTACTTTCACGACGCCTCGGCCAGGACCCTGGAAGAAGCGGTCGATGTGATGTTCAATTATCAACTGGGGCGCAACCCGTCCCAGGAAGACAAGGACCTGATCATTCAATTCCTCAAGACCCTGACGGGCGAATGGGCGGGCAAACCACTATGACCCTGTCCAGACGCCGTACCAGCCAACTGCTGCTCGGCCTGATCACCGTGCTGCTGGCCTCGACACTGGTCTTTCTGTACTTCAAGTCAGGCCGTGACCAGACAGCCAGTTACACTCACTCGCGGGACCTGATCCGGCAACTCCAGCAACTCAATGCCCAATGGGACAGTGAGGTGCTCAAGGCCAGGATCTCTATTACCCATAACTACGACCCCCTGGTCGCGCCACTGCTGGAAATGACCCGACTCTGGACCGAGCTGAAAAGCCGCGGTTCCTACCACGAGGCCACCGACCTGCCCCGCTGGCAGGCCGATCAACAAGCCTATGAGGCGGCCATCCAGGAAAAGGCCCGGTTGGTGGACCAGTTCAAATCCCACAACGCGGTGCTGCGCAACTCGCTGGCCTTCCTCCCGACTGCCGAGGACGATATCCAGGCCCAATTCAACCGTGTGGACGATGAGGGCAAGGCGCAACTGCAAAGCGTGGCCACCGACACCTACGACCTGCTGCTCAGCAGCCTGGAGTTCGCCCAGGTCACCAGCGATGATCGAGCCGCCGACATTCTCGTCGGCCTGGGCAAGCTGGCCGTCAACAAAGAGTTGCTGCCTGTCGAGTTCCAGGCGCCGGTCGATATTCTCAGCAATCATATTTCGCTGATCCTGCGCGAACAGCCTTTGGTCAACAGCCTGCTCGAACGAATCGCGGCGGTGCCCGTGGCCGAACGCCTGGATGACCTGACCACCCATCTCAACCAGGACCAGCAGACGGCCGACCTGGTCGACCATCAATACCACCGTTACCTGCTGATTTTCTCGACCTTGCTGGTGGTGCTGTTGCTCTATCTGGCCGTGCGCCTGTTGCGCAGTTTCGCCGAGATCAACCGGGTCAACCGCGCCTTGCAGGCGGCCAATGAAACCCTGGAGCAACGCGTGGAGCGGCGTACGCGGCAGCTCAAGGATGCCCAGAGTGAACTGATGGACAGCGCCCGCCAGGCCGGCATGGCCGAGATCGCCACCAACGTGCTGCACAACGTCGGCAATGTGCTCAACAGCGTGAACATTTCCGCCGACCTGGTCAGCCGCAAATTGCGTAGCAGCAAGGCCCTGGGCCTGGGCAAAGCCATGCAGTTGATCAACGAACGCCAGGCTGACCTGGGCACGTTCCTTACCGAAGATGAAAAGGGCAAACTGTTGCCCGGCTACTTGAACCAGTTGGTGGAGGCCATCGCCGCCGAACAGCAGGGCATGACCGAGGAACTGGCGCAGTTGAGCAAAAGCGTCGACCACATCAAGGACATCGTCGCCACCCAACAATCCTACGCCGGTGCGTCCACGCTGCTGGAGCCGGTCAACATCAGTGCCTTGATGGAAGATGCCTTGCGCATGAATGCCGGTGCCCTGAGCCGTCACCACGTCACGGTGGTCAAGGAGTACGCACGGGTGCCGGAAATCCTCGGGGATAAGCACCGGCTGTTGCTGATCATGGTCAACCTTATCAGCAACGCCAAGTACGCCATGTCCAACCTCACCGACCGGCCACGACAAATGACCCTGGTTGTCCAGCCGGGTGCCGATGACACCTTGCAAATCAGCGTGAAAGACGAGGGCGAAGGCATTCCGCCCGAGAATATGACCCGGATCTTCACCCACGGCTTCACCACCCGCAAGGAAGGCCACGGCTTCGGCCTGCACAGCTGCGCCCTGGCCGCCGTGGAAATGAACGGCCAGCTCAGCGCACACAGCGATGGGCCTGGCCTGGGTGCGGTGTTTACCTTGACGATTCCTCTCACTCTTGCCGGAAGCCCCCCATGAACCAGCCTCCCAACCGGCGCATTTTGTTGATCGATGACACGCCGTCGATCCATGACGACTTTCGCAAAATCCTGATGCCAGCCGTCGAATCCAACCAGGCGCTGGATGACATGGAGTCGGCCCTGTTCGGCGACACGGCCAAAGCCCAGGCCCAGGTGTTCGAGTTGCATTCGGCATACGGTGGAGAGGAAGGCCTGCAACTACTCGTCACGGCCATGGCAAACAAACAACCCTACGCCCTGGCCTTTGTCGACATGCGCATGCCCCAGGGCTGGGATGGCGCGAAAACCATCGAGGAACTCTGGAAAGTCGCGCCCGGCCTGCAGGTGGTGGTGTGCACCGCTTACTCGGACTATTCCTGGGAAGACCTGCTGGAGCGCCTGCACGCCCATGATCGCCTGCTGATCCTGAAAAAGCCTTTCGACAATATCGAAGTCCAGCAAATGGCCAACACCCTGGCCAACAAATGGGACATGGCCCGGCGTGCCTCCCTGCAAACCGCGCACCTGGAACAGTTGGTGGAACAGCGCACCCAGGCGTTGCAACTGGAGATCGACGAGCGCAAGCACCTGGAAAGCCAATTGGTGCAGTCGGAAAAACTCGCGTCGCTGGGGCAACTGGCGGCGGGCGTGGCCCATGAGATCAACAACCCGGTGGGGTTTATCTCCTCCAACCTCAGCACCCTGGATGGCTATTTCAACCAGCTGCAACAGATGTTGGATGCCTACCGGACGGTCGAGCAAACCCTTGCGCCGGGAACACAGCGCGATCAACTCAAGGCGATGCGCGACGCGGTGGAACTGGACTTCCTCAAGGAAGACATTCCGATCCTGATCAGGGAATCCAAGGAAGGTATCAGCCGTGTGATACAGATTGTGAAGGACCTGAAGAACTTCTCCCGGGTGGACAACGACCAGACCTGGCAATTTGCCAACCTGCAACAGGGCATCGACTCCACGCTCAACATCGTCGCCAGCGAACTCAAGTACAAGGCCGATGTGGTCAAGCACTATGCCCCGCTACCGGAAATCGAGTGCCTGGCATCCCAGCTCAACCAGGTGGTGATGAACCTGGTGATCAATGCTGCGCAAGCCATGGGACCCGAGCGCGGCACCATCACCATCAGCAATGGCGTGGAAGGCGAGCATGTATGGCTGGAAGTGGCCGATAACGGCTGTGGGATTGCGCCTGAGACCGTGCAGAAAATCTTCGACCCGTTCTTCACCACCAAACCGGTGGGTGAAGGCACAGGGCTGGGCCTGTCGCTGTCCTACGGCATCGTCAAGAAACACCGGGGCGATATTTCCGTCAGCAGCGAACTGGGCAAAGGTACAAAATTTAGAGTGGTCTTGCCGATCCGGCAGACGGCGGCGTAGGACACGCCGCCATCATGTCGCTCAGGCCTCGGCTTTTTTCGGGCTAGAGCCAAACGACGCGAACCGCTTGTTGAACCCGGCAATGCGGCCTTCGGCCTGGGTCTTGCGCTGTTGGCCGGTGTAGATCGGGTGCGAGGCGCTGGACACGTCCAACGGAATATACGGGTAAGTGTTGCCGTCACTGTGTTTATGGGTGCGGTCGCTGTCGGCGGTGGAGCCGATCAGGAAAAACACGTCGGCGGCGGTGTCGTGGAACAGCACGGTGCGGTAGTCGGGATGGATACCAGCTTTCATAAGGCCTCCGGGGCGTTTGAGTGCATTCGATGCGTTATACAGTAACACAATCCACACACCCAAACGAGAACAGATTGCAATAAGCATATACCTGTCAGAACTCACAGCAGACGTTGTTGGTTGCTAACCAGACACTCCAGGCAAGCGAGTTGCCTCAATTGAGCAGCACGCGCCTCGGCTCCAGCCAGCCCTTGACTGTAACGACCAGCGTCACCAATACCGGCCCACGCGCAGGCGACGAAATTGTTCAGCTTTACCTGCGGGACGCTGTCGCCAGCGTCACCCGCCCGGTACGCCAGTTACGCGGCTTTCGCAAAGTGCATTTAGCAGCCGGCCAAACCCGGGAAGTGGTTTTCACACTCGATGAAAATGACTTTGCCTTACTGGGTGCGGATTTGGCGCCAGTGGTGGAGGCCGGCACCTTTACTGTTTTTGTCGGGGGTGACTCAACCACCGACAACCAGGCCCACGTCGAAGTCACTGATAGCCGCAAGCTCTCTATATCGGGCCAGTCCGTCTCACCCAGCGTGCCAAATTGAATATTCCCACAGGTTGTCTAGGGTTTCCTTACAGGCGCAGAATGCCGTACCGACCAAAAGAGTCTGAACCCAAGGAAACCGTATGAGCCTGTCCTTGCTAAGCCGTTACGCCTTCTTTGCCGTGTGCGTCATTTTCACCCTTGCCAGCTTGCCCTTTATCGAACACGAATGGCTGTGGCCCATCACGGTGGTCACCGGCGTGTTGAGCCTGATCGGCCTCTTCGACCTGCTGCAAAGCCCCCACGCCGTGCGCCGCAACTACCCGATCCTGGGCAATATCCGTTACCTGGTGGAAGCCATCCGCCCGGAGATCCGCCAGTACCTGCTCGAATCCGACAGCGATGCCCTGCCCTTCTCCCGCGCCCAGCGCTCGCTGGTCTACTCGCGGGCGAAGAACGAAACCGCCGACAAACCCTTCGGCACTCTGATCGACGTGTACCAGTCGGGCTTCGAATTCATCGGCCACTCCATGCGCCCGGCGCCGCTCAGCGACCCCAGCGCATTTCGCGTGATGGTCGGCGGCCCGCAGTGCACGCAGCCGTACTCGGCATCGGTGTTCAATATCTCGGCGATGAGCTTTGGCTCGCTGAGCGCCAACGCGATTCGTGCGCTGAACCAGGGCGCCAAGCTCGGCAACTTCGCCCACGACACCGGCGAAGGCAGCATCAGCCCTTACCACCGCGAAAACGGCGGCGACCTGACCTGGGAACTCGGCAGCGGTTACTTCGGTTGCCGCACCAGCGATGGCCGTTTCGACCCTGAGCTCTTCGCCGTGCAGGCGCAGAACCCGCAAGTGCGCATGATCGAAATCAAGATGAGCCAGGGCGCCAAACCCGGCCACGGCGGGATCCTGCCCAAGCACAAGGTCACCCAGGAAATCGCCGACACGCGTGGCATCCTGATGGGCGAAGACTGCATCTCGCCGTCGCGTCACAGCGCGTTCTCCACACCGATCGAATTGATGCAGTTCATCGCGCAACTGCGTGAACTGTCCGGCGGCAAACCGGTAGGCTTCAAGTTCTGCCTGGGCCACCCGTGGGAATTCATGGGCATCGCCAAGGCCATGCTCGAAACCGGCATCCTCCCGGACTTTATCGTGGTCGATGGCAAGGAAGGCGGCACCGGCGCCGCGCCGGTGGAGTTCACCGACCATATCGGCGTGCCGCTGCGTGAAGGCCTGCTGTTCGTGCACAACACCCTGGTGGGCCTGAACCTGCGCGACAAGATCAAGCTCGGCGCCAGCGGCAAGATCGTCAGCGCGTTCGATATCGCCAGCGTACTGGCCATCGGTGCCGACTGGGCCAACTCGGCGCGCGGCTTCATGTTTGCCATTGGCTGCATTCAGTCCCAGTCGTGCCACACCAACAAATGCCCGACCGGCGTGGCGACTCAAGACCCGCTGCGCCAGCGCGCCCTGGTGGTGCCGGACAAGGCCCAGCGCGTGTTCAACTTCCACCGCAACACCCTCAAGGCCCTGGCGGAAATGCTCGCGGCGGCGGGCCTGGAGCATCCGTCGCAACTGTCGGCCAAGCACCTGGTGCGGCGCATGTCGGCAACCGAAATAAAGTTGTTCTCGCAGTTGCATGTGTTCCTCAAGCCGGGTGAATTGTTGACCGGTGAGGTGAATGGCGAGTTCTATTCGCGGATGTGGCAGATGGCGCGGGCGGACAGCTTTGAACCCCACGAAGCCAGCGCCGCGTGATATCAAGATAACGACCCTCACCGCTGAACCGGACCACCAACGGCATCGTTGAAACAAGGAGATTCACATGCCGTTACTGGACTTTTCCGCCATGGCCGCGCAACTACCCGAGAGTTGGAAATCCAAGCGTCTGGGCCAGGTTGGCCCCGCGTGGATCAAGGTGTTGCGTATGGATGAGCAGGCGTACGAGGTAGAAACCCATGACTACAACGAAGGCCTGCTGGTGATCGATGGCCTGTTGCGCCTGAGCATCGGCGACGACGAAATCAGGGTAGGCGCCGGCCAGATGTACCTTGTGGAAGCCGGTATCGCCCACGCAGTGCTCGCCGGCAGCCATGGCACACTGGTCATCATTGATGTCTAGAGACATTCAGTAATATCCAACCTTTGCAATTGCTTACAAATACCGCCAACCTGCGCCCGCCCGACGTGCGGCGTACGACAACGCCCACGCTCACCTGTCCTTGTTAAACCTGACATTCAAGAGCCCGTAGCCATGCCTGACGGACGCGACCCACGCATCGATTTTTTTCGGGGCCTGGCGTTGATCTTCATTTTCTGGGATCACGTCCCCCACAACCCTCTCGGCCAGATCACCTTGCGCAACGTCGGTTTCAGCGACGCGGCGGAGGTGTTCGTGTTCCTCGCCGGTTTTGCCGCCGTGCTCGCCTACGGCAAGATCCTGCAGCGCGACGGTTACTGGCTGGCCAGTTTGAAAATCCTGCGACGCACCTGGGTGCTGTACGTGGTGCATATCTTTTTGCTGGCGCTGCTGATGGGCATCGTGTTCTTCGCCAACAGCCATGTGGAAACCCGCGACCTGGTCGAGGAGATGGGCCTGACGCACTTCGTCACCCACCCCCAGCAGGCGCTGACCGACGAACTGCTGCTGCGCTTCAAGCCCAACCTGATGGACCCGCTGCCGCTGTATATCGTGCTGTTGGGCGGCCTGCCGCTGGTGCTGCCGATGATGATGCGCAGGGTCGAGGCCGTGGTGGCCGTGTCGCTGGCGATCTACTTGATGGCGCCCTGGATGGGCTGGAACCTGCGCGCGATTGCCGACGGCGTGTGGTACTTCAACCCGGTCACCTGGCAGTTGCTGTTCGTGCTTGGCGGCGCGGCGGCGGTGTACAGCCAGCGGCCGAAACCTGTGCAGGTACGCCCGTTGTCGCGCCAGCCGCTGTTTGTCGCATGTGCCCTGTATGTAGTGCTGGCGGCGGTGATCACCCTGTCGTGGCGCTGGCCGCACGTGCATGACGCCTGGATGCCGGCCTGGCTCAGTGATGGGCTGTACCCGATCAGCAAGACCGATTTGTCACCGGTGCGCCTCGTGCACTTCCTCGCCCTGGCCTACGTTACGGCGAAGCTGTTGCCCCACGCCGGTTGGACGCAGAACCGCGTTGCCACTGAGGTGTGCCGCATGGGCCGCTACTCCCTGGAAGTGTTTTGCCTTGGGGTCGTGCTGGCGCCCCTGGCAGACATGATCAACGCCTTGGCCCACGATGCCGTCGCCATGCAACTGGCGACCGCCGTGGCCGGTGCGCTGTTGATGGTCGGCCTGGCTATGTGGCTGGACATGCTCAAGCGCCTGGACTCGGCCCCCAAGCCCGCGCTACATAGGTAGCGCCCGGCAAAACCGGCAGGGTGATTCCATTTCCTTCCACTTAACCCGTGAAAGGAAATGGCCCATGCCAACCCATCAACTGCTCAACGGCCTGTCGGGCAACCTGCAATCGAGTGATGCCTGGGGCCGACAGCAAGCCCTGGAGCAGATCCGTGAAACCCTCACGCGCACACTGAACACCCTGAGCCCTGACCAGCAGCGCGATTATGTGCGGCTGCAACGCAATGCCCTCCAGGCCCTGAAAGCGGTAGAGACAGAAAACAACGCCCTGATCGGCACGTTCAAGACGTGGGGGCAGGCCCAATTGCGCGCGCGCATCGGCAACCAGGACCCCAAGCGCGTGTTCCTGCACACCCGCTACCTGGAACAGGTGCAGCCGCCGATGCCCTGGGAACCGCGCACCAGTTCCACCAGCCTCTCCCGGGAACGGCGGCGTTTTCGCCGGGCATACGATGAATGGAAATACCGCTCCCATGTGTCCACCCTCTCGTTGTGGGACGCCGCGTGCCTGAACTTCGACTTCACCACCGGCACACCGCAACGCCAGGGCAGTACCTTCGTCGATGCCTCCTACTTCACGGGCAATGAAAACCCGGTGTTGACCGTCCAGGGTTTTGTCGAGATCGCCCGCGAGCTGGACCTGGGCGGGCAACTGCAACGCACGCTCGATGCAGCCCTGGGCCGGGACGGGAGACTGCAACAGTTGCTGCAGGACAGCGCCCGTGCCTGCCTGCTCTTCGAAGCGTTGGAAGCCTATCGCAACCGCGCCGTGACAGGCGTCACCCTTGAACTCTACCACCGCCTGACCCAGGCCATTGATGGCAGTGGCGCGGCGCTGGAATTCGAAACACTTGGGATGAGCACCGGCATCACGCTGCTGCCGGCGGTGCCGTTCGTGCCCTCCGGCGAGACCATCCCGGTGCCGCTGCTGCTGATCCGGGTGGGCAGCCTCGGGGTAGTGTCCTACTTCCCGTTCCGTCCCGGCGGTGCGCTGCACTATCACATCGACAGCAACGCGGCCCACGCGCACTTCATGCAGCAACTCAAGGACAGCCACCGCCAACATGACCTGGGCTGGTTCGCACGACAACTGCCCGTGACCGAAATGACGGCGTTCAAGCGCCTCGACCAGCAGGAGCGACGCCCGGAGCACCTCAGCGCCCTCGCCGGCTTCCTGTACGACACGTTCCATCGCCTGTTCCCGGCCAAGACCCTGGACAGCCTGCGCTTCAGCCCAGACCCCAAGCACGGGCGTCCCGAAACCCTGGTGCAAGCCCTCACATACCGTCACGTCCAACACTACCAGGCCAATCTCTCCACCCTGGCCACCAGCCGCTCGACCCGCGACTTGCAGGCCGTCATGGACGGCGCTGCCGCCATCGCCGACGAAATCCTGCAATTGCTGCTGACGCCCATGCCCGGCGGCGTCACCGGCCTGAACCGGGTGATGCAGGCGGCGGTATTCGGCAGCCTCACCTACAGCACGATCGTCGGTATCAATGAAGCCGCGAAGGGCCAGGCCATGGACTTTGCCGCCGCATTGGCGGATGTGATGGACCTGGCAATCAACGGTCTGTTGATCACCACCGCCGGGCGGGTGCATCGGCTACGCATCCAAGGTTTGCTGCAACGCCTGGGCAACCCGCAAAAGCTGATGCGCAACGACGAAACCGGGGTGCTCTGGAAACCGGACATAGGCCCCTACGCCATTCTCGATCAGAACCTGCTCAATGGTCAGACGCCCAATGCCCAGGGCGTGTACCAGATCAACGGGCAGCAGTACGCCTGGTTGAACTACGGTAAAGAGCGACGCGTCGTGGAAATCAGCCATGACGCCAAGACCCTCAGGTTCGTGCTCAAGCAGGAAAACCGCGGCGACGCAGCGCCGCCGATCGTGTTCGACTCCGCCTTGCAAGCCTGGACCCTGGACTTGAGAAACGCCCATGACCTGTCCGACGTGCAACTGATCGAGCGCATGCTGCCCAATGGCTCAAGCCCGGTGCCCAGGCTCGACTTGGAACGCATGCTGCGCAGCATCTCGCCCAGCCGAGCCACCCTGGACAACGTCTGGGCCGGAGAGCCCGCCCCCGTCAACCTCACCGAAGGCGTCAGGCGCCTGCAGGTTGACCGGGTCATAGACCAGTTGATCAGCGACTTTCACCGCCGCGGCCACCTGCCGCCCCATGCCGATAGGGCGGTGCTGTGCCTGTTGCCTCACGTGCCCGGCTGGCCAGCAGATGCGTCCCTCCAGGTGCATGACGCCCAAGGCACGCTCATCGAAACCTATGCCGCCGCCGATACCCCACCGGCCACGGGCGCCGTTATCAAGCTCAAGCGCCGCGACGATGGCACCTATATCGCCCTGGACGGTCCGGACACCACCGTCGTCTCCCAGGAGCCGTTGTTCGAGCTGATCCTTGAGCAACAGCCTTCCGGTTCGGTACTGGGCAAAGAAGGCAGCCCGCATTTGACCACGGCGCAACGCATCGCCCGCGTGCGCCTGCAAATCAGCGAGCTGGCCCAGGCCCGGCGGTTGGCGCTGTTCAGCGCGCTGTACCGCTACGCCGGCCATGCCCGGCATGAAGTACCGGCCAGCGATCCCGCGCGCCTCTTTACGCCGCTGAAGGTCGCGCCCCCTTTGGTAGAAGTCACGTCTGTGCTGAAGACTCTGCGCGAGCGATTCGCCCCGTTGACCCCGGCAAACCTGGCACAGTTGCTCAACGACATGCCCTTGAGCGAGCCTGAGCAGGCGCGTTTGCTGCAGACCGGCAAATTGCCGCAGGCCCTGCACGAGCACCTGGAGCATCACCGTACCGCGCTGCGTATCGATGTGGTCATCGACGGCCTCTACCACCGCCGCGCATTCAACCCGGACACCGATCAATGGGCACGGGAGTTCGCCGCCAGCCTGCTACGCGACACCCTGGGACGACATTTCGTGGTCACCGATATGAGCAGCGGCGATCCCGGGCAACGTTACGAGTCCAGCGGACCCGACGACACCACGGTGGAATTGCTGTTCTACGGCGAAGGTCGCTACGAAGCCTACGACATGCGTAACGGCGGAGCGATCCCGGTATCGCCGGCCGTCGACAGTTTCTACCTGGCCATCGGCTCGGTGCTGCAACCCCACGAACGCTTGAAACTGGGTATGCAATCCGCTTCCGATGCCCAGGGGCTGCGCACCACCTTGGGCGACCTGATGAGCGCCCAGCGCAGCCCCAGCGGCTATGTCAGCCTCCTGGACCTTTCGTTGCACCAGTACGAGCAGAACGTGGTGCTGCCGGCACACTTGCAAGCGGGCGCCAATGGCCTGTATGACCTGGACGGGCAAACCCTGCTGCCGCTCTATGGCTCGCTGTATCCGGTTGTCTATGACAACAGCCTGCGCAAGTGGCGGCTCAAGCACCCGGAAAAAATCGGCGTCGACACGCCCACTCTGGAACACAACCGTCGGGGCGCATGGCGCTTGTCCACCGAGAACCCGATGACCTGGAGCGATCATCGCCTGCTCTACCGCCTGGGAGCCCAGGACTACAACGTGGACGAAACCACCGCCGCGCGTATCCTGAAAATCACCGATACCCCGGCACGGGCCCTGCGCGAATCGCACAGCACTCAATTGCCGCCACCGCCGTTGCTGGAAGACACCTGCAAACGCTTTCGCATCGAGCGCGACATCCTGCACTTTATCCAGGCGATGACCACCTATTCTGCCCAACAGAATGCGCGACCGTCCTTGCAACTGCAGCTCGCCAGCCACTTGCCTACCTGGCCGGACAGCCACAGCCTGGAGGTTTTCGACGACAACGGCCGCGTGATCAGCCAGTACCGCTACCACCCCACTACCGAGAAAATACGCCTCACGGAGGCCGAAAGCCGCAGTCGCGAACCGTTGAAAAAGCTGGTGCAGAACGATGCCTTGACTCGCGCCTTGCTCGGCGAACTCCCGGCCACCCAGGAAGAACGCCTGTTCAAACTGGCCAAGGCAATCGCCGAATATGCCTACCGCGAACGCGCGCAACTGTTCGACAACCTGTACGCCCAGAGCGAGCAAGGTGGCAACCGGCTGGAACAGCGCTTGAAATCCAGTTTCCCGCAACTGCCCCGTAGCGCGGTCAGGGCCATTCTCGACCAAGCCACCCCACGGGAACTCAAGCAACTGCAGGACCATGGCCGGGTCGGCCTGCGCCTGGTCGAACAGGCCCGGCTCACCGCCGACGATATGCGCCTGAACCGCGCCTACGAAGGCCTTTACCTCAGGACCCTGGCCAACCCCGACAGCGAAAGGATCACCTTGCACCTGCTCAAGGAACTGCCCGGCTGGCCCCGGCAACTACGCCTGGACATCCACGACGGCAACGCCAGGGGCCGTCTGCTGGAGAGCGCAGGTCACCTCGCCGGTATCGATCGGCGCACCCTGGCGCGATTCAACGGCGGATTCCATGCTTATGACAAGCAAGGCCGCTTGCTCAACGACCCCGCCGATGTCGGCAGCGACCTGTTGAGCGCCATCGCCCTGCTGCTGTCGGAAACCGAGTGCCGGGCACTGGGCATTGCCGACAGCATTGACCTGTCACCCCTGCGACAGGCGATTGCCGAGCTGGCGTTGAACCGGCGCATTGCAATCAAGGGCCTGCTCGGCCTACGGCATATACCGCCGTGGCTGCAACCGCCGATGCAGGTGGACAGCTCATTCATCGCCTATCCGTTTTCATTGAGAGGGCTGTGGCCATTCGGCGGGGACCAGCCGGTGGACTTGCTGAGCAAGGTGCGTGAACTCTACCCCAGCTTCAGCCAATTCCGAGCGCAGGAACTGATCGACAGCCTGGGCATGAGCGAACCCGCCGCCCTGATTGAATTGCAACGCCGCAAAGCCGAGTACCAGGCCCTGCAATTCGAATTGCAACGCTGGATCGGTCCCCCCCAGGCCGTCGACGCCCCGCGCACCGATCCGGTCGTTCGGAACTATGGCGTGCGTCGGCAATTGGCCGACAGCATCCTGCGGGCCTGGCGCCAGGAAACACGCGTGGCCTATATCAGCGGTACGGGTCTGTTCGACGCTCACCAACTGGTGCTGCGCCTGGACGGCAACAGCTTGCCTGACGCTGATTTCATCCTGAATAACCGAGGCTTCGAGCACATTGAATACCTGCGCATCGACGGCGACGCCTTCCCGGAGACCGGCAACGCCTTCCTCGGCAAATTCACCGGCCTGACCCACCTGAAAATCGACTGCATGCTCAATGAGCTGCCCGCCAGCCTGACGCAGATGACCCAGCTTGAGAACCTTGACCTGAGCGACAACACTATCGTGCTGACGGCCGAATCTCGCCAGCGACTGGCCGGTATGACGCGACTGGCCGAGCTCCACCTGGATGGTAACCCCCTGGGCCTGACCCCGGATATTTCCCGCATGACCCGCCTGCGCGTACTGTCGTTGCCTCAGACCAACATTGATCAGTGGCCCATCGGCGCCGAAACCCGCAGCAGCCTGCGCACCCTGTTATTGCAGGAAAACCGCTTGACCACGGTACCTGACGCAGTGTTTTCCGACGTGCGCATGGGGCCGACCAACCGCAACACCATCCTGCATGACAACCCATTGAGCGAAACGACCCTGGCCAGGATTCGCGACTACCGTCGTCGCACCGGCATCGTCATCGGTGGCGCATTGCCGGGGACCTTGCACCAACAAGCCATGTCCAGGGAATTCAGCCGCTGGCTGGCCGGGGTTCCTGTGGCACAGCACAGTGAACGGCAACAGTTATGGGAGCAGTTGCAACACCACGAGGGGGCGAGGTCGGATGACGCGTTCCGGGTACTGCGCGACCTGATCCAGTCCTATGCCTACACCCACAGCCCGGCCAGCCAGCAAACCCTGACCACCAGGGTCTGGCACCTGCTCGAGGCCATGGGCCAATCGACCGAGCTGCGCGAGCAGATTTTCCTGAACACCTATGTCGCCGGTACGTGCGGCGATGGCGCCATCCTCGCCTTCATCGATATGGAGATTCAGCACAAGGTCCACCAGGCCCGGTCCCAGGCCGGCAGCAGCCAGGCCGACCACGATCTGCTGAGCCTTGCCAGAGGCCTGTTCTACCTGCGCAAAGTGGATGAATTGGCCGATACGCACCTGCAAAAGTTGCGTGAAGAGGAGATAGATCCGGACGATGCCGAGGTGAAACTGTATTACCGGCTGCGTTTTCGCGATGAGTACAACCTGCCGATTCGTCGCGAAGAGATGCTGTACTCCGTGGAGGAGTGGGTCGACGAGCAAGATATTGTCGAAGCCCGCGATAGTCTGGCCGGGTTGGAGAGAACCCAGGCAGTGCAGAACTCGGTGCTGATGGAGGAGTTCTGGATCGAGTACCTGGCCCGCAGTTACCCGGAACCTTTCTCGACCATCGAGAACGTCGTGAGTCACCAATTGAAAAGCCTGAACCTGGAGATCTCGGACAGACGCTCGGAAGCCTACCTGGAACGTCGGCAATCGCTGATGGAGTTGGAGATCGCCGAACGCAATCGGCTGGTGCGCCAGTTGACCGAAGCGGCGCAACTGGCACAACAGCAGGTCAATTGAGCCTCACGCCGAACGCGTGGCCCCCTGGGCAGTGTTCAACGGCTGCAGCTTGAACACGTAGAACAACACGGTCAGCAGCACCAGGAACGCCGGCCCCACATACAGCGCCACGCGAGTGTCCGGGAAGTACGCCATCAGGCCCACCACCAGCACCAGGAACGCCAGGGCCAGGTAGGAACTGACCGGATACAGCCACATGCGGTATTTGAGCCCTGCCCGTTCGGCGGGGCTCAGGCCTTTGCGGAACTTGAGCTGGGCCAGCAGGATCATCAGCCAGGTCCAGATCGCACCGAAGGTGGCGATGGAGGTGACCCACACAAAGACTTTTTCCGGCACCAGGTAGTTGAGCAACACGCCCAGCAGCAAGGCAAAGATCGACAGCAGCAACGCCTTGCGTGGCACGCCATTGCTGGAGGTCTGGCCGAACGTGGCCGGCGCCTGGCCGTTCTGCGCCAGGCTGTAGAGCATGCGCCCGGTGCTGAAGATGCCGCCGTTGCACGACGACAGCGCGGCGGTGATCACCACGAAGTTGATGATGCCTGCGGCGGTCTTGATACCGAGCCGTTCGAAGGTCATCACGAACGGGCTGCCCTGGGTGCCGATCTCGTTCCACGGGTAGATCGACAGGATCACAAACAATGCACCCACGTAGAACAACAGGATGCGCCAGAACACTGAGCCGATGGCGCTGGGAATGGTCTTTTGCGGGTTCTTCGCTTCACCGGCGGTGAGGCCGATCATCTCGACGCCCAGGTAGGCAAACATCACCATCTGCAACGACATCAACACGCCCTGCACGCCATTGGGCATGAAGCCGCCGTGGGCCCACAGGTTGGAAATCCCCAGGGCCACGCCGTCATTGCCGAAGCCGAAGGCGATGATGCCGACGCCGCCGATGACCATGGCAATGATGGTGACGATCTTGATCAGGGCGAACCAGAATTCGAACTCACCAAACGCCTTGACCGCGATCAGGTTGATGGTGCCCATGCTGATCAACGCCGCCAGGGCCCAGATCCAGCGCGGCGTATCCGGGAACCAGACGCCCATGTACACCGCCACGGCGGTGATCTCCGCCACGCAGGTCACCAGCCACAGGAACCAGTAGTTCCAACCGGTGAGAAAACCCGCCAAGGGGCCGAGATAGTCTTGGGCATAACGGCTGAACGAACCGGCGACCGGGTTGTGCACGGCCATCTCGCCGAGGGCGCGCATGATCACCAGGATCGCCAGGCCACCGATGATGTACGACAGCATGATCGCCGGGCCGGCCATTTCGATGGCCTTGGCCGAGCCGAGGAACAGGCCGACGCCGATGCAGGCGCCCAGCGCCATCAGGCGGATATGCCGTTCACCGAGTTCGCGTTTGAGCGGGCCGCCTTGAGCGGTCTCGCCATGGGGCAGTGGGTTGCCGACTGGCATAGGGTACAACCTCATTTTGTTATTGGATTGTCCGTCGAGTCTCCAGGGCGCGGGCCGGTAAGCCGGCACCCTTGCCGAGACCGGGGCCGCCTCATGGACGGGCCCTTCTTGCCAGGCAAGATCAGCGGGGCGTGCAGTATAAAAAGCCCGGAGCAGGGTCTTTCACTATAAAAGCGAGGCAATTTAGTGGAAGTGCTCGCTGTCTTGCAATTTAACAGGAGCATCTGACCTGCATTGAGCGGCAAAACGTCGCGGCAGGCCCGCCCCCATAACCGTCGGAAGGTTCTGACTCGAAAAACACATTTCCCTCACAAGCAGCGTCCAGCGACTACGCTTCAAGCAAGTCCGATCAATCTGCGTGAATGGATCAATCGACTATGGGCGCACTGTGGCAAACCGAATCGACCAAGGCTGCGAAACCACAAGGCAGTTCGGACCCAGCGCCTTTACCCGAAAGTAAACCCCGGCCGCGCCATGGGCGTCGCCTGTTCTGGTTGATCGTGCTGATGGCGCTGATCGCCCTGGGCTTTGCCGCCGCCAGGGAGATGCGCACCTCGCACCTGCAGGCCGAGGCACTCAGCCGGCTGGCCCGCGACCTGACTTATGACGTCAGGCCCGGCCCCAGCGATGCGATCGTTTACCCCGGCGCAGGCCCATTCGATCGTCGCCTGGGCTACAGCGACCTCGATACATTCCTGCCGCGCTTGCTCAAGCGCGGCTACGTGATCGAAGCCCAGGCGTGGTTTTCCCCCGCGTTGATGGACTACAGCGCCAAAGGGCTGTTCGTGCCCTACACGGAAAAAATCCAGGCGGGACTTTCCATCACCGATTGTCGCGCCGTGCCGCTGTATCGGTACGACTACCCGCAACAGTTGTACTCAAGCTTCACGGCTATCCCCTCACTGGTCGTGAACAGCTTGCTGTTCATCGAAAACCGCGACCTGCTCGACCCCGCGCAACCCCAGGCCAACCCCGCCGTGGACTGGCCACGCTTCGCCAAGGCAGCCTGGTCGCAAGTCGCCCGGCTGCTGCACCTGCCAGGCCAGAGTGCCGGCGGCAGTACCCTCGCCACCCAGTTGGAGAAATATCGCCATTCGCCGGACGGGCTGACCGTATCGGGTGGGGAAAAGCTGAGACAGATGTTTTCCGCCGCCGTGCGCGCTTACCACGATGGGCCCGAGACCTTGCCGGCGCGGCAGGATATTGTGCGCGACTACCTCAACAGCGTGCCGCTGTCGGCGGTGCCGGGGCACGGCGAAGTGCACGGCATGGCCGAGGGGTTGCGGGTGTGGTACGGCGCCGACTTCAACCAGGTCAACCAGGCCTTGCGCGGCCCAGTGAATGCGCAGCAAGGCCTGGCGTTGCGTCAGGTGCTGTCGTTGATCATCGCGCAGCGTCGTCCTTCCCATTACCTCGCCAAAGGGCGGGACGAACTTGCCGACCTGACCGACAGCCATTTACGCCTACTGGCCCAGAATGGCGTGATCGGACCTGACTTACTGAAGGTCGCCCTGGCGAGCAAGGTCACTTACCGCGACTGGGCACAACAACCCACGCTTCAACCGATAGAAACCAATAAAGGCATCAGTGTGGCCCGCAGCCGTTTGGCCGCATTACTTGACCGGCCGCTGTACGACCTCGACCGCCTGGACCTGTCCGCCACCACGACCCTGCAAGCGCAGTTGCAGGGCCAAGTCAGTGACTACCTCAAGCACCTCGCCGACCCCGAGTATGCACGCCAGATCGGCCTGATCGGCGAGCGCCTGCTCACTCCCGCCAGTACCGCCCAGGTGCGCTACAGTTTCACCCTGTTCGAACTGACCCCGGACGGTGCGCGGGTGCGGGTACAGACCGACAACACCGACCAGCCCTTCGACATCAACGAAGGCAGCAAGCTGGAGCTGGGCTCCACCGCCAAGCTGCGGGTGCTCACCACCTACCTGCAAATCATCGCCGAACTACACGGCAAGTACGCCGCGCAAGCGCCCGCCGCGCTGAAAAAAGTCGCCGTCGACGACCAGGACCGCCTGAGCCGCTGGGCCCTCGATTACCTGATCCAGGCCCCGGACAAATCCCTGGCCGTCATGCTCGACGCGGCGCTGGACCGCACCTACTCGGCCAGCCCCGGCGAGCGCTTCTTCACCGGCGGCGGCTTGCACAGCTTCCATAACTTTCGCAGCCAGGACAACGGCCGCAGCCCGACCCTGCGCGACGCCTTGCGCGAATCGATCAACCTGCCATTTATTCGGCTGATGCGCGACGTGGTGCGCTATGTCACCTATTCGGGCGAGAACAACAGCGCCGAGTTGCTCAAGGACGACAGCGACCCGCGCCGCCAGGAATACCTTGCCGGTTTCGCTGACCGCGAAGGCACCACCTTCCTGCGCAAGTTCTGGAAGAAGTACCAGAAGAAAGACACCCAGGCACGCCTGGACACCTTCCTCGACAGCCTGCGCCCAACGCCGATCCGCCTGGCGGCCGTGCACCGCTACCTGTTGCCCGACGCCAGCCAGGCGAGCTTCAACCTGTTCGTGCGCTCACACCTGGCCGGCATCAAGACCCACGAAAAACTCACCGACGAACGCCTGCAAAAACTCTACAAGGACTACGGCCCCGGCACCTACGACCTGCCCGACCAAGGCTACATCGCCAAGGTGCACCCGCTGGACCTGTGGTTGCTCGGCTACTTGCTCAACCATCCCGAGGCAACGTTCAGCGAGGTGGTCAAGGCCAGCCAGTTCGAACGCCAGGAGGTGTACAGCTGGTTGTTCAAGAGCCGCCACCAGAGTGCGCGGGACAGCCGCATTCGCACCATGCTGGAGATCGAAGCCTTCCTCGACATCCATCAGCGCTGGCAGGCCGTGGGCTACCCCTTCGATCACCTGGTGCCGTCCCTGGCGACGGCGATCGGCAGCTCTGGCGATCGCCCGGCGGCCTTGGCTGAACTGATGGGCATTATTCTCAACGACGGGGTGCGCCCCAAGGTGCTGCGTATCGACAGCCTGTTGTTCGCCGCCGGCACGCCGTACGAAACGCGCGTCGTCAACGACCCGGCACCCGGCAAACAGGTGATCCCGGTCGAGGTCGCCAGGGCCCTGCGCGGCGCCTTGTCCCAGGTGGTGGACGCCGGCACCGCCAAACGCGTCGCCGGCAGTTTCAAGCTGGCCGACGGCACGCCGCTGGCCATGGGCGGCAAGACCGGCACCGGCGATAATCGCATCGAGGCCATCGGCGCCGGTGGGCGCATCCTCAGTTCCAAGTCGATCAACCGCACTGCCACGTTTGTGTTCTACCTGGGCGAACACCACTTCGGCACGTTAACCGCGTTTGTCCCCGGCCAATCCGCCGAGCACTTCACCTTCACCTCGGCCCTGCCCGTGCAGGTGCTCAAGGGCATGGCGCCGTTGCTGATGCCGTACTTGCAACCCGGCAGCCAGACCCTGTGCCGGGCAAACGCTGACCTCAGTCGAGGCTGAAAAACAGGCGCCTGGCCACGCCCAGAGAGAGAGCTTGACGTTCGATCTCAGGCACAGGTTGCAACTGACCAGTCTGCCCGCGACGAATACGCGCAAACCTGTCCGCCTCGACTTCGGCCTGGTCCTGGCGGCCCAGGTGTTCCTGTTCGGGACGCTTGAGGTGGGCGGCCACGAAATGATCGTCCAACGCCTTCTGCGTCGGGTAATGGAAATGGGCGACACACAGCGCTTCGCCGTTCGCGGCATCGACGACGGCGTAGACCTGCAGATAGTCGTCGCGGTGCCCCTTGAGCGCCACCCGCCCGCCGCGCCGGGTTATCCGAACCTCGTGGTGGCGATGCAGGAACTCCAGCGTGTCCTGGGTGATGGGCCGTACCTTGCTCGCCTGTATGCGAGCCTCCAGGCCGGCGGCCTCCAGGCTCGCCACCGAGGCGTGCAAGCGGCTGACCATGGCCCGGGCGTTGGCCTGTTGCACCACTGCCAGCCGCGTACTGTCGAGCACACTCAGCTTCTTGTTGATGTCCTCGGCCACCCAGCGTCGACGGGTGGCCTGGGACTCCAGCAGGTATTGCAGGCTCGACGGCTGGTTGACGCCAGGGATCATGGCCTTGACCTGATTGATGGCTTTATCGACCGTCGCCAACAGGGCTTCGCCTTTTTCCATCAGGCTGCTCAATGCCGGATCGGGGCGGCGCCGGGCGGGTGTCGGCCGGGCATCCCACACGCCGTCTTCGGCTTCGGTGAAGGCGGCGATGACTTGGCCCGAAGGGTCACGCAGTTCGGCGGCTGGGTGGTCGGACGGCAGGTCGCTCAGTTGGGCAACATACAGGTCGCGGTTACGCGTGCGGATGATCTTCTTGCGCCTTGCCCCTGGTACGGGTGCGGGCGGCTTGGTCCGTGGCCTGGTCTTGGCGACCGGTTGCGTCAGGTCGTTGAGTTGGCCTTCGATGTACAGATGCAGCTGTGTCAGTAACGCCTGGAGTTTTTGCAGGTAATCCACGTTGAACTTGTCCGGCTCCATGGCCCGCCAGAACTCGATCTGATCGTCGGTTTGCGCGTAGACCTGGTCAACGCTCTCCAGCAATTCGATGCGCTCCTGGTCAGTGACCTCCACGTGACGCAAGTCCGCCATGGAACGGTTGGCCCGACGCGCCCGGTTGATGGTTTCGCTGATGCTGTCGAAGAAGGCGTCCTCCAAAGGCGGCCCCGCCACATCGATGGCGATACCCCATAACGTGGTGAACTGCAGGGCTTGCAGGTCCTGCACCGATGGCCGTGGGGGCAAGCCTGCCGTCAAGGCCTCGGCCTTGTCGCGGCCAAGCCTGGGAACCTGCCGCAATTCGTCCAGGTGAAGGTCCTCCAGGGTTCGCCAGTGAATAGCGTGGTCGTGCAGCGTCGCCAATTCGCGCAGGCCCTGTCCCAACTCCACATGGGCCTGGCGGTTGATGTCGGACTGAGCCTCATCCTCGGTTTCGTCCTCCAACAATTTGAACACCGGATCGAGTCGCGCGTTGGTTGCCACCATCTGGTCGCGGGTCAGGGAACTGAGCAATTGCGTGCTCAGCACAACCGACTCCAGGGCGCCGCACAGCTCTTCTTCATAACGCGTGCGCGGTGCCAATTCGCGCAATGCGCGCAGGGTGTGCAGTTCCTTGCGGGCGAAACCACAGGCGCGTTCGGCTTCCTGGTGATAACGCTGCCTGGCTTGCACCCGACGTTGCTCATCAATGGCGCCTTCAGGCTGTTCGACCAGTGCACGGGCCACCGCCATCGCCTGGCGAGCCCGCGTCTGGTCCTGGCGTGCCTGCTGGTAGTCGCGGGTCAGGCTTTCACGCCGTGTACTGGCTGCCTGGCGGGCTTCCTGCCGGGCAGGGTCATCCGCGCCGCCACGCAGGTGCAGGCCCAGGTCGATGTCCCAACGCCCGTTGCCCAGGTGTTTGAGCCAGGGCCCCAGGATTTCGTCCGTGGCACCGACCACCCGTACCCGCCCCTGTTGGATCTGAACGCGATAGACCCGCCCGCGTACCAGCGCCTGCCAGTACCCGCCGACAGCCGATGCGGGTTTCAACAACCCTTGCAACGGACCGCTGGCTTCAGCCTGTTTCAGATCGTCGGGCGTGGGCTGCGACTCGAGGCTCAAGGCCGTCAGCCGCGCCTGCATGGCCGGGGTCAGGGTATCCCGTGCGTTGGCCCAGCCAAGCGGCGCACTGAACGATGCCGGGGCCACCACCCGCACCGGCGCGGCAGGCAACGGTTCGGCGCGGGCCAATGGCGCAAACGCCGGATGTTCCAGGTCCAGATGGCGCTGCACGTCATGGGGGGCAGCCTGATGCGCTATCACGGCTATCAGGTTGACCAGCATGTCCGTGACGGCGGCGGCTCGCGCCTGGGCATCGGTACTGTGCAGGCTCTGAAGATCCTCTCGTACGCTGTCCGTCAACTGCAGCAGCCACCCGGACAACGCCGCCGGCCCACGCAGGAACGGCAGCAGGTTGGTAAACAGCAGCCAACCGAGTTTTTTCAGGGTGGCCCAGCGCTGTTCGGCATTGGACTGTGACTGACGGTCGGCCAGGGTCACCAGCGCCTCGGCGGTTGCAATGAAAACCTGTTGCGCCGGGTCGCCCTCGACCACCTGTTTGTGCAGTTGTGCGGGAGCCGGTTTGGTGTAGACCGTGAACTCATCCGTCGGTAAAAAATGCCGGATGTGCGGCTCGATGAAACCACCCTTGACATAGATCGCCTGGCGTCGTGCATCTATCCAGCTCAGCACCTGATCCTGCAGTTCGCCAGGGGCCCTGATCGCCTCGAGCAAAGCCGCCAGGCTTTCATACTCCTGCAACGTCGGGCTCAGCAGTGGCCGGTACAACAGGTGCGGCCCTTCGTGCCCGGCCTGGGGCCCGATGATGAACTGGTTGGCAACCACGTCCGCCACCTGATCGGGCGCAGCGCGAAACGCCAGCGGCCACAGGGCCATGCCTTTTCCATCGAGCAGGCGTTGGGCCGGAGTAGCTTGCAACGCGGCCTGCAAGCGCAGGAAACCGGTGCGGGTCAGGCCGTGCAGCCCCTGGATTTTGTATTGCAGAGCCAGCAGCGGCAGTTGGTTACGCAGTTGCCGGCTGAACAACCGCCGGCGGCGCGTGGCTTCAGATTGGTCCTCCACCAGCTTGCGCTTGAGCAACAGCGGATAGGCTTGCCCGATATCGACCTGCTCGATGCAGGTGCTCAGCAGGTTGTACGTCAACCACGTCGGGGCCTTTTCGCCCTTGAGGCTGATCGACTTGGGCGTGTGTGGAAAGCCGGCGAGGTTTTCCAGGGCCAATTGCACCAGTGTCACGGTGACGGGTTCGACTTCCCCGGCAATGAAGCCGCCCGGCAGCGGCACGGCAGCGGCAATCACGCGATCGAACCGCAGGCTGATGTCTTGTGCTTTCAGCTTGGCCGTCAAGGGCTGCTGCTGCAAACACCCTTGCAATTGCTCGATGGCAAACTGCTCAATCGTCGGGATACCTTCCAGGTAGTCGTGTGCGCCCTCGGCATGCCCGGCCAGCACACAGCCACGCAGCAATTGGGCACAGGCGATACTGTCGGCGGCATCGGCCTGGCTCAGCCACAGCGGCAAGCCAGCACGCAACTTCTGTTGAAGAGAACTCAGGCGCGCGACAAACCAGTGAAAGGGGTCAGTGATGTCGTTCAGCAACTGTTGCAAAGCCTGGGGCGTGCGTGGCACCCGGCGGTCGATGCGGTCGAGGTCGCGCAACTGCCGCTCCAGGTAACTGGCCGCCAAAGCATCGAAGGGGTCCCCCTCCACCGGCTGGGAAAACCACTGTGCGACTTGCCCTGACGGTGACGGTTCCACCTCGGCAGCCAGCAAAGCCCCTATATCGTCTATAGCTTCAATGGGGGTGATTCCCGAGGCCGGGTTGTAGACCAACAAAGACGAACGCCCCAGCGCCAGGGTCCGCTCAAGCAACAGCCAAGGCAGCGTGCGCAGCTGGTTTTGCTGCAGGTGCAGCGTTTGCACGCGCAATGCCGCGCTGTGCAGGCTCCACTCACGGTCGGGCCGGGTCGCACGCAACAAGGTTTTCGGAAACAGCTCGGCAAAGCGCGCCGGGCTCATGCCAGGCGGCATGGGGGCATCGTAGAACAGCGCCAACAACTCATCGGACAAATACCCCCAGCGCACGCTGTCCACGGGCATTGCCTCATGCCACCACGCCTGCAATCGCTGGGAAAAAGCCTCCAGCAGAAAGCTACCGCATTCGTTGATCAATACCTCCAGTTCGGCAAGGCTCGGCCCGCCCGGCCCAATCACCTCGCGTACGCGTCGGACCACCTTGTGATAGTCCTGCACCAGCAACACTGGCCGAGCAGTCGCCAGGCGCTCCACCACCATCTGCGCCAATGAGGCATAGCGCCAGGCGCCTTCATCGGGGTGATCTTCAGGGGTTGCGATATGGAGCCATCGCGCGTGCTCGTTACGCGCGCTGAAATGACGGTCCAGGTAAGCCTGGGCACTGTCCAGGGCGACTGCCAACAAGGAGGGAGGGTCGTTGAACAGGGTTTCGATCTGTTCAATATGAGCTTGGCGCAGGGCGCTGGCAGTGAGGGGCATCCAGGTCTCTCCATGGGGTGGGTCCACTCAAGCTAATCCCTTGCGCCACCTCCGAAGACGTAGACAGTTAACACCGCCGACCGAGCCCCAGGAATAAAGCGCAGGCGACTTCAACTATCTACTGCCTCGCCCCCACCCCAGGGCACCTAGGCTGACGACCTTTTCTACACCTCAAGGTCATCTGCCATGCACCCGCCACCGCAGCCCGCGCCCGCGTCGTCCCTCCACCCAGACAAAGGCCCGCACTATGAATTGATCAAACAGAAGATCCCGCCATGGCTGCTCGCAACCTCGCCGGCCAGAGCTGAAGCCTTGAGCAAGGCCCGCCTGGACCTCGCGTCCTGGTATCACAGCGCGCCCCCTCAGGCTCACGCCAGCCTCAAGACGGCCAACGCCCAGGCATGGGTCACCCAGAACACGGTGGATGAGCGCCTCGAACAGGTCCAGGACGTCTATGCCTTCGCCGAGCCGTTGCTGACCCAGGCGCTCAAGACAACATACGGCGTGGACGCCAGCGTCCGGGACACCTTCCTGTTCCTGTACAGCGTCAAGGGCACGTTCATCCAGGGTGTCACCAGCCGCAGTGTGTCTCTGCTGGACGCCGCCCTGCACAACTTTGCCAAGGATGAGCACTTCACCGACGACTCCAGCTACACCAGCCGGCCCGACGCCCGCGGTCACTTCACCCTCAAGCCCCTAAAGCAGCAGATGAGCATTGCGCAGTTCACCGCCCTGTGCCGACAACTGGATCTGGGTGCCCAGTACCAGCGCCACCTGCAACAGCACCTGCTGCCCACCGACGAAACGCAACTGGCCGCGCTGCACGATGCGCTCATCGCCAGCCAGAAAGCCGCCCTGAACGCCGCGGCCCACCACGCCTTGCTCACGCACGCCATCGACGCCGCCAGTTTCCATGTGCTGCAACGCGCCCTCAACGGCGAGCGAGGCGTGCTGCAGTTTTATGAGTTGCAGATGATGGACTCGCGCCTGACCAGCATCCTGCTGATCGCCGCCGACCTTGAGCGCGCAACGGTCACCGTGCCGGTACTGGCGTATATCCCCCATGACCCACAGGCACCACTGATGGCATACCCCAGCAGCGCGGCGTTCATGCAAGCGCTGACCGATAAGTTGCGCACCGCCGCGTACCGCCAGTTCTTCAGCCAATTCATCGACCAGCAACAGCGCGGGCACTTTTTCGCCAACCTCGAACAACGCCTGAACCGCGTCCAGTGGTATCGCCGCACCGATCCGCTGGACACGCGCCCTACCTGGCGGGACACGCCGGTGGACCAGCCGCGCCTGCAATACGCCGCCGTGCCCATCGACGGCGACCTGTGGCGCCATCGCCTGCAACGCGGCCTCGACAAGATCTTCAATGACGCCCGCGACATCGTGGTATCCACCGCCGACAGCGACAGCCGCGCCCGCTGGGCCTGGTGGGATAATTTCAGCCGCGTGCTCAGCGAGATCTTCAACGCCGCCTTGCTGGTGATCACACCCTTCGTGCCGTGGCTGGGTGAGCTGATGCTGGCCTACACCGCCTACCAGTTGCTCGATGAAGTGGTCGAAGGTGTGGTCGACCTTGCCGAAGGCCAGGCCAGGGAAGCGGCCACGCACCTGGTCGGCGTGGTCAACGAAGTGGTGCAGTTGGGTGCGTTTCACATCGGCGGTCAACTGGTCAAGCTCATCCCTTCGCCCTTCGTCGATCAACTGCAGGCCATCGAACACAATGGTCAACCGCGCTTGTGGAACCCCGACCTGCGCCCCTACGCGTTGAAGGCCCCCGGCCTGCCCGGCGATTCGGCACCCGACGCGCTGGGCTTGCACACCCACGCAGGCCGCAGCGTGCTGCCCCTGGACGGCGAGCACTATGAAGTCAGGCTCGACGACGCCGGCCACCGTATCCAACACCCCAGCCGCCCCGACGCCTACGCACCGCGTTTGCAACACAACGGCCAGGGTGCCTGGACCCACGAGGCCGAAGACCCCAGGACCTGGGACGACCCCCAATTGATGCGACGCCTGGGTCACAGTGTCAATGACCTGGACGCGGCGCAACTGGAACAACTGCGCCAGACCAGTGGCACCGAGTACAACGAACTGCGTGCGCTGCATCGCGACAACGCAGCCCCCTCTCCGCGCCTGGCCGACAGCCTCAAGCGCTGGCGGCTGAGGCAGCACACGGAGCGCCTGGCCCAACGTTTAAAGGTCGGCGAGGCGGTGGATGATGACACCTACTGGAGCCCTCACTTGGCCACCGAACTGCCGCAATGGCCAGCGGACCAGGCGATTGACGTGTACGAAGAAGATGACCTCGGCGGCGCGCCCCTGCGTTACGGCGCCACCGACGCCAACGCCGTGCTGCCGATCAGCCGCCAGGCCCTGAACAGGGGCGAGCTGGCGCCGCGCCTGCTCGACGTTCTCAACGAAGCGCAACTCCAGGCCCTCGCCGGCCCCTTGCCGCAGACACGGGCGGCGCGTATCGATGCATTGCGCCAGCGCCTGGCCGATCAGCTCGCCGTACGTCAACGGGCAGTGTTCGACTACCTCTACCAGCACAGCGAGAGCGTGAACCAGGCAACGGCGCTGCGGGTCCGCGAGGCGTTCCCCGAACTGCCCAAAAGCCAGGTCGAATATCTGCTGGAACAAGCGCGCCCGGACGAACGGGCGCTCATGACCCACGGCCATCACTTGCCCCTGCGCCTCAAAAGCCTCGGGCGCGCACTCCAACTGCAAGCCCGGGCCACTCACGCGTATGAAGGCTTCCACGCCGCGCCGCTGCTCAACGAGCACAGCGAGCGCATGATGCTCGGTGCGCTTGAGCAACACAGCCCGGCCCTCGCCGCGCTGCACTTGCAAGTGCGCAGCCAGTCCACCGGCGGTGCAGTGCGCGCCGAGGCGGGTCGCGGCGACGCCCGGCGTATCCTGGTACATCGCGAAGACGGCCAGTACGCGGTCTACGACGGCGCTCACCAGAGCCTGCACCCCGCCAGTGACTTTTACAGCGCATTGCTCAACGCCCTGCCCAGGCCAACGCGTACCGCGATGGGCGACGCCGCCGCCGACGGCCCGGCGTTGCGCAACTGGTTGATGGAGCGCCTGGTACCGCTGGAGGATCGCTGCCGAGTGCTCGCCGACCCCATCGGCGCGCCGCCCGAACGCGAGACCCTGCGCCTGGTGCAGGCGCCAAGGTTCAAATGGGCGAGCAAGCTGCTGGGGCTGTCGCCAGGCTCGGTGGAAGAACGCGTCAAAGCCTTGTACCCGGGATTGAGCGCGGCAAAGGTGCAGGAACAGGTGCAAGCGTTTGACTCACCGGATGGCCTCACGGCGCTGCGTGAGCTGGAGCGGGAGAAAAAGCAGCTGGCCAAGGACCTGAAGAAATGGGTGGAGGCCCCCACGAGCCGGCATCAGGGCAACATCGAAGAACAAACCGCCGAGCGACTGGTGCGCTCTCAACTGTCCCAGGCCTTGCGGCGCAGTTGGGAGAAATCGGCAAGTGGCTACCGCGACGGGTTTGGCGAGCGCCAGCCAGGCAGCCGCCTGGACCTGGAAGGCTGGCCGCTGGGTACCTACCTGTTGCATATGCCGACACTGCGCACACCGCTCAAACACATCACCAGTCTGAACCTTGGCGACACCGGACTGGGCGATGCGCAGGCCAGGTTCCTGGAATTGTTTCCCAACCTCATCACTCTGGAGCTGGCGCAGAATCGCCTGACGCGGCTGCCGGAAACACTCACCACTCTGCCACGCCTGACCCAACTGGGGCTGAGCGCCAACCCCTTGCAATGGGACGCCCACTCCCTGGCCCAACTCAACACCCTCAGCCGCCTCAAGGTGCTGGACCTGTCCTACAACCGCCTGTTGCGCGAGCCACCGGACATCAGCGGCATGCCCGACCTGCGCGAGCTGTACCTGACGAATACGCAGTTGACGCAGTGGCCGCAAGGGTTGTTCGAACAGCCACGGCCCGAGGATTTCCTGCTCGACCTGCAAAACAGCCCGATCAAGAGCGTGCCGAAGTTTCTGCCCTGGCAAGCCGAGGCGCTGTTGGTGGCGCGCACGCGGTTGGACCGCAACCAGCTCGGCCTGGACGACGAAGAACGCATGGTCAGCTATCGCCTTGGCGCCGGCCTCGACCCTTATCGCACCTACCCGCCGCGTGGCGAACAGGACAGCGCGTTCTGGCTGCAGGACCTGCCGGCCGAACAGGGTCCATCGCGTCAGCGCCAATGGGACGAGCTGGAACAGGAACACGGCTCCCAGGGTTTCTTCGAAGTGATCCGCAGCCTGCAGACGCCCAACTACTTCGAGACCGAGGGCGATCGGGCCGCGTACCTGGCCAACCGGCGGGCGCTGAGCCTGAACGTCTGGCGCATGCTCGACGCGATGCACGCCGATGAAGCGCTGCGCAGGCGCTTCTTCACCCTGGCCAGCGCGCCCGCCAACTGCGCCGATGCGGGTGCGCAGGTGTTCAATAGCCTGGGCGTGCAGACCCTGGTGTACGAGGCCTACGCTGCGCGCCCGGCCCTGGAAGAAGGCGCCTTTGCCCGGCGACTGGCGCACCTGGCCTGGCAGGCCGCACGCCTGAGCCGCGTCACCGCCCTGGCCCGCCAGGAAGTGGCGCACCGACTGGCGCCGATTGACCAGGGTGGGCTCGGGTTGCGACTGACCAGCGAAGTGATCGATGGCGTACCGGGCAGCGTGGATGAAGTGCAGGTACACACGGCGTTGCAGACCGCCCTCAAGGCACGCCTGCACTTGCCCTGGCTGGCCGAACATATGGTCTATCGTGTCACCGCGTCGGTGAACCCCGCACTGATCGAGAAGACCTACAAGGCCGTCATCGAGAGCGAGGCCGGCGACGGCCGGGTGGATGCATTGTTGAACGTCGAGTTCTGGGACCGGTACCTGGAAGCCACTCACGCCGAAGCGCTGGCGCTGAACACCCAGGTCCATCAGGACAAAGCCGCACGCCTGGACGACTTGCTGCAGGCCCAGCACGCCTGGGTGCAGGGCCAGGGTTCGCGGCAAAGCGTTGAGACCCTGGCCGACGCGTTGGGCGTGCCCCGTGCCAGCGTGCTGACCGACGCCCCCGTCAGCCAGGCAACCTATGAACGCTGGCTGGAAGACGTGGGGCAGGCCCACAAGGCCCTGCGCCGACAATTGACCCGCGACGCGCTGGGACCGCTGCAAAGCGAGGCCGCGCCCTCAGACTTCGGAGTCCCAGACCACCGTAGCCGTTCCTGAATAGGTGGTGCCGCTGCCGTGTTCGAGCATCTGTGCCACACCGTCGGCCAGTACCGAAAAGTGCAAGGTGCTGGGTTGCCGGTAGATGTAGATGCGCGGCTGGAAGCGCTCGGTGCCGCTGCCGTCCAGGCGCAGCGGCAAGCGGTTGACCGGCCGCCCGGCACTGTCATACAAACCCGCCGGCAGGCTGACGGCCACCTCCAGCGGCACCTGGTGCGTGCCGTTGCTGACGCTGCAGGTGTTGCCCAGCGGCTGCCCGCACTCCAGGGTCATCTTGAAGGGGCCGCCCGACCACAGGCTGACGGTCTGGTCCCTGGCCAGGCGCGTCGGTTTGCGCCCGTTCTGCAGCCAGTTCTGCCAGCCGCCCTGGGGTTCCAATTGCACCCGGTTGCCGCCCGGCGGCACCTGTACGCGCAGGTGATGGTCCACTGTCAGGGTGAAGTTGAACGTCAGGACGTTATCGTTGGGGATCATCACATCGCCGAAATCGAAATCCCCACCCGGGCCTAGCACATAACTGATGCTGCCCGTGTATTCACCCGGCGCCATGGCCAACGGGTTCGGGGTTTTCAGGCCGTAGGCATACTCCATATTGCTGTAGTTGAACCAGTCGATGGTGGTGGAAGGCACCCGGTGACACACGCCAGCGTTTTCCGGGACCAGCCAGAAGAACAACACGAAGTTGGTTCCAGCGGCAAAATAGTTGATGCCGCGACAAGGGCTGGGCGCATCCCGCCACGCGCTGCTCCAAGGCAAGCCGGGTTGCCCCCAGGCACTCACGCCGGGGCGGCTGTTCCAGCGATGGCCGATGCCTGCGATGCGCATCTGTACCGTATCGGTCTGCCCGGTTTCGGTATGGGTGACCTGCACCGCACGCCACTCCGAAGGCACCTTCCACATGGCCCCCTGGCGGGGGCTGGGGTGGTTTGCGGGAATGGGCCCGTTGGCCTCGGCCGTGAAGGCGTTGGTGCGGATGGTGAAGATCCCCAGCGCGTTGCAATGCCCCGGGATATGCCCCGGGCAAATGCCGCTCTGGGGCGTGGTGTTGACGAACTCGTTGACCGTCGGGTTGGACGGGTCGGGGCGGAACTTGGCGGTGATGTCCTGGGTAAGTGCGCTGGCCAAAGGGCTGATCAACGCGGCCGTCAGCCCGGATGCCAGGATCAGTCTGCTGATCCAATAGTGACTCATTTAAACCTCCGAATCCCAGATCACGGTGGCTGTGCCTGTATAGGTACTGCCGCTGCCGTGTTCGAGCATCTGCGCCACCCCCTCGGATTGAATGGAAAAGTGCAGCGTGCTGGGCTTGCGGTCGACAAAGCGGGTCGGTTTAAACAGCTCGCTGCCACTGCCGTCAAGGCGCAGGGGCAAGCGGTTGACCGGACGTCCGGAGGCATCGCTCAAACCTGCGGGCAACGTGACAGCGATGTCCAGCGGCACCTGATGCGTACCGTTGCTTACGCTGCAGGAATTGCCCATGGGCGCCCCGCACTCCAGGGTCATCTTGAACTGAGTACTGGTCCACAGGTTGAGGGTCTGGTCGCGGTACAACCGGGTCGGTTTGCGCCCGTTTTGCAGCCACGCCTGCCACCCCCCTTGAGGCTCAAGCTGTACGCGATTGCCACCGGGGGGCACCTCGACCTTGAGGATATGGTCCACATCCAGTACGAAGTCCAGGATGGCGACGTTGTCGAACGGAACGACGCGGTCGCCGAAATCGAAGTCCATCCCCGGGCCTACGGTGTAGAGCTGGCTGCCACGGTAAATCCCGGCGGGCATATCCAATGGGTTGGGCGTACGCAGCTCGTAAGTGAAATACAGGTCGGGGAAATCCATATAGGGCAGATCAAACAGCGCCTGGGTGGCGCAGGCGCCCGCATTTTCCGGCACATGCCAGAGCCACTCGACCCAGTAAGCGGTGCCATTGATCATTCCGGTGGGGATACACGGTGCCGGCGCTTTATGCCAGCGTCCGGTACTCCACAATTGTTCGTAGTCTCCACCATTGGTGATCAGCGTCACATGCCCGCCGTGACGCTCGGTGCCACCGATCCCCGAGATACGCACCTCCAACTGACTGCTGTCGCCAGCAGCGCTGGTGACCGTGATGGTTCGCCATTCGGACGGAACCTTCAGGTATACGCCCTGACGCGGGTCGGCGTGGTTGGCGGCAACCGGTCCACCAGTGGTTTGCGGCCTTGGGCCGATGGGCATGTCCAGACTGAACCAGCCTCTAGGCTCGCAGTAATAAACGAAGTGCTTACAGAACCCCGTACTGGGCGTGACGTTGGTAAAGCGGTTGACCATCGGGTTGCTGGGGTCGGGACGGAATTCGGCACGGACCTCGGCGGAACCGGCCTGGGCTGCACTCGCAACCAGCGTGAGAACCAGGCCAAGGCCCCATTGGATATGACGTAAATACCTCATGGATTCGCCCCCGGCGCCAGCGCATCGAACACCATGTGCACCGTGCCGTAATAGTTACCCGGGGCGTAGTCATCCGCCGGTTTGATCGCGGCGATTTCCAAAGCCACGCGCTTGCCCGGCGCGGCATCGGTGCTGGACACCACTTCGCTGGAGGTCAGGCCCAGCTCTTGATTGTTGAAGGTCACGCGCAGGTCGATACGCTCCCTGCCGTTGAACAGAAACGGTTCGGCATCCAGCCGTGCGCCAATGGCGCCGCTGACGTTTTTCACATCGAATTGCGCACGCAGCGGCTTGAGTTGCGATGACACCGGGTTGTAATCCAGCGGCTGGTCGCGCTGCACCAGGGTCGGATCCACCGGGAGCACATAAAACTGCGCCGTGGGGATTTCCACGAACACCTCGAAGGTTTCCCGCTCTACCGCCGCGCGGGCCGAGGGCAACACGCAAATGGCACTGAGCGAGGCGAATGCCAGCGTCTTGAAGAGTGTGATCACCCCTTGACCTCCATCGGTTTTTTCTCGCTGCCTTCGATCAGGCTGAAGCGGTAGGAGCGGCCAGGCTCTTTATCGAATCCATAGGAACGACCGGCCATGATGTGGTGCTTGACCGTCGGCCGGCATTCCAGGGTATTGGCCGCCGAGCAGTCCTTGAATTCATCGACCACCACGACACTGTTGCCCTTGTTGACCAAGGTGTAGCGCTTGCCTTCGTCACGCACCTGGGTGTCAAACCGCACGTTGCTGGGGCGCACGAAAAACACCGTGCCGTAACCCGCCAGCACGCGTACGCCAGCGGCCAGGCTGTCTTTGTATTGCTTGCGCTCTTCTTCGGTGACGGCGAACTCGTCTTCGGTCTCGGGCACCACCGGTACGAAGCGCACGCGGAAGTAGCGTTCCTTGTCACGGTTGCCCATGAACAGCAGGCGCGTGCCCTGGGTGCCGTTGGCCGGTACGATCAGCCGCGCCGGGCTGGCCATCAGGCCATCGCGCGCAGCGGCGCCGGGCTGGTTCTGCAACGGTACTTCACGGTAGGAGCCATCGGCGTCGTAGATCATTTCCAGGATGTTGACCTTGACGAACGCCGTGGAGGTGCCGCCATTGAACACCCGTTTCATATAGGTGCTCTTACCCGCCTCCAGGTAGTCGTACACCACGCCTACGTTGATCTGGGGGCCCGCCTGGGCCCCCAGGGAGAAAAGACATACGCATAACAACCAAAAACGTTTCATGCCACAACCTCATGTTTTGCAAGCGGCCAAGCGCGGCCATTTATCCAGGAACTATTCAACCCGCCGTTGCCGTGCCCAGGGTGGCCTCGGCCAGGGTGTCAGGGGTACAGCGCAGGTCACCGATCATCAGCACATCGCTCTCCTGGCGCGCCTGGCTGGGGTCAAGGCGGAACTGGCAGAGCAACTGGTTGGCGTAGCGCACTTCCAGGGTGGGCGAGCTGGCGTTCATCTCCATGGAGAAGAACCCGTCGACCTCGCTGACCCCGCGACTGGCGTGATTGATCACGTGGTGCCCCTTGAGCGGCCGGCCCTGGGCATCCAGCAGGCGACCGAGCACCGTGACGGTTCTCATCACGCTGATCTTGCGGTAGCCCACCCCGCCCTTGTTCAAGTGGTAGCTGGACCGCGCCGGCTGAATGTTGGCCGCCGGTGGATGGTTGCCCTCGAAGTCGAAACTCAGGGTGCTGTTCTTGTAGGCGGTGATGGGCACGAAGTTGCGCCCCGGCCGCAGGGTGCTGCTGCCGCCGGTAAGGTCGTCGGCGCGCAGGGTGATGTCGTCCAGGTCGGTCTCCACATCCACGATCATCCCGGCGCCGTGGCCTTGGGGCTGGCTGCTCAGGGCAACTTTCTGCCCGCCCACCGCGACGGTGCTGCTCAGGTTCAAGCCACCGGTGATCTTGTTGTTGAAGGAGGAACGCTGGGCAAAGGCATCGCCGTACAGCGCATCGGTCTGGAAGCTGGTACGACCGGACAACCCGACGCCGTAAGTATCGGCAATCGCCGTGGCCGACACGCTTTGCAGCACGTGATCGTCCAGGGTGCGCTGGTAGGTCAGCGAGCCATTGTTGTCGCGGCTGCCGTCACGGGCGGTGCGCGTACCGAGGCTGGCGGACCATTGCTCGTTGGGCCCGCCCAGGGCCAGGCTGACGCTCACGTCGACGCCCACGTTGCGTTTGTCGCCGGTGCTGGAGGTGGCCGGGCGATCGAACACCGAAAAACGCCAGTTGGCGTCGCTGCCGAGAAGCTTGCCGCGCTGGTTCCAGCCCAGGTCCAGGCCCAGCCCTTCGATGTTGCCCTGGCTGTAGGACAGGCGCGAGTTGATCGAACTCTTGTTGCTCAATCGATGGTTGATCGACAGCGACGAGTTGCTGGTCTGGCCGATAAAGGTGGTCCGCGGCCGCAGCCGTGTGCCGTCGGGGAGGATCTCGTAGGTGCGGCGGGTGTCCAGCCAACTGCGGTTGTGGCTGAGTACCACGCTGCCGTGCCCGTAGCTGTAGAGGCCTTGCATATCCAGGCCGGTGCCATGGTCCTGGGTCTGGTAGACGTTGGCGTAGAGGCTGGTGCTGTTGGCCAGGGTCCAGTCGATGGACGTGCCGTATTGCATCTTCTCGCGCACTTTGCGCGTGGACAGGCCCAGGATTACCCGTGGATGGGCCAGGTAGTTGGCGCTGGCGCCGTAGGTCATGAACCCGGTGGCTTGTTCGTCCCAGTTACTGAGCAGCTTGGTTTCCCGACCGACGAAGGTGTTATAGCGCCAGCGTTCGTCGGCATTGCGCCAGTTGTTGGGTTTGTACACCAGTTCCTGGGTGGTGGCCGTGGTCAGCCCGTCTTCGATCAGACGCACCTCTACTTCATAGATGCCCCCCGGCAGCGAGCGTGTGTCGAGGGTCTGCAACCCCGCCGCCACCGGCTGGCTATTGATCAACAGGCCATTACGGTAGATCTCTACCGACGCCTGGCGGCTGGCGGTGACGTAAATCGGGTACACGCTGGGCTTGGGGTTGTTGATCAGCAGGCTGTCGGAGCTGCCGTACATCAGGCCCACGGCGGTGTCGGGGTTGGCGCCGAATGAGCGGACCTGCCGCGTGAGGCCATCGGAGCCAGGGGTGAAGTAACCCAGGCGCAGGAAGTTGCCTTCCATTTCACGCTGGCTGTAAAGCTCATGCACGGCGTGGTACAGCGTGGTATCGGTGCCGCCGAAACGCGACAGTTGCAGGTTCAGTGCCTGGGTCCAATTGCCGACGCTGGCGCTGGCTTCCAGGCCGTAACGGCCGCCCAACGCTTCATCCTGCCCACCATTGAGGTTCAATTGGTTATTGACGATCAGGCCCAGGCTTCCGGCCTCCGGCTGGTCGTAATAACGCTTGGTCTGCGTGGTGCGCTCGACATTCTCGGTGAGGATCGAGACCAATGAGTTTTCCAGGCTGTAGTGCATCGCCAGGAGTTGCTCTGGGCAACTTCTTTCGCAACTTCCAAGGGTCATGCCCTGTTGCAGGAGTTGCTGCCACTTGGCCCGTTCTGAAGCCGCGAAGGGACTGTCGTTGGCGTCCGTGAATTCCAGCAAGGTAATACGGTCATTGCGGTCCAGCACAATCATGGCCTCGCCGAGAAACTGTTGGTCCAGTTCCACGCGCACGGCCAAGGGCACGTCAAAAAAGTGCTCTTCGAAATCGTTTGGCAATCCCTTGGACTGTGACAGCAAACTGCCCGGCGTCGTGCCAGGCGCTGTCGGCGCGGCCAGGGCGCCGGCGCACATCAATAGCGCCAGCGCGCCCGCAATAGGCGTCTTCGAAAACATGAACGGAATACTCGTAAATACGCACAGTCAGGGCTGCTTGACAAGGTCGGCAGCCATTGCCGGCAACCGACCTTGGGTCAATGCCCGCGTGATCGTCGCGATCACGGGGCCAGGGGTGCTCCGCGTCGGTTACGGATTCGGCGTACGCGGCACGGCGTCGAAGATCACCGTGTAACTGGCGGTGTACAGGCCATTCTGGGTGTCTGTCGGCTTGGCCGGAGTGATCACCAGGTCGGCCTGGGTGCCCGGGGTGGATTGAGGGTCGTCCACCACTTCCTGCGGGGTGCCAGTCAGGGTGACGCCGTTGAAGGTGTTGGTCAGCGCAATGCTGTTGGAACCGTTGTACAGCGCGGCCGACGTCGGGCCGCCTTCGATGTAGGCATGCACCGAACCGTCGGTGTTTTTCACGTCGAACGTGGCGCGCAGGGAACTCAGCTCACCGCTCACCGGGTTGTAGTTCATGGTTTCGTCTTTACCGAAGTTCGGGTCCCGTGGCTGCGCATGAAACTGCTTGGTCGGGATGTCGGCCTTGATGTTGATGGCGGTGCGCGCGTCATCGGCGGCAACGACCAGGGACGAATTCAAGGCGACCGCGACCAGAGCGGCCGCGACGGAAAGTTGTTTCAACATAGCGATATACCTGTTGGTTAAAAACAATTTAGTGAAGTCATTAAAAACCTGCATTACGCAAACTTTTCAACAACTTGCATTGACGAACGCACCGTCTCGCCTTATGCCAAACAAGTATTCTCAAAATAAAAGTTCAAGTAAGCAGTCCGCTTCTCTACTTCATGTAGCCGAGACACACCTAGTAATATGGGAAAAAAGTGGCATTTTGCCAAAACTTTAAAATCACCTGTAAGAAAAAGACTACTTGATAATAAACGAGAATAATTACGCACCGAACAAGTATGTAAGAACAATACGACATGCGCATAAAAACTCCAACATTCGCGTGCCGACAACGCGTGTAAGAGAACACCACTGACTACTTGAGTAGTTACTCTATTTATACAGAGTTGAATAACTCGAAACTTTCAGCCTGCTTTTCAGGCTCGTAATGCCTTGCGTGCCGTTGGTCGGGTGCGTTTGCCCTAGTCATAAGATATATCTTACGTTGTATCTAACCACGACAGGAGAAGCGCAATGAGAGGACACCCTCACCACGACAGCCACGACGGCTTCGAAAAACGCGGCGGTCGCGAACGCGGTGGCCGCGGCCCGCGGGTCTTTGCCCCAGGCGATCTGAAATTGCTGCTGCCGGCGCTGATCGCCGAACAGCCCTGCCATGGCTATGACCTGATCCGTCAGATCGAAAGCCTGTTCGACGGCGCCTACAGCCCCAGCCCCGGGGTGATCTACCCCACGCTGACCTTTCTTGAAGAAAGCGAGTTGATCAGCGGCGACACCGAAGGCGGGAAAAAACGCTACACAATCACCGACGCCGGTCGTCTCTTCTTAAGCGAGCAGACGGTTGCCCTCGACGGTATTCGTCTGCGCATGGACGTGAGCAAGCGCGCGCTGCGCGGCCAGGACCGACCGCCGGAAATCCACGAGGCGGTGCACAACCTGCGCCATGCCTTGCATTCGCACCACGGGCGCTGGAGCCCGGAAGAAATCGTGCGTGTCGCGGCACTGCTCAACAGCACCGCCCAAGCCATTGTCGACGGGAAAAACCAATGAATACGCAAACCATCCATCGCGTTACCCACGAAATCAAACGTCGCCGCCTGCACGTGCTGCGGGTGGTGGACATCACCCCACGCATGCGCCGCATCACCCTGGGCGGGCCCGAATTGGCCGGGTTTGTCAGCCTGGGCAGTGACGATCACATCAAGCTGCTGTTCCCCCAGAACGCCGCCGAACAGGCCGCGCTGGAAAGCCCGACGTTCGCCATCAAGGGCGACGGGCCGCAACCGGCCATGCGCGACTACACGCCGCGGCGTTTCGACCTGAGCATCGGTGAACTGGATATCGACTTTGTGCTGCATGGCGACGGCCCTGCGTCGACCTGGGCCGAGCAGGCGCAGGTCGGCCAACACCTGTACATCGGTGGGCCACGGGGCTCGATGATCGTGCCTGATATCTTCGACAGCTACCTGTTGATCGGCGATGAAACCGCCATCCCGGCCATCGCTCGCCGCCTGGAAGAATTGCCGGCAGGGCGCACCGTGCTGGCCGTGATCGAGATCGCCAATACAGCCGAAAAGCAGGCGCTGCAAAGCGCGGCCGACGTCCAGGTGATCTGGGTGATTCGCGGCCAGGACGACCTGCTCGACACCGTGCGCAAACTGACGCTGCCGAGTGGCTTGCTGTACAGCTTTGTCGCCACCGAAACCAAGCTGTCGCGCCAGGTGCGCCGCGTGCTGCTGGACACGCACCAGGTCAAGGAGGAGTTCCTCAAGGCCGTCGGTTACTGGCGCGCCGAAGGCAGCGACGAAGAATGAATCAGGGCTGGGGCTTGATGAGCTTGTCCAGCCCCACCACTGCCCCTGCTATCGCGACAAACCCCGCCAGAATGCCCCCCGCATTCACGAACACCTGTGGATAACCAAGGGTGCCCACATCAATGAACGGGTACTGATACTGCCCGAGCAAATCCCCCCGCAGCAGCACATAGGCAAAGTACACCAGCGGGTAAATCACCCAGCCGGCGATGTGCCTGAGGTGCAGGTTGCCCTTGGGCACGCACTGCCACCAGTAGATAAAAAACAGCACCGGCATTACGTCGTGCAGCAACTCGTCGGCGATGAACTGGAAGCCTTCGGGTTGCCACAGATGCCGCAGCAACAGGTTGTAAGCCAGGCCCACCACCAGGATGCTCACGGCGATACCACTGCTGATGCCGGGCGCGAGGAAAAACCGCTTCGCGGGTGAATCGCGCTTCACCAGCGCATAGCTCAACACCACCACCGCGAGGGTGTTGGTGAGCACGGTGAAGAAACTGAAAAAGTTGACCAGCCCGCCCATCAGGCTGGCGCCGGATTCCCAGCGCGAATAGAAAATCAGGTATTGCTGAATCACCAACCCCACCCAACCAGCAAGCGCCGCCGCAGCCACAAACCGCTTCATGGGATCAGTCCAGCGGACGTTTGGTACGCATCAGTTTCACGTACAACCCTTCGACTTTTTCCCGCGCCCACGGGGTCTTGCGCAAGAACGTGAGGCTTGACTTGATGCTCGGGTCGCTCTTGAAGCAGCGTACGTCAATGCGTTCGGCCAGGCCGGCCCATTCGTAATGCTCCACCAGGGTGGTGAGGACGTGTTGCAGGGTCACGCCGTGGAGAGGGTCGTTGCTTGTCGCGGTCATGCCAGGCCTTTAGAAAAGAGAACACACAGCTGCGCACTTTAGCACGATCAAAAAAGTTCCCGTTTTCAGCGAAAAAGAGATGTTATATTGTAACTATACATCTCAAATCTTTTCGTTGCTTTACAAAGGAATGCCCAATGCTCTTCTCTTCCCTATGGCGCCTGTCCCCGCTCGCCGCCGCCCTCCTGATCGGCTCCGAAGCCCATGCCCTGGAGCTGCAACCCCAAGTCATCACCGGCAACCCGCTGGGCAGCGAGCAGCTCGCCTCGCCGACCACCGTGCTGGAAGGCGATGACCTGACCCTGCAACAAAAGGGCAGCCTCGGCGAAACCCTGAACAAGCAGCCAGGCGTGTCGTCGTCGTACTTTGGCCCGGGCGCCAGCCGGCCGATCATCCGCGGGCAGGATGGCGACCGCATTCGCATCCTGCGCAATGGCGTGGGCGCGCTGGATGCGTCATCGCTGTCCTACGACCACGCGGTGCCGCTGGATCCGGTCAACGTGGATCGCGTTGAAATCGTGCGCGGCCCGGCGGCGCTGTTGTACGGCGGCAGCGCCATCGGTGGCGTGGTCAACACCTTTGACAACCGCATCCCCACCGAAGCCATCGAAGGCATCCACGGTGCCGGTGAATTGCGTTACGGCGGCGCCGACACCACGCGCAGCAGCGCCGGCAAACTGGAGGCTGGCAACGGCACGTTCGCCTTGCACCTGGACGCCAACGCGCGGGAATTCAACGACCTGAAAATCCCCGGTCAGGCGCGCAGCCGCCACGCCCCGGCAACCGACGACGCCCCCGGCAAGAATGGCCGCCTGGGCAACAGCGACGGGCGCCAGGACGGCGGTGCCGTGGGCGGTTCCTACACCTGGGACGACGGCTATGCCGGGTTGTCCTACAGCAACTACGACGCCAACTACGGCTCCCCTGCCGAACAGGATGTGCGCATCCGCATGAAGCAGGATCACTACGCCTTCGCTTCGGAGATCCGCAACCTGCAGGGTCCGTTCACCTCGGTGAAACTCGACGCGGGCTACACCGACTACGAGCACCGCGAAATCGAAGGTGGCGAAACCGGCACGATCTTCAAGAACAAGGGGTATGAAGCCCGGATAGAAGCCCGCCACCAGCCGCTTGGCCCGTTCGATGGCGTGGTGGGCGCGCAAGTGACCCGCAACGAGTTCTCCGCCCTCGGCGAAGAGGCCTTCGTGCCGCAGACCGACACCAACGCCGGCGCGCTGTTTATCCTCGAAGAAATGCAGGCCACCGAGCGCCTCAAACTCAGCCTCGGCGGGCGCCTGGAACACACCAGCGTCGACCCGGATGCCAAGGGCAACGCGCGTTTTGCCAATGCCGACAAATCCAATGACTTCACCGCCGGCAGCTTGTCTTCGGGTGCGGTCTACACCCTCACACCCGTGTGGTCCCTGGCCGCCACCCTGGGCTACACCGAGCGTGCACCGACCTTCTACGAGCTGTATGCCAACGGCGCCCACGTCGCCACCGGCACCTACGAGCTGGGGGATGCCAACCTGAAAAAAGAAAAAGCCGTGTCCAGCGACCTGGCGCTGCGCTTTGACAATGGCACTCACAAGGGCAGCTTCGGGGTGTTCTACAGCCGCTTCTCCAACTACATCGGGCTGTTGGGCAGCGGTCGCACGCTGAACGATGAAGGCGAAGAAGACGCGGGCGGTATCCCTGAGTACAAGTACTCTGGCGTGCGGGCACGCTTCGCCGGCTTTGAAGCCCAGGATCACTGGAAACTTGGCGAAAGCGCCTACGGTAAGTTCGCGCTGGAACTGTCAGGCGACTACACCCGTGCGACCAACCTCGACACCGGCGAAGCCCTCCCGCGTATCGCACCGTTGCGCTTGAACAGCGGCTTGCTGTGGGAACTGGACCGCTGGCAGGCACGTATCGATGTGGAACACGCGGCGGGCCAGGGTCGCGTGCCGGATAACGAAAGCGGCACCGATGGCTACACTACGCTCGGCGCAAGCATGGGTTATCACTTCAATATGGGTGGCAGCCAGTGGCTGGCGTTCGTGAACGGCGAGAACTTGACCAACCAGACCGTGCGCTATGCCAGCTCGATCCTGCGCGATATTGCCCCGGCGCCGGGTAGAAGTGTGCAGTTTGGCGTTCGAACCACCTTCTAAAAATTTTCCCCCCAGCCTGTAGGAACCCGCTTACTGTGGCGAGCGGGCTTGCCCCCCGCGTTGGGCTGCGCAGCAGCCCCAAAACCAGTCACTGAGTCTTTCTCAAAGACTGTGGTGAATTGACAGGGGCTGCTTCGCAGCCCAACGCGGGGCAAGCCCGCTCGCCACAGGGCAGGGCTTCATGAAGCCAACGTTGCAGCGACTATCTGTCACTGTTACCAAATCTGAAATGATGCATCTTGCGATTTACGCTTTCTCTCGACGCCCTCTCCCTTTATCCTTGCCGCAACAAACTGAAACGTTTCACGCCCCCGGTCGACCTCATCTTGCTGATTATTCCCACCTGCAAAGACAGCGCTGTCTTACCTCGAGCTGCGCCTGGGGATAAATCGCCCCTCTGTGGATAACCCCACTTATCCCCAGAAAAACCGAATTAACGCTGAACCAAGCCCGTGCCGAATCGTCATCTACAGTGAAGCACGGGGTCACATAATTCCAACGTCACGGAGAAACACACTATGAGCACTGATGGTGCTTCGAGCCGAAGCCGCCTGCTGCCCAGGTTGCTAGGCGTCTTGCTGCTGATCATGGGCCTGGCCTTGCTGGCCGGGGGTATCAAGCTGACGATGCTCGGCGGGTCGCTGTACTACCTGCTGGCCGGTATCGGCATCACCCTGACCGGCATCCTGTTGCTGGCCACCCGCCGCGCCGCGCTGGGCCTGTACGCACTGGTGCTGTTCGCCAGCACCGTATGGGCGCTGTGGGAAGTCGGCCTGGACTGGTGGCAGTTGGTGCCGCGCCTGGCGCTGCTGTTCGCCCTGGGCATCGTCATGCTGCTGCCGTGGTTCCGCCGTCCGTTGCTGCGCGGCCAGCCTGCCCCACTGGGCACTGGCGCGCTGAGCGTCGCCGTGGTGTTGGCAGGTGCTACCGCCCTGGCCAGCCAGTTCACCAACCCGGGTGAGATGGTCAAGACCGGCCAACTGGACCGCGACGCGGTGCCAGGCATGGCCAGCGCTGCGCCGTCCCAGGCCGATGGCGACTGGAACTCCTACGGCCGTTCGGCCTACGGTGACCGTTACTCGCCGCTGGCGCAGATCACCCCGGAAAACGCCCACAAGTTGGTACCAGCGTGGACCTACCGCACCGGTGACATCCCTGGCCCGAATGATCCAGGCGAGACCACCGCGGAAAACACCCCGCTGAAAGTCAACGGCATGCTCTACGTGTGCACCCCGCACAGCCAGGTGATTGCCCTCGACCCGGACACCGGCAAGGAAATCTGGCGCTTCGATCCGAAGATCAGCAGCCAGGGTGCCGAGAACTTCAAGGGCTGGGCACACATGACCTGCCGTGGCGTGTCGTATCACGATGACGCCGTGTACGCTTCCGAGCAAAGCCCGACCGGCAGCGCCAGCCCGGCCGCAGCACCGAACGCCTGCCCGAAACGCATCTTCGTGCCAACCGCCGACACCCGCCTGATCGCCCTCAACGCCGACACCGGCAAGATGTGCGAAGACTTCGGCGACAAAGGCCAGGTCGACCTGCGTGCCAACATCGGCAGCTTCGCCCCAGGCGGTTACTACTCCACCTCGCCACCGGCCGTCACCAAGAACCTGGTGGTGATCGGCGGCCACGTCACCGACAACGTCTCCACCGACGAGCCCAGCGGCGTGATCCGCGCGTTCGACGTGCACACCGGCAAGCTGGTGTGGAACTGGGACAGTGGCAACCCGGACGACACTACCCCGTTGGCCGAAGGCAAGACCTACACCCGCAACTCGCCGAACATGTGGTCCATGTTCGCCGTGGATGAAAAACTCGGCATGCTGTACCTGCCGATGGGCAACCAGATGCCCGACCAATACGGCGGCGACCGTACCGAAGACTCGGAAAAATACAGCGCCGGCCTGACCGCCCTGGACATCGACAGCGGCCATGTGAAGTGGACCTTCCAGTTCACTCACCATGACCTGTGGGACATGGACGTAGGCGGCCAGCCGTCGCTGATCGACATCAAGACCGAAGCCGGCGTGAAGCAGGCGGTGATGGCGTCGACCAAGCAAGGCAGCATCTACGTGCTGGACCGCGCCACCGGCCAACCCGTGGTGCCGATCCACGAAGTGGCCGTGCCGCAAGGCGCCGTCGCGGGCGACCACACCTCGCCAACCCAGCCGAAGTCGGACCTGAACTTCATGCCGCCGCCGCTCAAAGAGCGTGACATGTGGGGCGTGACACCGTTCGACCAACTGCTGTGCCGCATCGATTTCAAATCCATGCGCTACGACGGTGCGTTCACCCCGCCATCGCTGCAAGGTTCGATCGTGTACCCGGGCAACTTCGGCGTGTTCGACTGGGGTGGCATTTCCGTCGACCCGGTGCGTCAGATTGCCTTCGTCAACCCGAGCTACATGGCGTTCAAGTCCAAGCTGATCCCGGCGGCCGACATCGCCAAGCAAGGCCCGCGCGTCAGCGAAACCGAAGGCGTGCAGCCAAACAAAGGCGCGCCGTACGGCGTGATCCTCGAAGCCCTGCTGTCGCCAATGGGCCTGCCGTGCCAGGCACCGGCATGGGGTTATGTGGCCGCGGTCGACCTGACCACCCACAAAACCATCTGGATGCACAAGAACGGCACCGTGCGTGACAGCTCGCCGGTTCCGGTCCCGCTGACCATGGGCGTGCCCAGCCTGGGTGGCACCTTCACCACCGCCGGTGGCGTCGCGTTCCTCAGCGGCACCCTCGACCAGTACCTGCGTGCCTACGACGTGAAAAACGGCAAGCAACTGTGGGAAGGTCGCCTGCCAGCCGGCGCGCAGACCACCCCGATGACCTACACCGGCAAGGATGGCAAGCAGTACGTGCTGGTCATGGCCGGCGGTCACGGTTCCCTGGGCACCAAGCAGGGTGACTATGTGATGGCGTTCAAACTGCCGGAATAAGCGACACCGGCAACAGAACTGTCACTGTGGGAGGGGGGCAAGCCCCCTCCCACATTTTTTATCAGTGTTCTATGACTTCACCGCGCATCACCGCCAGCCGCGCAATCAGGCGGTTCTGCACCGGCACCGCAATTGCCTCGCTGTCCATCGCCTTGATCAAGTCCTCCACCAACGCATTGAAATCACTGCGGCTCACATTCTGGCCCTTGTGACTCTCGGCCATGCTGTCACCGGTGTAGGTGCAGGGCCCACCCGCCTCCACACAGAACTGCTCGATCAGCTTGTTGCGCAGACGCTGGATATCAATGCGCCGGAAGCGCTCGACGATACGATCATCCCGGGCGATGTTGAGCAACATGCCCTCCACGATCCGCGTGATGCCGGGCATGGCGCCGAGGTCGCGATAGAGGCTGTCGTCCTTGGGCGGTTGCTGCGCGCAGGCGCTGAGCAGCAGCACGAAAACCAGCGGTAGACAGCGCATCAGAAACTCCCCTGCACGGACAAATACGTGCCGTTCTGGTGGTCCAGCGTGGCGATTTCGCCAAGCCGTGCATAAGCCAATACAAACGACACATGCTTGTTGGGGAAGTACCCCACGAACAGATCCGCCCAATCACTTTCGCCGGCAAACGACAGGTTGTCGGGCTTCTCACGGTACTCCACGCCCACCGCCCAACGCGGGTTGAGCAGCAACGCCAGCGAGCCTTCCTTGAGCAGGCTGCGGCTGTCGCGGCGGTCGCCGCCAAAGCCGAGCAAGCCGGTTTCATTGGCCCGACTGTAGCGCAGGCTGCCGTTGACCAGCACGTTGTAGCCAAACGCGGCGCCCATGAACAGGCGGCTGGCGGCCAGGTAGCCTTCGACGTCGCTGTCGCGCCTGGCGCCCACCAGGCTGGGGATATCAAAGTTCGTCTGGTGCTTGTATTCCAGGCCCAGGGAAACCTGCGGCAGCGCGTCGTAGATCACATCACCGAACAGGCGCACCTTGAGGCCGACCACGTCCTGGCCCAGGTTGTCCTCGGGCAGATTGAGCTTATGCACCAGGCTGCCGAGGTCGAAGCGCTGGCGGGCGAAAGACACCTCGACGCGGTTGTCGTAGGCCAGCGCCAGCCCGGCCACGTCCAGCCGATAATCCGGCAGGTTGACCGTGGTCGCGAACGCCGTGGCGCCCCATTCGTGCTGTTCGCCGTATCCGGCCAGCACTGCCCAGGGTGTGACCCCACCGCCCGCCGTGCCTTCGATACTGCTGGCGCCACCGGTAGCGATCAGGCGGCCGTTGTCGGCCAGTGCCGTTTGCAGGGCCAGTGCGCCAAGGCAACCGATCAGGAAAGAAAAACGCACGGTCATGTCACTCAATGAACCAGGGAAGTTTGCGCACTGAGCGGCAAGGCCATCCAGGCTTCGAAGGCGTCGGCACTCAACGGCCGGCTGATCAGGTAACCCTGGGCCGTGTCGCACTGCCAGCGCTCGAGCAGGCGCAGGCTGTGGGCATATTCGACGCCCTCGGCAACGACCTTGAGGCCCAGGTTGTGGCTCATCTCGATGGTGGAACGCACGATCACTGCGTCTTCACTGGTTTCATCGAGGTTGCGCACAAAGGATTGGTCGATCTTCAACTCCTGCACCGGCAGGCGCTTGAGGTGCGCCAGTGACGAATAGCCGGTGCCGAAATCGTCCACCGACAGGCCGATACCGCAATCGCGCAGCAAGTTGAGCACCTTGAGGGCTTTTTCCGGCTCACGCATCACCGCGCTTTCGGTGATTTCAAACAGCAGTTGCTCGGCCGGCAAACCATAGCGACACAGCAATGCCGAGACCCGGTGGGCCAGCTCATCGCCGAGCAGATCGTCCGCCGAGATGTTCAGCGACAGTTGCAAGGACAGGCCGCGCCGGTTCCATTCGCACAACTGGCGAATGCCCTGCTCGATCACCCATTGGGTCAGCAACTGGATGCTGCCCGAGCGCTCGGCCAGCGGGATGAATTCCCCCGGCGAGACCATGCCGAACTGCGGATGCTGCCAGCGCAACAGCGCTTCGGCCTGACGCACATGGCCCTGGCGGATATCCAGCTTGGGCTGGTAGTGCAGCAACAGTTGACCCTGGTTGGCCGCGTGGCGCAGGTCACGGATCAGCGTAATCTGGCGGCGGTGCGCCAGGTCGCGGCCCTGCTCGTAGATTTGCAGGCGGCCGGGCATTTGCGCGGCGTCCTTCATGGCGATGGCCGCGCGTTCCAGCAAGGTGTGCGGGCTTTCACCATCGACCGGGTACACCGCGATGCCCAGGCGACAATCCAGCGCCAGGTCATGGCCGTTGATGCGCTGGGGACGCAGCAGCAGCTGTTGCAGTTTGTCGGCCATGCCCACCGCTTCGTCGCTGCCTGCCCCTTCGAGCAGCAGCAGGAATTCGTCGGCGATCAGGTGCGCCACGGTATCGCCGGGGCGCAACGCCGCTTGCAGGCGCTGGCTGACCGTGATCAGCAGTTGGTCCACCGCTTCGGGGCCGGCGGTTTCGCTGGCGGCGCGCAGGTTGTCGATGCCCAGGTAGATCAGGGCCACCGGGCGTTGCAGGGCAATCGAACTGCCCAGGCGTTCCATGGCCAGCGCACGGTTCGGCAGGCCGGTGACACGATCATGCAAGGCATTGTGCGCCAGCTGTTGTTCGCGCTCGGCAATGCCGTTCTGCATCGCGTTGACCGCCAGGGCCAGGCGCCCCAGTTCATCACTGCGCGCCAGCACCACCGGGGTCTGATAGTCGCCGCTGCCGATGCGTTCGGCCGCCTGCGCCAAGGCCTGCACCGGACGCGACACCGTGCGCGCCAGCAGCAAGGCACCGATCAATGAAGCGATCAGCGCGACCAGGGCAATCCCGAGAATCTTTTCATCCAACGGCACAAAGGCCTGCATCGCCGCATCCAGCGGGCTTTGCAGCAGGGCCAGGACTTTGCCGTTTTCATCACTGGCCAATACCAGCGATTGACTGAGGAAGCGGTGCTCAAGGTGATCGGTGGTGGACACCCCACGCCGCGTCGAGTCGCCCAGCATCAGCGCGCTGATGCTCTGGCGCAGTGCTTGCGGCTGGGTACTGACCAGCTCGCCGGGGCGGTCATGATCAATCGCCAGGAACGAGACTTCCAGGTTGCTCAACGAACGCAGCTCATCGGCAAATGCCGCGTCCATGCTGAACCCCATTACCACCCGCGCGATAGGCAACGGCGCCAGCACCGAAGCTTCCACCAACAGATGCGGCTCGCCCTGCAACGGCACCATCAGCATCGCCTGACGATTGCGCCGGGCTTCGCGCAGGGCCTGGTCGTAGCGAAAGGTCGAGCCCTCCGGAACGTCCTCCAGGGTGCTGGCCAGGACTTTTCCGTCCATGCCCAGCAGGATCATGTCGCTGGCGTTGATGCGCTTGCCGTGGTTGAGCAGCACCGAGCGCAGGGTTGCCGAATCGCCACTGGCGACCGCATCGCGAAAACCGAAGTCGGCCGCCAACAACTGCACGCCATCGGCCAGGCGCCGACCGCGTGTGTCGAGCAAGCGCTCGAACACCCGCGTGCCCACGTCCAGCTGGGCCAGGGCCTGGCCGTGGACCGCCGAGCGGGTGGCGGCCTTGACGCTGAAATACAGCGCGCCGATCACCACCAGTGACAGCACGATCAACACGCAGGCGACCCGCGCCTGGAAGCTACTGCGCAGTTTCATGGGCGGCTCGATTGAAGGCATCGCCAAAGGCGCTGGGCGGCGGCGGCAAATCCGCCGGTGCGGGCTCCAGGCTCAACGTCACACGGTGGCTGAGCCCGGCAGCAGGCATGTGCAAGGTGCCGCCATCCAACGGCTGCATATCTGCCAGTTGCGGATGCCACACGGTGAGGTGGTAGTCACCGGCCGGCAACTGTTCCAGGCGCACACGGCCCTGGGCATCGCTGACGCCGAAACGTGGGTCATCGGTGACATAGATATAGCCGAGCATCCAGTCATGGATATTGCAGCCCAGCACCACCACGCCGGGCCTGTCGAACAGCAGCGGGTCAGTGGGCGTGCCTTCGTAAAGGCGCAGTTCGAAGCGCTTGGCAGCGGAGAACGAATACACCTGATGGCGAATATTGTCGCTGTTGGGGAAGCGCACCTGGGTACCGGTGTGCACTGCCAGTACATGGGGCGCGAAGCGTTGACCGCGCTGGTCCATATCCGCCTTGAGCACGCCTTGCGGCGCCTGCGCAGGGCCGTGCAAGGTGACCACGGCATCGGCAACAGGCTGACCGTCGACCTGCAGGGCCAACACCTCAAGCGTCGCCGCCGATGCGGGGCCGGCCACAGCCAGCAACAGTGCCGTACGAAGTAACGAGTGAAAAATCCAAGCCATGGTCGATCCGCAGGAAATGAGCTGAAAGAGCAGCCTGCCTTGGCACAGAAACATTGAAGTGCATGCATGATGACGCAAACAAGGCCAATGGCCATCATCGGTTTTACAGCAATACATAACCGCCTGTCGGCAAAAAACTATGCATTCGGTCAAGCCTTGTAGAGGTTATCGACGCTGTTTTGAAAATCTGCAGTCGAAGGGAAAGGCTTTTCTAGATCGGCACCCGCTCACGCCGCATCCACATCTCGAACGCCATCGCGTTCAGCGGGCGGCTGATCAGGTAGCCCTGGGCGGTATCGCAATTCCACTGCTTGAGCAGCTTGAGGCTGGGGGCAAACTCCACGCCCTCGGCCACTACCTTGAGTCCGAGGTTGTGGCTCATCTCGATGGTGGAGCGCACGATCACGCCATCGCCGCTGGTGCTGTCGAGGTTGCGCACGAAGGACTGGTCGATCTTCAACTCCTGCACCGGCAAGCGCTGCAATTGCGCGAGGGACGAGTAGCCGGTACCAAAGTCATCCACCGACAGGCTGGTACCGCAACCGCGCAGTTGCTCCAGCACGCTGAGGGCCTGTTGCGGGTTGTGCATGATCGCGCTTTCGGTGATCTCGAAGATCAGTTGCCCGGCGTCCACCTGGTACTGCATCAACAGCGCGGTGACGCGAATCGCCAGGTCGTCATCAGCCAGGTCGTCCACCGAAATATTCACCGACAGCTGGATCAGCATGCCGCGGTGCGCCCACTCGGCGATCTGGCGCACCGCTTCTTCGATCACCCACAGCGTCAGGCTGCTCATGCTGCCGGTGCGTTCGGCCAGGGGGATGAACTCGGCGGGAGACACCTGGCCCAGGGTCGGGTGCTGCCAGCGCAACAAGGCTTCGGCCTGACGCACATGGCCGTGCTTGAGGTCGAGTTTGGGCTGGTAGCACAGGAACAACTCGCCCTCGATGGCCGCACGCCGCAGGTCGCGGATCAGGGTGATCTGGCGCTGATGGGCCAGGTCGCGGTCCTGCTGGTAGATCTGCAGATGCCCCGGCAGGCTCGCGGCGTCATGCCGGGCGATGGCGGCGCGGCTGATCAACTCTTCCACTTGCTGGCCGTCGGCGGGGTAAGCCGCGATGCCGATGCTGACTTCGTGGCGCAGTTCGTCATTGCCGATGCGCTGGGGCTCGGTGAGCAGCGCGTAGAGGCGGTCGGCGCGGGCCACGGCGCGGTCGACCTCGGTGTTTTCCAGCAACAGCAAAAACTCACTGCCGGCGATGCGTGCCGCGGTGTCGCTGGCCAACAGGCTCATGGCCAGGCAGCGACTGGCTTCGCGCAGCATTTCCTCGACACCTTCGGGGCCAAAGCCTTCGTTGATCACCCGGTAATTTTCGATCCCCACATACAGCAACACCACCGGCCTGCCGGCGCTGATCGCACTGCCCAGGCGCTCCATCGCCAGGGCGCGATTGGGCAGGCCGGTGAGCGGATCATGCAACGCGTTGTGCGCCAGTTGCCGCTCACGCACAGCGATGCCGCTTTGCATGGCGTTGAACGCACGGGCCAACAGGCCGAACTCATCATGGCTGCGCACCCGCACCGGCGTGCGGTAGTCACCGGCGCCGATGCGTTCGGCCGCCTGCACCAGCGCATTGAGCGGGCGCGACACTCGCCGCGCCAAAAACAACGCGCCGGCCAACGACACCACCAGCACCGCCAGGGCAATCCCGAGGAACTGCCGGTCCAGCGGCGCAAAGGATTCCAGGGCGTGGTCCAGCGGGCTTTGCAACAGCACCCGCACATCATCGCCGTCGCCCGTGTTGGCCAGCGGTAATACCTGGCTGAGCACACGCTGGCCGTAGAACAAATGGATCCGCGGTTCGGGGTCGACATGCCCGTCGCGCAACAGGCTGAGGGTACCGGCCTGGTAGGCGTCCGGCTGCGTGCTGAACAACGGGCCGGGCTTGCCGTCCTGCACGCTGAGGAACGACACCTCCAGGTTGCTCATGGAACGCAGTTCACTGGCGAACAGCTTATCCATGGGGAACCCCATGACGATGCGAGCGATAGGCAGCGGGTCGAGTACTTCATCCTGCACCAACAAATACGGACGCCCATCCATGGCCACGATCAACATCTGCAGCCCCGTGCGCCGCGCGTGACGCAGGGCATCGTCGTAGGGGAAAAACTGGCCACGGGTGAGGATCGGCAACGTGCTGACCATGACCTTGCCATCCAGGCCCAGCACAAACACCTCGCTGGAGCGGATACCCGTGCCGTGACGGCGCAGCGCAGCAAGGATCGGCACGGTCTTGCCGTCGGCCACGGCTTGCTTGAACGGCAGGTCGGCGGTCAGCCAGTCCAGGCCGTATTGCAGGCGATGCCCGCGCAGATCGAGCAAGCGTTCGAACACCTGGCTGCCGGTTTTCAGTTGGACTTGCGCCTGGTTTTCCACTGCGCGGGCGGTGGCGGTCTTTACCGAGAAATAGGTGGCGGCCACGACTACCAGCAGCAGCAGCGCGAGCACCCCGGCGATGCGGGTCTGGAACGTGTGGCGCCACTTCATCGCAGTGCCCTCTGGCAGCGTTCGCCTCTCTCTGCCACTACGTCCCTTTGTCATGTGCATTCCCTGCGACTGCTGACCTGGCGTCAAAAAAATATCCATTTTGATTGAATATTCGATTTGAGGAGATTAGCTGGGAGTGGGCGTATGTGCACCCAATAAAGCCGGGGAATTGGGTGGCGGTTTTTTGGCGACAAAGGGTTGGCTGAGGTTTTGAGTTGAGTACATATCCGTTATTTTGATAACGGCGACTTATGGCTCCACTCTTACAGTTGCGAACACTGCAATTGTGGCGAGCGGGCTTGCCCCGCGCTGGGTTGCGAAGCGACCCTGAAGAAGGAATTCGTTGAGTCAGATACTCTTCGGTCGCCGGTTTTGGGGCTGCTTCGCAGTCCAACGCGGGGGAGACTGTCAGAAATTTTGTGTTCGGGCATAACATGTAGCTAGAGGTGCATGTATGCCGACCAAAAAGAAGTCCGCCAATGCAACAGCGAGGGAGTTGCCCTCGATTCCCCAAGAGCTGATCGAGCAGTTTGTTAAAGGCCCGATGAGCGCCGAAGCCATTCAAGACGCGTCCATGGCGTTCAAGAAGGCTCTGATCGAGCGTGCGCTAGGCGCCGAGCTGGGTCACCACCTTGGTTACCCTCAGGGCGCGGAGCGCCCTGAGGAGTCGACCAATCAGCGCAATGGCAAAAGCAGCAAGACGGTT